>JAKFUF010000003.1 GCA_021732845.1 Planctomycetaceae bacterium | reverse complement strand
TGGCATCGGGCCGCTTCAGGGTCAGCACCACCCGTTCTGATTGCACGACGGAGGGCGCGGTGGCTGCGGAAACACCGCTCGGGGGCGCGGTAGGACCCGCCTTCGCGACAGGGGGCGCAGGCGGCAGTTCAAGTCGCCCCGACAGCAGCCCGTAATTGGCGACGACGTACTTGGTCGCCAGTTCGTAATCATGGATCTTCTCCGGATCCTCCAAGACTTCCATCTCGCTGGCAGTCTCTTCCACCTCCGGTTCCTCCTCGCCCTCGTCCGATTCTTCGACCCGCCGGCGCAAGCGGTTGATGCCGCACTGTCCATCCGGTTCCAGGTGACTCAGACAATATTTGATGGCCCATCGCTCCCCGCGCTCCAAAGCCTGGACGAGCTTCAACGTCGAGGCATTCGCCAGTTCCGGCTGTGGCTCAATTTCCTGGGGAGTCTTGGACTCAGCCGTTGTGGCCACCCCAGCCTCCCGTGGCTCATAAGAAGACGCGGGCAACCCTTCATCGCGGCTGATCAAGAACATGATCGCCCAGGGGGCCTTCGCCGCCAGCGCCTTGTCGAACTGTTTCCAAGCCACGCTGACCACGACCGCCCGCGCCGCCTCCAGGACGGTTTGCAATTGGGGATTGCGGGCAATCCGCCGGTACACGTTCCACCGCCTGAGCCCCACCGCCAGCGCGACATATTTCAGGACACCCAGGTGCAACACAATGGCCGCATACAAATCCGGCTCGGAAACCTTGCAGTCGCTCCGCGGCTTCCGCGCCCGCCCCTTCGTCTCTGGCATCCCACTTCCCGCCTGAGCCACGCGCTGTACCGCCTCCGCCGCGTTCGTTGGTTGGCAATTCATCGCCATTCGCCTTTAACATGTCATGATATACATACAAACAGTACTGTACTTCTGTGGTGATTTAATGTCAAGGTGAAATATTATTTTCGACATTTAGTTGTCACGCTGGTCCTGCCAGACCGATTCCGGCCTGAAGGGCCGTTTCTGTCAGCCCAGGCCAAAGGCGGCGGAGCCGCCGACGGCCTGGGAATGGTCCGTATCAGAACCGTCGGCCCTGAAGGGGCCGTTCACCAACGGCTTGCGGCCGGCATTTCGGACGCACTTCGGCTGAAACCAAAGCCACAGCCCGCAGCCCCGGCACTTTGCCGATCATTGCCGCGAAATGCGGCCGTGGGATTCGACGTTCAAGCATCCCCACGCACAGGCCAATAGCACCAACACAATGATCGGAACCAGCCATGGGATGGCCACAAAGCTTCCTGCGGGAAGCGTTGGATGGGCGAAATGGATCAAGAGATCCCAGCCGGCAAGCTGCACGGATTGGAATGAGTAACCGCGACTCCAGGTGAGTTGGAATGGAGTGGCGGCTCCCAGCAGCAGGAGTCCCATCCCCATCACGCCCAAGGCTCCCAGAAAGTAACCGAGCAGTCGCATCGCATCGCTCCCTACATCGCGATCGCCCGCACCGCGGTGTTCAACCGCTGCAGGATCTCCCCCACGTCGTCCGCGGTCGTCGCCGCGGCGAAACCGTGATGGCAGGCTCCGCCGCCGTAGTCGTGGAAGTACACCCCATTGGCGATCGATTCGGCGATGAACTTGAGCATCAGCGGCTTGTTGTGCGGCAGGGCATCTCTAAAACTGTGTGGCTCACCCTCGACCCCAAAATAGATGCCAAACCGGGCACCCAGCCCCAGCACCTTTCCCGGAACTCCGTTCTCACTGAAGACGCGGTTCATGCCATCGTAGAGTTGCTTGGCGATGGCGAAGATATGGTCGTAGAAACCGGGTTCCCGATAGGCACGAATCGCCGCGATCGCCGCCGCCACGATCACCGGGTGCCCATTGTACGTGCCGCTGTGCTGACAATCGCCCTGGGGCATCAGCTTTGCCATGACATCGGCCCGGCCACCGAACACGCTCAAGGGGTAGCCACCGCCGACCGCCTTCCCCACGGTACAGAGGTCCGGTGTGACACCCAGGTATTCCTGGGCTCCGCCGGGTCCCATCCGGAACGCCGACTGGACTTCGTCGAAAATCAGCAGAATGCCATGCTTTTGCGTCTCATCCCGCATCACCCGGACGAATTCGTCGGAGGGCAGAATGCAGCCAGCATTGAAAAACACCGGCTCGCAGATCACCGCCGCCAGCTCGTGGGCGTGCTTCTGAATCGCATCGGCCAGCAGGTCCGCCCGATCGTACGGCACCAGGATGAGCTGCTGATCCAGGCCCGGTGTCATCCCGGAGGACGCCGGCCAGGCACTGGTGGGTGCATCGGCGGCAAGTGCAGTGGGGGGCGAACCAATGGCGTACATCACCTGGTCGTGATAGCCGTGAAAGTTGCCTTCAATCTTCAAAATCTTCGTGCGCTTGGTGAAGGCGCGGGCCAGCCGGATGGTGTGCATCGTGGCTTCGGTCCCGGAGCCCGTGAACCGCACCCGTTCGAAGCAGGGAATCGTCTCGCACAGCAGTTCTGCCAGTTCGGCATGCCGTTCGTTCTCGTACGAACACGGCGCGCCGTTGAGCAACGCCTCCTGCACCGCCGCCGTCACCCGTGGGTCGCCGTGGCCCAGCAGCGTCGCGCCGTGGCTGCAACAGAGGTCATAATACGGCTTCCCATCGAGGTCCCACACCTTGCAGCCGGCGGCCCGCGAGATGTACATGGGATGGCCAATCGCCTTGTTGAGCCGCGTCGATGATGAGACGCCCCCTGCCAGAGAATTGCGGGCTCGCTCATAGTTCTCGGTGACGCGACTCATCCTCGTCCTCGTTGCGTAAGTTGAAATGTCCTGTCCCTCGGCCTGATCTCGGTATTCCGCGGCGACACGGGCACTCCACAATTTACAGGATTGAGGAGGTTGTTGGATACTGTCCTCTCTGGACTGTTGGACTGTTTGGAGAGGAATCACGCCGCCCACTTCGGCGAAGCCCCGAGATCCTGGTCAGATTCGAGCAGCAGTTGACTCGCTTTGGCATGAACTCGATCATTTTCTCTATGATGGTACCACTTCGCCAGCGAGGTTTGGGTGGAATGTTGCCTAAAGAGGTCGGTCGATGGGACTATTATTCGACACGATTCGACAACTTGTCTTCGACGAAAAATACGTCGTCGGGCAACATGCTTCTGAGCGACTGGAAGAGCGCGGTATCATGGAGTGGCAAGTGATTGCTGGTCTGGAGGACGGCGACTTGATCGTAGAGCGATTGGATGCAACGCCCAACCCAACCATTGAAGTACGCGAGTCGTTGCCTGACGGTACCGAATTCAAGGCCGTTTGGTCGCATCTGCGGCATAGTGGTGTCGCCAAACTCGTAACCGTCCATTTCTTCGACAGAGGGTAACGATGCGGATTCCCGGAGAGCGAATCAAGCGGACACGGCTGGTTCAGAGCGAAAAGTATGTGGTCGCGGTTGAGGTTGAGATGGTCATTCCCGTCGATGACCCGACCGAGCCGTGCTACGAAGCGGAAACCGTTCAGTTCCTTCGTGAGGTCAAGGAACACGCCGAGCGGGGCGACCTGGATTGGTTGACCACCCGGGGCAAGGTCTACGCTGCCGTTGGGGCTGCATAAGGTTCGATCCAATATTTGCCGCGGACATCAGATACCAGGCCCGGCACCAGGCAACTGGATGCTGATTCTTGTTCTCCTTACTTTCCCCTGCCAAACTGTAGGGCACGGCGTTTCGCCTGACGCGGAGTTTTGAACATTGCCGAGGTCCCCCTGATGAATCTGATGCTTCGACTGTTGCTGATCGGCCTGCTGTGCAGTGCCGCGTGGCTGCTCCAGGCCGCTGAGGCTCCGCCCGCCGCGGCACGGAAGATCGACTTCAACCGGGAAATCCGCCCGATCCTGTCGGAGACCTGCTTCACGTGCCATGGCCCCGACGAGAAGGCCCGCAAGGCGGAACTGCGGCTCGACCAGAAGGCCGAGGCGTTTCGCGACCGGCGTGGCTCAGCCGCCGTCATGCCTGGTAAGCCCGAGCAAAGCGAACTGTTCCTGCGAATCACTTCGACCGACGAAGTCGAACAGATGCCCCCCGCCGATTCCGGCAAGAAGAAGTTGACGCCAGCGCAGATTGAAACCCTGCGCTTGTGGATCGCGCAGGGGGCCGAGTGGAAGGAGCATTGGGCCTATCAGCCGCTGACTGAGCCACGGGTGCCGGAGTCGCATGAGCCCCAGTTCGTTCACAGCCCCATCGATCAATTCGTGCTGCGGACGCTGGAGCAGAAGGGGCTCAAGCATGCGGCCGAGGCCGACCGGGTCACCCTGCTGCGGCGGCTGTCGTTTGATGTGGCTGGGCTGCCACCCACGCCAAAAGAGGTGGCGGAGTTTGTGAATGACAAGTCGCCCGATGCCTATGAAAAGGTGGTGGACCGGCTGCTGGCTTCGCCCCGGTTTGGCGAGCGGATGGCGATGATGTGGCTCGATTTTGTCCGCTATGCCGACACGAACGGCATCCATGGCGACAATCATCAGGACGTCGACCTGTTCCGCGACTATGTGATCCGCGCCTTCAATGACAACATGCCGTTTGATCGCTTTACGGTCGAACAGCTTGCCGGCGACCTGCTGCCGGAAGTCACCACGCAGACCAAGATCGCCTCGGGCTACAACCGCCTGCTGATGACCACCGCCGAAGGCGGTGCCCAGGCGAAGGAGTACATGGCGAAGTATGCCGCCGACCGCGTCCGCAACGTCTCCTCGGTGTGGCTCGGTTCCACGATGGGCTGCTGCGAATGTCACGATCACAAATACGACCCGTTTCTAACCCGCGACTTCTACCGCATGGAGGCGTTCTTCGCCGATGTGCAGGAGAAGCCGGTGGGATTGCAGGATCCGACTGCAGAGCCGACGCCCGAGCAGGAACAGGAACTCGCTCAACTGCAGGAGCGAGCCACGCCTTTCCGGAAAGCGATGGAAACGAGTACGCCGGAATTGGAAGCGGCGCAGCGTGTCTGGGAGCAGCAGACACTCGTCGAACTGGCCTCCGCTCCGCGGGGCTGGCAGGTTGTGAAGCCGGCAAAACTGGAGAGCGCGGGGAAGCAGACGCTGACAATTCAAGACGACAACTCGGTGCTGGCCTCCGGTGAGAACCCGGACAAAGACACCTACACCGTGACGCTGACCACGAACCGGCCGCAGGTCACGGGGCTGCGGCTGGAAACTCTGATGCACCCCAGCCTGGCCGATGGCAGCCTGTCGCGGGCGAACGGCAATTTTGTGGTGACGGATGTCAGTGTCGAGGTCATCGCCACTCCCGAAGCCACGCCGGTCCCCGTCAAACTGGTTTCGGCACTGTCGGATTTCGAGCAGGTGGGACATCCGGCCAGCAACGCCATCGACAACAAGCCCGACACTGGCTGGGCGGTCGACGGGCATGTGAAGAAGGCCGACCATAAGGCGGTGTTTGTGTTCGAGAAGCCGCTGGCCGCCGGTCCATCAGTGACATTCGTGCTGCGCCTCAAGCATGAGTCGCCCTATCCGAAGCACAACATCGGCCGTTTCCGCGTCGCAGTGACAAGCGAGGAGAAGCCGACGCTGTCCGACTTCGCTTTCCCTGACGCCTTGGTTGCCGCGCTGCGAACCGAAGCCGAAAAGCGCACTGCCGAACAGCAACTGCTGCTGGCCAAGCACTACCGCGGCATCGCTCCGGCATTGGCCGAAGTGCGGGGGCAACTGGCCGAATTCGACCAAAACATTGACGCCCTCAAAAAGTCCTTCCGGAAGACGCTGGTGACGGTGTCGATGGCTCCGCGGATGATCCGCGTCCTGCCCCGCGGCAACTGGCTCGACGAGTCGGGAGAAGAGGTCAAGCCGGGCGTGCCCTCCTTCCTGGCCACGCTGAAAACCGAGGGAGAGCGGGCGAACAGGCTGGATTTGGCACGGTGGATCGTCTCGTCCGACAATCCGCTCACGGCGCGGGTGTTTGTGAACCGCCTGTGGAAGATCGCCTTCGGACAGGGCCTGGTGAAGACGCTGGATGACTTTGGCTCGCAGGGCACGCCGCCCACCCATCCGGAACTGCTCGACTGGCTGGCGCTGGACTTCGCCAATCACGGCTGGGATGTCAAACGCTCCTTTCGGCAGATACTCCTGTCTGGAGCGTATCGGCAGGCGTCGAATGCCAGCGACGACTTGAAGCAGGTCGACCCCTACAACCAGTGGCTCGCCCGCCAGGGGCGGTTCCGTCTGGACGCCGAGATGGTTCGCGACAACGCCCTGTCGATCAGCGGACTGCTCGTTGAAAAACTGTACGGCCCCAGTGCCAAGCCGTATCAGCCGGCTGGCTATTGGTCGCATCTGAATTTCCCCGTGCGTGAATATCAGGCGGACACCGGCGAGAACCTGTACCGCCGTGGCGTCTACACATACTGGTGCCGGACTTACCTGCATCCCAGCCTGGCGGCCTTCGACGCCCCCAGCCGGGAAGAATGCACGATTGAACGCGCGCGGTCCAACACGCCGCTGCAGGCACTGGTGTTGCTGAATGATCCCAGCTATGTCGAGGCCGCCCGGATCTTTGCGGAACGGATCGTCCGCGAAGGGGGAGCGGATGTGACCAGCCGGATCCAATACGCCTTCCAGACCGCGCTCTCACGTGCGGCCAGGCCGCAGGAACTCGAGGTGCTGCGCCCCTTGTATGAGAAGCATCTGGCCCAATATCAGACGGACGAAAAGGCCCGGCAGGCATTGCTCGCGGTGGGCGCCCGGCCTGCCGCCAAGGATCTCGATCCCGCGGAAGTGGCCGCCTGGACGACAATTGCCCGCGTGCTGCTCAACCTGCATGAAACGATCACGCGCCCGTAGTCACACGGCAATCATCATTGACGGGTTTTCGGCCATTATTCCATGGGAAGCGACATGCGACGACTGAAGCTGGGCGTGATCGGTGGATGTGCGGTTTGCATCGTCCTCTGGTGGCTCTCCTACCTGCGGTTCGAATCTCCGCAGCAGTGGATCAACAATCGGCTGGGAAAGGGTGACAAAGTCCTGTGGGTCGGTGAACACCAGGGGCGCTATGCGGGCATCGTGCAGCACCCGGGCACAAATGATTTGACGATCTACATCACGCGCCATGCCTTCGACACCACGTCTTGGAAACTGGATGTCCGCGACGGGGCATCCAACGTGGATTTGATGGACTTTGGCCGCTCGATTGACCGTCGCAAGAATCTCAACGGCAGCGAAGAAGCCGCCAAAATCCCCGTTCGTCCCGATCACCCACCGGAGGCCCGCGTGCGGTTGTGGATTGGTGACAACCCCACGCTCAACGATCCCGCGCTGGTCGAAACGCAGATCAAACTGATTGACACTTGAACGAATCGATCGCTAAAAGCCGCTAAAAGGCAGTCCCCTGCCGCACGGACCACTCATGTCCGCTGGTGGTGTTGCCGTGGCGAAATAGCAGGCAAAAGGGGATGTCCTGCGCTTCGGCCCGCTGCAAAGCCTGCTCCAATTTTTGCAGATCTTCGAGGACTGCAAGATGATCCAAGACGTCCTCCGGCAGCTCCTGCAGGCTGTTCCGCAGCCTCAGCACGGTTCGCAGTCCCTCTGAGGGGTTGTGCCACGTGAGTGTTTCACCGTTCAAATCGTCGGCGAATCCAAATGCGGACAATGGTGGAAGGTCGCAGCGTGCGGCGAGGTCGTCCAAAAAAGGCAGATGGCGGGCCAGCGCTTCGCCTGCCAGAAATGTGTCGATCTCGCCCACATGCCGGCGGAAGTACGGCATGACTCGCGCCGTCCGGCAGTCGATCATCGCCCCCACTGAGGCCAGCAGGCCAAACACAAGGAACACCGCGCTCGCCAGCGCCGCCAGGAACAGGGGACCATTCGCAAAGACGGCCGCCAGATCCAGAGTCAGCGCGACCAGTCCCGTGACGCCCATGGCCCACAAGGATGCCCGCAGGCACTGCCGGACGGTGACATGATACCGCTCCGGGTAATTGCGCAGGTCAGGGCTGGCAGCGGCAGGCGGCATGGAGCATTCGACCGCGAAGAACCGGCAGATTTTCGACTGTTGTGCCAAAGTTGGTCACAACAATCAACAGATCCGGCGTCCTCTCAAACAGTCGACCTTGGCCCACTGGCGATGCTAATAATACAGCAGCCTGGGCAACGGCTGGGTCTGCCAGTTCTGCAGATACCATGGAGTGAACTGCCGGCGGTCGAGTCCCAGGCGGTGGGTCCAGAAGTCGGACGGGCTGTAGGTCATCGGGGCCGGTTGGCGGACTACGGTCGTCGGCCGCATCGCGCCAAACAGCAGTTCCATGGCCGCATCGTGCCGGTATCCGGGATTGGCTTCGTACTCGGCACGACGGAACGGAATCGAAGCGTAGGCTTGTTCGTAGGTCAACCGAGATGGTCCGGGGACCGCCGGCGTGGCACAGCCCGATTCGCAGCCCGGCCGCACGGTGATGGTCCAGCCGGGAGAGACAAAAGTCTCTTCCCGCGGGGTCGCCGCCGGTTGCGGTGCGGCTTGAGGCGGAGTTGTGGACTCCGGCTGGGCGGCCGGAGCAGGCGGCGGCGCGACCAAGGGGGCGGGAGCGGGTTCCACCGGTGCCGCTGCGGCTGGCTCCGGGGCGCTTTCAGGCGCAGCCACGATCAGCAGTGCTGGTGGCTCCTCGGCGTGAATGGCTCCGGCCGCCCCGAATCCGACCACGATTGCCGACATCAACAGATTCTTCACCGCTCGCATGTTCAACCTCCGCCCGCGTGGCTCCATTTCTTGCAGGCTAGCGGTCGGCGCGGACGGCTGTCAAAGAAAAGTTTGGCCCAACCATAAGAATCCGCACAATGTGAGGCGCGGAGGCGCGGGTCGGTCGACGCGCAGACCTGGGACCAGTGGGGTATAATTGAACTGGTCGAACCGCCGCCATGATCCCTGGATCGTGGTTGACCACAGCCCCCACGGAGTCAGCAGCATGTTGAATCAACCGCAGATTATTGGCTGGTCGCACATTCCGTTTGGCAAGCGGGAGGACCCCGATGTCGAATCGCTGATGAGCCACGTGAGCCTGGACGCGCTGCGGCACGCTGGCGTGGAATCCACGGATGTTGACGGCATCTTTGTCGGGGTGATGAACAACGGCTTTTCGCGGCAGGGGTTTGAAGCGGCGCTGGTCGCGTTGGCTGACCAGAGACTCGCGAGCGTTCCCGCCATGCGCACCGAGAACGCCTGTGCCACCGGTTCGGCGGCGATCTACACCGCGATGGATTTCATCGCGGCCGGACGCGGGAAAGTGGCGCTGGTGGTCGGGGCCGAAAAGATGACGGCGACGCCCACCGGGGAAGTCGGCAACGTGCTGCTGTGCGCCAGCTATCACAAGGAGGAGGCCGGACCGGCGGGCTTTGCGGGAATTTTCGGAGGGATCGCCAGGCAGTACTTCGAGCGGCATGGCGACAAAAGCCGCGAGTTGGCGATGATCGCCGCCAAGAACCACAAGAACGGTGTGGCCAACCCCTACGCGCAGATCCGCAAGGATCTGGGATTCGAATTCTGCAACACGGTCTCCGACAAGAACCCCTATGTTGTCGAGCCCCTGCGGCGGACCGACTGCTCCTTGATTTCTGACGGTGCGGCGGCCCTGGTGCTGGCCGATGCCGAGACTGCCCGCAGCATGGCCCGGCGCATTGCCTTTCGCAGCCGCGCGCACGCCAACGACATTCTGCCGCTCAGCCGCCGTGACCCCCTGGCGTTTGCCGGTGCCGCCCGCGCCTGGTCCACCGCGCTGCGCAACGCCGGCGTGACACTGGATGATCTCGACCTGGTGGAGACACACGACTGCTTCACCATTGCCGAACTGATGGAGTACGAGGCGATGGGCTGGGTGCCTCCCGGCCAGGGGCATCGCGTGGTGCAGGAGGGCTGGGCTCAAAAGGACGGCAAGCTGCCCGTCAATCCGTCCGGCGGTTTGAAATCGAAGGGCCACCCGATCGGCGCGACGGGTGTCTCGATGCATGTCATGGCCTGCCTGCAGCTCATGGGCGAAGCGGGTGCGATGCAGATCCCTGACGCGAAGCTGGCTGGCGTGTTCAACATGGGCGGCGCGGCCGTCGCCAACTATGTGAGCATCTTGGAACGCGCGCCGTAGTTTGATGCAATCGCCTGGGTTCAAGGCTACGATGCGGCCACCCGCGACGACAGCAACAACTTAAGAGGTACGCGTCCGACAAATGTCCAATCGCCGGGTTCAACGTGATTTCAAATTTGACGTGTCCGACAAAAGTCCATTTGTTGGTTTCAACGCAATTTCAGATTTCAGATTTGACGTTTCCGACAAAAGTCGGGCGTCTCAGTTTCATGGAATTTCAGATTTCAAATTTCACAGTAAAATACTTTGTCGCAGCATCCACACTGTGGGGCAACAGTTACGTTCGCGCAATTGAAGCTCAGTCGACAGTTCGGTGTGGCTGAACAGACTGTGAAATGTGAAATTTGAGATTTGAAATAGGCTTTTGTCGGACACCTCAAGATGCCAATCGGACCCCGGCACCGGCGGAACTCGGCAATGACGCTGAGCGATCCTCACAGAAACTTAGACTGACAGATTCACAGGGATTCATGAGCGACAACCCCATCCACACCTCCATCGATTACGATCTTCCTGGCAAGCAACTGGGGCAGTTGGAGGTTCCCTGGTCGTACAACCTGGGTGGCTGGGCCTACATTCCAGTCCCGATCGGGGTCATCAATGGCGGGCCGGGACCGACGGCATTGGTGCTGGGAGGCAACCATGGCGATGAGTATCCGGGGCCGATCGCGATCCTCAAGCTGATGCGTTCGCTGCAGGCGACAGATCTGAAAGGGCGGCTGATTTTGGTGCCGGCGTTGAATTCGCCGGCGGTCCGCACCAGTACCCGGCTCTCGCCGATTGACGGCCGCAACATGAACCGGGCCTTTCCGGGCAAGCCGGAAGGAACCGTCACCGAAGTCATCGCACACTATGTGTCGTCGGTGCTGTTCCCCAAGGCGGACATCGTCATCGACATGCACACCGGCGGACGCAGTGTCGACTTTTATCCCTGTGCCCACATGCACCTGCTGCCCGACCGGGACCAGCGGCGGAAAATGGCGGCGGGCACTCTGGCCTGGGGCTCCGACTTCGCCTTCCTGTATGCGGATGTCGCCGGTTCGGGGCTATTGCCCGTCGAAGCCGAGCGGCAGGGAAAAATCGTGATCACCACGGAACTCGGCGGTGGCGAAGCGGTGACAGCCGCCGTCAACCGCCTGACCCAGTCTGGCCTGGCCAATGTCCTGCGGCACTTTGGCATCCTGAAGGGCGAAGTCAGCTCCCGCGCCGCACGCGGACTGCCACCAACCCGCTGGGTGCAGGCCCTGAACCGCGAAGACTACCGGTTTGCCCCGGAGTCGGGGATTCATGAAACCCTGGTGGATCTGGGGGCCGACGTGGCTGCCGGCCAAGCCGTCGGTCAGATTCACTTCCTCGAACGACCGGACCGCGAGCCGGTGCCCATCATCGCCCCCACTGCGGGCGTGCTGATCGCCACCCGCGCCCCGACCCTCGTGGCGCAGGGCGATTGCGTCGCCTGCATTGCCCACGATGTCGATCCGGCCGTGCTCGAATAAGCAGGCTCAGTGCGCGGCGCGTTCCTGATACAACCGGGCGACATCAGCCACCGTCACCGTGATCTCCCGCACGAAACCGGTGTGTGAACGTTCGTAGGAGAGCTTGGCGGCCTTGTCGGGTGAGGCATGCACCGCGCGGGCGAGCCACTGCTTGTCGACATCGCTCAGTTTTTGCAGTTCTGGATCCCAGAAGGTCCGGGTTTCCATCACGAGCTTGTCGCGCCGCGCGTCGAATTTTTCTTCAGCCATCGCAGTTGCAGGTTCTTTAGAGGCCTCAGGACCACAATCTGACAGCGATTCTGGCGTGGACAGCTTCGAGTTTCAAGCCCGTGTCAGGGCGCGAAGAACTCTGCAGTCCTGCGTGACCCCCAATCGAAAATCAGCAATCGAAAATCCCGCTCACGGCACTCCTGGCACTCCCGGATCTGTCTCGGGCTGTGCCTGCGGTTCCGGGGCGGCCAACTGATTCAGGATATCCTGGGTGAGGTCGACGGTGTCGGCATCACCCCCGCCTGCAAACACGAACTCCTTGGGGTCGATCGTCTCATTGAGCGTCACGTCCAGGAAATCGAGCTGGAGCATGGAACGCAGCACGGCACGGTCGGGAACGCGCTTCAAATACATCAAGCGATGGGGGAAGCCGGTTTCGGCGTCGAGGTACAGGCGGCCGATGTCAGGAATTGACGAAGGCAGCGGTGTGCCACGCGGCGCGTCTTTTCCGAGCCACGTGGTCAGTTGGTCGGCGGTCCACGTGCCTTCGATGACCACGACGGGATGGCCGCGCAGGGTTTCGGTCTTCATGGCGTTGAACTTCATCGCCCGTTCAATCGCGCCCAAAAGAGCCGCGACGCCGCCGAGTCCCAAGTCGACTGTCAGAGAATTTTTGACCGAAGCGTCTGGATGCCGCGCGGCTTCATCCAGGATTTTCTTGACGTTTTTGCGGGTGACCATCACCTGGGTCTGTGGATCGCTGGCCTTCACTTTGGATTTCGCCTCTTTGGAAGCCTCCTTGTCGGCCTCCACCACCTTTGCAGACGTCTTCTCCACCTTGGATGGCAACGGGCGAATTTCGTGGCGCGAGTAGAGGATGTTTCCGTCAGAAACCTCCTCGAATGTCCCCACGGTCTGCGGCAGCTCAATCTTTAATTCGTACCGCATTTTGTGGTCGGGTGCCTGCAGATAGCGACCGCGACCGGTAAACCCGAGTTCGAAGACATTGACCTGCTGGACCACCTGCGCGCGGATGGAGCTGATCTTTCGAAGTTTCTCCCGCGCCTTTTTAAGTTCGTCGTGCGCCCCGGGGTTCGGCATCGCCCGCGTGGAACCCGTTTTCGCCGCTGGAGTTGCGGCTTCTGCGGCAGCCTCGGCCGGGGGCTTTGCCGCCTCGGCGGGCGGTTTCGCCGCCTCGGCGGGGGCAGCAGCCGGAGGTGGCGCTGCGGCCGGGTCGGGCTGACCGGCTGTCACTCGTCCGCGGCTCACGGGAGCTGCAAGAAAAATGTAGGCCACCAGCGATAAAGAACTTAAGGCAACTGTGAAAGTGGGAAGATTCTTCATGCTGTTCCGATGATGCGGGATTTACCAAAGAGTCAAGCCCGCTTATTCCGAAAATGATGGTTGTAACGATTTGGCAATGGTTGGTTCACGCAAGCGATGGTCTGAACAGGGCTTTGCTTCACTACGGTCCCAAAGAGGGTTTCGTTGGACAAAGACAGGCGTTCAAACCCAAAGGCACGCTGGGGATCAGTCTCCAGACGCGATCTTTGGACATCGACAGGCGGCGGGATTGTAACCATTTCGAATCGGTCAGGTCGACGGCAATCAATGAGCATTCTCCGGTCGAAGGGCACGCGGCGACGAAACGCCGAGGGAAGCCGCAACGATCGTGGCGTTCACGCTGTCCTCAACCACGTGATTCAGTCGGAGCCCGTAGTACCCACAGGGGGGGTCGCAATGAAGTGTTATCTCTTAGCGGTGGCAACACTTGTTGCCGTATGCGTGGGGTGTCGGTCGGGTGTGTACGACGCATCCAACACCCTGGAAGGTCCTGCGGGACCCGGGCCAGCAGTGGCCGGACCCGGTGGTTCGGACATTCAACTGGCCAACTACCATCGCAATCCGAATGGTCACCGTCCGGCCGGGGCACACTATTTCGCGCCGCCTGCCGAACAACTGGTTCGGCCCGGACCGATGGTTGATGGGCCAGGCCCAGGCGTCCTGAACATGATGGGCGGCGTGGGCGGACCAGGCATGGGCGGAATGGGCGGACCCGGGTGTCCTCCTGGCCCCTTCATGGGGCCGGGTGGCGGTGGCGGCTACGGCCGGTCGTTCGAAACAACCACCACCCAGGTTCGCTTTGTTGGACCTGAGGGCACGGTCATCGGCTGGCAGATTGGCGGCGGATTCGCCACCAATCAGCTCGTGGCTCCGGCCAAGTACGACTTCCAGCAGGGAGCCACGTACCGCCTGACCCTCAGCAACCTGCCGAACCGTGAAGCCGTGACCCTGTACCCCACGCTCCAAGTGTACCCGACGCACCCCGAGACGGATGCGTACCTGGCCCACAACGGCGTGCCGGTCCAGATCACCGATGAAGACCTCGACCAGGTGGAAGCCAACAACTTCCTGACCAAGGTCATCTACCTGCCCAGCCCCAAGCACCAGGAACTGGCGATTGCCGGTGTCGAGACGCTGGTGTCGACGCGGCTCGATCCAGGGATTGACCCGGTGCATGAAGCCGACCGCCGCGGCACGATTCTCGCCGTGCTTCGCCTCGGCAACAAGGATCTGGGAACCGCTCCTGAAGCCGCGAAACTCGTGACGGCAGCCGGAATGACCGAGATTCGCCTGGTCGACGGAGAAAAGGGTGAACAGGTGGCACCGATGCCCATCGGTGGTTCGCCCCAGAATGTCCATGCTGTCCCGCACCCGATGATGATGGGTGCTCCCAACGGCTTCGGCACTCCCGCCATGAGCCCGCTGGGTCTGGGGGCCTCCCCTTCATGGGGCATGCCCCAGACAGGGACGCCGATCGGACTGGTTGGGCCAACCCACCTGCCCTACGGTGCTCCCGCTGGTTTGAAGTCACACACCGTGCGGAATCGCTCCCGCCAGCAGATTCCACCCCCGGTGGACCACATGCTGATCGACGTCAAGCAGACGCCAGGCATCCGCATGCCACCGCCGGTCAAGTACATCCACTATCAGGAAAATCACCCTGTTGTGGATTAGATGACCCAGTGAGCGAATTGGAAGTCAGATCCCCCCCCGGTGCCAGCCACCGGGGGATGTCTGACGGGACGGATTTTCGATTTTGGATTTTCGATCGCTGAAGTGCAGAGTCGAGATGCTGGCATGGCGAACAGTGCTGGCACTCTGCTGATTGAGTAGAAATCATTCTTCGCCCCTCACCCAACTCACTTCGAAATGACGGCTGCGGATTGATGACACTTCTAGGCATCACTCCGCACTCTTCATCTTGAACCGCTGGAACCACCCATGTCACACTCTGCACTCTCGCTGACGGCACCGATGCCGTGTGCCGCAGTCCGCGGCAACTGGTGGCGGTGCCTGAGCGGAGCCATCTTTGTGGTCCTCAGCCCGGTCTGCTGCGTGACGATCTGGACAGCACCCGTTCAGGCCCAGCCTGAACGGTATGCACCGCTTCGACAGACAGTTCCGCCGGGCATTGCCGGAGCGTGGGCCGGAACCATCCGCCCGGGTTTGGAGCAGTACTTTCAGCCGATCAAGGTTGAGCTTCCCTGTGCCGGCCAGGTGACGTTTTATGGTCCGAACGCCTCGGCCTTCCCCACCCAGGTGGCTCCGGCACAGGCCGACTTCCTGGTAGGTCCGGTTTATCGGCTGAAGCTGAGCGACCTGGACGATTTTCCCGGTGTGGACCTCTATCCGACCGTGGAGCTGATCAGCCGCCTGCATCCGCCAGCGGGACGGGCGGCCGAGTATCCCGTGCCACTGGTCTTCACCGGTGACGAGATTCGGACGGCACTCCGCGGCCAGATGGTGACCAAGGTGATCTACCTGGAACAGCCGGACCGGGCGATCGGCGGGGCGATCGGCGATTCGGCGCCAACGCGGCGGGCCACGCGTCGGGAAGATGCCTTGGTGACAGCCGACGAACTCGGCCGGCCAATGGCCATCATTCGCCTCGGCGGCCGGCAGCCGCCAGAGGGTCCAGGATTTGTGACCTTTTTCGGGGCGGGTGCTCCAGTGCAATTCTCCCTGCCTGAAACCGCCCCGGCCCGCGCGAATGTGAGTCGCACCAGTGCCAAGGGGACGAAAGCCACACCAAGCCACGCCGCAGCTTCGCGGCAGCCGGCACGCGTGACATCTTCCAAGACAATGCCGGACGTGGACGAGCTGTTGGACATCACCGAGTAGCCCGGGGCCGTGTCAATCTGGTCACAGTACTCCCCGTTCCCATCAAGCCGTCTCAGGCCAAGGAGTGAACCATGCAGAATGCACTTCCGATCCGGCTTTGCCAGGTTGCCCGTTGGTCCACATTGGCGGTGGTGGTGAGCCTGATGGGCTGCGCCGGCAGCAGCACGGCCATGAAGGGCGGACGCATGCGGGGCGGGGGAGACCCGTTCCTTGACCGCGGCGTGCCCAGCATCATGACGGTGGAGCATACCGAGGTCTCCGCGAAAGACGCCTTCGAAAGCCGGTCGACCGGCCCGACCGCACCGAAACGCGTTGCCAACGAAGAGAGCAATGCCGAAGAGTCTCCCGTGCGGCGAACCCCGCAGGCCCGGGTGGGCTCGAAGGTCATCAAGTTCGTGGGTGACCGATAGAGTGGGCCTTCACCGCACACGCTGAAAGCCATTCAGCCACCGTCCTCCGACACGTCGCCGCCATCCTTTCGCGAGTCATCCCATGGTCTCCTTCAATGCAACCTGCCGCCCTTGGTGGGCACGCTGCGCGATCGGCGGGCCATGGCAGCGACATGTCAGCGCGGGGGTGATCCTGGCGCTGGGGCTGACTGGCTGCGGTGCGCGGTCACTGTCTCCCCAGGCGGCGATGCCCGAGCAAGCCACCGAACACCGAACCTCGTATGTCGACTACGCCGTGAGGCCGATTGGCCACCAAGTCGTCGAAAGTGATGCTGAGACGGATGCCGGCGAGCGAAACGATGCTGCCGCCGATGTCAGCAGCGGCATGGACGAACCTGAGGGCGTCGCGACAGTCTCCGTGGCGGTTGCGGTGGATGCCGGCGATGAGGAAAACCCCCGGCTGTTTGTCGAGCGTGCCTCGGGTCTGGAAGAATGTCCCTGCCCGCCGGCTGGCTGTCTGCGCGAAACTCTGGAGGATTTTCCCGACGAGTATTTGTGTGACGGCGGCGACCGTGGCCATCCCGTGCATTACATGGGCGACCAGATGGCCGGTCTGGAGACCGAAGACACCGTCGTGGAGTTTACGGACTCCAGCGGAAAACGCCGGGTGAAGCCTTCAAATTCCGTCTGCGTCTACGCGCCGCGGTTCGCGGCGGTGACCACCGTCAGCGGCGTGAACGAAGACGTGGCCATGGACCAGATCGTCGGTGCGTCCGTCGTCCTGCGGGGCGGCAACATGCGCAACCGCCAGATGGTCATTGATGCCGAGCAAAAGGACAGTGCCGGGCGGATCGTGACACGGATGCGGGGCAGCATGGTCACGACGAAGACGCAGCGGAACGAAATGCACTTGCCCGTCAAGATCATCACCCACGAACAGACGATCATTGCCCTCAACGATCTCGCGTTTCTGCAAACGGGCACTTTGAAGCAATCCGATGAGGCCCGGCTGGCCCTGGGAATTCAGGCCGCCTTCACATGGACCCGCGTGCAGTACCCCATCATCTCGGCCGAAGCCCACGGCCTCGGCCAGATCAAAGCCCGGTTCCAGACGAGCGAGATGACCGGCATCGATCCGGAAGCGCGTCCGGGCAAGATCCGCATCGTCAAGCTGGCCGACCGCCAGACCGCGAAGACCGGTGATGAGATCACCTTCACCATCCGCTACGACAACCTGGGCGACCTGGCGGTGAACAACGTGGTGATCTCCGACAACCTCACTCCGCGGCTGGAGTACATTCCCGACAGTGCCACCAGCGACCGCAACGGAGCCCTGGAAGTCTTCGACAACGACGAAGGCAGCGTCATCCTGCGATGGGTCCTGGATGGTGCCGTCTCCGGCGGCAAGGGTGGCGTGGTGACCTTCAAGGCCCGCGTGAAATGACACGCGGCTGGTCGCGACGGATGCGGCCCGCACGGGTCACCGCGCGCCTGCTGCAGCCCCAAGCGCGACAGGCACCGGGAGATGCCGACAATACGATGCGGATGAGTAATCTCGATCAATAGTGCATACATGCTTTCGGTTGAATTCAGTTTTGTGCGGCTTGCACCTTGACGCAGCCATTGTCACTGGCAGCCTCCTCCGAGCGGACATTCCCCGAATTTTGATTTAGAAGGTTGAATGGATTCCCGCGAGTCCGACCCCGCCGCGTCCGCGCGGCGGGGTGATTTTTTTTGGCCCGTGCGATCGTGGCCTCCCGCCGTGGCAAGGTGCTTGTCATTGAGCCAGCACGCACCTCTCCATCGTGATGCGGAAAGAAGGTCGGTTGCAGGACTTGCCTGCAAAAACTCTGCTCGGTTCGGCCTTCACAGAAGACGTAGAGCGCCTTGTTCACACCGGCCCTCCGCCGAGGACATTCTTCTGCCACAGCTCCCCAAGGCTGTATTCTTCCAGCCAGTTGGTCAGAGAATTTGAGGCAAGGCGACGGAACTGCGACTCGCCATTTCTCGAGTCGGCCACGATCACTTCTTCCGGCAGGAATTCATCCACAAACGTCGGAGATTGCGTGCAGACAAGCAACTGAGACTTCACAGACGTGGCTCGGATCAGCCCGGCAAGCATGGAGGCCGCATGCGGATGCAGTCCCAGTTCCGGCTCGTCCAGCACGATCAGGTCCGGAAGTTCACTGCTGGGCTGCAACAGCAAGGTCACCAGCGCCATTGAGCGCAGGCTGCCATCGGAAATTTGGTGCGGCCCGAGAAGGTAGTCGCTTCCCACCTGTTTCCAGTTCAGAAGAATGTTTCTCGGGTTCAGCCGTTGTGGCTCCAGCACAAAGTCATCGAAGCCCGGAACAATCTTGCGAATCGTGGACCGAATCCGCTCTAACACCTTCGGCGCGGTCTGCTTGAGCAGGTAGAGTCTGGCAGCCAGATTGCCTCCATCATGGCGAAGTCGGGCGTTGTCTTCGATGTAGCCCTCTGTGCGCATTGGCGAATTTAGGCTGGTATCCAGCAGGTGCAGGCGAAAGGTCCGGCGCTTCAGCGATTCATAGATCAACTGGCCCGGGTGACCTGCCCCATCTTGTTGGATAACGCTGCATAAGCCATCGAAGACGACTTCATCACTCCGGACGATGTTCCCAGGTCCTCCGGCATGATTTCCGCTGTAGAACATGCTGCCAGGAGGTTTGTAGACGCATCGCTGATAGAGCGTTCCCGATCCGCCAGCGGTCGAAACGGTCACCGCCACCGCGATCTCGCCGGTCGTCTTGGCTCCTTGAAACAAGATGGAATTGGGGCCGCCGTTTCTCCCGACATACTCTTCGAGCCCATGATCCAGGGAGGCGGCAAGGAACTCAAACAGGCTGGCCAGATTGGATTTTCCGGCCCCATTGGCACCGATCAGCACATTGAGCGATGTGAGGTCGACCGCACACCGTCTCAGCGACTTAAAGCCAGACACCCTGATCGTCTGTATTTGTGGTTGGGCCAAATCCACGAGCGTCTCCTTGCGCGTCCTTCCAGACAGTCTTTGAGTACGCCCCGAATCAAATCGAGGATCAACTGTGCAGGGGCCAAACAGCGCAACCCTGCCAACTCCGTGATAGTTGATCCTTGATTATGCCACGCCCTGTCCAAAGGCGAATGGTCTGGCTCCTCGATTTTTGAACTTAAAACGGAGCTTCCCCGAAATCATCAGCCTCTGGCAGGCCCGTTGGCTCGCCTGCGGGAAGTGGCGGTCGCCAGGTCTTTCCGAGCCGGGCGGGAAGGGCGCGGATCTGGCCGATGCGGCAGACGGACTTGTAGGCACAGCGGGCCGTGCAGTGAATGTCCGGGTTATAGACGGGAAACTGTGACTGACGGATGCCTGCCGCCAACCGAGGGATGATCTTCTCCAGCGACCGCTGCAGCCTTTCCCACATCTCCTCGTCCAGCCCCTTGGCTGCCTCGCGGCCCTTCAGGCCGGGAGCGAAACCCGTTTCCTTCAGCCCCCAGTACGCCATCTGCAGTGGCTCGGCCTCCGTTCCCGCCAACTGCAGTTTCTGGACGGCGAGTGTGTACAGCGGCAATTGCAGTGAATTCCCCGCCTCCACCTGCTCGGGGTGGAAGGCCGGTGGTTTGCCGGTTTTGTAATCAATCACCGTGAACACTGGCCTCCCAAGTTTCACACCGACATCAATCCGGTCGATCCGGCCGCCGACACGCACTTCATCATCACCCTCGCCGAAGGTCAGCCCACCGGCGGCCAGCGGCGTCAGCACGGCAGCCTCGTGCCGGGGTGTGCCAAAGGTGGTCTCCAGCACCTTCGGCAGCGGGGGATGGTCGCAGAGCGCGCCCATGTCAGAACGGTAGTCGTCCCACTGCTCGCCGTATTGGACGGCCCACTCGTTCAGCAGGCGGCGTTCGATTTCCAGCAGTGCGGCCTGCAGGTCGGACCGGTTCGGCTGGCGTTTCAACCGGGCGGCCATCAGTTCGCAGAACCGGGTCGCCAGCTCATCGCCCGTGGGCGGCCCTGGCGTGGCAGTCCACTGGCTGTGCAGGTCGGACAGCACGGCATGGACCATCGTCCCCCGCAGCCCCACATCCGTCTCGACCTCCTCCGATTCCTGCTCGTCGATCTTGAGGACATTTGCCATCATGAACTTGAACGGGCACTGCGCATAGGCCTCCAGTTGGGTGGCGCTGAACTCGTGCTGCCTGGCGAACCAACGGGCGATCTGCGACAGGTTGCGGGCGTTTTGCAGCCGTCCTTCGTAGTGATGAAATCCCGGCGAATGGAACCGCGACACCGCCATGTCGACCGCGGAGAGTGCGTTGACCACCGCCGTCCGTGATGGTTCGCGCTGGCAGAGGCTGACGCACAACTCCGGCTTCCCTTCCAGCACCTCGTGCATGGCCCGCACCCGGGCGTCGGCCTCTGTCAGGACATGCGTCCGCTCGGGGACCGGCGACAGGTGTTCGTCGAGGCTTTCCGTCAGCATCCCTTTGGCAAACAGCGATTTCAAGGCAACCAGATAGGGGCTCGCCGTGAGCGGGTGACCATCCGTGCTGACCGCCGGATAGCTGAGCACCAGCAGCTTGCGGGCGCGGGTGACCACGCCATAGAACAGCAGCAGTTCTTCCTGCTGGTGCGATGCGCGGTGGCCGATGGTCAGCCCGAGGTCGAACAGCCGCCGCCGCTCGGCATCGCTGAACAGGCAGTCGTCGCCCGAGTGGCCGGGGAAGCTGCGTTCCGTGAGACCGGCCAGGAACAGGTAGGGCACGTTGAGATTGCGGACCTGCGGCGCATCCAGAATACGGACCCGGCCTTCCTCCCGCACGCGCGATCCCAGCCGCTCGTTCTTTAAGAGGTCGGTCAATTCATGCACGAATCCGTCGAGCGTCATCTCGGCCGGCGGTTCCAGGAGGTGCCGCTCAGCCCGGGCGGCATCGAACAACAGCCGCTCGAACAGCTCCCAACCGCGGGCATCGGGATCATCCGTGGCATCATCCTTGATGAGGATCGGCTCGCCCAGCGCCGTGCCGTCGGCATCGACGAGCGGCTCTGGGGGACGCAACCCCAAGACCCGTGCCAGGCTGACAACCGTGTCCGCCCACTGCGCGAACGTCGCCTTCCCCCGCAGCCGCGCCATCTCCGCGGAGAGCCGTTCCAACAGCAGCGTCGCGTGCGAAACGGCGGCGTGCCAGTCCATCGCCGTCTGCGTCAGCGGCGTGGCCGGGCTGCCATCGTCCCGCGGGCTCATTGCCGCTGCCTGAACTCTTTCGTTGTTCTGGCGTTCACGGTGCAGGCCATACAGCATCTGTTCGCGGTCGGCGTCGAGCTTCATTCGCCGCAGCACCGTGGCGGTCTCTCCCCTGGCATCGCCTTCTCGAAACTCAGGCCAGGACGGGTTGAAGAAATTGGAATTCAACAGGCCCATGAGCCGGCGGAACGACCAGCCCTCCGTTTCCAACCTCAGTGCCGAAAGCACGGCGCGCAGCACGGGGCTGCGTGAAAGGGGGCGGCCTGCCTCACTCGCGAATGGAATGCTGGAGGCGCGGAAGGTGGACTCCAGCAGATCGGCGTAGTCGTCCAGGCCACGCAGGGCGACGACGATGTCTCCCGGTGGCACACCTTCCAGCAGCAACTGTTTGATGCGGCTCGCCAGCATCCGCACTTCGCCGTGCTGCCCGGCCACGGTCACCAGTTCGATGCCCGCGCCGTTGGTGCCCGGCACGATCTCTCGCGGGTTGCAGAACAGATGCTTGGCGACATGCTGGAGCCCGCCGGGCTGGTCCGCGGTCGTCGCCTCATTGCCTTGGCGCTCGGCAGAAAGCTGGCGGCCCTCCGGGTTCACCACCTGAACTTCGGCGAACTTTTGGACCCGGCCGTACACATCCCCGGTTTTGGCGAACAGGTCCGCCCGGCGTCCGTCAAATTCCAGCGGCAGCGACAGCCACAGTTCATCCGCACGCCGCGTCAACTGCTGGAGAATTTCGTACTGGGTGTACATAAAGTCGGTGAAGCCATCGACGACGACGAGGGACACGTTGGCGAACGGCCCCCAGTAGCCGGCCTTCAGCGCCTCGCGGGCCGACCAGAAGCGGCCCTCGGTGTCGTAGAGTTTCTCCCGCAAGAGCAGGTCTTGATATTCCCGGTACAGTCCGGCCAGTTCCTTGTCGCGCAGCGGCAGCCGCCCCCCGTGGCTGCAAATTTCCTCGAACCGCTCGGGCCAGATCTCGCCCCGTTTCATCTCGGAAATGAAGCCCGCCAGCAGGTCAATGAAGCCGCTGGTTTGGGAGATGTTGGCGAAGTGCCGCAGGCGGCGGGCTTCAAGCTGACGCGCGACAATCCGCCGCAGCAGGGTCCGCTTCATCACGGGCGAGAGCGGAGCCACGGGTTCGGGGACGGTCTGCAGGACACGGCGGGCGAAGTCGTCAAACGTCACCACATGCGGGCTGAAGACGGCGGCGAAGCTGTCGTCCACCAGTTGCTCGCGAATCGCCTGGGCGCTGCGATGAGTGGGGGCGAGCCACAGGGTGCGGCCCGGCTGGCGTGCGGCGTGCCCCGCCCGCAGAGCTTCGCGATAACGCTTCAGCAGCGTCCCTGTTTTCCCGAGGCCAGCCCCGCCTGCCAGCACATTGATGACCGTTCCCATCCGTGCACCTCACCGCGCCATCACACAACTCTCCCAGATAAGGGCTGAGTATAGCGATTTTCGCTGCGGGATGACGGTGTTCAGGGCATCAAGGTGGAGGAATTACTTGGCAGGCCGCAGTTCGTACTTCAGCGGCCGTGGAACACGGAGCTTGGCGATCTGGGCTTCCTGCTCAGCCACGAGCGGGTCGAACATCGGGATTTCCTTGGCGTTCTGGCCCTGCTCGTGCTTGCGGAAGCCGAACAGGTACGTTTCGTTCTGCGGTCGCCAACGGTGAAAGTACAACTGGTTTTTGGCGAGAATGGTCCTTCGCAAAACTTCGGCCTGTTCAAAGTTCGAACCTGACGAGATGTTGCGCCCTTCCGCCCATTCGGCGGCGGTTCCGCTCTGGATCGCCACGTCACCGGCAAACAAGGTGAACTTTCCTGCCGGCAGGCCCTGAATTCGCAACGCGCCGGTCAAGCCCGCGTGCTTGCCGGCAGTGGGAAGCGGCAGACGGTCATCCAAGAGGGTGAAACGCAATGTGCCGCCGTCAGCCTGAGCCTCGGCGACCTTCGTTCCCCCGGACTTTTCCACCTTGCCCTCGGCGGTCAGGTTGAGTTCCCACTTCCAGGGAGTCCAGGCGAGGTCGTCTTCGAGGGTCCGGGCGGCCTGCCAGTAGCCATACGGTGTCAGATGCACCCCGTTGTCCGTGAGTGAGGGGGACTTGTCGTTTTTGGAGGGACTGCCGAGTGTCGCATACAGATCCACGAACAAATGCCCGCGTTCATTGGCAATTTGCTGGATCGTGGCTCCGTACAGAACCCGGTTTTGGTTGTGCCGTTCAGGATTAGGCAAGGGCCGCCCCAAGTCTTCCTGCCGAATCGGCGACAGCAGAATCATTGTGGCCCGGGTCGCCTCCAGCATTGTCAGCATTCGCAGATAACCCGCACGGAAATCTTCCAAACCTGCGGGGCCGTCGTACGAAGCATTAGCTCCATAACCCACGAAGATCACGGTCGGCTTGAAGTCGAAGACCTGCTGCTGCAGTTGCTTGAAGCCATCCTCCGCGGTGCCGAAACCGGAACGGGCAATGCCGGAAACATCGTCGCCACTCCAGCCGAGATTGCGGAACAGGATGTTCCGATCGGGGTAGCGGGAGGTCATCATCGTTTCGATGTAGTCATTCGTCTGTGCCCGCTCAATCAGCGTGTCACCCACGAACACCACGCGGTCGCCGTCCAGCAGTTGGAACGGTCCGGCCGGACGTTCCTTCGCCACGAACTCGGGGGCTTTTGGCACGGCGGGAAGCTTCGCCGTGTCGCCCCACGGGGCCGTTTTCCCCAGTTCGCCAAACAGGTGCGCGGGCTTCCATGCCGAATCATCCAGGCGGGCATTGCGCCAGCCGTCCACGGGCTTCAGGTTGGTCTTCCATTCCTTCCCCGTCGACAAATCAACCGCGTCACTCCCCTTGGACTTCACAATCAGCCGGGCCACAAATCCGGCCGGGTTGGGGCCATCGCTGTTGACGCCTTGGACGGCGACTATGTTTCGGCCTTTGACGAGATGTCGCTGGATGTCGTACGCGTCGATCTGCTGCCAGTTGTTCCCTGAGCCGACGTTCACGCCGTTCACGAACAGCCGGTAGACATTGTCGCAGGTGACCTCGACGCGCCCAGATTCCGGGTCAGTCAGGTCAAATGTGCGGCGAAAATAGCAGTCGCCAATCGGGGCGGCGGCGTTCTCCGGCGACCAGATCCACTGTGGCTCAGCAGCCACGCCGATTGCGGCGGTCAACAGCGTGGCACACACCACAACGCTTTTGATCAGACTTTTCACGGCGAAAATCTCGGAGGGGGATCGGTCTCTTGAAGGCAATCGCAGGCGACCAGGATTCTAAAATCACATTTTACTGTGACATTTCAGATCTGAAATTTGAAATTGTTTCGCTACACTGCCACCGGCACGGCCCGTTTGGATACAGGCGGCATTCCGAACAGGGTCAGAATCTCGTCATAGTCCAGCACTTCTTTGTCCAGCAGCGCGCGGGTCAGCTTTTCCAGCAGGTCTTTGTGCGTGTTCAGCAGTTCCGTGGCTTGGTTTGCGGCGTTGATCAGCAGGGCTTGGACCTCCTGGTCGATGATGCGTGCGGTCTCTTCGCTGAATTCACGGTTCTCGTGCATTTCTTTGCCGAGAAATGGGTGCTCTTCGGACTGGCGGAAGGCGACGGGGCCAATCACCTGGCTCATGCCCCAGTGAGCCACCATCAGGCGGGCAATGCGGGTGGCCTGTTTCAAGTCCGATTCCACACCAGCCGTGTACTCATTGAAGATCATCTTCTCGGCCGCGCGGCCGCCCATCGTCATCGTCAGCATTGACCGCAGATAGGTCTCATTGGCGTCGAAGCGTTCCTGGTTGGTGAGCTGCGTCACCCCCAAAGCACGGCCGCGAGGAATGATGGTCACCTTGTGGAGGGCGTCCATCTCGGGCAGGAGCCACGCGATGACCGCATGCCCCGCCTCGTGATAGGCGGTCATCTCCTTTTCGTGTTCGGTCAGGATGTCTTCGCGGACGGCCCCCATCATGACGCGGTCGCGGGCCTGTTCAAAGTCGGCGGCGCAGACCTGCGTCTGTCCGGTCCGGGCGGCAAACAGCGCGGCTTCGTTGACGAGGTTTTTCAAGTCGGCTCCGGAGAAGCCCGTGGTACTGGCGGCGACACGGTCCAAATCGACATTCTGCGCCAGCGGCACTTTGCGGGTGTGGACCAGCAAAATCCCCTTGCGGCCCGCCTTGGTCGGCCGGTCGACAGTCACATGCCGGTCGAACCGACCGGGCCGCAGCAGGGCGGGGTCGAGCACATCCGCCCGGTTGGTGGCGGCCAGCACGATCACCGCTTCGGAGGGGGTGAAGCCATCCATTTCACCAAGGATCTGGTTCAGCGTCTGTTCGCGCTCGTCGTGTCCGCCGCCGACACCCGCGCCGCGAATGCGGCCGACCGCGTCAATTTCGTCAATGAACAGGATGCAGGGGGCGGCTTCCTTCGCCGTTTTGAACATGTCACGGACGCGGCTCGCACCGACGCCGACAAACATTTGAATGAATTCCGACCCGTTGATCGAAAAGAACGGCACGCCGGCCTCTCCCGCCGTGGCTCGCGCCATCAGCGTCTTGCCAGTCCCTGGCGGCCCCATCAACAGCACCCCCTTGGGGATCTGCGCGCCAAGCCGCTGAAACTTCATCGGGTTTTTCAGGAATTCGACCACTTCCTGGAGTTCCCGCTTGGCCTGTTCCATGCCCGCCACGTCGTCAAACGTGGTCGGGGTTTCGCTGGCTTTGAACCGCTTGGCGGGGCTACGGATAAAATTGCTCACCATCCCGCCCGCGCCCATCGGATCGCTGGAGCGGCGCAGGATGAAGAACATGAACACGACCATCAGCACGAGCCCGGCGAGCGAAATCAGCAGATTCGCCCCCTGGCCCCATGTCGTCCGCGAATTGTCGTACTCCAGCTTGTCCTTCAGAACCGCCTCGTTCAAAAGGACGTTCAGCCCCTCGTCCAGCAGCGGCGGTGTGGCAGTAAAGCGGGCGGGAAGCGCGCGTTTCTGGTTGGCGGGAGCTGTGGGGTCCGTCGGTGGGGTCTTCCACTCTCCCTGCAGGGTTTCATCCGTCCGAATCAGGTTTTTGACGTTCTTTTCCTTCAACTGCGTGAGGAAAAAGCTGTAGTCCACCCGCGCGCTGGCAGTCGCGCCGAAGGTGAGGTACAGGCTGGCCGCCATCGCCATGCCCAAGATCAGCAGCAGCATCCATGAGCCCGGCTGCAACGGCTGCCGCGCCGTAGAGCCGGCTGGCCGCGTGATTTTGGCGGAATCCGGTGAGTTTTCCGGCGTCGGTGAATCCATGCTGCGACAGCGCCTGAAGACGACAGTTTCGGGACAAAAGCGACTGGCCCGCCGTCATCGTGGAACGGAACCGTCGTGAAAGACTCCTGCATCTCGCCCAATACGCGGTTTGCACCAACATTGGGTGGGACAACCGGAAAGGGTACACAACGCCCTCCCTGCTTGGCAACCAGCCGAATGCACGTCCGCCAACGCGTGCAGGAGAGGGCAATCCTTTCATGTTCACCTCGTTCCTGTCAGAATTTCCGGATCACCCCCGCCGTTGCAGTGGCACCTGCAGGGCTCCGTTTACATTGCCAAGGTGAGCCATGCCCTTGCTTGCTCAAACCGTCCATTGGTTGGTTCCGGCCACGATTGCGACTGTCGTGGGAGCGACTCTCTTTGTGCTGTGCATCACGCTGGTGTATCGCCTGATCCACTCCAGCCGCCAGTTTACGCATGCGGAGCGGATGCGTTCGCTTGAAGTTGGCACGCCGCTCAATCCGCCAGAGACGACGAACATGCGGGAGAAGGCCATGCACAACGCCTTCTGGATCGCGTTCTGGCTGGGGATGGGTGTCCCCGGCAGTGCATTCTCAGCCGCGTCAACGGTCACGACCCAAATGAACATCAGCCTGGGGCTCATCGTTGCGGTTTGGGCCTCGGCGGCGACGGCCAGCGTGACTGGGGTGATCTGTGCCACGGTACTCATGATCCACTCCGCTCGTGGGGGTGCCATTCGCGACGAACCGCGGACGGTGGCCGGGGGTACCCTGAACCATTCTTGACGATTTGCTGCGCATGATCTGCGCCCAGACTGACATCGCTCGGCAGTACGGCCTATGAACGCAATGCGGAATTGTCTGCTCTTGGCGCTGGTGGCCATGCTTGGCGGCGGTCTGGCACGGGCATCTGACTCCGAAGAATTCTTCGAGCAGAAGATCCGTCCGCTGCTGATTGAGCGATGTCACAAATGCCATGCGGGAGCCACGTCCAAAGGCGGTCTGCGGCTCGATTCCCGTAGCGCGGCGTTGAAGGGCGGCGAGTCGGGACCGGGTGTGATGGCGGGGAAGCCTGAGGAAAGCCTGCTCTTGCAGGCGGTCCGCCACGAAGGCGGACTCAAGATGCCTCCCGATGGCAAGCTGTCCGACACGCAGATTGCGGCCTTGGAAAAGTGGATCGCCGCTGGAGCCGTATGGCCGGGAACCGAGGCGGTCCCTGTGGAAGCCGCGCCGGCCAGCAGTGTCGAACTGCCGGTGTCACCCAATACGGGTGAACTCGCGAAGGCACTGCAACTGTGGGTGCGGGCGGACGCCTTGACGCTGGGTGATGGCGAACTGGTGCCCGTCTGGCCCGACCAGAGTGGACACGGCCGCGATTTGTCCGCGACCAAGGGAATTCGCACTGGCGGCACAGGTCTGCCCGCCAGATACGTGCGGAACAGCACCCTGATGGGTCGCCCGGCGGTGCGTTTCGAGACCTCCACCGGACTGGCCACGTCGCCGGGCAATCCAATCGACATACATGGCGATGCCGCGCTCAGCATGTTGTTGGTGATGAACCTGCAACCCCATGGGGCTCAGCCGCCCTACGACACCGTGTTCTGCATCGGCAATCCGGCACATCCCAGCGACCCTGGCAAACCGCTCGCGGCCCTGGTTCAGATCAACCAGCAGGAAGATCATGCCCTGCATTTCGCCGGCGGATGGAACCACGACGCTTCGCTCGGCAAAAGTTCCTTTAAGCCGTACTTCGGCAAGCCGATCCTGTTGACCATCGTCAAGCAACCGGGTCCCCTGCGAACCAAGTCTCGACTGTTTATCAACGGCGTGGCAGTTACCGCCGCCAATGGCGAACTCGAGGGCCGGGACGAGCTGCCAGACATTCAGCATCGGACGGATATCGGGGCCTTCCTCGGCAAAGCCCTTGAGTGGTGTGGCTCAATTCAGGGCGATCTCGGCGAGGTGGTGGTCTACAACACCGCGCTGACGGAGAGGCAGCGCTCCGCCGTCGAGGGGCACCTTGCCGAAAAGTTCGGCCTGTGGCTCAACCCCCAGCAAAACCTCGCGGCCCCCGCCGTGTTCACCGAAGAGGAACGAAGCTACTGGGCCTACCAGCCGGTGCGGGATCCGACACCACCCGCCGTCCAGGATGAAGCCTGGGTCAAATCTCCCGTCGATCGCTTTATCCTCCGGGAACTGGCACAGCGGCAACTGCGTCCCGCCGCCCCTGCTGACAAACTGACCCTGCTCCGCCGCGTCACCTTTGACCTCACCGGCCTGCCGCCAACGCACGAGGAGGTTGCCGCGTTCCTGAATGACAATTCGCCGGAGGCGTTTGAACGAGTCGTGGACCGGCTGCTCGCCTCCCCACATTATGGCGAACGCTGGGGCCGGCACTGGCTGGACGTGGTGCGGTACGCCGAGTCGACCGCCAACGACGCCAATGCCGTCATGCGGTATGCCTGGAGATACCGCAATTATGTGATTGACGCCTTCAATCAGGATCTGCCTTACGATCAATTCCTGGTTGAACAACTCGCCGGTGACCTGCTGCCTCCAACCGACTCCGTGGCCATCAACACGCGGCGGGTGATCGCCACCGGTTACTTGATGATCGGCCCCAAAGCGCTGGCCGAAACCGACAAGGAGCAGTCTCGGTTGGACATTGTCGATGACCAGATCGATGTGACCGGCCGGGCGATGCTCGGCCTGACACTGGCGTGTGCCCGCTGCCACGACCACAAATTCGATGCCCTTCGCGCCTCGGACTATTACGCGCTGGCGGGTATCTTTCGCAGCACCGAGCCGTTTCAGGACGAGGCGCGGAATGCGTCGATGTGGTGGGAATATGCTGTGCCACAGGGGCCGGGGGCTGAGCCACTGATGGTGATGGCCCCGAAGGAGACGCAGCCACGGAATCTGCGGATCCACCTGCGCGGCAACCGGTTCACGTTGGGAAAGATTGCTCCGCGCGGTGTGCCACAGGTGATTGCGGCGGTTGGCGACTCGAAGGCCATCGGCTCGTCGGCGATGGCACCAGCCGTCGATCCCAACCAGTACGGCAGCGGCAGGCTGGAACTGGCACGGTGGATCGCCAACCCCACCAACCCATTGACGGCCCGCGTGATGGTCAATCGGCTGTGGCAGCACCATTTCGGCCGCGGTCTGGTGGCGACGAGCGACAATTTCGGCGTCCGCGGCGAACGGCCCTCGCACCCGGAACTGCTGGACTGGCTGGCGACGCGGCTTGTTGGAAGCGGCTGGAGCCTTAAAACGATGCACCGCACGCTGGTCCTCTCCAGCACCTATCAGCAGAGCGAAGCAGCGTCCGAGGCCGCGCGGACTCAAGATCCGGACCGCCGCTGGCTGTCGTCGTTTCCGCGCCGGCGGCTCTCGGCGGAAGAATTGCGTGACGCCATGCTGGCGACGAGTGGGAAGCTCGACCGCGTACCGGGAACCAGTGAGAGCGGCGAACTGCTGTTCGAGCGGGGTGAGGGGATCGGCGCGAAGATTCGCCCCAACCGGCTGGGTGCGGACGACCCGTTCTACGACACGTTCGCCAAGCGGTCGATCTACTTGCCGGTTGTCCGGAACATGCTCCCCGACGTGCTGGCCCTGTTCGATGCCGCCGACCCCAACGGAGTGACCGCCACCCGCAATGAAACCACCGTGGCTTCGCAGTCGCTGTTCCTGCTCAATAGCCCGTTCGTCCGTGAACAGTCCCGGTTGTTTGCCGCGCGGCTCCTGATGGAGGAGAAATTGACCGATGGCCAGCGCATCGAGCAGGCGCACCGGGAAGCGTTTGGCCGCCTGCCCACGCCCGAAGAACTGTCGGACGCGCGGCAGTTTCTCTCCGCCTACACCGTGGCTCAGCCCGCACAACCGCGGCCGGAAGCCGACCGCCGGTTGTCAGCCTGGCAAAGTTATTGCCAAACATTGTTCTGTTCCAACGAATTCCTGCACGTCGAATGATTCCCGAATGATCTGATGGTGCTGCATGCCGCGCCGAGCAATTGGTTGGCGAATCCTGACCGTGGTCGCGGCATTGCTGGTGCTCAAAGTCACCGTGGTCGTTGTGATGGGTTACGTCAACTACCTACCGGCCAACTTCAACTCGGACTTCCTGCGTGGTCGAGAGTCCTATTTTTACGAGGGCTACCACTGTGCCTTCTATCTGCATATCGCCTTCGGCCCCATCGCGTTGATCCTGGGGATGCTGCTGGTCAACGAGCCATTTCGCCGGCGGTTTCCACGCTGGCATCGGCTCCTTGGCCGAATTCAAGTGGCCGGAGTGCTGCTGTTGGTCGCGCCATCCGGCTTGGTGATGGCCTATTACGCGGCGGCGGGTCCGGCTGCCGCCGTGGGGTTTGCGTTGCTGGCACTTCTAACCGCGACCACCATCGCACTCGGCTGGCGAGCCGCGGTACAGCGCCGGTTTGCCGATCATCGCCGGTGGATGTGGCGCAACTTCCTGCTGCTCTCGTCGGCCGTCGTGCTGCGCGTTTTGGGCGGCCTGGCGACGGTCCTTGTCCTTGATGCAGGCTGGTTCGACGCCATGGCCGGATGGGCCAGTTGGCTGGTGCCGCTGGCTGTGTTTGAACTGGCGAACCGCGGAAAATTGGGCGAACGAAAACTCCCAGGAGCGGTTCGACAGGTGAGTGGGGTGAGTGTTGCCACCCACAATGGCGCATAGCCGTTCAGCATTGTCAGCTTTTTCCAGGACTTTGTGAACCGCATTCCTTCGCGAATCGCCGCGATCGATTATTGCACCGACTTACGCGCCAACGATGACGCGACGGACAAGGCGTGCGATGTTCCGAGCGTCATCGAGCCCCCGATGGTGCGAACCCTCAAAGTCGAGTCCCACGCGGTGAAGGGCATCCACAATTCCAAACTTTCTTCGCAGGCCAAGGCTGAGAGCGAACTGTGCTTTGAGGTTCATGTGGCCCGTCGGAAACGGATACTCCACCGCATGAAACTCGCAGTCCTGCTGGAATTGATTTCGATCGTAGTCACCCCAAGAACAGAAAACGGCATCACGGAAGCCAAGCCTCCAACGGGACATCGCCTGCAGGGCGGAGGGAAAGGATGGAGCATTCGAAACCGCTGGCTGGTTGATTCCTGTCAAATCTGTGCAGAACTGCGTGAGTTCGGGATGCCGAACAGGGCAGACAAATGTTTGGAATTCTCCGTCAATTTCAAACGTCCGGGAATTCTGCATGACCGCTCCGATTTCGATGATCTCCATTTCTCCCCGAGGCACGGTACCGTCGTCTGAGCAGGTCGCTTCCAGATCCACGATGAGGTAGTAGTCGCTTGTGATCTGCATAACACCATCTTGATCAAGGTCGGAGCACCAGCCGCCAGGCAGTGGATGATCTGTGTCACTCCAGGCTACGGTTGCTTGGCATCATTTCCCGCTATGGTCAGCATCGCCACGCGCTCGGCGGCAGGCATGTCGGCCGGCAGAGTGTGGATGCTGCCATCCGCCATGAGTGCTGTCATTCCGCGGGAATGCAGCAGCTTCGAATTGGCATCCAGGCTCAGGAACAGGTCGCGATCGGCATCAGCGGGGGACATCCACGGAACGGCATGGGCCGCGTCCACTTCAATCACGAGCAATGTTTGAGACGTGCCGTCCTCAATCTCGGTGATGGTCGTCGTGGTGCTGCCGCGAAAACAGCCATTGGGTGCGAGGATGGCCAGATAGCTGGTTTGATCCGGTGCGGCAGCGGACGACGGACAGCGATAACAAGTGACGTGGCTTTTGAAGACCTCGGCATTGGCCGGGTCATCCCACGGCTTGGACAAGTCAAGCTGGTTGTACAAGGGACCCTGATCCATGTACGGCAATATCAGAGTGCGCCAACTGTGCAGGCGGTTGCCATAACTGTCGACCGTGTAAGCCGGAGGAAAGCTGCCATGAGTGTCATGATAGTTGTGTAGGGCGAGGCCGATCTGCTTGAGATTGTTCCGGCATTGCGAGCGCCGGGCGGGTTCGCGTGTCCGTGTGACGGGGAGCAGCAGGGCGACCACAACCGCGATGATCGCCAGGCAAACCAGCAACTCAATCAATGTCAGGGCCTGGCGGCATTCATGCGGAACTGAGCGCTGGCGTCGTCGCGAAGTGTACATGGCGAGACTCCCGGCATCACGAATGTGAACGGAGTGATCAATACTACCCAAAGAGGGCTTCACTGTAGAGAGTGGAGCGCGCGGAGCGCGGGGGTTGCGCCGCTTTATTTTTGTCAGCCCGTCCAGGATGTGTCTTCTCATGAAGTCATCGACAGGCTCGCAATCGTCGCCGGTTTTGCTGCGGCCAAAGATCGAATACCGCTTCAAACCGCACGCTCTGCCGCATACACTTATGACGGTCCCTTAAAAATCAACGCAACCAGGGAGGGTGCTTGGTGACAGTCCGCGGCGATTGCCCCCGCGTGGCAGCCACCCCTTCACGGATGGAAAAAATCGCACGATGCATGGTGATTTCGACCTCATTCTCACGCTTTCCAGCGGCCTCGCGGCGGCGTTGTGCCTGGGTTACATCACGCATCGAATCGGACTGTCGCCGATCGTGGGCTATCTCCTCGCGGGAATTGCCGTCGGACCGTTCACTCCGGGTGTCGTCGCGGATGTCGATCTGGCCCAGCAACTGGCGGAGATCGGCGTCATTCTGCTGATGTTCGGCGTCGGGCTGCATTTCCACTTGGAAGAGTTGCTGGCCGTCCGCCGCGTGGCAATCCCTGGAGCCATCGGTCAGAGCCTGTTCGCCACCGCCCTCGGATTGGTCCTGGGCTACTTCTTCGGCTGGGATTGGAAGGCGGGGCTGGTCTTCGGGTTGGCAATCTCGGTCGCCAGTACGGTTGTACTGCTGCGGGTACTGGCCGACAACCGCGACCTGCACACCGCCAGCGGGCATATCGCCGTCGGCTGGTTGGTGGTGGAAGACCTGTTCACCGTGCTGGTCCTGGTGCTGCTGCCGCCGCTGTTCGGGCCGAAAGAGGCTGGTGCCTGGCCCCTGCCCCTGGTCCTGGCCTTTGCCGGCTTCAAGATCATCACGCTGGTGGCCTTCACGCTGCTCATCGGCGGCAAGGTGATTCCGCGCATTCTGGAGCATATTGCCGCCACCCGCTCGCGCGAGTTGTTCACGCTCACGGTCCTGGTGATCGCCCTTGGGATTGCGGTGGGCTCCGCCACCGTCTTCGGCGTCTCGATGGCGCTGGGCGCGTTTCTGGCAGGGATGGTGGTCGGCCGTTCCGAGTTCAGCCTGCGCGCGGCTTCGGAGGCGTTGCCCATGCGCGACGCCTTCGCCGTGTTGTTCTTTGTATCAGTGGGGATGCTGTTTGATCCGCTGGGCATCATCAAGTCGCCGGGGTTGGTTCTCGCCGCTTTGGCAGTGATCGTCATCGGCAAGCCACTGGCCGCCTTCGGTATCGTGCTGTTTCTGCGTTATCCGCTGAAAGTCGCCCTTTCGGTCTCTGTGGCGCTGGCACAAATCGGAGAATTCTCCTTCATCCTGGCCAAGATGGGTGAGCATCTGCACATTCTTCCGAAGGAAGCCACCACGGTGCTCGTGGCTTCGTCCATCTTGTCGATCACCATCAACCCGCTCCTGTATCGCCTGATGGATCCGCTGCATGCCTGGGTCATGCGGCAGCCACGGCTGCGGGTGCTGTTTAAAGCCGATCTCACCACCAAAATTACGCACAGCGACTCCGAGGACGACGGTTCGCCGCGCTACCGGGCGATTGTCGTCGGGTACGGCCCGGTGGGGCGGACACTGATCCGCCTGTTGCAGGAGAACGAGATTGATGCCACGGTCATTGAACTGAACCTGGAAACGGTTCGCCGCCTGCGCGACTCTGGCATTCCGGCGATTTATGGCGACGCCAGCCAGAGGGACACGCTCATCAATGCTGGCATCGCGGAGTCCGGGACGCTGATCTTGAGTTCCGCTGGCATGCAGCACAGCGAAGCGGTCATCCGGATGGCGCGGGAACTGAACTCAAAAATCCGCGTTCTGGCGCGGTCGAACTATGTCCACGAGATTTCGGCGCTGCGGCAGGCCGGAGCCACCAGTGTGTTTTCCGGCGAAGGCGAAGTCGCCCTCACGCTGATTGAAGCGGTCCTGCGGCGGATGGGTGCCACCGACGAGCAGATTGACCGGGAGCGCGACCGCTTTCAGTCGGATGTGCTCGGCGGTCCGGCCGAACACGCACTCACAACCGATGGCGAAATCTCAGCGACCGAGGTGCTGCCACGTGCTGGGCTGCCGCTGAGCATTGCCGACGCCTCAGACAATCGACTTCAGGGCCGCGAGGAGCGCATCGATCTCGGCGTCGGTCCCGACGCTGATTCGCAGCCCCGTTAACGTCTCGTCCTGCGCGTACGGGACGTTGCGGAACGCCATGTAACGGACGAGGATCTTGCGTGATTTGAGGGTCTCGTACAGCGACTTGTTCTCGCGGGTCGAGTGCGTACACCACACGAAATTGGACTGACTGGGGACGACCGCGAAGCCCAATGTTTTCAACGCGTCCGAAAGCCGCGTGCGCGTGCCACGAACGCGTTCGGCGTTCGCCTGCATCCACGCCTGGTCATCCAGGGCTGCGGTGGCGGCCGCCAGCGACAGCCGGTCGCAGTTGTAGCTGTCCTTGACCTTCCGCATGCCAGCAATGAGATCGGGATGAGCCAGGGCGAAGCCGAACCGGACACCGGCCAGACTGTAAGACTTGCTGAAGGTCCGCGTGATGATGATCCGCTCGCCACCCGGTTGCTGCAGCAGTCCGGCATCGCGCGAGGCATCACTGAAATCGGCGTAGGCTTCGTCCACCACCAGCACCCCGCGCGGTGGCACAAGTTTCAACAGATCTTCCGTGCGCCAGAGGTTCCCTGATGGTGAGTTGGGGTTGGGGATCAGCACCAGGCGGGCATTTTGAATTGTGTCCCGAATCGCCGCGTGATCCCACGACCAGTCGGGCTTGAGCAACAGTCGGCGAAACTCCCCGCCCTGAATCTCGGCCAGCGTTTCGTACAGGATGTAGCTGGGATACGGATAGGCGACGATGTCACCGGTGTCGACGAAGGCCCGCAGGATCAGGGTGAGATTCTCATCGCTGCCGTTGGCCGGCAAAACCCAGTCGGGCTCAAGGCCGAGTTGCTTCGCCGCAGCTTCACGGAATTTGGTCCCGAGGGGGTCAGGGTACAAATTGAGCGGACCGCGAATCGCCTCCGCCAGCGCATCGACCACGCGGGGTGACGGCGGATAGGGGTTTTCGTTCGTGTTGAGCTTGACCCAGCCGCCATCCTGGGGTTGCTCTCCCGGCATGTAGCCGGCCATGCGGTCAATATTGGGGCGAAATAATGTCATGGTTGTACAGTCTTGAAGGTGCTTGTTCGATGTCTGACGCAGAGACGCGGCTTCGCGAATGGCGTGGCATGCTTCGCGCCGGGCAAAGGCGGAACGAAATGTCTGCCGCCCTATCTGCCCGCGCCAAACCCCACCGCCCGCCCGTGGCTCGCTTCTCCGGTGTATTCAGCCGTCACCTTCGTCCGAATCCCACCGCGGGGCGTGAAGGCGGCCACCAATTTCATCTGCCGGGGCTGCGAGACCGCGACCAGATCATCCAGAATCAGGTTTGTGACGTGTTCGTAAAACGCGCCGTGGTTGCGAAACTGATGCAGATACAGCTTGAGCGACTTCAGCTCGATGCACACCTTGTCGGGCGTGTAGGTCAGCGTCAGCTCCCCAAAATCCGGCTGGCCGGTCTTGGGACACATTGAGGTAAACTCAGGGCAGATCGTTTCGATGACGTAATCGCGCTGGGGAAACTGATTTTCAAAAGTTTCCAGCAGCGCGCGAAAATCGGCGGACATTGGGTGAAACCGGCAGCGAATGGAAGCCCGGCACGATGCCGGATCGATGGAGCTACAATAGCAGGTGCATGCCGGCATCTCAAAAGCCGCAGGGGACACCAGTCATTCCGCGACTGAAAGCGAGTCGCGGATTGACTGGGCAACTTCGACTACCCCGCACGGCGGGCCTTCGGGCGGCGGTCGGTTTGCAGCCACGACTGGATTTGGGTCAGGTCTTCATTCCAGACTCGCTGCAGGCGGCGGCTGCAGAAGGTTTCGAACAGGAGGTCGAGGGTTTGCGACAGACGACGGATGGCGGCAACACGCTCTTCCAAGGCACCACGGCCCTTGTCGCTGTCTTCGCCTTCAATGGCGGCACCGCTGACGGCCAGCGATTCGGCTTGGAGGGTGAAGGCGTAGGTTTCTCCTTCGCGGACCAGGGTGATCCCGGTCTTTCGTGGAAGTTTCCCGGCCTGCACGGCTTCAAGGGCCTCCGGCAGCCGAGTGGGAGCGTCGGCCGAGATGCTTTCCTTGCCTGACTCGCCGCGCGGACACTCCAACTGCAATGACTTGCTGAGCATTGCCGTGACGACGGTGTCATCCACCAGGGTGATCTCTTCGGCCTTCTCCGCCAGATGCCACCAGAGCCACAGCAGGAATTCGTTGCCGAGGTAGTCGGCGCTCTCCGGTTGCTGCATGAGCCACGCGACAGTCTCGGGGGCTTCGTTCTGGCCGAAGCGGGCGGGAGTGAGGTTATCGAGGGTTTTGGTCCATCCCTGTTCCGCGGCGATTTGCTCGGCGAGTACTCCGGCGGTCACGCGGGTGAATTCCAAGCCGAAGGCCTCTTTGAACAGCGAGCGGAAATGTTCGTGCGTGCCAGCACTGCCGCAGTAGAACGTTTGCTCCTGGGCATCCCAGAGGAAGGGTGTCTGGGCCATCCGCTTAAACCGGCCGGTGGCGATCTCCTCTTCGCAGCGAGCCTTGACCGTCTCTTTGGCTTGCTGACGTTGGGCGCGGGTCACGCGGCCGGTGTCGCATTCGGCGGCCATGGCCGCCAGTTCCATTTCGAGCCACGCCTTTTGGAGCGGTCCGTCGACCTTGTTCGTGTCGATTCTCAGAGCCCCGTGCAGGGCACTGTCGATCACATTTTTTTCGAGCGAGAAATCGGTGTCGAACAGGTGCTTGCCGGCGAGGAAGCCAATCGTGGGGGCATCCGGCGAAGCGGTTTCGACCTGGCCGATGGCGAATTTTTGAAGCAGTTGCACATGCTCTTCTCCGAATTGCCGCGTCGATTCCTCAAGTTGAAATCGTTCGAATGTCATGCGGCCCGCGAGAAAACCCATGTGGATCTCCTGGTGTGGACAAATGTTTCAGAGATGAAAAGCCAACCGTGGCGAAGGAAGTATCGGCCATGCGCGATTCGCCCCATGCCTGCAGTTGATGCCGCCCGCAGAGTTTCACATCGGGCCTGTTCGATGGGACTTGAGGCGTTGCCGGGCTGACAGCAAGAATCCCCGAAACTCAGTTGAATAATCGGAGGAGGAGGTGCGTCTTATTGGAAATCCCGCTCATTCTGAGCCACCGCCCTCACCGATCCCGACTTTCTTGGAGTTTTCGATGTCTGTCATTCGTTTTGCGCTGGCCACCGTTGCCATGCTGGTTCTCGCCGCTCCCGTGCATGCAGAAGACGCGAAGAAGGCGGATAAGGCCGCCAAGGGAGCCGCTAAAAAGCAGGCTGAGGCGCTGGATACGGTCTTCATGTTCCCCAAGGTGGTGGAACCCTCGGAAGAGCAGAAGACCAAACTGGCCGCTCTGCGCACGGAACTGGGTCCGAAACTGACGGAAGCCCAGAAGGCCGTGGCGACGGTGCTGACCCCCGAGCAGCGCCAGATTCGCCGGGACACCACCAAGGCCAACAAAGACGCCGGTTTGAAGGGAAAAGAAGCCCGGGCCGCCGTCATGGCCGCCATGAAGCTGACAGACGAACAAATGAAGTCGCTCGACACCGCGGAGAAAGCTCAGGCGGAAGTTCGCAAGGGGATCGACGAGAAGATCCTGGCCCTGCTGACTGACGAACAAAAGGCGAAGGTTGCCGAAGCCAAGAAGTTGGCCAAGAAGAAGAAAGACAAGTAGGCCCCTCAATCCGGTCGTGGCACAAGCGCAGTTGAGGAGACCGCAAGCGAGGCGTATTTGCCATCGATTGCGGTCTTCTTTGGTTTGCTGACACGGAAATTCCAGCGATTCCCGACAAGTGGAATTTTTGCGATTGGTGGAGAATTCCCGGAATTCCCTACGTTGGCGTTTGCCGGATGAACGACTAGAATTGAAGCACTCAGTGACTTTGACCGCCCGATTGGGTGGCATTTGATAGAACCCAAATTGAGCGACCAATGGCCAAAGCCGGTTCACGCAAGAAGCTGCCGAAGGAAGTGGCGGTCATCAACGCCGACAACTGCACCGGTTGCGAATCCTGCCTCGAAGTGTGTCCGGTCGACTGCATTCGCAAGGTGCCCGGCGACACAATCTCCGTGCTGCAGTCGTTTTGCGAAATCGATGTCGAACGCTGTGTGGGCTGCGAAGTCTGCATCAAGCTGCCGTCCAAGAAAAGCGATCCGTACATCCTGACGGTTTGCCCTTGGGACGCAATCGAACTCATTCCCACGGTCCAGGTTGCGCAATATGTCGCCGCGAAGGGCGGTCCTCCGGCATACGTCAACGAGAACTGGGACCGTCTCGTCGGCAATGCCCAGCGAATGGCGGAACTCGCTGCCAGTGGGTGATTTTTAGCGCCACGGCGGTTGCTTCACGTTCCACAGGCTCGCATGGCATTTGCCGTGCGGGCTGTCTTTGTTTCTACGGAATTGCAGGGTCGCTTGAAATGCTGATGAGTTCCCTGTCCATCCCCCAAAGTCCCCGTCATGAATGATGCCGACCCCGCAGAGATCGTGCGTGAGGCACTGCGCACGCGGTCGGCCTTGTCGCTGGTGCTAAGCCAGCCACGGATCAAGGGAAGCGAAATCGAGAAGGCGACGTTTCGGCCGGTCAAACTTGGGACGTCTTTTCAGTATCAATTGACGCGCCAGCGGGGACCGCAGGCCCTGCATGAAAACCATGCTCCCGATGCGGCCGCGACCCGGGCCATTTCCCTGTTGCTCAATGATTTCGATCAGGCGGCGCTGTTTACCACCGACGCCGACTGGACATTGCATCGCCGGTCCGATGGCTCGTTCAAGACGCACCGTCGCCCACCTTCCAAAGCGAAACAGCCACAGGCAGAGAGCCATAATCGGAGCAAGCAATATTTGCTTGCCGAGAACACGCCGTGCCCGTTCCTCGAAGCGATCGGCGTCATGACCGCCGAAGGCCGGGTCCGCTCGGCGATGTACCATAAGTTCCGGCAGATCAACCGCTTTCTTGAGCTGGTCAATGATATTGTCCCAGAACTTCCAGCCGATCGGGAACTGCGGATCGTCGATTTCGGCTGCGGGAAGAGTTCGTTGACGTTTGCCCTGCACCACCTGTTGACCAATATTCACGGCCGAACCGTGTCGATGGTGGGGCTCGACTTGAAGGGCGAGGTCATTCGCGACTGCAATGTCCTGGCGAAGCGGCTGGGTTGCGCAGGTCTGGAATTCCACACCGGGGCGATCGCCGATTGGGAGGCAACCGGCGGTGTCGACCTGTCGGTGTCCCTGCATGCGTGCGACACCGCCACCGACGATGCCCTGGCGCAGGCCGTGCGTTGGGGGTGTGGCGTGATCTTGGCGGTTCCCTGCTGTCAGCACGAATTTGCCCCGCAGATTGCGAACCCGGCACTGGCTCCCTTGTTGAGCCACGGGCTGTTGCGGGAACGATTCGCGGCACTGGCCACGGATGCCATGCGGGCGATGCTGCTGACTCTGCAGGGCTACCGAACGCAGGTGGTCGAGTTCATCGACATGGAGCACACGCCCAAAAACATTCTGCTGCGGGCCGTGAAAACATCCATTCCAGCCACGGTCCTCGCCCAGCATCAGGCGGAATTCACTGCATACAAGGGAGTGCTGGGGCTGGATCAGCCGTACCTCGAACGCCTCTTGCTCGGCGAAGCCACCCCTGCGAAGCTGACGCAGTTGGTCACGAACTGAAATTGCCCGCTTACCGACTCAAACCGAACGCCTGCTGCCGCATGAACACTCGTGGACGCATTGACACACACAGCCACATCCTGCCGGGGATTGATGATGGTTGCCCGGACTTGGCGGATTCCCTGACCTGCGTCCGGCAGTTCATTGCCGCAGGCTACGCGGGGACGATCTGCACCCCGCACATCCTGCCACGGACGTTTCCGCTCAATACGCCGACAAGAATTCGCGAGTGGGTGGATGCACTCCAGGAGGCGGTGAACGGCGAGGGGCTGCATTATCAGTTGTGGGCGGGCGGCGAAGTCACGCTGGCACCCGACAACTGGGACACCTTCGAGCAGCACGGCGTACCGACGCTGGGGGCCAGCAATGCTGTGCTGGTGGACTATTGGGGCGACTCCTGGCCAGCCTTTGCGGACGAAGTCATCAACCGGCTGCAGGCGGAGGGGTACCAGCCAATCCTCGCTCACCCCGAACGGATGAAGCTGCCCGTCAAAGATTTGGAGCAACTCGTTGCCACACTTTCCGAGCGGGGGGTGTGGCTGCAGGGAAATCTCAACTGTCTCTCTGGGGGAGAGGGTGACCAGTCGCAGTGGCTCAGCCAGACGTGGCTCAAGGCGGGCCTCTATGACCTCCTCGCTTCGGACACCCATCACTCACAGCGCATGACCGGCCGCCTTGTGGGCCTGCAGACGGCCATCGAACTGGTGGGAGCCACCCGCGTTGCCGAACTGACAATTGAGCGAACCGGTAAAATCGCGACTGGCTGACGGGAGTTAGCCTGAACGGTGGCTGGCATTCGGCTTTTCGAGATTCCTGCTGAGCGATATAACCCGCGTCCGAAACTGGTGCCTGCGCAGGCTGCGCGGGCTGGGCCACGCACTTGAGACAGGATGTTCAACCGCGTCCGGCAATGGTTGTGCCCCGATCTGGCGATCGATCTGGGGACAGCCAACACGCTGATTGCCATTCAGGGGATCGGGATTGTTGTCGATGAGCCCTCCGTCGTCGCCCTGCAAAAGGGGACGCGAAAGGTTCTCGGTCGCGGTACGGCCGTCGGCAAGCTGGCCAAGCAAATGCTCGGCCGCACGCCTGACTCGATCACCGCCGTGCGTCCCCTGCAGGACGGTGTGATCACCGATTTCGAGCTGTGCGAAGCGATGCTGCGGTACTTCATCCGCAAGGCTGTTCGCAACACGCACGGGCTGCGTCCACGCGTCGTGATCGCCGTACCGGGGAGCATCACTCCGGTCGAAAAGCGGGCGGTGTTCAACAGTGCCGAGCGGGCGGGTGCCGGTCGTGTGTATCTGATCCCGGAGTCCAAGGCGGCTGGGATTGGTGCCGGGTTGCCGATCGCCGAGCCGATGGCCAGCATGGTCTGTGACATTGGCGGCGGCACTACGGACGTGGCGATTTTCAGCCTCGCGGACATCGTGGTGGGCAAGTCGATCCGCGTCGCCGGCGACGAAATGGACGAGGCCATCGTTGAATTCATGAAGCAGCATTACTCGCTGCGGATCGGTACTCAGACCGCTGAACAGATCAAGTTTGAGATTGGCGCTGCTGCGGCACTCGATCAGGAGTTGACCGCGGAAGTTCGCGGCCGCGACACCGTGAGCGGCGTGCCCCGCAAGGCGATTGTCACCAGCGAGGAGATCCGCATCGCCCTGCATGAGCCCCTGCTGGCGATTTTGAACTGCGTCAAGTCCGCGATCGAACAGTGCGACCCGGAACTGGTGGCGGACCTCGTCGACAACGGCATGGTGCTCACTGGCGGCGGCGCCCTCGTGCGCAGCCTGGATGTCTGGATGACTGAGCAGCTCAATATTCCCGTCCGGGTGGCCGACGACCCGCTGACGACCGTCGCCCGTGGAACATCGATCTGCCTGGAACACCTGTCCGGCTGGCGCGACAGCCTGGATAGCGGGGAAGACTTATGATGTCTGAACACCGAGACATGGGCCAGCATTCGCCATGCTCATGATCCTCTTCCATGAAGCCTGTCAAATTGAAAGTGAGACTTGAGATGGCGAAAAAGAAATCCAAGAAGCGACAGAGTCCGTCGATCTCTCCGGGCGTGATCCGGATGATTGTCAGCGGTGTGGTCGTGGTGGTCGTCCTTGCGATGTGCGGCGGAGTTGTCTTTGTGGGCGTCCAGGCATTTAAAGAAGCACGGGAAGCGGCCCGCCGCGCCCAGGAGCGCAGCATGGCAGGCGGGGGCGGGACCAATTCCTCACCAGCTCTTGATGATTCCCTTTCGGCCGCAAGCCGCAATGAGACAAAGTCCCGGCTGCAGCGGATGGGTTTGGGCTTGCACAATTTTCATGACACCCATTCCCATTTCCCCCCGCTGGGGACCGTCGCCGAACCCTACCATGGCGAGACACCGCAGGCTTGGATGACGGATCTGCTCCCGTACGTGGATCAGATGGGGCTCTACAATTCGATTAACCGCAAGGCAGAATGGACGGATCCCTTGCAGGGCAACGCCTTCAAGACCGTCGTGGCGAACTATCTCAACCCGAGTGCGAAGATGAACACCGACGCGAGCGGATATGCGCTCGCCTTTTACGCGGCGAATTCTCGCGTCATTACTGACAGTAAATTGACAACCTTTTCCGAACTGCTGGATGGTGGCTCGAACACCATGCTGGCAGGCACCATCACGGACGGCTTCCTGCCTTGGGGAAATCCCATGAACCACCGTGACGGTGCTCTGGGATTTGGCGGCGGGCCGCAGGCGTTTGGTGCGCCCTACGGCGGTATCGCCCTGGTGCTCATGGCCGACGGCTCGGTCAAGGCGGTTCGCAACACCATTGCCCCAGACGTCGCCCTGAAGCTGGCGGATCCGGCGGATGGTCAGCCGATTGACTGGGACCGCGAAGTTCCAAAGTAGCCCCCCGCAGTTGCCATCATGACCTCTACCAACACTCCTTGGGTGATCGCACTCAGCACCCTGATCGCGATCACCCTGCTGCTGTCGCCACCGGAATTGTTTGTCCCCGTCCGCGCGGCCCTGCGCGATCTGCTGGTTCCCGGGCAGCGGGCGGTTGCATCGCTGCTCGATGTGGGACGGCGGCAGATCGCGGGCAGGTCCAGCGTGTCGCCTGCCAAGGATCGCCTAACACCGGAACTCCTCGAACGCCGCGAGCGGCAATGGCTCGTGCGCGAGGCGGAACTGCAGAACTCATTGCGTGCGGCCCGGCAGGCGGCTGGACTGCTCAACTTCGAAGTGCCTCCGGCGCTCTACACGACGGACGCAATTCAGGTGCAGGTGCTGAATCAGTCGGCTGCCGAGCATTGGCGATCGCGGCCGACGCTGGCGGGTGGAAGCCACGCCGGAGTGCGGGAGTTGGCGCTGGTCATTGAGGATCCACGGGCGCTGTTGGATCAGGGTGAGAACCAGGGTGTGGAAGCTGACATGCCGGTTTTCGCCGGTGGGACCGTCGTCGGCAAAGTCGCCCGGGTGGGACATTTCAGCAGTACGCTGTGCCGCGTGACCGACCCCGAGTTCACCGGTGCCGCGCGGCTGGCCCGCCAGACATCAACAGGGACGCAGTACGGAGCCGCTGGCGTCGTCCTGGGCGATGGCACGGCCGAATGTCGCCTGATGCGCATTCCCGCCACCGAACCGGTCAGCGAAGGCGATCTTGTCGTAACGGGAGAGAACGAAGACACTCCCGCCCCGCAGGTGTATGGAACGGTGGTGCGGACCGAACTGCCGGACGGAGCGCTGGAATGGAAAATCTGGATCAAGCCCGCTGCGCCGGAGCATCTAAAGACAGTGGCTATCGTGCGGACACGCTTGAACCCCGCGCGGGTCACGTCGAATCCCTGATGTTCGTGAGTGGGGGGGACTGAAATGCGCTGGATCGCTTTCCTCCCCCTGACGTATCTCCTTTTCGTCCTGCAGACGACTCTGGGGGATTTCATCCCCATGTGGGCGATGCCGCATCTGGTGCTGTCTGCCACCGTCGTCGCCGTTTGGCGTTTGCCCTCGGTTGAGGGAATCCTCTGGGCCAGTTCGTGGGGCATTTTGCTGGACTTGGCCGGAGAGGACCGCTTGGGCTGTCACCTGCTGGGTTGCCTGCTGATTGCCAGTGGTGTGCAGGCGATGCGTCACAACCGCGGATTGTCGCATCCTGTGCTTGTGGGACTTAGCAGCGTTTTGCTGATCGGGTTGGAACTTTGTGGCTGCGAGGTTCTGAAGGCGGTTTTGGCGGGTCAGCCTGAGCCCGCGCTGGCCGTTTTGAACGCCGCCGCTTGGAAAACGGCGATGGTCTCGGCAGTGGTCGCCGCTGGATGTGTGGCGATAATCCGCGGGGAGCCCGTGGCCCAGCATGTGCGTCGAAACACGGAAGACGTTTCGAACCGATGGCGAATGCTGACGGGGTGACAGCGAAAGCTGCCAATTGTCTCACCGCTGGCGAGACAATTGGCGGACAGTTGCTGCCTCAACAAGCAGTGCAACAAATCATAACGACATTCACAGCAATAAGATGCAATTGTGTCAGCACTGCTGTCACAATTGAAAGATGAGACGATTTGCAAACTCTTGGTAATTGTGTCACCACTGGCTGGCTTCGCAATGACCCAATGACCCAATGTCCAATATTGTGATGCGACGCTGATCAAACAACTCATTGGTCATTGATTCATTGGGTCATTCACCTCGGTGTCTGCTTGATCACTGAAATTGACCAACGGAGCTTGTAAAGATGAGCGGGTCACTGGTCCCCGATCTGGGATTTGGCGAAGTCGTTGAACTGATTGTTTCCGCCCGGCAGCGGGCCTTTCAAACGGTCAACACGACGCTCATCGACCTGTACTGGCAGGTCGGCGAGTACATCAGCCACAAGATTGAAAACGCCGAATGGGGCGATGGGGTCGTCAAGCAGCTCGCCGATCACCTGGCGCAAACGCAACCAGCACTCCGCGGCTTCACTCGCCCTAACCTGTTTCGCATGCGGCAGTTCTACGAAACCTATCGAAACCAGCCAATTGTCTCAGCGTTGCTGAGACAATTGCCCTGGACTCATAATCTGATCATCCTCAGCCAGAGCAAGCGCGCCGAGGAGCGGGAATTCTACTTGCGTGTCGCAGTAAAAGAGAACTGGAGCAAAAGAGAACTGGAACGTCAGTTCAAGGCGGCGCTGTTCGAACGCACCGTTTTGACTCCGCCAATTGTCTCACCACTGGTGAGACAATTGCATCCCGAAGCCCTGCAAGTCTTTAAGGACGCATACCTGTTGGAGTTCCTCGAACTTCCGGCGGGGCATGCCGAGCCGGACTTGCAGAGGGCGCTTTTGCACAAATTGAAGGACTTCCTGATTGAGCTGGGGCGGGATTTTTGCTTCATCGGTTCCGAAGTGCCGCTGCAGGTGGGCGGGCGCGACTTCTCTGTGGACCTGCTGTTCTTTCATCGTGGACTGAATTGCCTGATTGATTTTGAGCTGAAAGTGGGGCGGTTTGAACCCGAGTATCTCGGCAAGTTGAACTTCTATCTGGAAGCACTCGACCGAGACATAAAGAAGCCACACGAACGACCGTCCATCGGCGTGCTGCTGTGCGCCAGCAAGGACGCTGAAGTCGTGGAATATGCGCTGAGCCGGTCGCTCTCCCCAACACTCATCGCCGAGTATCAGACGCAGCTCCCGGACAAGAAATTGCTGCAGGCGAAGCTGCACGAATTCTACCTGCAGAATGCTCCAGAAACACCCTCAGAGGACGACTGACCAAGCCTCCAAGTCCATGCAAAACCGTGCAAATCTTTCCTGGCAAGACGATCCGTCCCCCGACAACGGGTGGGACACGGATCGTTCTCCGGGCCTGCGGCTGAGCCTGCTGTTTGCCGGATTGGTTGTAGCACTGGCCACGATCGGAACGCGGTTGGCATGGGTGCAGGGCTCGCTCACCGAAGAGTATGCCGCCGCGTTTGAGCAGACGGAAACGCGGCTGGAGTCGATCGCCAGTTCTGACGGTCGCATTCTGGCGGCTGGCGGCGAAATCCTGGCGCAGGACGTGCCGGTTCTCGGCCTGCAGGTTCACTACCGGTGGATCGAAGAGCCTCCCAACCCGGCGTGGCTCAAACAACAGGCCTTCGCCGCCCTCGAACGCGGAGAACGTCGCAAGCCCGAACTCGTGCGGGCCGAGGTGGAACGGGTCTTGGAACGCCGCGAGAAACTCTGGCAGCGGCTGGCAGAATCCACCGGCGTGTCCATAGCGCAACTCAACAAAACCCGCGGTGACATTCAGAAGCGCGTCGAAAAAATCCGTGCCTCCGCAGAACGCCGTCGGACCGAACGTGAGAATGAGGCTCAGGCGGCGGCTCGACCAGAGTTGCCGGCGGATGCCCCCTTGTGGCAACAGGCGTGGCACACTGTGAAAGAAACGCTGACCACGCCGCCACGGCGGGAGGAAGTTGAGCCACTGGTGATGCAGGAAGAACGCAGTTACCACCCGCTGATCGAGGAACTGCCGCTGGAAATTGCCACCGCCATCGAGACCCGCAATCAGCAGTATCCTGGTACCCGAATTTCGGCGGGAACGCGGCGGGTGTATCCGCTGAGCCACGTGGCTCCGCACCTCGTGGGCTTCCGCAAAGCGGATGACAAGGCACTTGAGAGCCGCCAACAGCGGTTTCCCGAAGGCGACCCGCTCGACTATCAGGCGGGCGACCGCATCGGCCTGACGGGTGTCGAAAAGACGTACGACCACCTGATCCGCGGTCTGCGCGGGCAGCGGCAACTCACGCTCAACCGGCGGGGAGAAGTGATCAAGACCGAGGTGTTGCGTGAGCCACGGGTGGGGCAGGACGTGACGCTGTCGGTCAATTTGAACCTGCAGCAAATGGCCGAGGGGTTGCTGGACGAACTGCTGACGACCCCGGCCGTGGATCCGATCACGAAAGAGCCACTGCCGATTCCGCGCGGCGGGTGTCTGCTGGCGATCGATGTCCGCACGGGTGGAATCCTGGCATCGGCGTCCGGGCCACGGTTCGACTTGAATCTCTATGCGCCCGAGAATCAGGAACTACTCCGGCAGACACTGGCCGACCCACGCTCGCCGTTTATTGACCGGGCCACGCGTGTCCCCATGCCGCCCGGTTCGGTGTTCAAAGCCCTCACCGCCGTGGCTTTCCTCGAAAGCGGGCAAATCGACCCCGAGCAGGCATTCCATTGCCAGGGTTTTCTCGACCGGCCGGACCAGTTCCGGTGCCAGATCTTCCGCCGCTTCAAGACCGGACACAACGAGGTTCGACTGGTTGACGCCCTGGCCAAGTCGTGCAACGTCTATTTCTTTTCCGGTGCGCGGAGAGTCGGGGGTGGCCCAATTGTTGACTGGGCGGGGCGCTTTGGTTTTGGCCAGCGAACGGGGGTCGACCTGCCGGATGAGCGAGCGGGAAATCTTCCGGCCGCACCCACCAGTCGGCATGGAAGCGGGTTGGGTGAGACACTGTTGTTGTCGATTGGCCAGGCACGGCTCACAGTCACGCCGCTGCAGATTGCCCGGATGATGGCGGCGATCTCCAACGGCGGCAAACTGGTCACCCCGCACATTGTTGAGAAGCGGGGCCTGAGCGTGATTGAAGACAATGATGATGCCACCACGGGGATGAGCATGCCGACGGATGCAACGCCGATCGCGGGCCTGTCCCAACGGACGCTGAGTTGGGTGCAACACGGACTCCAACAAGTTGTGGCTCACCCGCAGGGCACGGCCTATAAGACAGTGCGAATGAGTGAAGTGGCGATTGCCGGGAAGACCGGAACTGCCGAGACAGGCGGCAATCGCCCAGATCACGCTTGGTTTGCGGGTTACGCACCGGCGGGCAAGCCCCGCGTGGCATTCGTGGTCGTCCTGGAGCATGCCGGATCCGGCGGCCACGTCGCGGGGCCTCTGGCCCGCAAGTTCGTGCAGGCAATGCTGCAGGAAGGTTTGCTCGGAGAAGTGCGGAACACCACGGCGAGCAATGGGAAGGCACAAATGACAAATGACAAATGACAAACGGGTCACCGGTTGAGGGGCCGCCATGGAAGGATTTGCGATCTTTCCATTCTCTCCAAATTGACCTGTTCACAGATGAGACGCGGCGATATTTTACCGCCCCCTACGGAATGTACAGGGGGGGACGCGAGCGCGCTAAATCGCCTCGCCCGATAACGGGACACCGCCAGCGGATTCGCGACTGGTGTGCCGAAATCGGGCAAAGAGATTACGTCAGGGATGATGCGGAGTTCGGGAATGGAGATGCTGGGGTTGATGTTCGCGCTGGCGGTGGGGCAGTCGTGGCTGCTCACCCTCTATGCCCGGCACTTCGCCCGACGCGTGCAATTTCTGGACTGGCCCGACAAGACTCGCAAGCTTCATCCGGCAGCGACACCGCTGTTGGGCGGTGCGGCCGTCTGTCTGACCCTGCTGGCTGGCTGCTACGAATCGCTCGCCATGGGTGGCTTCTCGCTGCATCGCGACGGTGCCCTGCACTTCGTGCCCGCCCTGCTGTTGACCACAACCCTGTTGTGCATGATCGGCCTGTGGGACGACCGCTTCGTTCTGTCAGCGCGGATCAAGCTTATTGGGCAGATCCTCGCAATTCTGCCGTTCGCTGTCTGGGGCCGCACCACCACTTCCGTGGAATTGCTTGGCTGGCAGGTTGACTCCATCTGGCTGGGTCTGCCGCTGACGATGTTGTGGCTCGTCTCCTGCACCAACTTCGTCAATCTGATTGACGGGCTGGATGGTCTGGCGGGCACCGTTTCGCTGATCGTCGTGGCGACCGTGGGCGTGCTGGCGTACCTCAATCAATTGAGTGATGTGCTGGCCATCTGCGTCGTGCTTTGCGGAGCCATCATCGGATTTCTCGGCCACAACTGGCCACCCGCGCGGATCTTCCTGGGCGACTCGGGAAGTTTGCCACTGGGATTTCTCGTGGGTGCCCTGGCCATTGAAGGGTCCGCCAAAAAGGCGGCGGGAATCACTCTCGTCGCCCCACTTGTGCTGTTGAGCATTCCGATGTTCGACACCGTCATGGCGATCCTGCGGCGGAAACTGAACGGCCGCAACATTGGGCAGGGGGATCGCGAACACATCCATCACTGTCTGCGTGACCGGGGCTTGACGCCCCAACAGACGCTGCTGGCGATTGGTGGCCTGTGCTTCGCAACGGCTGCTTCGGTCTTGGCGGCGGCTGTTCTGGGTCATGACGCAATCGCGGTCGTGGGCTGCAGTGGGGTGTTGGTGGCTTTGATCAGCGCCCAAGTCTTTGGGTTTCGTGAAACTGCCCTGCTCGGACGGCATGTGACCGCTGTCTGGACACAGTTGGCCGCCGTTCCCCGTGCCCTGCGGGCGCGGTTTCTGTTGGCCCGGTTCGAGACCTCGGTCGAGGCCCGGTGGCAGGAGTTCTGGGAACAACTGGTGCGGCGTGTGGAACGGATGGAGGGCGAATCGCTGGAGTTCTTGAGCCGCGATCTGCAGACGAACGAACGCCTGTCCTATCTCTCATGGTCCGCGGACAAGCCTGAAGCAAAACAGCGGCTGACCGCCGGGCCGGTCTCCGCCAACTGGGAACTGACATGCACGGTGCCGCGTGGTGTGCGGCATCAAACGCGGCTGGCCGTCCGCGGGCGGGTGGCCGTGCATGCTCAGGCCAAACACCTGAGCGAACTGTTGGAATTGTTCACGGCCTTTTGCGCTGGTGTCCCCCTGAATGCCACGCTCTCGACCAATGGCACTCCAAGCATCCCGATGCATCCCCCGCGCGGCTCGGAAATCCGGGGTGACGCTGCGTAATGTCACCAGAAAGTGTGAAACTTGTCATGAACGACAAAAATTGGTTTCAAATCTGAAATTTGAAATTGTGAAGTCGAAACAACACAGCGTCATCGAAATTCTCAACGCAGAGGTGCGCATGCCGCGGCGGTTTGTCCTGGTGGATCGCGACGGAACGATCAACCAAGAACGGCACTACCTTTCCGATCCGGAACAACTCGAACTTTGCCCGAATGCCGGGCCGGGATTGCGCCGGATGCTGGAACTGGGGCTGGGCCTCGTGGTGATCACCAACCAGTCGGCCATCGGCCGGGGCAAATTCAAGGAAAGCCGGCTCCACGAAATTCACGACCGCCTGCGGCAGTTGCTGCGGGCCGATGGGGTGCTGCTGCATGGCATCTATTTTTGCCCACACCTGCCAGAAGATCGCTGCGCGTGCCGCAAGCCGCTCACGGGTCTGGCGCAGCAGGCAGCGCGGGACTTCGGGTTCTCTTTGCCAGAGAGTTTTGTGATCGGCGACAAGAACTGCGACCTCGAACTTGGCCAGTCAGTCAATGCGACATCCCTGCTTGTCCGCACAGGCTATGGTGCCGAGACCGCGCGGGGGCCGCATCAGGCGGACGAGGTCGTGGAGGACCTACTGCACGCGGCAAATGTCATCGAAGACCGCCTGGAAATTGACTCGCGCCGGGCCTTGAACTCACAACCCGTCAAACTTCGCCTGTGGACCGCCTGAACAACGTCTCAACCGCTCCTCACTTCGACTTGCTCCCAGTTCATCCGAGATCGCCATGAGCCTTCCCATCGACCGCCGCATTGTGCAGATTGAATCGCATCTTCGGGACAGCGCACACGTAAAGCGGCTCGTCGCTGAACAATGTTCCGAGGCGATCCTGTCCGCCGCCGACCTCGTCACCGACGCGTTCCGGCACGGGAACAAGGTACTACTGTGCGGAAATGGCGGCAGTGCGGCGGACTGCCAGCATATGGCGGCGGAGTTCACCAGCCGGCTGACCATGGACTTTGCCCGGCCAGGCCTGCCGGCCATCGCCCTCACCACCGACACATCGTTTCTGACGGCCTACGCCAACGACTTCGATTTTTCTGGCGTGTTCGCGCGTCAGATCCAGGCCCTGGGAAAGCCCGGAGATGTGCTGATCGGCCTGAGCACCAGCGGCAATTCGAAGAACGTGATCAAGGCGGTCGATGCGGCCCGGCGGCTGAACATGCAGGTCATCATCCTGTGCGGCAGCGGCGGCAAGCTGAAAGATCTGGCAGATGTGGCGATCTGCGTACCCAGCACCAAGACCCAGTTCATTCAGGAGTCACACCTGGCCGCGGAACATATCGTGTGCCACCTCGTCGAACGGGCTCTGTTCGGTGAGATGGGCGTCACGGAAAGCATCGCCGCCTGAGCTACTCCCAGAAATCTTCGGCGGACGCCGCGACCTTTGCCTTGGCAGGGGCTGGAACAGAAGCTGGCGGCATTACCGGTGACTCGGGCTCAGGTTCAGTTTCGGGGAGAGCCACCGATTCCGGAGTGCGGACGACTTGCAAATCCGGGGTTTGGCTAAGGTCCACAACCTCCAATGTCGCGTACCTCACCTGGGGGTTCCAAACCTCCACGGTGGGGCGATTGTAGGCATCGCCGTTGCTGCGGATGACCCGCCCGACGCGCTTGTCATTGAGTTCAACAAACGAGCCCAACGGAAACAGGGACACCGCCCGCAGCAGCGCCCGGACCGCCAGCGGGTCGAACAGCCCTTCCCGCGTGCTGTGCAGCATGCGGGCCATGGCGGCATAGGGGAGCATGGCCGGACGGTGCTGCCGGGGCGAAACCAATCCCACAAAGGTGTCGGCCACCGCGGCAATCTTTGACAGAAAGTGGATTTGTGATCCGCATCTTTGTCGGGGATAGCCGGTCCCGTTCTCGCGTTCGTGAATCTGATAGGCGACGAACGCCGCCCGCTGCGGGACCATTTCCCGGTTTTTGATCAGGTCAAACACCAGCACGGGATGTTTGGTGATTTCCAGAAATTCAACCTGGTCGAGCACATCGCCCCGATCAAAGGCGTTGCGGTCGATCTGCAGCATTCCGGCATCGTGAATCAGGCAGCCAAGCGTCAATTCCTTCAGCGTCTGCCGGTCCAGTTTGAGCTGCGTGCCAATGGCCGCCGCCAGCATGGTGGTCTGCACACTGTGTCGGGCTGGGTAGCCGCCCGAACATGGGTTGATCCCCAGGCAGGCGAACAGGTCGACGTCCTTGATCATCTCCTGCATGGCTTCGTCGACGACAGATTGCAGCCCATCCAGATCGAGCACCCGCTTGTGCAATAGCGTGTCAAAGGTGCTGGCGACGTGACCCACCTTCTGCTCGCGCTGCCCGACAAAGGTGTCAATGGTCGTCGGCGAATAGGTAACAGCGGCGTGCTTTTGTAACGAATCCACAAAAGCGTCACCCTGCGGCGGCAAACCCGTCGCCACCTTGAGCGACATTTCATCGAGTTGATCGCTGTATTCCGTGCGAACCGGCCGCGGAAGGGACACCACCCGGTCCGCCGGAGCCTCCTTTGCCCGGCCCTGGGGCTGCATGGCGGTGATCCGGCCCAACTCGCTTTCATGGACCCGGACTTCCTTGATCCCCCGACTCAGCAGCCGCTGCCGGACGCGTGGTGTGATGACTTTGCCACTGGCCAGCAGCAGGACGCTGCGGCTGTCGTAAACATCGGTCCGCAACTGCACTCCCGTCCGCAGGGACTGGGCATCAACCGTGCAGTAATTGGCGTTGGTGGTTGTGGTCATGTCCAGATGCAGGGAATTCTGGCGGTGGGCTGAATTTCCGCAATTGCGTGGATCGCGCAATCGAGCACGATCCAAAAGTCTCTAGCTCGTATCGACGGACATGCAAGCCGGTTGGGGCCTGTTGGCAGTGCTTTCCAATTTTTCGCATGTTTGCCAAGGAATGATTGGAGCATCAAGCACATGCGAAAAATTGCGCAACTGGCGAGCATCCACCGTGAAGCCAATCGTTTGCGTGCAAACAATTGACATTCCCAGCTTCAGACCGCGTGGGCGAACGCCAACATGCGCGGGCGAACGTGCAGGGACGACATGGAATTGCACCTCGAACTATTGCGCGCTGCGAACATCGGGCCGGAGGGCCTTGGCCTCACGCAGGTAGATGTGGACCATCGCCTTCTGTGGCTTGTCCGTGTTCACATGCATCAGCATCCGCACGCATCTTGGCAGACGGCCGGGCACGTCGATTTCCGAGGCACACAGCAGCGGCACCTGGTGCATGCCCAATTCCCGGGCGGCTTCCGCCGGGAAGGTGGCATTCAAGTCGGGCGTGGTGGTGAACAGGATCGAAACGATCTCATCGAAGTCGTTTTCGAGTTCGTTCGCGCGGAGCATCTCTCGCAACAGCTCGCGGGCCGCCTCCAGAATCTCCTCACGTGTGTTCTGCAGGACGCTCGTCGCGCCGCGGAGTCCGCGGACTGCCATGTTTGTTTCTCCGAAACATTTTCGATTTTCGATCGGTGATTTTCGATTTTTGTCACCGGGTCCAACACAGGAACTCCGTGGGTCCATCAATCGAAAATCAAAAATCAATAATCGAAAATCCCTAATGTTCTCTCGAACTCTTACAATCCTCACAGACATACCAAAAATCCCGCCAACTGGGTAGGACCATCATGCCGCTCTGCGACCGAAGCTGCACGCTCTGCTTGTCCTCTCCGGCCCGTTGGCTGCTGGCGCTGTCGCTCGTGCTGGCCAGTTCCGGCACCCTTTTGGCGGCCGAGCCCGCTTTTGACGTCGTGATCCGTCACGGTCGGGTTGTTGACGGCAGCGGAAATCCATGGTTTTTCGCCGATGTTGCCATTCAAGACGGCAAGATTGCCGCGGTGGGGCGGATTCCGGCGGGTGCCGGGCGGCGGGAGATTGAAGCCACGGGTCTCGTGGTCGCGCCGGGGTTCATTGATATTCACTCGCATTCCGACACGATCCTGCTCGAAGATGGTGCGGCCCAGAGCAAGATCCGCCAGGGTGTGACGACCGAGGTGTTTGGCGAAGGCGAATCGGCCGCCCCCGCCAAGGGAAAACTGTCGTCTCGAAAATTCCTGAAGCCGGGCAAGACCCTGGAATGGACATCGCTGGGCGAGTATTTCGATCACCTCGACCACGAAGGGACCGCCGTGAATGCCGCTTCGTATGTGGGGATGGGCACCATTTGGCGGTGCGTCATGGGCGAGACCTTCGAGCGGCCCACCGCCGTGCAGCTCCAGGAGATGCGGGGCCTGATCCGGGAGGCCCTCGATCAGGGTGCCGTGGGGCTGTCCAGCATGCTGATGATGCCGCCCGGCTCGCTGGCGACGACCGATGAACTGGTGGAACTTTGCCAGGAACTGCGCCCGGGCGGGTTGTACTCCTCGCACATTCGCAATGAAGGCCTTGGCGTGTTTGACGCTGTCAAAGAGGCGATCGCGATTGGCGAACGGGCACAAATTCCCGTGGACATCATCCACCTCAAAATCGCCGACCAGCAGTACTGGGGGCGGATGAACGAGATCATCTCCCTGATTGACGCGGCACGCAGCCGCGGCGTCAATGTTCAGGCGAATGTCTACCCGTACACACGGGGAAACAACGACCTGGCGAGCATCATTCCACCCTGGGCCCATGAGGGTGGCACACCCAAAATGCTGGAGCGGCTCAAGGATCCCAGCTTGCGCGAGCGGCTGAAGCGCGACATCCGCGAAGGCGTGCCGGGCTGGTACAACCACTACACCGCCGTCGGCGGTGACTGGAGCCGGATGTTGATCAGCAAGGAGACCGTCCTCAAGGGCCTGACGATGGACCGCGTGATGGCGGAACGAGTGAAGGGGAAATCACCTCCGCCCGACCTGCTCGACGAACTGATGGACTACCTGATCCAGGAGAATGGCAGCGTCAGCACGGTCTACGCCCATCACACCGACGAAGACATGCTGCTGGCCCTGCGGCAGCCCTGGTGTTCAGTCGGATCGGATGGCTCGGCGCTGGCCGTTGCCGGTAGCCTGCGTCGTGGCAACCCGCACCCACGCAGCTTCGGCACCTTCCCGCGCGTGCTCGGCGTCTATGTTCGCGACCTCAAAGTGCTGACACTGGAAGACGCGATCCGAAAGATGACCTCCTTGAACGCTGCGAGAATCGGCCTGCAAGACCGGGGATTGCTCAAGCCCGGCATGGCCGCGGACGTGGTCCTGTTCAACCCCGCCACCGTGACCGACCACGCCACCTACACCGACCCCTTCCAGTACGCGGAAGGGATCCACACGGTGATCGTGAATGGCGTGTTGGTGATCGACAACGGGGAACACACGGGGAAGCGACCAGGAAGAGCACTTCGCCGCAGATGATCTGTCTGTTGCCAGACCAGTCATGGCCATCAGGGATCCCGCGAATGATCGATCAGTTATCGCCCAGCCGCAGCCGACCTTGCCGTCTCAGCGCCATGGCCACAAAAGGAGCGCGTCTCGTCAAGTATTCGAGGTCAATGTGGGACTGCCAATAGTTCACGGCGTAGTCCTGTCGTAATCTGCGGCAATCCAGCTTGTTGAGAATGAAAAGTGTTTCTTCAACTCGCTTCAACAAGGGGTTGCGAAACCGTTTTCTCGGCTTGACCTGGAACGCCACGAGTTCCAGTTCAAACCAATCATTCTGCACTTCAAACGGATCGAGCACCGACTCGAGATCGCTTTTGCGCGCATTCATCAAGTGGCATGCAAGCCGGTAGTTGTCCCATTCATAGACCTTGTTCCACACCCGTGACTTTGGTGCCATGTGATCGACGGTCGGCAATCCAGTCACGGGCTCGATGTAGCAGCAAAGGCGGTGATACTCCCGCAGCAGGTCATCAATGGCCGTTGTCCAAAAGTCCGGGAACAGCTCTGCAGGAATCTCTTCCCTCCGCGCGGCGATCTTTTTCCGGCGAGGACCGGGGCGGGCAATGGTCGGTGGTTCTCCAACCATTTCAGCGATCGCACTCAACCCTGGCTCGCGGACTGTGGCATTGAATCCGGGGGGCTCTGGTGCAAGTCGAACGCGAATCATTCCGCACCCACCACGCTCTTGAAGTGGTGACTCCAACGGATCCAGAACGGATCCATTTCCCCCAGCACACTCCGCAATTGCTCATCGACCTTCCGGAAATCCTCGACCGGCGGAGAATTCGGACTTCCCAGCAGCGCGTACGCGCTTGTCATGGCCTGCTCTGCCTCAAGCGATCTTGGCTCTTTCAGATCAAAGGCCTCGCTCGTCAGCCAATTGGAAACATCTCCCAGTCGGACAAAATTGCGTTTCCGCAATTCCACTCGTTCGGTGTGTGCTGATTGAACCGCATCCAGATCAAACCATGCATCGGATTTGCCGTCGAACCAAGGTTCGGCGGAGGCGAGGACCAGTGGAGAGTGCGTCGCCCCAATCAGCTGAATCTTGGCTGAACTGTGCATCATTGAGGCGAGATTCAACAGCGATCCGAGAATTGATCGCTGCCAGCGCGGGTGCAGGTGGCTCTCCAGTTCGTCGATCAACAAGGTCAATCTGGGAGCGCCGGTCTCACCCAGTTGTTCGGCGGCAATTTGGTTCTCATTCCAGGACCACAAGAGCATGTATGCCAGCGCGACAATCCGCCGCACGCCGGACGAGGCGTGCAAGATTGGGACCGATTTCGCATACCCGGTTTGCAGGGACGGGATATCGCGTGCGTCGTTTACGGCGATTCGCGTGAGCGGACCCGGTACAAGGTTGTGTTGCGGACCTTCGGAAGGCGACAAATTGCGCAACACAGACGTCATGCGGTCAGCCAGATCCCCGCCTTCGCGGATCCAATTCGCCCAATCGAGCAGCAATCCGTTGCAGACGGTGAACTCCTTGCCGTTGTAGTCAACGCGGAGTCCGTCCCAGACTTCCTTTGGCGAGAAGACGTATCCCGGCAGACGTTCCTGGATGTCGATGTTGCCCTTTTTCTTCCAGTAGTTCCTGGCCGGATCCCAGACAGAGAACCCTCCGTCTGCCTGCGCATAGATCACCAGCCCAGGATTCCACGGCCGGCCGGCCTTCCCCAGCCAGCTTTCATCTCGTGGAACGTACTTGCTCGTGTACGACACGCTCTTGGTTTTTGAGGTGACGCCAAATTCGATAATCGCTGGCTTTTTCGGGTCTGTCGGGCGTGCCGCGTAACCCGAGGTCAGTTTGGCATTCAGCTCCTGCGGCCACCGACGGGTGAGCGCCCACCAGGCCGCATCGAGCAGGAAACTCTTGCCGAGTCCATTGTCGCCCGTAATCAGATTGAGACGGGGAGCCAGATCCAGCTTCATCTCTACGGCCGGGCCGATATTCTTGAGACTCAGGTAGGTCAGCATCGTGGCCAGAGTATTTCTGCATGGCTGCAATGAATCACGTTCCCGCACTCCCTAAGAGTGCGGGAACGCATTCTTCAGACTACTTGCGGAACATCGCGTCACCGGGGTTGCCGCGCGACATCAGGTACGCCAGCAGGTCCAGGACTTCCGTTTCATTCAGCGTCTTCAGCAGATCCTTGGGCATCAGTGAGGTCATGGAGGGGGCTTGTTCCTCAATGTCGGCCTTTTTGATCTCCAAGGTCTTGGCGGCGTTCTCGGGATCGATCACCAGGGTGATGCTGTCCTTCGTTTCGCTGACGAGCTTGCCGGTGTGCACCTTGCCGTCCTTGGTGGCGACAATCACCGCCTTAAACTGGTCGGACACGACCTTGCTGGGGTCGACAATCGCCTCGGCCATGTCCTTCAAGCTGAAGCGCCCAGCCAACTGGGTCAAATCCGGCCCCGTGGCGCCGCCGTCACCGGCGAAGCGGTGGCAGACGATGCACCGCGCCGCGCCAAACATCTTCTGGCCGTTCTTGAAGTCGCGGCCCTTCATCTTGCCATCGGCAGCGGCCAGCAGTTCGTCCAGCGTGTACTCATGCCCCGGCCCCTTGGCCTTGGGCAGTTCCGGTGCGACGTAGGGCTTGCGGGCACCGCTGGCTTCGACCTTCAAACGATCCTCGTCGGACAGCAGTCCAAAGGCTTCGTTGTCGATGTTGGTGAGGAACTTCGGATAGCTCGCCCCGCCCGACCACTTGCGGGCCTTGTCGAACCAGGCGAAGTACGTCTGCCGTTCTTGTGGCGTCCAGCCAGCCTTCAATGTGCGGAGTTGGAAGGCGTAGTGATACTGCATCTGGTCGGGCTGGTTGGAGAGCATGGAGGCAATCGTTCCGCCGTAGCCCTTGTTGCGTTCCAGCAGACCCCCGATTTGCTCTTCCGATGCCACACGCTCCTTGGTCAGCAGCGGGACGATCTTTTTCGCGGCGTCGGGTGCCTGGAAGTGGACCATCAGGATCGCGAGTTCACGATTCACCGCGTCCGACTTGGAGGGAAACAGCCCCTCGAACTTCAGCGCCAGCTCCCGCTGAGTGGCTTCTTCCCCCGCACCCAGGCGAATGAAGGCGAGTTGATAGGCCCGCAGCAGTTCCAGTTGCTGGAATTCGGTGAGTTTCGTGAAATCGAGCTTGTTGAGGGCGGCGACAATCTTCGGAAGCAGCGGACTGTCACCCTGCCGAGCCAGGCCAGCCGCACCCGTGATCACTGTTTCGGCATCATGAGAAGTCAACACCTTGTCCTGCCACGCGGCCACCGGCAGCCGCTCCAGTGCCACGCGGGCAGCGTAGCGGATAAAGCGGTCTGAGTGAGCCAGATTTGGGACGAGGAACGGCACGGCCTGAGCCACGTCGGGCATGCCGACGTGGTAGGTCTCGATCTTTGCCCGCAGGGCGCGCAGGTCTCCAGAACGCGGATCCTTGTAGTCGACCTTCGCAGTCGACTCAGTGCCGACGTAGGTCACACGGTACAGTTCGGACTGTGTCCCCCGGCCGCCAATGGTGAAGTACAACGCCCCATCGGCACCAACCGTGCAGTCAGTCAGCGGCAATGGTGTACGCGAGACAAATTCTTCCTTGGTCCCAATGTAGGTCGATCCGCTCGGCTCGAGGTGAATGGCGTACATCGTGCCGAAGGTCCAGTCGCAAATGAACAGGGCCTTCTGATACTTGGCGGGGAACTTCGCGCCGTAGCCAAAGTCGACACCGACCGGGCAGCCCGGGCCGATGTTCACGGCGGGAGGCAGGCTGTCCAGATAGTATGCGGGCCACTTGCCGGTGCCGCTGCGCCAGCCGAATTCGCTGCCGCTGGTGGCATGCACCACCCGCGTCGGGCGGTACCAGGGCGAACCAAAGTCCCATTCCATGTCGGCGTCGTAAGCGAACATTTCGCCATCGGCGTTGAGCGCGAAATCGAACTCATTGCGGTACCCGCTGCTCACAACCTCCCACGTCTTGGCATCGGGATCGATTTTGCAGATCCAGCCACCGGGGGCGAGAATTCCCGTCGCGTGCCCGCCGCCATCCCATTGCCGTGGGGTCAGCAGGTCTTCATCCCAGTTGGGTACCAGCCGGCTGGTGACACCTTCCGGCAGCGTCGCCCGCAGTTGTTCAGCGCGGGGTCCACCCATCGTCTGCGGCGGCGCATTGGTCTTCACTTCGAAGGGCAGCTTGGTGTGGTTGCCGGCGATCACATACAGCGATTTTCCGTCGGGCGTCAGACGCAGGGCATGCGGACCATGCTCGCCGCCGCCGGGGATGTCGTGCAGCTTGTCGACCTTGTCAAACTGGTCATCGCCATCGGTGTCCTTGCAGCGGTAGATCCCACTGCCGGGTCCCCCATTGCACACGACATACAGCGAGTCAAACGCCCAGAGCAGACCTTGAGCCCCCGACATTTGCTGATCACCATACTTGATGTCCAGTGGCTCAACCTTGGTCGGTTCCGTGCCGCCAAGCGGTGCGGGCGTCACCCGGCAGAACCCCTTCTTCTCCTGGTCGCTGACGATCAGCCGGCCCTTGTTGTCGCTGGTGATGTTGACCCACGAACCGAGCTTGTCCTTGGGAACCGTGTACAGCAGTTCGACCTGAAAGCCGGGCAAGAGATTGAACTGATCGCGTGGCTCACTGGAAGCCCCCTCCGAAAACGCCTTCCCCCCCGGATGGTCACCCAGCTTGCTCACCACCTTCGCAGCCGCCCAATCCTTCGAATCGCGGGCGTCGGCCACTTTCCAAGAGGCGTCGGTGATGACAAAGCGGTCATTGCCGTCGCGGCCGAGCAACGCCACCTTGGCGACGAATCCGGCGATGCCGCCTTCATTGGCGATCTCGGCCTCAAGGACATTCTCGCCGCCAACCAGCATCGCCTTGATGTCCACCTGCACGGGATCCTGCCACTCGGTGCTGGATGCGATCTGCTTGCCGTTCAGAAACAACTTCATGGAGTTGTCGCAGGTGGCCTTCACGTAAGCGAACTGCGCTCCGGCTCCCGTAAAGGACGTTTTGACGACATAGTTCTTGTTCTGATCGGCACCCCAGATCCAGTTGGGTGCGGGACCATCCGCAAAGACATCGAGTTTCGGTTTTTCGGTGGCTTGCGCGGCGGCACGATTCGCCGCGGGAGCGATCTTTGGGATCTGTGTGAGGATTTTGCCGCCAGCCGCATCCTGAGCCATCGTTGGGATGCCTGACACTGTGGCGACAAAGGCGAGCAGTGCGAGCGAAACGAATCGCTTCATCATGGACGAGTTCCTTGAATTCGGTGGAGTCTCGGCAGGCGAGAGCGGGGGACCGCAATGATTTTGGCATGGTGACGCACAACGGAGAATTTTTCGAGTCTGGCGGCGACATTTGGCGGCGGCGTTGAATAAGATCGAACAGGACTTCGGTAGCATCTTGAATGGGGTGATTGAGACATGTCGATTCAGCGCATCATGTGCCTGACCATTGGCCTCGCCGGCCTGTTCTGCTCCACGGCAGCCCGCGCTGCGGACGAAACGCAATACGCCCCGATGCCCTGGCATCTCGTTGACCTGTGGTGGGACACCGGCGCCGACATGCCCTTCGAAAGTTACAGCATTGATGTGAACATCAGCGAGGATCTGCCGCCATCGACAAACCTTTACGTCGCACCCATTGGTCTGGGACATCTCAGCAAGACGCCATTTTACGGGGGAATCCAGACGCAGGCCGATGGCAACACCCGCGTTGATCCGCGGTTGCGCAAGATTGGTCCGGGCTTTCTAATGTCGATGTGGGGCGAGCGGCGGCTGGAGGCCATTCGTCCGGCCGATGGCGGCTTCCTGCAAAGCTCCGGACATGAAGGCGATTTCGTCAGCGTCCGCCGGCCCTACGAATGGAAGAAGGGCGGCTACACCTACCGCATCGTGAAAATGGACAAGGAACTCGTCGACGGCAAGCCCGCCACATGGGTCGGGGCATTCGTGCATTCCCACGCCAAGGACGAGAACATTTTCATCGGTGCTCTGCGGTTCAAGGGCGAGAATCTCGTGTTCGACCGCAAGGTCGCCAGCTTCGTCGAGGTCTATGGCAAACGCATTCCGGTCGAAGAGATCCCCCAGGTTGTCGTCACCTTTGGTGGCCTCAAGGTCAACGGCGAACCCCTCAAGGAACCTGGCGTTGAAGCCGTCTATCCCAAGGGGGTCCCCGACTATGCCGACGCGAAGGCCGTCGAGGGGCGCGTCGTGATTCAGGTCGGGCAGCCTGTGAATGGCCGCGTGGAACGGAATGTCCATCTGATGGCACCGAAGCCGACCCAAAACTGAAGTTGGTGGACTCGACACCTGTTGCCACCGACAATGCGGGTGAAGCCGCCGCGTTCAGCCGAACGTGAGTGTTCACAGTCATGTGACTCTGAGTCACGGCCAGGCGTCGCCAGACGTGCGGTCAAAATCCACGAGGAATCAATGCCAAGTTTGACAGTCGACGGAGTGGGGACGTTCGAGGTTCCGCAAAACAAACGCCTGGTGTTGGCGCTGACCGACGAAGCCGGAATCGACCAGTTGCACGCCTGCGGTGGCAACGCCCGCTGCACCACCTGCCGCGTGGAGTTCATCTCCGGTGAACCCGCCACCATGACCGACGCCGAAAAGGCCGTCCTCGCCGCGCGGGGCCTGTCCGGCGTGCGGCTCAGTTGCCAGATCCTGTGCGACCACGACATGTCCGTCAAAGCCATCAGCCGCTTTGCCGGCAGCGGTCGCAAAGACTGCGGCAGCCGCCCGGCCGACACGTTGTGAGGCTTCCCGCCAGGCCCACGCGTGGACAACTGAATTTCCCTGCCAGTTGATCGGCGAGCGGCTCAAAATGCGGGTTGCCTCATCGTACTGAAGCTGGCATGCGGCGTTTCACCAGGGTCAGTTCGTTGCCAGCGGCGTTGTAGCTGACCTCGTCCATGAACGTCCGCATCAGAAACACGCCGCGGCCGCTGACAGATTCCAGGTTGGTGCTGACAGTCGGGTCGGGCAGTGACGCGGGGTCGAAACCCGGGCCTTCATCCCGAATGATGAACCGGCCCTCGTCGTGGGATATCCGCGCGGTGACGTGCAGGTGGCGGTCCTTGTAAGGGGACTGCTGCCGCCGTTCCAGCGCGGTTGTGGACCAGGCGCGTCCATCGCCCTCGCGGAGCCGTGAACTCAGCTCCAGGTTGCCATGAAACAGCGCATTCTCCAGCGATTCTGTCAGGGCGATGCAGATCCGCGACAGGATGTTTTCATCGCACAGCCGCATCTGGGTCATCACGTCGCGGAAGTAGGCCACCAGGTGCGGAATCAGCGCCGGGTCGTTGTCGAGTTCGAAGTGCGACGACGCTTCGGTCCAGCAGGTCAACAGCCGCCCGTTGCGCTGGTCCGAGGCCCCCGGCCCGAGAATTCCCAACAGGGTCCGGTGAAGGTCGCGTGCCAGCCGGTGCTTGGGAATGTAGCTGACCGCACCCTGCTCCAAGGCCTCCGCGGCCACTTCCTCGCTCCCCTGATCAGTCATCAGGATGCTCGGCACCTGTGGAAACCGGTTGCGTATCTGGGCCAGGAGTTCCAAGCCGGACATCCCCGACAAATGCAGGTCTGTCAGCACGAGGTCCGTGGAAACTTGTGCCAATGCCGCCAGTGCCGCTTCACCGCTCTCGGCCAGTTCAGCCTCGTGCGTCAGGCTCTTGAGCAGCGCCCGCAGCGTCGCCGCCTGCGTGGGGTTCTCTTCAACAACCAGAATCCGCGCCATGGGGTTTTCTCAAGGGGTACGTCTGGCAGCAATCACGATTATTATTGCGGAATTGCCTCGCGAAGCCATCATCGCCAGTGAAACGCCTGCGGTTGCGATCCGAACGGCCAAAACGCCACGACCCCGGAAGTTTTCCAGGGTCGTGTGCAGTTCAGGCATGGGTGCAGGCGTTTAGTGCTGGAACAGGAACTCTTTCGAGTTCAACAGCGCCCAGCCAATGTCCTCCATCCCCAGTTTGCGGTCCATGGTGTTGGCGAGGTGCTTCTTCGCCGCGTCCAGCTCCGCCGCCACCGGGGTCCGGCTGAGGGCCGAAAGGTACAGTTCGTTGATGATCTCGTCATCCGTCTTGTTGGCGGCCAGCAGCTTGGCAATCCGCCCATTGGCATCCCGCAGCTTGTTATGAACCACCGGGCCGTTGATCATCTGCAGCGCCTGGGACAGGTTCGACTCGCTGGAGCGTTCGCACTGGCAGGCCATCTCACGCTGTGGCTGCCCGAAGATTTTGAGGAAGTAGTTGTCGGCAGGCGGTTCCGACAGTTCGGTGGCCCGCGTCCCCACAGGCGCGCCGGGGAAGCTTTCCGGCACCGAGGTCACCGCGCAGATCGCGTCGAGCAGTTGCTCGGCAGTCAGCAGGCGGGTGTTGGCATGCGAGAAGTACAACTCGTCAGCAGTGTTGAACTTGTTCTTGCGGGAACTCAACTGGTAGGTCCGGCTCTTCATGATCATCTTCACCGCCCACTTGCGGCTGAAGCCGTTCTTGGCGAATTCGGAAGCCAGGGTGTCCAGCAGCGCGGCATTGGAGGGCGGGTTGGAGTCGCGGAAGTCATCCACAGGTTCGACGATGCCGCGGCCCATGATCTGACCCCAGATCCGGTTCACCATCGATTTGGCGAAGAACGGGTTTTCGGGTTTCGTCAACCAGTTGGCAAAGACCTGCCGGCGGTCCTGATCGGCCGGAACATCCACGTCACCGGTGAGCAGCAGGTGGGTTTTCATCTGCTTGCCGGTGCGGGGCTGCGTCACTTCACCACCAGCGGCGGTGAACACGATCTCATCGGTTGGGTCGGCACCCACCTTGCGACCAATGCGGACGAAGGCTGCTCCAATGCCGTAGTAGTTGTCCTGCGTCCAGCGTTCGAATGGATGATTGTGGCACTTGGCGCACTGGATCCGGATCCCCAAGAACAACTGGGCTGTAGTTTCAGTGGCATCCTGCGGGTCACGGCTGGCCCGCCAGTAGTTGGCGGCGGGGTTCTCGTAGGCACTGCCGGAGGCGGTCAGCAGTTCGCGGGCGAACTGATCCATCGGCTTGTCGTTGAAGACGCTTTCATAGATCCACAGCTTGAATTTCTGGACGCCGGTGGCGTTGAGCTTTTTGCTGTTGGACCGCAGCACGTCGGCCAGCAGCAAACCCCAGTACGAGGCGAAGTCTTCGGTTTCTACGAGGGCGTCAATCAGTGCGTCACGCTTGCCGCTGCTGGAATCGGTCAGGAAGGCCTGGGCTTCCTGCGCGGTGGGCAGCCGTCCCGTCGTGTCGAGATAGGCCCGGCGAACAAACTCTTCGTCGGTGCAGAGGTCCGAAGGCAGAATCTGCAGTTGCTTCAGTTTGTTGTTGATCAGCGAGTCGACAAAGCTGTGTTCCGGCGAATTGTTCCAGGCGAAGCCCGGGACTTCTTCGAGGAATGTGATGTAAGAGGTCGCCATCTTGTCCAGATAGCGGGCGAGGATGGCCGTTTCGCCACGGGAGACCTTGGAGACCATGCCGGCTTCACCGACACCAGCCACCGATTCATTGGACGAGGTGAAGACCGTGATCGGTGTCACGTCCTTGACCGTGCCGTCCGAGAAGTGCGCCAGGACGACCATCTGCTGTTGCTTGGAAGCGTCCTGGAAGGTGCGTGATTGCGGGTACAGTTCGATTTTCACGCAGTCGGGTTCGGTGGGGCCGTCCAACCGCAGGCCTTCTCCCACCCAGTCCCGCATGATTTCGTACGCCGGGTCGGATTTCTTCAGACGCCGTCCGCCGCCATGAGCCAGTTCCATCAGTGGCTTGCGGAGCAGCAGGCTCTCTTCGGGGGCGACGGGATTGGTGCGGCGTCCCTGGTATTCCGACCGCAGGGTCATGATGTCCAGCACCGGATCGTAGCCACGGAGGGACAGGCGGAAGCCAGCCTTGCCCGAAGGCGAGCCGTGGCAGGCCCCCATGTTGCAGCCCGCCTTGGAGAGGGCGGCGATCATGCCGTTCTTGAAGCTCACGGGCGAAGGCGTCTGCATGCCCGTGACGGTCACCGGCACGCGTGACTCCCTGTCAGCAATCTTGACGATGATTTCAGCCGCGCCATCGGCGACGGGCCTGGCCACGCCACGCTCGACAGTCACGACTTGCGGATTACTGGAAATGTATTCGGCGACCGTGGTCAGATCGCGGGGTTCCTGGCGGGCATACTCGCCCGTGACCAGCAGTTGCTGGCGGGAGCGATTGCCGACAAGGTCGACCTTCACGGGAAACAGACTGATCGTGGCTGGCATGCCCACGACGACGTCCGACGATGCGGTGGGTTTCGCGGTGTCGGCCGCGACTGCCAGCATCGGCAACCACGCCGCTGCGAGAGCCACGAGTTGAACAGTCCGGTGCATGTTGCACTCCTCATGCGGTCTGAAAGTCGAATCGTTGAAATCGCCAAACAATTTCTGTCGTGTCTTTCCGCTGTCCTGCCTCGTCGAACGCCACCGTCAATCTTACTGCACAGTCAGGGCCGTGGCAGCGGAACTCGCGGGAAGTTTCGCCGCTCCGTTCACGCCTTCGCCGGCCACAATCACGTTCGGGACAGCACCCACCGCGGCATCGGCGGCAGCCGTCAACACCACCTCCGCTTCGGTCTGTCCGGCGGCGATGGTTGCCGGAGCGGCGGTCACGCCCTTTGGCAGATTCTGGAACGTCAGCGTGATTGGCCCGGCATAGGCCGGATTTCGCTCCGCCACAACCTTGCCCTTGAGTGTCTGCCCCTTGGCGATGGTGCCGCCCGCAAAGTCTGGCTTCAACACATAGGGGGCAGCCAGATTCAGTGTCAGCGATGGAATCGGCTGAACGGACGATCTCTTGTCGAGCTTGCCCGTCCCCTGCAGGACGACCGAGAAGTCGCCCAAGGGTGCCTGCGCGTTGGCAGCGACCACAATCTCCACTTCATTGGTGCCCTTGGCGATGGGCTTGGGGGTGATGGTCACGCCCGGCACACCGTTTTGCGGCGGCAGGATGGCGAGAGCGATCTCTTCGCCGAACCCTTCTGCGCGAACCACCTGGACTTTGAAGGTGGCTGACAGGTCTTTGCCAAAGGTCAGCACCGGCTTGTCGGTCTTGAGGACGAACAACGGCGCGGGGTTCATCCCCACGGAAATAGTTTCAGCCAACGCTGGCGGAGGGGTCTGCAAACCGCTGAATCCCACCTTCTGCGCGTCGGTCACGGTGGCCACGGTCTTGACCTCGGCCGCACCCAATTGGGAGCTTCCGACAATCCGCAAATTGTAGATCTTACCGGCCGGAACCGTCGCGGCACCGTGGATTGTCATCACGGTGGAATTCAACCCTGGCCCGATCACCGCCGGAGCTGCCGTGACCCCTTCGGGAGCACCTTCGAGGCTCAGCTTGATCAGTCCAGTCACCGGCCCGCGCACCGAAGTCACAGTGACCGGCACTGCGCCCCCGGCCTCAATATTGACCGTGTCCGTGCTGACCGCCAGGGTAAACTCCGGAGCAAACGTCTCGACAGCGATCCGGTAGGCGAAGGCGGAGCCACCGCGCCGCAGCAGGTCTCGCACGACGAGGGTATAGTCCCCATCAGCGGGTGCCGAGAAATCAATCTTCCCCTCGCTGGCACCAACATCGTCTGCCGCCGCCATCTGCCCGCCATCGGGCTTGAGCAGCGTCAGATCGAGGTCCACCGGGGAACCCTGGCTGCGGGTGATGCCGCTGAAGACAAAGTGCTGACCCGCCTTGGCGGTGAAGACGAACCGATCCACATCGCCTGGAACATCAAAGCGGCCATTCAGGCTCATGCCCAGTTCGACGCGGGTGGCATTAGCTGCTTCATTGTTCGGCTCGACTTCCAAGGCCTGGTCACCCAAGACGACGGCCGCCGTGGCAAAACCGCTGCTGGTGCCATTCGGCAGACGTGCCCCCAGGTTCAACCAGTTCACCGTGGCTTCACCCGGCAGGTTGAACGCCACGGGCTGCGTGCCTTCGACACTGGAGCCGGCGAACGCCACATTGGCGAAAGCCCCCTTCTTGACGGCCATCGGATAGGGCACGCTGACACAGGGGAAATCTCCCATCCGCAGGCGGTAGGAATGGGCCGCGCTTCCCTGCCAGCGGATGTCCCGCAGTTCAACGAAGTACTCGCCCGCATCCTTGAAGGTGTAGGCGAACTGGCAATCGGGGCCGAGGCCGCCGACATCGTCGCTGTAGGCAATTTCCCGGCCCTTGGGGTCGAGGACCCGCAGCAGCGGATCAATGGGCGAACCCATGCGGCGGCCGAGGACTTCGAACGCCACACGCTGTCCGGCGGCGACGGTGAACTTGTAGAAATCGTGGCTCAGATTGTCGACCGCCCCATCCACGGCGACGGGCAGCGTGACAGACTGGGCGGTGGCCAAAGTCTGGTTCGGCTTCACCTGCGACACCGAGGGCAGATCATCCACCGCGATCAGCCTGAGTGGGCTGATGCCAGTCGGCGTGGCGACCCGCAGGGCATAAATGCCCGGACCCACATCCGCAGGAACGGTCAACCGGTACGAGACTTCAGCGGCATTGGTTCCGTTGCCGGCGAGATCCGGCGTCAGCGCGACTTCTGCTGGAAAACTCGTCCAGAGCTGCGTCGGCCCGGCCAGCGCTCCACCACGGAGTTTGACATCAATCGCCTTCCCTGGCATCACCGCCTGTGGCACAGTCGAAGTTACGGTCTGTGCCTGGACATTGCTGGCCATCAGACACAAGGCTGCGGCACCGACAACAAGTGACCGGCGGGCAAGGGAGCGATACAACATTCGGAATCTCCGGCAGGGATGTTTCCGTGTGGGAATCAAGTGGCAAAACGTTCCGGGAACTGAAACGGCTTTGTCACCGGCAGGCTGTGATCCGTCATCGCGGGCTGCTCCCACTCCGACGCATCAACATCTCATAATAAGACCCGCGCGAACCGTGGTCAAAGGCAAACGGAAATTCGTCGAGTCTGGGTGTGCCCAAACATTCTGGCAACCTTAACCTGCAAACGCTGTGCGGAGTTGGCAGGATTGTTGTCGAACGGTTTCCAAGCCACGCTGACCACGACGCCCCGCCCCGCATCCAGTGCGGTCTGCAATTGCGGGTTGCGTGCGATCCGCCGATACACGTTCCACCGCCTGAGCCCCACCGCCAGCGCGACATATTTCAGCACCCCTCACGGCGTCGCCAGGTACAGCCGCCGGTAAGCGGTGTAATCGTCTCCTTCGGGAACGATGATCAGCAGCAGCCACTGGGTGGGATCGCCGGGATCGAGCAGCGGCAGGTCTTCGAGCAGCGCCCCGCCCTGTGGGGAGACCTGGGCGAAGCACGAGAAATAACCCCGCGCCGGCGCGACACAGATGTCGTGCAGAAATCCGTCGACTGGCTGAAATCTGCCCACGGGACTCTCGGATGCGATGGTTCGAACCCTCCCGTTGGAGTCGGTGGTTTGCATCCGCCCCGCACCCACATCCTCTCCCCACAGCCGGCAGGTGTTGTTTTCATTCAACACGTAGACTGTGGTTTTATCACCAAAGGCCTTGATGGCGGCATCCGTCAGGGCCTTCTGGCCGGAAGGCGAGGTAAAGTCGTCCGAGTCAAAGGCTGTCCAGTTAAAGTCCGCCGCGTGTGCGCCGCGGACGGGTGACTCGGAAGCGGCTGGCGGCGCGCCGCTGGCTCCTGGCGCGGCCGACGGGGTGGAGGCAGGGGCAATGGTGAACAACCGGTTGAGTTGCGGGGACCATTGGGGCACGGACTGCTTCACTTGGTACCGGCTGGGAATCCGGCCGAAGTACTCCACGCTGCTGGCCATGGAGGGGTCCGATTCCAGCGTCCGTTGTTCGTAGTCCCAGGAATCGTAACCCGGCGATTGCACGGGACGGCGACTCACATCGATCACCTCTTCCAAGGCCCCATAAGCCCGGTGGTTGAGCGGCGTGAACAACCCGTGCTCGACTTCGGTGGTGACCACGCGGCTGGTGTTGGTAAACAGCAGCTCCAGCCGCGTCTGACGGGCGGGCTTCCCCTTGTCGATCACATCGACCAACGTCAGGGCGCGGCTCTGCACCGCGCTGTACATGTAGCGGTTCGACAGGGCGACCGTCCCAATGGTGAACCCCAGCGTGACAATGGGAAACACCACCCATGTCCAGCGCCGGCGATGCAACCACCCCAGCAGTGCGTAGTCACCGGGGCCGATCACCAGGAGATAAAAGACGAGAATCACCCCGACGAGCGACAGTGGCACAACGCGCACATCCTTGGGGATCAAATGCTGCAGCAGCCACAAACCGGATTGAAACGCCAGGGGTTTCAGCCGGCTGCCGCGGTTCTCTAATTGGTCCATTCCCTGCAGGTTGAACGGTTGGAACGGATTGACCACCGGCGGTGTCTTCGCATTGGCGACCGTTTGTGGATCCCACCTGCCCTTGGAAACCGCGACCGGGACCTCGGTACTGCGCACTTTCCAGAGAAAGGCCGCGAGTTGCCGCCACTCCTTCGGCACCGGATTCTCAACGCCGACCGCCCTCAGGGTGGAGTCGATCTGCGGGCGTCCCTCGGTGCGGGCCACATACACCACACGCCCCAAGCCGCTGCGAACCTGAAGCGTCACCGGCAATGGCTGCGGTCCGCCCTGAATCTCTCCGGTCTCCCCCAGTGTGAACGGCGTGGCTTCCCCGCCCGCGGGTGCCAATGCGTCGCGCAGCAGGTAGTTGACGAATTCCAATTGTGGCTTGCGCAGTTTCTTGTCCGGGGCGATGCACACGCTTCCGCCCGCATCGACCCAGTCACGAATCGCCTGCAACTGGTTGTCGCGCAGCCCCATCAGCCCTGGTCCGGTCAGCACGATCACATCCACGCCACAGTAGCCAAGAGCGTCATTCGGCATCTCGGCCGGCTGCAGGTGGGCGGACGTGTTGACGAGCGACCGTTGCGTTTGAGCTTCGGGCGTCTCGAACTGAACGATGTCGACGGCATCCTGCAGGAGCTGGGTTTCCGCGGAGAGCGACAGGTCCCACACGTCGCACACGGCCGTGCAGACATAGCGCGAGTCGGGCATCGGAGTCCGAATGACCTGCTCGTCAGCCTCAAACACCTTGTCTTTGGTGACGAACTGGAATTTGACGGTCCACTGCGGCCCGAGACCGCGCGGCGCGCTGAGCCCCGGCAGCATGGTGCGGAAACTCTGCTTGCCCGAGAGCGCCATGTCGTGGCTGACAAACTTTCCCACGAGCCGCGTGTCGTCGAAGATGCTGTACTCGAAGTGCCCCTCGCCAATCCCTTTGGGAAGCCACTCGACGTTCCACAGCAACGGCGTGGCCGAGGCGCTGCGGCCCAAGTCGGACAGTGTCCGCACCTCGACCACGATCGACTTCTTCAGCTCTTCGTCTTTGATCTTCGCCCGCTCCGGCAGAATGATCTCGTCCGGCTGCGGCTGTTGCGCACCCAACGGCAGCGCGAGAAAAACGAGGAGAACACAGGGCAGTCCACGCAGGCAGTTTCGTATGACTGTGTTCATGCTTTTCGGACATCCGCCTGATTGACCATCCACGCGTTCAGGCTGGCCTTGCCAGCTCATGAAACACCACTGCGACGACGCTGCAGCACAAAATCAGGGGGGTGTGGTGACAACGGCCCTCATGGCTTCGATCTGATGGCATTCCCAGCCACGTCATATTCTCCGAAAACCCGCCAGGAATGGAACTCTGCCGGCTTCGGTTCGCCGGACCAACGCTCATACAGGTCCGAGGGGAGGTTGAACTTCCGCGGCCAGTGCTGGTCGAGCAGCAGGACATGGGTGACCGGATCATCGGCTGCCTCTTGTGGCCTCTGGTGAGACCAAAGTTTCAGTGCCTGATTCGCGAGTATGTGGGTCCGAAGGCCGGGGCGGTCCATGCTGGCGCGGGACAGGTCGAGGTTGATGCCACCCCGATATTGGAGCCACGGGTTGGGGATCAACTGCCGGTAGTGGCCCTGTGCCGTTCGGCCGAGGGCGACTTTTCGGGTCGACTCGGTGACATGGCCGGGGAACATGTCCCAGGTGAAGAAATAGGTCGCCTCGTGCGCTCCGGCATCACCCACTGCGTTGCGAGCGAGGACAAACAGATTCACCGCCAGATACAACGTGATGAACGTACAAGCCCCAACGAATTGGACGCGTTTCATGTGACACCGGTAACTTTTGCAGTCCAAAAATCAGGACTTCCGTTTGTAGCGTTCGCTGGCTTCGGTCAGGATCCGGCGCTCGGCGTCCGTCAAACTGGATTCGCCCTGGGCGGTGATTTTCGCCAGAATTTCGTCGACACGCTCCTCCAAATTCTCCGGCACCTCTTCCACGGGCGGCGCGTATAGCTTGACGGGCGGCCGCCGCCGCGTGAGGGAGCGGAGCTGCCGGGCAAAGTCGAAATCGCCGAATAGGCGAGATAACCGCAGGTCAAAACGCTTGTAGAGGTAGCCGTAAAGCATGCCCCCCAGGTGGGCGGCATGGGCCACACCGCTGTCAGAGGGCCGGCCAGAAAGCTCCAGCACGACCGGCATCAGGTCGTAGGCCAGGTAAATCAGGACCAGCCACCGCAGTTCGATCGGGATGACCCCCAGAATCGCGATCTGCTGCGTCGGATAGTACATCGCGGTGACGACCACCACGGAGCAGATGGCACCCGAAGCGCCCACCATGCCATGCACCCGGCCGCCGGCGAGAAGTCCAACAAGCAGGAAGCAGGCTGCCGAAGCCACCGCCCCCGCCAGGTAAAACCGCAGGAACTCCCGTCCGCCATAAATCGACTCCACCTGTTGTCCCATCATCCACAGGAACATCATGTTGAACAACAGGTGGAACGGATCATCTTGAGAGTGGCAAAAGGCATAGGTCAGCAACCGCCAGACCTGCCCCTGCAGCACGCTGCCGTTCATGCTCAGCCATTCGGTGATTCCATGGCCGTCGTCGTCGACGAGGAAAACCTGGGCGAGAAAGACGAGCACATTGATGGCGATCAACTTTTTGCAGACCGCGCCCACCCCACCGAAAAGCCCCCCACCCGAGGGAGCATCGCGATAGTAATCGCGGTCGTAGATTCCCATGGTCCACCTCCTGCGGGGGATTCTAACGCAGTTGCGGTTCAAATTTTAGATGGCATGGCGGATTTTGACCGGGCCTTTCGACGGTGCGAAGTGGCTCGTTGACTCTGCGCCTGTTTCGAAAGGGAAACGCAGTCGTTCGGCCACGTGCCAAGGAGGCTTCGTGCCAACCTCTCGGCACCCCAACACAGAGTCGTCAGAACACGCCCAGAATCGAGAATCCTTCCTCCAAGTTCCAAGATTGCTGAACCCTCATTCGGCTGTCTCGCCACGCAGCCACTTGATGCCAATCGAAATCATCACTCCCGAGAAGAGGATCGCGCCCCCAATCCCCCCTTTGGCACCGTCAAAGCCTTTGGTGGTCAGTTGGAAAATGATTCCAAAAATCGTCACTGCACCAATCAGCAGGGCGAAAACTCCAAAAATCGGCCGCCAGCTCAAACCTCCCGAAGCTGCTTTAGTTTTTGCCTTGGTCGAAACTCTCCTCCGTGTGGGCGTAACTCGATCGCGACTCATGAACCGGCCCCGCTGAAGTGATTGCTGCAAGTATGAGAGAATTCTCAAGTAACGCATCCTGCCCACAAGCGGGATGTATTGTCAATCGCCAAGACGATGGACTTGCAATTGTAAAGTGTCGCGGCAGCCCGTTCCGGCTCGTCTCTGACCAGACAATCGTTGACAAGCTGCGCCAGCCGTGGCGAAAATTCTCTTTGAAAACCCCCGAGTCCAGCGCCAACTGCTGGGCTGACGGATTGAGGTTCAATCACTTCAGTTTCTACCCAACCTCAAATGTCCCAAATTGGTGGGCATGGGTCCTGCAATTGACTCGCCGAGCCGCTATCATTTTAGAGCGACCATTGACGCCACGCGTTGACCCTCGAAATTCACCCATCGAAAATCGAAAATGCTCGAAATTCCCGTACTCCGCTGGGGCAAGCCGTACGAAAGCATGGAGCAGCAGGACATCGTCCACTTTGAAACGGGCGAAGTTCTGGCCAAGATGCACCAGGCCAATGGCGGCCTGTTGCAGATGGACATGCGGCAGGCGAAGCGGGCTCGCAATGCGCTTCGCGAGTTCTCGATCGACCAGTTGATCGAGATCACGAAGAAGGCCGCCGACCTCTACCTGAACGGCACACTGCCACTGGGGAATGGCACGCAAAGCCCGGCGGATTTCTGCCACATGCAGTCGGCCACGACCGGCCTGCCGGTGCATATGTGTGCTGGCAACATGAAGAAGAATTATTTTGTGCTGACGCACATGCGGGAGGTGCTCGAAGCCCTGACACGGGGTCTGCCGCTCGACATCCTCACCCGTGGCTACGGCCAGGAGGCCCGCGGCGTGACCCTCAGTTACCAGGCGAATTCGCCGGTGCTGGGAATGGTGCTGCCTTCCAACTCGCCGGGCGTGCATACCCTGTGGATGCCAGTGATCCCGCTGCAGGTTGGGTTGGTGATCAAGCCCGGTTCCCAGGAGCCGTGGACGCCGTTCCGCATGACAGAAGCCTTTTGCCAGGCAGGAATTCCCCGTGAAGCGATTTCCATCTATCCCGGCGGACATGATGTTGGCGGTGCGGTCGTGAGCCACTGCCAGCGGTCGATGATTTTCGGCGGTCAGGCAACCATCGAAAAATACATGGGCGACCCCCGCGTCCAGGTCCACGGCCCCGGCTTCAGCAAGATTCTGTTCGGCGACGACGAGGTCGACAACTGGCGCGACTATCTGGATTTGATGGTCGACAGCGTGCTGTTGAACTCCGGTCGTGGCTGCATCAACACGTCCGCCATCTGGGCCTCGCGGCACGGAGCGGAGATCGCCGATGCGATCGCCCAGCGGATTGGACCAGTGGCACCACTGCCCAGCACCGACCCCAAGGCGGCCCTCGCTCCGTTCGTGGTGCCTGGCGTCGCCGACGCCGTGGATGCCCAGATTGACGAAGGGGCCAAGCTGCCCGGCGTGACCGAAGTCACGGCGAAATACCGCAATGGCCCCCGACTGGTGAAGCAAGAGCGCTGCGATTACCTGCGGCCCACACTGCTGCATTGCACCAGCACCGAGCCAGAGATTTCCAAGGCCGAATATATGTTCCCCTTCGCGGCGGTGGTCGACTGCCCGCAGGCGAACATGATCAAGCAAATCGGCCCCACGCTCGTTTGCACGGCAATCACCAAGGACGCCAAATTCTCCCAGGAACTGCTGGACGCCACGCACATCGACCGCTTGAATATCGGACCAATCAAGACGGTGGCGCTGAACTGGCTGCAGCCACACGAAGGGAACATCATCGATTTCCTCTACCGGAATCGTGCGTTCCAGAACAGCCCGCCCCCGCCGCATTGACCGGGGAGGCACCCGAATGTTCCATGCCTGAGCGAGTGGCGAGTGTGCTGCGAATCTCAAATTTGACGTGTCCGACAAAGGTCCATTATCTGATTTTGACGCAATTTCAAATTTCAGATTTCAAATTTCACAGTAAAATGCTTTTCCGCAATATCCACCCTGCGGGCAACAGTTACGTTCACACCATTGAAGCTCAGTCGACAATTCGATGTCGCTGCACAAACTGTGAGATTTGAAATTTGAGATTTGAAATTGGATTTTGTCGGACACCTCAGATTTGAGATTCACTGCAGCCTTTCACGTCAGATTTGGAGACAGCAGGCCCACAGTTGGGCAAAACGGACATTGAGCAAAAAGCCATTGAGGGTTGTTCCATGCCAGACGGACAAAGGCGGATCGTGGTGACGGGGGCAACCCGTGGCCTGGGCCGGGCGATGGTCGAGCGGTTTATTGAAGCCGGGCACCAGGTGGCCGGGTGCGGGCGCTCGGCCGATGCGATCGCCGAACTCCAGCGGAAATACGGCGCGCTGCACCAGTTCGCCGTGGTGGATGTCACCGATGACACCGCCGTGGCCGCCTGGGCCAAGAGCGTCATCTCGACACTTGGCGTGCCCGACCTGCTCATTAACAATGCCGCCTTGATGAACCATGTGGCTCCGCTCTGGCAGATCCCCGCCGCCGAATTCAACTCACTGATGCAGGTGAACATCATCGGCGTGGCGAACTGCATCCGGCACTTTGTGCCCTCCATGGTCGACCGCAAATCCGGCGTGATTGTGAATTTCAGTTCCGCCTGGGGACGCAGTGTTTCGGCCGAGGTGGCGCCCTATTGTGCCACGAAATGGGCGATCGAAGGGTTGACGCAGTCACTCGCCCGCGAACTTCCACGAGGCATGGCGGCCGTGCCGCTGAATCCGGGGGTGATCAACACCGACATGCTGCAACTGGCATTTGGCGAAGCCGCCGGACGCTATGGGAATGCCAATGCCTGGAGCCACGCCGCGGCCCCGTACATTCTGCAACTGGGTCCCGCGCAGAACGGCAAGCCTGTCAGTGTTGAGGCATGGTGACCCGAACTTGAGAATGCGCCTCAACACTGAGAAACAAACTCGACACTTTGCAGCGCGGTTTGACAGACGATTCCGCCACCGCTAGACTCGCTCGCAAATGGCAGGCGACCCTTGCCGTTTCGAAAGGCAAGGACGTGACTGATCCCCCCCGTGATGAACGCCCGCCCCTCGCCTTGGCGATGGAATGGCTGGCCAAAGTCACGACGGTGGTTTCAGAGATGGTATTGCCGGGTGTCTTCGGTTTCTGGCTTGATAAAAGCTGGAAAACGTCGTACTGCGGCTTAATCGGCGTGGCTCTGGGATTCACAGTTGGTCTGGCTCATCTCATCCAGATGGCCAAATCCATGAAGTAGTTTGCCAAGAATGGCTGGCAACATCTCTCCCATGCAAAGGACCAGGCGGTTCGGTGCGGGGTTGGTCTTGGTCTCAGTCGTGACTTGGGGTTCGTTTGCGGCAGTGGGTTGGTTGCCCGAAAGCCTTTTTCCGGGCGATCGCCAGCAAGTGGCCGCCGCGGCCTTCCTGGGGTGGTTTGCGGCAGTTGTTGGGTTGTTGGTGTTCGTGCTGGGCAGAGAGGGTGGTCCCGCACAGGCGCTCGGGCCAGTGGTGGTCCGGCTTTTGATCTCGATGCTCGCATTGGCGGCAATCCGTCCAAATACGGTTGCTGGATTACGACTTGGTGGTTGGATTGTTGCTTTTTATCTGATTCTGCTCGTCGCTGAAGTCATTCTCTTTGTGTGGTTTGCCGGACCCGCAACCGGGTCTCGAACTGAATAAAAAATGGCCGATCCAGTCCTTCACGTCAAAGACTCGTACTACTTTGAGGTTCCCAAGCCGCTCTGGCGGGTGAACTACTCAAAGCTGAGCGAGGTTCCGGCGTTTCTCAGCGATCTCAAAACGGGTGATCTGCGCGTTGCCAAGATGCTGGTCGCGGAAGATGACCCCAAGGTTGTTGGCTCAAGCGAATATCAGTCTTTGTTGCACGAGTACAATCACGAACTCAGCGGCAAAATTCTGATTCCCCAGCCCTTCGGCACCCTCAAGAACTTTTATCAGCCTGCCAACGGCTTCTGTGTTTCCAAGTTCATGATCTTGGAAGTCGTTGTGGCGCTCATCATCTACGTGGTGATGACCGCCTATTCACGGCGAGTTCAGGATGGCAGTCTGCCCAAGGGGCGGTTCTGGAATTTGATCGACGTCTTCCTCCTGTTTCTGCGTAACGATGTGGTGCGTCCCGCCATTGGCGAGCATGACGCCAACACGTTCCTGCCGTTCATCTGGACGATGTTCTTCTTTGTCCTCGGCTGCAATCTGATGGGCATGCTTCCGTGGGCCGGTTCGCCAACGGCGTCATTCAGTGTCACGCTGGCACTCGCGGCATGCACCTTGGGTGTCGGGGTGTTGAATGGAGTTGCCCGGTTCGGGCCGGTGGGTTACCTGCTCAACCAAGTTCCACACATGGAACTTCCGCTGCTGCTGAGTCCGATTAAGCTGGGCATTTTTGCGGTGGAGTTTCTCGGCCTGTTTATCAAGCATGGCGTGCTCGGCATTCGTCTGCTGATGAACATGTTCGCGGGTCACGTGGTGCTGGCGAGCATCATCGCCATCGCAGTGGGAGCGGCGGCAGCGCCCACCCTGCAGTGGTCGATCGCGGCCACAATCGTCGTTCTCGGAAGCGCGGCGCTCAGTATTTTGGAGCTGTTCGTCGCCTTCCTTCAAGCATATATCTTCTGCTTCCTGTCCTGTCTGTTTATCGGTGCCGCAATTCATCATCACTGATGTTCCGGCAGTCGGTTGTAACAAGTCCCGCTGGCGGAACTGGCCGTTGGTGTTGGCAGTTCGAGTGTTGGCGGTTCAGTGCGAGTCTGACGCTTAAGAATCAGAGTGACCTCTTCTCGGAGAAAATTCCTGTGAACAAACTGTTGAAGCTGATCCTGGTCTGTGCGGCCATGTTGTTGGTGGTGAACATGCCCACGGCGGCGCAAGCCCAGGCTCCTGGAGCGACCGTGGTGCAGGGTGGCGGCGTGAGCGGAGCTTTCGGCTCGGGTGCCTTCGGTGCCGGCCTGGTCGTCATCGGTGCTGCCTACGGCATCTCGAAGCTCGGTGCCGCCGGCTTCGAAAGCATGGCTCGGCAGCCTGAAGTCAAGCAGAACATCTTCGTGCTGCTGATCATCGTCGCGGCCCTCATCGAAGGTTTCACGTTCTTCGCCGTCTACGTCTGCATGACGCAAAATCCATGGCCAGTCGTCGGTGGGTGATGCTTGAGGCTTCGTGAATTCACGTCTCAGTTCAAGGGTGTTGCGAATGTTCCGCACAATCTGTGCTCTGTCGATGGTTCTCGGTGTGACGCTGTTCTGCGCGTCCTCCGTCTGCCATGCCGAAGAGCATGAAAAGCCGCACGACAAGCCTGCGGACGCAGCCGACCATGCCGCGGGCGACCACAAGCATGTCCACATCGGTGCCGAGGGGGCCAACACGAATCCCCTCGAACTGCGGGCAGACACGGCGATCTACACGTTGGTGATCTTCATCGTCCTCGCCACCACCTTGGCCGGTACGGCGTGGAAGCCAGTAGTGTCCGGGTTGGACAAGCGTGAGTCGGCATTGCATGCCGATGTGTTGGCGGCAAAGCAGGCTCGGGATGAATCGGAACGGCTCTTGGCCGAGCATGGCCGGCGGCTGGAGAAGGTTCAAGAAGAGGTGCGGGAGATCGTCGCTGAAGCCCGCCGTGATGCGGATCATCTGAAGGACGAGATTCTGGCCATGGCCAACAAGGACGCTGAAGCGGCCAAGCAGCGGGCAGTGAATGACATCAATCAGGCCCGTGACACGGCTCTGAATCAGTTGTTCGATCACATGGCGGATGCCGTGGCCGCTGCAGCCCAGACAGTTGTGGGCCGGTCGCTGACCGGTGCTGACCAGGAGCGGCTGATCCGCGAGTCGCTGACCGATCTGACAAAGAACGTCAACTGACATAGAAGACTGAAGACATCGAAGTCATCCCTCTGCAGAAGACGAATCACTAGAATCCTCCCATGGCTGACAAGGCAACACTCAAGACGCGCGTCGACACGGTCCTGGAAGATCCAGGGGCGATGGCTGTCGCGCGGATGTATGCCGACGCACTGCTCAATTCGCTCCCCAGGGAGCAGGTCGAGCCGGTGCTGGCGGAGTTCGCCGCGTTTGTCCAGGATGTCTATCTGAAGCATCCGGAATTCGCCCAGATGCTGGCGTCGGCGATGATCAAGCGCGACGACAAGAAGGCGATTTTGGAGCGGGTGCTTCAAGACCGGGTGAGCCCCGTCTTCGGCAATTTTTTGCGGGTGCTGGCGAAGCACGAGCGGATGGAACTAATTCCAAAGGTTCTGAAGCAGTTGCAATTACTGCGGGAGGAAACCGGAGGACAAGTCCGCGTGGAAGTCACCAGCGCGATTCCAATCAACGAAGCCACGGCTCAATCGATCCGAGAGAGCCTGGCCACGAAGTTCAAATTCGACCCCATTCTGAAACTGTCAGTCGACCCTGCGTTGCTCGGGGGACTGCGGATTCGTGTGGGAGATACGATTTACGATACCTCGTTGCGCACCCGACTCAGGCAGTTGCACGAACGACTGCGCGAGAGGAGCATTCATGAAATTCAAAGCGGACGAAATCGCTTCAGTCATCCAGAAAGAGATTGAAGACTTTCGGGGTCATGTTGAAACGACCGAAGTCGGTCGCGTACTCGAAGTTGGAGACGGCATCGCGCGCGTCTATGGTCTGTCCGGGGCCATGGCGGGTGAGATGATCGAGTTTCCCAACGGCGTGCGCGGCCAGGTCTTCAACCTGGAAGAAAACTCCGTCGGCGTGATCATCCTCGGCGACTATTTGAAAATCGCCGAAGGGGATGAGGTGCGCAGCACGGGAAAGCTTCTTTCTGTTCCCGTGGGTAAAGAAGTCATCGGCCGAGTGATCGACCCGCTGGGCGTGGCACTCGACGGCAAGGGGCCGGTCTCGACGACCGAAAGCCGCCCGCTGGAAATGATCGCACCGGGTATCGCCGGTCGTCAGCCGGTGAAGCAGCCGATGCAGACCGGCATCAAGGCGGTGGACGCCATGACCCCGATCGGCCGTGGCCAGCGTGAATTGATCATCGGCGACCGCAAGACCGGCAAGACCGCGATCTGCCTCGACACGATCATCAATCAAAAGGGGCAGGACGTCATCTGCATCTATGTCGCCTGCGGACAGCGTTCGACCTCGGTGGCAGGTGTGGTTGAGGCCCTCAAGGCCAATGGCGCGATGGATTACACCGTCGTCATCAGTGCCCCGGCCAACGCACCAGCTCCGCTCCAATATATCGCCCCGTATGCGGGTGCGGCGATTGCCGAGTACTTCATGTACCAAGGCAAGCACACGCTGGTCGTCTACGACGATCTCACCAAGCAAGCTCAGGCTTACCGGCAACTGTCGCTGTTGATGCGGCGTCCGCCGGGCCGCGAGGCGTACCCTGGTGACGTGTTCTACTGCCACAGCCGCCTTCTGGAACGCGCCGTCAAGCTGAGCGACGAACTTGGTGGTGGGTCGATGACCGCTTTGCCAATCATCGAGACACTGCAGGGTGACGTGTCGGCCTACATTCCCACGAACGTGATCTCGATCACCGACGGGCAGATTTACCTGGAGCCTGACCTGTTCTACGCTGGCATCAAGCCTGCCGTGAACGTCGGTATCTCGGTCTCCCGCGTGGGTGGCAACGCCCAAACCAAGGCGATGAAGAAGGTGGCCGGTGGTCTGCGTCTGGCGCTCGCCCAGTTCCGCGAACTGGAAGCATTCGCCCAGCTCGGCACCGAACTGGACAAGGCCACGCAGTCGCAGCTCGACCGGGGCTACCGCATGGTAGAACTGCTGAAGCAGAAGCAGTTCGGTCCGCTGCACTTCGCCGACCAGGTGATCAGCATCTATGCCGGCACCAACGGCCACTTCGATGCGATTCCGGTCAACGAGGTGATGGACGCCGAAAAGGAACTGCACGCGTTCCTTCAGCACCAGAAGCCTGAAATCCGCAACGCGATCATTGAATCGAAAGATCTGAAGCCCGAGACCGAGGCGGCCCTCAAGGCAGCTTTGGAAGTGTTCAAAGTGCAGTATGCGAAGCGGGTGAAGAAGTAGGGAATTTCAAGGCTCGGAATTCACTGCTGTGAAATCTGACCGCTGAAATTGTGACTGCGATTGTGGAGCAGGAAGAGAGCCTATGGCCCTGATGCTCCACGGCAGCAGTGACAATTGCAGCAAATAAGTCACAGAAATCTAAAATTCGTATTGAGACCACAGGGTCAAAAACTGAACCATGGCCAACGTTCGTGCCCTTCGAAAACGCCTGAAGGCGATCCGCAACATCCGCAAAATTACGCGGACGATGGAGCTGATCGCCACTGCGCGGTTCAAGAAGGCGATGGACCGGGCCACGCAGGCCGCGGCCTACACCAAAAAGATTGGTGAAATCGCCGCGGATCTGTCACACGCAGCCACAGATTTTTCCCATCCGTTGCTGGAAACCCACCCCGAACCCAAGCACGGTGTGCTGCTGGTGCTGACTTCCAACCGCGGACTGTGCGGTGGCTACAACTCGGGCGTGATGAAGCAGACTTTGACACGGCTGCGGGAAATCAAGGAACACGGACAGACGGTCACCCTTGAGGTGTCCGGCAAGCGCGGCCAAACGGCACTGCGCTACCAGCAGATCGCCATCGACAAGCAATTCAATCAGTTTGAAGACAAGCCGGCTTTCACCGAGATCAACGAAATCGCCGACCGCTACATCCGCCTGTATGTCGAAAAGAAGATCGACTGGGTGAACGTGGCTTACGTGCGGTTCGAATCCTCGTCACGGCAGACGGCGGTGTTGGAGACGCTGTTACCATTCGCGGGGACCGAACCGAAGACCGGAGCCGGCGGGAGTGAAGTGGAGTACGAGTTCCTGCCCTCACCGCAGGGCATCATTGAGGGGATTGTGCCGGCGGCCTTCAAGGCCCGCCTGTTCAAGTGCTTCTTGGATGCCGCCGTGAGCGAACAGATTTTCCGCATGGTGGCGATGAAGGGCGCGACGGAAAACGCCGGTGAAATGATTAGCGAACTGAGCCGCATCGCCAACCGGGCTCGCCAGGCACAGATCACGAGCGAACTCAGCGAAATCATCGGCGGTGCCGAAGCGCTGAACCACTAAGAATAAAGTCGATTTCAGATCTCACATTTCAGGCTTCACAGCGGGTGCCATCGCACCTGATTGTGAACTTTGAAATCTGAGATTTGAGATTATTCCAGACACGACAAGCACTCCCGAGAGTGAACATGCCAGCCGCAACGATTGGCCACGTGACCCAGGTGATCGGCTCGACGTTCGACGCCGAGTTTCCCGAAGGTCAACTGCCTGAAATTTACAACGCCCTCACGATTGACGTGGAAAACAAGGGTCTGCACATCCGCCTGACCGGCGAAGTGCAGCAGCATCTGGGCGGAAATCGCGTGCGCTGTGTGGCCCTCGGCTCGACCGACGGCATGGTCCGCGGAATGGAAGCCCGCGACACAGGTTCACCTGTGACGGTCCCCGTGGGAAAAGCGACCCTCGGCCGTGTGTTCAATCTGCTCGGCGACCCGATTGACGGTCGTGGTGAAGTCAAGACTGATGAGCGCTGGTCGATTCACCGGCAGGCCCCCGCACTGGACCGCCTGAGTTCCAAGACTGAAGTGTTCGAAACGGGCATCAAGGTCGTGGACCTGCTGACTCCGTTCGTCCGCGGCGGCAAGGCCGGTCTGTTCGGCGGTGCCGGTCTGGGCAAGACGGTTATTCTGACCGAGTTGATCGCCCGTATCGCCAGTGCCCACGGTGGTTACTCAGTGTTTGCCGGCGTGGGGGAACGCACCCGCGAAGGGAACGACCTGTGGCTCGAAATGCAGGAGACCAAGATCGGCACCACCGATCGTTCGGTCATCGAGCAGACCTGCATGGTGTTCGGCCAGATGAACGAACCGCCCGGTGCCCGTCTCCGCGTGGCTCTCTCGGCCCTCACCATGGCCGAATGGTTCCGCGATGCCACCGGCTCTGACACGCTGCTGTTCGTCGACAACATCTTCCGGTTCTCGCAAGCTGGCAGCGAAGTGTCGGCGCTCTTGGGCCGTATGCCCAGTGCCGTGGGTTACCAGCCCACGCTCGGCACCGAATTGGGTGAGCTGCAGGAACGGATCACCTCGACCAGCCGCGGGGCCATCACCAGCGTGCAGGCCGTGTACGTCCCCGCCGACGATCCGACCGACCCGGCTCCAGCCACGGCCTTCGCCCACCTGGACGCGTTCATCTACCTCGAACGCCGGATCTCGGAAAAGGGCATTTACCCCGCCATCGATCCGCTGGCCTCCTCCAGCCGTATTCTCGATCCTCAGTATGTCGGCGACAGACACTACAATGTCGCCCGCCGTGTGCAGATGATTCTGCAACGGTACCGCGAACTGCAGGACATCATCGCGATTCTCGGTGTCGACGAGTTGAGCGAAGAAGACAAACGCGTCGTGCATCGTGCCCGCCGCATTGAACGCTTTCTGTCACAGCCGTTCCTCGTGGCGGAAGTGTTCACCGGCAAGGCCGGCAAGATTACCCCACTCACTGACACGATCCGCAGCTTCGAAGAGATCTGCGAAGGCAAGTGGGACCACCTGCCTGAAAGTGCGTTCATGTACGTCGGTGCGGTGGAAGAAGCCGCCGAACAAGCCAAGCAACAAGCGAAGTGATCCACCGGATCGTGATGTCGTCCTGTGGGCGGCATCACGATTGGTCATTGAGTCATTGGTCATTGAGTCATTGGTTCCCCCATGTCTGCTCCGCTGCGTCTGGTCATCGTCACTCCCGAGCGAATTCTGCTCGACGAGCAGGTGGACGCGCTGCGGTTCCCGCTCTACGACGGTCAGATCGGGATTCTGCCCGGCCGGGCCCCACTGGTCGGCCAGTTGGGCGCGGGCGAACTCAAGATCGATCAGGGCAGCACCTCCCGCAGCTACTTTATCGACGGCGGGTTTGTGCAGATCAAGGGGCCGGTCGTCTCCATTCTGACGCACGCCGCCATCCCGGCCAAGGACCTGAACGTGCAGACGGCCGAGGCCGATCTGCAGAAGGCCCTGCACATGCCGGCGCACACCGACGCCGAGTTCGACACGAAGCAGGACGCCCAAGACCGCGCCCGCCGCATGATCGATCTGGCGAAGCACAAGTAGGCTGAAGTCACTTCGTCATCCTGATCCGCGTGTTCAAATGCATGAGTCACGCGCACCGGAACTGTTCGTCCCAGCTCAAAGATTGCTGGTTTGGGCAGTCCTCTTCTCAGTTGCGCTGAATCTTGGTTGGGTCAATTACCTTGCCGAGTCATCAATTCGAAGCGTTGGATGGACAATCCAGCTTTCCCTGGCAGTTCTTGCCCTTGCACCCATTTCCATTCAATTTTTTTGCACAGTTCGCGTCAGTCTGCTGCTTGGCGATCGCCTGGCAGCAATGATCTATGCGGCCAGCCAATTCGTTCCTGTGCTGAATCTTGTGACCCTTTGGATCTTGCACAGGCGCTTGCAGTTTTCGATCAAAACCAACCCAGCAATTCCAACCGCCGCATGTGATGGATGCGGCGAACCGTTGGATGCCCAGGTCGACTGCTGTCCCACGTGTGGGAACCGCCTACAAACCCTCAAAACTGGACCTGATACTTTGGGATCAGGTCCAGTTTCATAAATGAGTCTCTACGGCAGTTCGCGGATCCGCAGGTTCTTGAATTCCACCGGTGCCCCTTCGGATTCCAGGCACAGGTAGCCGGTGTTGGGGGTGCAGTTGCTGCCGCCGGAGACTTCTTCGCCGTTGACCCACAGGCGGACTTCGCCGTTGATGGCGCGGACGTAGTAGTGGTTCCATTGGCCCATCCCCTTGCTCAGCTCCTTGGAGGGGAAGCTGCGGTCGCCGCGGGGCGAAACGGGCGGGAACGGCTTCATTTTGGAGGTGCCGACGGGGAACACGTCGCCATTCGTGGTGAACCAGTCGGGTTTTTTCCCCGTTTGCTTCTCATACTTTTCCGCGTAGCCATGATCCAGCACCTGCACTTCAATGCCGCCGCGCGGCAGCGTGCCGGGCTTCAGGTCTGTCAAAGACTCTTCCGCGGCCCAGACGAAGACCCCCGAGTTCCCGCCGGAGGACAGATGCTTCCACTGCACCACCAGTTCGAAATTGGTGTATTTCTTCTGAGACCGGATGACCCCCACAGGCAATCCGGTGCAGCTCACGAAATCGCCCTTCCATGTCCACGTCTGTGGCTCGCAGTTGACCGCCGCGAAGTCGGCCTCGGCCAGTGTCACCCACCCTGGACCAGTGCCGTCGATGAAGGCCTTTGGTGCCTTTTCCTGGGCTTTCTCAGCGTCCTTTTCAGCAGTTGCCGGCGTCCCTTCTTTCGCCGCCTCTTGAGCCACGCCGCCTTTCCAGGCAACCGATAGAAAGAGCGCGGCTGTCAGGACGGTTAGCGCACATAGTCCATGCTTCGATGTGATGCTCGGCATCGGGTCACCCAATTGCTGAAGAGGCGGATCAGATTACAGTCACTGATATACCACGGAACGGGTCCGGCCCGAAGTCAGACGGGCTTTGAGGTTGCGCCTGGTGGCAACTCTTGGCGGAGGATCACAGTGTGTCCGTCCAGATCGCGAATGGTCGCCATGCGCCCCCATTCAGCAACCTCAGGCGCTCGCCTCAGCGTACCTCCGTGTTGGAGCGCGGCTTGGACCGCCAAATCGAGATCCGCCACTTTGAAACCGAGGACGACGGAGGTCGTCGGCGCCTGATTCTCGCGGCGGGCACAAATTTCAAAGACGCAGCCTGAACCAGTCGATGAGAAATGCTCGCCGCAGGGCGGGTGGGAGTGACGGATCAGCGACAGGCCCAAGGCCGCATAGAACTCCGCGGCCTTTTCCATATTGTCGGACCGAATGACGATCAGGTCCACGCCCAGATTATTTGAAGGTGAGTTCTCGGACATCGCCGGTGTCTGGAAAGATGGCTTGAATCAGTAATTTTCCGCCCATGGCCTCGACCACGCGCCGCAATGACGAGATTTTTACATCCGCTCGTCGCTCCAACTTGGAATAGGTGGCTTGCCGAACGTCCAACTGTTCGGAAATTGCCTCCTGAGAAATCCCTCTCTCTTGGCGCACTTTCGCGATTGTCGCCACAGGTGGGCGTGTGTTTCTTTGCTCGAGGAGCAGCGAAGCAATCCGGTGGAACGCCGCCTTGTGGTCCGAATACCACTCATCAGGCTTGCCAAACAGGCCATCCAACGGATCCGAAGAGCTGTCGAAGGCGGAGACACCGATCCGTTCACCGACTGATTCAACAGTCACTTCGATGTTGTTCAGCCGAATATTCAAATAGTGGATGCCCGTTGGAGACTCGGACTTCTCGACGAGGATTTCAGCATGCGGGAAATCAACGGCGACATCCCGAGCAATTAAATCGAAGGGGGACATGGCACATCCTTTTTTCTGGCCCCTTCTTGCTTGTGATGGGGCCGCTCTGGGTTAGAGCGGATGACTACGGTGGCGCAAAACGACCTTAACGATTCGCATTTTTCAAGCGAGGACAAACGTCACAGACAAACCGACCATCAGCAACAGCCTTCTTAAAATACACTTCCGGTTGTCCTTGCGGGTCAAGAACAAGGGAACGAATCTCGATGGCGCCATTCTGTGCCAGATAGGTTCGATGCCGACGGCTGCGGCAGATCTTGATTCCATCCGACACAGTCGAAATTGAATCCGCCTGCGGCGGGAACATCCGGTCAAGTTCCTGCCATCGGTCCGGCTCATTCGGTTCGCCACTGAATTCGTCTTCAACTGAAACAAGCGCCAAATTCACAAGTTCAAGAGCAGCCTCCGCAGTTGAGACCACGGAGGCCGATTCCAAGCGTTCGTAGAAAATTGCCAATCGTTCACGTTTGTTGAGCATCGTCAACCTTCCACAGGTCAGCCAAATTATAGCTCTGAAGGAATAGTCTTCAATGTGAATATTTGCTGGGCTTAAAATTTGACTACATTTTCCGAACAATCGCCATTGCCCGCAATCTCCGAACAGCTTTCAAGTCGCTTCGGTGGCTGGACGATCCAATGAAGTATGTCTGCTCCAACGAAACAGGAACCGTTCCGCCTCGGCTTTTTGACGGCAATCGAAGTTCCCGAAAAGGGTTATGTGGGCGGGTTGCTGGTGACGACGCACCACGGGCGGCCGCTGGAGTTTCAGTGTACGCTGCCGGTGAAGGCGAACCCGACACAGGAGATCCTCTACGGGCCGACCCTCGGTCCGTTCATCCTGGGCGAGCTGATCGGCGGGGCTCTGGTCGACAAGGCGGGGATCAAGCCCCACCTGGTGCTGACCGACCAAGAACAGATCCTGGAACTGCGGGCGCATGTCAATTCCCCCGTTGCCTTTGTGCAGGCGGACGGCTCGGAACCGGGCAAAAAGCGGGTCCAAGCGGTGGCGGCAACGGGCGAGTTGCGGCTTGGTCGGCAGATGCTGCGGTTTCATGCCGCGCATGCGGAAGATGTCGAGAAGATTTCCGTGGAGTCCGCGCGCTTTCCTGACGATGCCGATCTGTCGGAACCCTTTGTACGCGTTCGGGAAGCCCTCCAGGAAGCCCTCAAGGTGGGAGGCCTGCGTTGATCCCTTCGGTCTTCTCCGGACTGTTTTCAACGACCAAAGCCCCGCCCCCGCCGGAGACAATTTCCCAATCTGAGAACGAAGCCACGGCTGACTCCGCGCCTGTGGAATCGACGGCAGGTGCAAAATATCGGCTGGACACGGCCGAGATCGAACCGCCAACGCCGCACATCGACCCTTCGCTGGTGGAGTCCGCCGAGCCAATCGCGGAAATTTCTCCCGCCAGCGAGACGGATGGCATACCCGGAGTGCAGATCCATTCCTCGGGTCTGAATGGTGCGTTGACGCGGATTCCCAAAGTCAAAGTCATTCCGCTGCCCGTGGGGGCTCCCATCATCCCGCCGCCGGTCCGCTGGCGGCCGCAGTGGCCGAGCGTGAAGACGGTCAAGATTTGCTTTCCGCAAGGGTTGGAGTTTCTCCCTCCCAAACCGGAAAAACCGAAGAAGAAGCCGGAGAAGGTTAAAGATCCTGCGCAGCCACTGACGGCGGAAGATGCCGACGCGACGGCTGAAATTGTGCCCGTCCCCGAAGGCACGCCGCCCAAGGCCACGCGGATCAAACCCCCGGCCGACGCCATTTCCCTCGAAGACCGCCTGTTCTTCCTGCTCCAGCCACCGCTCGAAACGTGGCTCAAAGGGCAGGAGATGGTCATGCCCTTCGAGCCCTTTCAATATCAGTACGAAGGGATTGCCTGGCTGTTCGCCCAGAAGGCCGCGCTGCTGGCCGACGAGATGGGCCTCGGGAAGACGATGCAGACGATCACCGCCATGCGGCTGCTGTTGCGCAGCGGTCAAGCGCAGCGGATCCTGCTCGTTTGTCCCAAGCCACTGATCCCCAACTGGCAGCGTGAGTTCAAAACCTGGGCGGAGGAATTGCCGCTGACCACCATTGAGGGGGACACACAGCGGCGGCAGATGTTGTGGAATCTGCCTGGGAGCAACATCCTGCTGGTGAATTATGAGCTGATGGTCCGCGACATGGAGGCGTTCGGCGAGAACCCTCCGCAGTTCGATCTTGTCACGCTCGATGAAGCCCAGCGCGTCAAGAACCGTGGCTCATGCACCGCGGTCAACGCCCGCAAGATCCCCCGCCGCCGCACCTGGGCCCTGACCGGCACGCCAATCGAAAACCGCCCCGAAGAACTGGCATCGCTCTACGAGTTCATGGAGATCATCCCGCCCGGCGGCACTCCCGATCTCAAGCAACTGCAGTCGTTGGCCAAAGATTACATCCTACGGCGCACCAAAGACCTGGTGATGACAGACATGCCGCCGCGGTTGGACCGCGACGCGGTACTCGACCTCACCCCCGCCCAGCGGCTCGCCTACGAAACCGCCGAGAAGGAAGGCGTAATCCACCTCAACGAGATGGGCGATTCGATCACGATTCAACACGTGTTTGAACTCGTCATGCGGCTCAAGCAGATTGCCAACTACGACCCATTGACCGGCGACAGCGCGAAGTTCGAACGTCTCGAAGCCGACATGGAAGAGGTCGCCGCCTCTGGAGGCAAGGCGATTCTGTTCAGCCAGTGGACGAAGACGATTGACTGGCTGGTGGAGAAACTCCAGCGTTTCAATCCGCTGGTGTACCACGGCAAGATTCCCACGCCGAAGCGCGAACCGATTCTGGCCCAGTTCAAGCAGGACCCTTCAAAACACATCATCCTGATGAGCTACGCGACAGGAGCTGTGGGGCTGAACCTGCAATTCGCTGGGTATGTGTTCCTGTACGACCGCTGGTGGAACCCGGCCATCGAAGACCAGGCGATCAACCGGGCTCATCGCATCGGTCAAAAGAGCCAGGTGATCGTCACCAAGTTCATCTCCAAGGACACGATCGAAGAGCGCATCGACCGAGTGCTCAACGAAAAGCGGGAGTTGTTCCGCTCGATTCTCGGCTGCGGTGAAGCCACGACGGAATCGTTGGGCATGAACGCGTCCGAGATCTTTGGGCTGTTTGACCTCAAGGCTCGACACGGCAAGGGGACGCGGTTGATCAAGCCGGCTCCCGCCAAGTCCTGAGCCGCGGGAGATGGTAAGGCCCCACTGCATCAGACTGCGTTGCGGAGCTGGAACGGCTGCTACAATGCGGCACGCTTTCAATCCCAAGCTGGTGGCGAACAGGATCCGAACATCGACACTCCCGCTTCAAGAACTGACATTCCCCAGGTCGTGCTGCGACCGCGCCGCGCCCAGCCGTTTTTCGGGAGGCATCCGTGGGTGTTTTCGGGTGCCATCCAGCGGGTGGAGGGTGAGCCACGCGATGGGGATGAGGTGGTGCTGGTCACGGACCGCGGCGAGTTCGTGGGCCGCGGCCTGTACAACTCCAACAGCAATATTCATGTCCGGCTCTATTCCTGGGACGAACCCACGCGTCTGGATGAGGTCTACTTCGCCGACCGGATCGCGGCGGCTCTCAAGCTGCGACGGACATTGAAGCTGGACGCCGCCGACGGTGCCTGCCGCCTGGTCTTCAGTGAGGCTGATGGCCTCTCGGGGTTGATTGTCGACCGCTATGCCGACTGGCTCCTCGTGCAGTTCACCAGCTTGGCCCTGGCCCAACGTAAAGACAGCCTGCTGGCCGCACTGCGGGAACAGTGGCAGCCAGCCGGCATGTGGCTCCGCACCGAAAAGGGGATTCGCAATGCCGAAGGGCTTGAGATCGCCGATGGTCCGCTGGAAGGTGGCACGCCACCCCGGCCGATTGTCATCGACGAACACGGCCTGAAGTATGGCGTGGATGTCGTTGAAGGGCAGAAAACCGGTTTCTTTCTCGACCAGCGGGAGAATCGCGCCTCCGTCGCCACCTTCGCCGCCGGAGCCCGCGTGCTGGATGTCTGCTGCTACTCCGGTGGTTTTTCCTTGAACGCCGCCCGCGCGGGTGCCCGGCAGGTGGTTGCCATCGATTCCTCGTCAACGGCTCTGGCTCTGGCCGAAGCCAATGCCGAACGGAACGGGCTGCGGGACAAAATGGAATTCGTGAAGTCCGACGCCTTCAAGGCCCTGGAAGTCATCCGCGACCGCGGCGAGCGGTTTGACCTCTTGATTCTCGACCCTCCCAAACTCGCGCGGCACGCCAAGGGTGTCCCCGAAGCCCTGCGTGGCTACCACGGCCTGAACCAACTGGCCGTCCAATGCCTGGCCCCCGACGGGATTCTGGTCACCTGCAGTTGCACGGGCAACGTCGACCGCCTGCAGTTCGAAGAAATGCTGGCCGAAGTCGCCCGCACCACCAACCGCGATCTGCAAATCCTCTCCTCCCGCGGTGCCGCCCCCGACCACCCTACCTCCGTCGTCTGTCGCGAGACGGAATACTTGAAGTGCTACACCTGCCGCGTGCGCTGATCCGCTCGCGTCCATGACACCCTGCTCGTCTCCAAGTGACCGGACTCATGCTGGTGTGCCGGTCGATTCCACCCGATCTCCGGAGGCATCCTCGCGCGCGAGCGTCGAGACCGCGCTCTGGGTCAACCGTCCGGCCAGTTCCTTCAAGACCGACAGCTCCGGGGAATCCGACGAAGCAAAGCCGGACTTCTCAGCCACCAGCAGGTTCAGCAGCAGGCCCAGCATACCCTGGGTCTGCGATGCCTCTGCCGTCGCGGTGCCGCCGGCAACAAACACCCGTTCTGGAACAAGCGGCTGCGTGCTCGCCGCCAGACTGCGGGCGGCCATCGTCAGGGCGAAGAGCCGTGGATCTCCGAACGAGGCAATTTTCTGGAGCTGCACGGTGGCCTCCGACAGACCCACCTGCAGCACGCGCTGGGCGTCACCTTCGCCGTGCTTGATCTTCTGCTGCTTCTCCGCCTCCGCCAGCACGAACACCTGCTCGGCCTGGAGCCGGCCCTGTGCCAGGTCAGCCTCGGCCAGCACCACGCGCTTCTCCGCGCTTTTGCGGGCCCGGGCCAGTTCGGCCTCGCCTTCGCTTTCGGCAATCTGGGCCAGCACGCGGGCGTTGGTCAGTTGCGTCTGCATGGAGGCCTGCGCATGGGCGTCGTTGTACATCCGCTGCTTGTTGGCGGCGGCCTGCTGCCGTTCATAAGTCTCCAGTTGCTCAATCGAAAGCTGCCGCAGGCGAAGCTGTTCCAGCAGCGTTTCGATCTTGCCATCCTTCTCATCGGTGTCCGGCTTGCCAATCAGCACGTCCACGCATTCGATGTCGAACTCGCGGAACTTGCGGCGCAGCTCCTGCCGGGCCTCGTCTTGAATCAGGTCGCGGTCATGCAGCAGCTCCAGCATCGTCTTCTTGTGGGCGATGTCGCGGAAGTAGGCCGAGAGCATCGGGTCGAGGGTCTGTGTGATCAGCCGTTTCACGTCGCCGAACCGCTGGATGACATTCGGCGCGCGCTGATAGTCGATGTGCACGACGACAGACAACGGCAGGCGGGGTTCGTAGGCGTCTTTCGTGACCAGCTCGATCGACTTCAGGCTTTCGTCGAAGCGGTGGGACTCCGACCGGCCGGTGATCCAGTGCAGCACGAAGTTCGTGGTGGGGACGATGATGATGTTGCCGGCATAGGTGTTGAACGCGTACTTGCCCGGCCCCAGCGGACGTTCCCAGACGCCGCGCTCCCCCTCGGCCACGCGCTCGCCGTGGCGAAACGCCTCGCCCGAGAGGTCGCGCCCGCGCCGGCCGACGTAACTGACGACGACGCCCACATGGCCGATGGGGACGGTCGTCTTGGGGATGGTCTCGGTCGTCGCGAACCAGCGGTTGAGAAAATACGTGCCGTCAGTCAGGGGCTGATGCTGCCGGCCGCGGGAGCCACCGCCGCTGAGGAAGGCCTCGATGTCCTGGTAGTTGTTGTGATAGTGCAGATCGTCCGGATGCGTCCCGACGGCGGGAGCGATGATCTCCCCCGGCAGCAGCGACGGCCCATCGTGGATCGTGACAATGGCGATGCTGTCGGTGGTGGCGTGCTTGTCGAGGTTCAGCGGGTCATGGGATTCGACTTGTCCGCCGACGAGTGCCGGCCGAAAGCCGCCGACCTCGGCCAGGTCAGCCTGCCAACTCCGCGCCGCGGCAGCCTCCTGCGAATCCTGCACGCCGCGGAGCGCAAAGATCGCATCCTCGGTGATCACGACAAACAACGCGGGGTTGATGGCATACACGCCTTCGCGCAGGATCACGCGCTGCCGCCCGCGCTGGCCGCTCCCTTCAGTCTGTCCATTGCCCAGAAAGGCGCGGGCATCCTGAAAGTTGTTGCAGGGCACCGTGCGGGAGAGTGTCTGGGTGGGCGGCAGCGGCTCGCCGTCGCGGGCATAGACATAGCCGATCTTCCCCTGCGGAATGGTGACCAGCCGGGCGGCGTGGACGCGGTACTGCCAGCGCCACAGCCCCCAATGGACTCCGCCCCGCAGGAGTTCCGCCTGGAACCCCGCTTCCCCGTGCAGCGCGATGATTCGGCCTTCGGGGACCGACCCGGTCGATGACCAGAGTTTCTCGATCACTCCCACGGCGTTGTTGGGGATGTACCGCAGCGACATCCAGGTGACGAACAGTGCCGCGAACACCAGCAGCGCGACGACGACCACCACGGCCAGTAGTCCACTGGGCGACGACGGCGTGAACGTGGATTGGGCCAATAACAAAGACATGGAGCGAAACCTCCGGCCTGCCCGGCATGCCCCCGCGCATGGAAAGTCGCTGAAAGTCGCAGCTCAACCATGGGCCGCTGGCGGGCAGATGCCCACAGCGCGACCTTGTTGAAACTCGAGATCCTCAGCGTGCTCTTGCAGCACTGGGACACTCTGATTGTGAACGACGGGCAACGCGCATGGATTGCGGGCTCTTCGTCGCCACTGGCCCCAGCCAGAGGAAAACGGGAGTGCCCTTTCAAATGGAATTCGGACGACGCATCCGAATCTGCCGCCGAGGTTAGCTGACGGGCTAGAGCTTGAAAGTACTCCGATCCGATGAATGTCGGATCTGCGCCCCAGGAACATCGCCCCAAAAGTCGTCAGACAATTGATGACGCGTTCCGCTGGTTCCCCCGTTCCTGCAAGATCGCAAGACTAGGCTACACGACGGGTCATTTTACACTTGCCATGGGCTTGTGCAAGTGGAAGAAATTTCGTGAGACACTGGCACACAACACGCCACAGTGCCCCAGTGCCACACCCGCCGACTCCGGCCGCGCCTCGAAAACCCACGGCAGCCGATCAGCAGGGCGACGTGGCGGGAGGGCGAAGCTCCTGCTGAGCCGCGGTGAACCGTGGGCGCTGATGCCACCCGTCGTTGAAGCGGAACGGCGCAAGCCGTCCGGTGATTGGTTTCCTGAGCCGCGGTGAACCGTGGGCGCTGATGCCACCAGTCGTTGAAGCGGAACGGCGCAAGCCGTCCGGTGATTGGTTTCCACTGAGCCGCGGTGAACCGTGGGCGCTGATGCCACCAGTCGTTGAAGCGGAACGGCGCAAGCCGTCCGGTGATTGGTTTCCACTGAGCCGCGGTGAACCGTGGGCGCTGATGCCACCCGTCGTTGAAGCGGAACGGCGCAAGCCGTCCGGTGATTGGCTTCCTGAGCCGCGGTGAACCGTGGGCGCTGATGCCACCCGTCGTTGAAGCGGAACGGCGCAAGCCGTCCGGTGATTGGTTTCCACCGCTTCGCCTGGACCATCACCCGAGGGCTCGCGCCCTGCCGCGACAGAGAGCGGTGAACGGAGCGTGGTGCTTGAACTGGTTTTCTTTCTTTCATACGTCCCCCGATCCGTTGCCAACAGTTCGACGCGGCGGGATGGCTGCGGGGCTGGGTCCTCCATAGCCGCGAGCCACAGTCGACTCCGGCCGCACCAGTGTGGAAAGGTGGACACAGACCGAAAGGTGGACACAGACTGAAGGGTGGACACGGACTGAAGGGTGGACACAGACCGAAGGGTGGACACGGACTGAAGGGTGGACACGGACTGAAGGGTGGACACGGACTGAAGGGTGGACACGGACTGAAGGGTGGGCGCTGGCCTATGGTGTGCGCGCTGGCCGATGGTGTGCGCGCTGTCCACAAATTTCCATTCACACCCGTGGCTTACTTTCAACATCATTCATTCAAGCCGTTCACGGTCATCCGTTGACTGCTCGTTTCCCAGATCAACATGACGGTGGGCGCTGAGGTCCGCCTGGTCCGCTTCGTCCAACTGCTCTGGCTCGTCTGCGGCGAAGCGCCGGCGGTAGGCGTCGCCGGGGAGGGGATCAGGTGGGCGCTCGGGCTTACGTCCGACCCGTTCGAGTTGCTTCTTCGCCGTTGGCGACAGGTAGCCGGCATCGCGGGACTGGTTCACGGGTGAGCCACCCTCTAGCAGTTGCTGGCTCGCATGATACGATTCCCGCTGTGCCCCCCGCCGCCATTTGTGGTCCAGAATCTGCTCCCGCTGGGCCTGCTGCTCGGGCGTAAACTCCTCCACGGGCATCTCAGGCATCTCCCGCATCTCAGGCAGCAGTTCCAAAGCCACGCTTTCCAAGAGGGTGGACACTGTGGCTGCGGACGACACGCCGGCCGGATCCCCATCCACAGCCGTGGCTCCCCGTGGCATCGCGTCCTGACCAGCGGGGGTCGGCACTTCCATCGGCTCGAGAACGGGCGGAGCCACGGAAGTTGCCTGAGCCACCGCCACGGGTTGAACCGTGGCTTCGGCCGCAGGCTGGCCCACGGCCGGCTTCCCGAAGAGCGCCGCCTTGAGCCGGGCGTATTCCAGCTTCCGCTGCCACTGCAGTTCATCCCGCTGTTGCTGGCGCAGCTCCTGTTCTTCGCGGTACATGGCGCGCATCTTCATGCTGACCGCCCAATACCGGCCAGCATGCAGCGACTGGCGAAAATGCCGGCGGGCGTACGGTGCCTCGTTCTCCGCGGCCTGAGCCACGGCTTGCAGCGCCCAGGGTGATTTGGCGACCCGCTCCAGGATGTAACTCAGCGGAAAGCCCAACCGGTCGGCCACGGACGGCAGCTCGCCGAACTCGCGCTCGACGGCGTCAACCAGCTCCTCCTCCGTCAAGCTCCACTCCTGCCCCTCCCGCCATTTTAGAAACCGCTCATCCCGCGGCCCCCTCGCCTCACCGCCACCACCCTGCGCCGCGCCCGCCCCACCGCAATTCGCCCCCGCCGACACCATGACCGCCTCCCCGCCCGCGATTCCCCGTTGCCGAAAAACCCTCAAAAAACCCCTTAAAAACAATCACCAAACACGCAGTGTACCCATTTACATAATACTGCATGATACTTGCGGGCGATCGAATGTCAATCCGACCCGGGAATTTTTTCACACAACTGGCCATTTTCTCAAACAATCAGCCGGAACGCGTTAGCGTCCGGTTCCCGAGCGTGCGCGATCGGCGCTTGTTCGCGAAGGCAAAACCGGGGCCTAACGGCCTCCGGCTGATTAGGTCTTCGCCCCAGGCGAGGATAGGGGTAGGGAGGGCCGATTGGTTTCGGCTCCCCCCTCCCTCCGAACCGGACTGGCGGATTTCCCGCATCCGGCTCTCCAGTTGATGGTCTTACCTGGGACAGGGTTGAAGTGCGAGTTTGTGG
>JAKFUF010000147.1 GCA_021732845.1 Planctomycetaceae bacterium | reverse complement strand
AGCACCGTTGCTCGCTGTATCAAATTGCGAGATTCCGGAACACCTATCGTGAAGCCATTCGCTCTGGCTCCACTGGCGGTGTCCCGGAATCACGCAAGGCATGCTGCGATCCCTCCGGGATCGGATCTTTTCCGGGCACCTAACCGGGGGTGTCGCTTCGCTCAACCCCCGGCTAAGAGCTTTCATCCCTCCGGGATGATCTCTTGGCATCGTCGCCTGCGAAAGGGATCCGTTGTAAAAAAGCGACAGTTATTCTTTCTCCGACCCTTACGTTCGCACCCTTGAGGCTCGGGCGATAGTTCGGTGTGGCCGCACAGACTGTGAAATTTAAAATTAATTGGCTTTTGTCGGACACCTCAGATGTGAAACCGGATCGCCAAGAATCCGGCGCGTCGACGAACATTCGTCGACGCGCCGAGTGATTCCAACAATCAGCGGTCCCACTTCCAATTGGTGACGCCCTTCAGGTTCTGCACGCAGCCGGTCGGCCACTCGTTCTTATGGAGCTTCACGACCAGTTCCGCGCACATCTTGTTCGTGTCGTGGAGTGACTCATCGTCGAGTCCGGCGACGTGGCCGCTCACGAGCACATTGTCCAAGGTCAGCAGGGGGCTGCTCAGCGGCAGTGGCTCAATCTGGAACACATCCAGGCCGGCTCCCGCCAACTGGCCGGACTTCAGCGCGTCGTACAGGTCAGCTTCGTTGATGAGCTGGCCGCGGGCCGTGTTGATGAGGATCGCCCCGCGCTTCATCTTGGAAAACTTGGAGGCGTCGAACAGGTTGATTGTCTCCTTCATCACCGGCAGGTGCAGTGAGACGTAATCGCTCTGGCCGAGCAGCGTGTCGAGGTCCAGCAGGTTGACCTTCCACTGCCCGACGAATTCGTGGTTGGGGAACGGTTCGTAGGCGACGACCTTCAGGCCCAGGCCGATGGCACGGGTGGCGAGCGCCTGGCCGATGCGGCCCAGGCCGACGATGCCGATCGTCTTCCCGCTCATGCGGATGTAGGGCTTGCGGTCCCAGCGGCCTTCGCGCACCTTGCGGTCCAAGAGTGGGAAGCCACGGGCGACGGCGAGCAGCATCGCCAGCGCATGTTCAGCCACACAGTGATGGTTCACGCCGGGGGTCGTACAAACTGGAATGCTGGCATCATCGCAGGCAGCGAGGTTGACGGCGTCGAAACCGACACCCGCGCGGACGATTGCCCGCAGGTTGGGAAGCAATTGGATGACCCGCGGCGTGTAGGGCTCGGAACCGGCGACGACGGCCTGGGCTCCCTGCAGCAGGGCGATCAACTGGTCTTCGATGAACACGTTGCAATTGTCCGGCGGGTATACCACGTCGAAGCCCGCATCAGCAAAAATCTTGGCATGAGGTCCGTCAGGTGGGTTCTTCGCGGTGTAAACGACTGTCGGCATGAATCGGCTTTCGGGGCGGAGTCGGGGAAGGAGACGCGGGTCAATGGCAAGCGGTTTTAACAGAAGTTTTCTGCGCCGGCAAAGAGTCTGCGCCGGGAATCGCGCAGCCAGAAGCGTTGATTCAGGACACAGGCGACCTGAGGTGGACACTCGGCGATCGGTGTCGAACATGCCGCCAGTTCCGATAAAACCGCCATCCCTCGCCTTCGACTCGCCGAGAAGCGGTTGACATATCTGTTTATCGTACAGTAAGTTGCGAATGATAAACCTGACCGCGCGCGGTGGGTCGGTGGGTGCTGTCCAGAACGGATCTTGCCTGAATTGGTCATTTCCTTAAAATGGATAAAACTCGCGTGGAAGTCTGCGGCGGGTTCCCATCCCAGGAGGGGCATCCTTCCGATGCAGTTCCGGAGCGAACAATCGTGGCCCTCACCAATATCGATCGCGACCTCCTGAAACGCTGCATTGCTGGCGACCCTTCCGGCTGGAAGGATTTCGTCGACCGGTTTCTGCCGCTCGTCATCCATGTCGTTCAGCATTCCGCGACATCGCGCAGCCTGCGGATCAGTTCCTCGGACATCGACGATTTTTGCGCGGATGTGTTTCTGGCCGTGCTCGCCAGCGACTATGCTGTGCTGCGAAATTTCCGCGGGCAAAGTTCGCTGGCCACTTACCTGGCGGTTGTGGCCCGGCGCGTGGTGGTCCGGGAGATGTCTCGCCGCCGCATGGTCGAACAGCCGCTGCCCGATGGCATGCAGGTCCATGCGGAATCGAAGGACCAGCAGCGGATTGAAAACCGCGATGAAGTGCATCGGATGCTGGAAGGCTTGCCGGAAACCGAAGCTCAGATCGTCCGCCAGTTTCACCTGGAGGGACGCAGCTATCGTGAAATCAGTTCTGGGCTCGGCGTGCCCGAGAACTCGATCGGCCCCACATTGACCCGGGCCCACGCGAAAATTCGCCACCGCCACGAGGTCTAGGCAAACAGACGAACCTGCGAACCTGCGAACCTGCGAACGCTGTTGCGCCTCTGTGCAGTGCGTTCAACAATTCGTCCTTTGGCAGTCCGGTCCAATGTACATCCCCGCTTCGTTTGCCGAACCCGATCTGGGTTTGCTGCACGACTTCATTGAACAGCACAGTTTCGGGGTCATGGCGTCGCAGGTGGACGGCTCGCCCTACGCCACACACCTCCCATTTTTGTTGGAACGCGGGGCTGGTGCCAAGGGGACTTTGGTGGGGCATGTGGCACGGGCAAACGTACACTGGCAGCACTTGGAGTCGCAGCCGGTACTCGTCGTCTTCAGCGGGCCGCATGCCTACATTTCGCCGACGTGGTACGAGGCCGAAAACGTCGTGCCGACGTGGAACTATGCGGCCGTGCATGTCGTCGGTCGCGTTCAACTCGTCAATGAACCCGCGGAGCTGTCAGCGATCCTGCAGCGCATGGTGCAGTGGTACGAACAGCCACTCCCCACCCCCTGGACCTTCGAGGATTCTCCGTTCGTTCAACAGCTGGTGGCGCAGATTGTCGGTCTGCGGCTTGAAATCGATTCGATTGAAGGAAAATGGAAGCTCAACCAGAATCATCCCGTTGAGCGCCGCAAAAAGGTGATCGCCGCCCTGCGCACGCAGCCACAGGCCGACAGCCAGGCCGTGGCTGACCTGATGCGGGCCACCTTGCCGGTGGATTCCTGAAACTTGTCAGCAACCGCATGGCTGGCGAAGTCTGCACCAGACTCGCTCGCGCAGATTGCAGTTCCGCTTTGTGCATGGTCGCGGGAACGCTACGATCACGCCGGTACAAACTTCCTGCAACCTGCGCTGGTCATGCTGAATGAAGGTCAAATTCCGGGCCGCACAAGTCACGTTGTTTCTCGGGATCCTGCTGCCGGTGGTGGGGATCCTCGGCTTCACCGCGCTGTTCGCCGTCCGCTTCACGGCACAGGATCTCGCCAACCAGTTGATGGACCAGACGTCGTCCCGCATTGATCTGGAGATCCAGCGGATCGTCCAGCAGGCGATGATTCAAGTGCAGCTCGACAAGCAGTTGATCGAGTCGGGCGACATGGAATCGGACGACTTTGCCGAACTCGTCCGCTATTGGGAACACGTACTCGATACGCAGCCCGAGCTGTCTTCCATGTTCATTGGGGTGGAACGAAATGGTGAAAGTGTCGGCGTGTCACGGCACGCCGATGGCTTCCGCGTCTGGCAGTTGGACCAGGAGCAGCCGCAAGGCCCCCTGAACTTGAAGGAGTTCCGCATCCGGGAGTTTCCCAACAAGCCGTTCCACACCGAGCCCAACACGGATTTCACGGTCCTCGACCGGCCGTGGTACCAAATCGCGAAAAAGCTCGGACATGGTGCCTGGACCGAGAGCTACCCGTTTTTGGGCGGGCGGGACACGCCGCCAGCGATGGGCGTGACCTATTCGGAACCGATTTTCAAGCCGGATCGGTCACTGGCGGCGGTCGTCAGCGTAGACATCTCGCTCGAGCGGCTGTGTACGTTTCTCAAAAAGCTGCACATCAGTGACACCGGCTATGCCTTCGTGATCGAACTGCGCGAAGACGGCACGCGGACGGTGCTGGCCCACCCCGACGGGCAGCCGTATCAGCGCGACGCGGAGGGCCATGTCGATCCCCTGCCGGTGGAGAAATCGAGCGATCCGCTGGTCAAGGCCAGCCTGCAGGCCATTGAGGGACGCAAGGTCGACAGCAGCGACGGGCTGACGATGCGGTTCAAGGAAAACGGCGTCCGCTACCTGGGAGTCATCCGCGAGATTGCCGGCGGCGACCACTCCCCCAGGTGGCAGGTCTGCATTGTCCTTCCCGAGGCCGAACTGCTCGAGGGGGTCTACACCATTGTCTACACGGCAGGTCTTGTCATTCTGGCGAGCATTCTTGTCGTGATCCTGGCGAGCCTCTACTTGTCCTCGCAGGTCGCCCGGCCGCTGGAGCGGCTGTCGTATGAGGCCGAGGCCATTGGCCGGTTTGACCTGACTCCCCGGCCGCTGCCCAATTCCATCGTCAAGGAGATCGACCAGTTGGCGGTGGCCACCGACGAGATGAAAACAGGGCTGCGGTCGTTCCAGAAATTTGTGCCGCCGGGAATGGTTCGCGGCTTATTGAAATCGCGGCAGGAGGCCATTTTCGGGGGCGAGCGGCGGTTGGTCACCATTTTTTTCAGTGACATCGTCAACTTCACCACCGCCGCCGAAGGGTTGGAGCCTGAACAACTGGTGCTGCACCTGCGGGACTATCTCACACTCATCTGCGATTGCGTGAGTTTCGAGGAGGGGACGGTCGACAAGTTTATTGGCGACTCGGTCATGGCCTTCTGGGGAGCCCCGGAGGAAAGCCCCGAAGGCGCGCTGGCGGCCTGCCGTGCGGCACTGAACGCACAGGCGCGGCTCAAGGAGGCCAGCCGGGAATGGGCCAAGACTGGCCGGCCGGAATTTCGCACCCGCATCGGCATTCATACCGGTGAAGTCATCGTGGGCAATATTGGGAGCGACACGCGGCTCAGTTACACGGTGATCGGCGACGCGGTCAATCTGGCCAGCCGCCTCGAAGGCCTGAACAAGGAGTACGGCACACACCTGATGATCTCGGAAGCCACGCGGCAGGCCGCCGGTGGGGAAATTGTCGCCCGGCCTCTCGACTGGGCCTCGGTGAAGGGCAAAAGCATCGCGGTGGGGATCTATGAACTGCTGGGCCTGACCGGAGAAACGCCGGCAGACCTGGTGGAACTGGCCGCCCTGTCACAAACGGCACTGGAGCGGTATCGGGGTCGCGATTGGGTTCAGGCCATCGCCCAGTGTGATGCAATCCTCAGCCGCTGGCCGGACGACACGGCCAGCCTCCGCCTGCGTGAACGCTGCCGGCAGTTTCAGGAAGCGCCGCCTCCCACGGACTGGGACGGCACGTTTCACGCGACTTCGAAATAGGCGGCACCAACTGGCCAGGCATCGACGGGATGATGCCGTGGCACATACGACACCTTGGCCGGTTTCGGCTCGTGTTTGGGTTCCTCGGTCGCCGGCAGGTTCAAGAACGCGATGGCGAGAATCAGGTACACGCCCAGGAGCAGCACCCCTTCCAGCCAGTTCGATTCGCCATCCTGGGCCACGAGGGCGATGGCCATGACGGACACCAGCAGAGCCACGACTTCCAGGCTGGTAAAATGCAGATTCAGCGGGCGCGGGAAGCCGGGTGCGTAGCTGAGCAGCACCAGCACCGGCGCGACGAACAATGCGACTTGAATCGCCGAGCCGACGGCAATTTGGAAGCTGAGTTCCATCCGGTTCTTGAGCGCGACCATGACCGCGGTCGAATGCTCGGCGGCGTTGCCCACAATGGCGACCACGATCACGCCCACGAATTGTTCGCTCCAGCCAAACCGCTCGCGCGTGCCTTCAATCGCCCCGACGAGCGATTCACTCATGATCGCCACCATCACGGTGGCCACACTGAGAACGGTCAATGCCAGCCACAACGGCCAATGCTCATGCGCGGGCTGTTCCGGTTTGACATCCCAATCCTGCTTCTCCTCACCGGCGTAAAGATGCTTGTGGGTCCGCAGGCTGAACAGCAGCATGAAGCAGTAAATGGCCAGCAGCACCACGGAGATTTCCACGCTGATGGCATTCTCCCGGGCAGAGAGGCTGTCACCCGCCGAGTTCCCGGTCATGCGCAGTTCAAATTCAAAGATGGCGGGGATGACCAGGCCGATCGCCGCCAGCAGCAGCAACCCGGATGAAACTCCCGCAGCCGTGGAGTTAAACGTCTGCCGCTTGAACTTCAGTCCGCCTGCCAGAAAACTGGCCCCCAGCACCAGGAGGACGTTGCCCAGCACGCTGCCGGTGATGGAGCCTTTGACAACGTTGATCTGTCCTGCCCGCAGGGCAAAGATGGCGATGATCAATTCGGCCGCGTTGCCAAAGGTCGCGTTCAGCAGGCCACCCAGCCCCGGCCCCACCGATTCCGAGAGGATCTCCGTCGATTTTCCCATCAAGCCGGCCAGCGGCACAATCGCCAAGCAGGCCGTGAGAAAGATCCATGTCTCGCTCATGCCGGTCCACCGCAGGACCAAGGTCACCGGAAACATCACCAGCAGCCAGTTGAGCGGTTCGACCTTCTTCAACCATTCCATGCGACGGCGGTCCAATCTCGAATGCGGGAAAGAAGATACTGCACGCGCAGAATGCTGGCTGGTTCCAAGGCAGTCGTTGCCAACCCGACGAGGCATGGAGGCCGAAGATGGAAGTTATCGGAGCGATTGCACAGTTTCCAGTGCCGCACGGATTCCAGATTCCAGTGCCGCGCGGAAGCGCATGGTTTCTTGGGGGCGGCCGATGGTCTATCCTTCGCCGGTCGCGATGTGCGGCGCTGACACTGACGAACGGCTTCGTCGGTGGTCAATCCAATGGCTGCAAAACGAGTGAGTTGCCAATATGTCCACCCCTCCCGATGCCGCCCTCGAAATCGTGGCCCAAGCCATTCCCAACGATGAGCGCGTCTGGGTGCCGCAGGCACCGTCGGTGTGGTTTCGGCCGTTGATGCTCAATACCGTCAACGGTGGCTGGTGCAACCTGCTGCGGGTCCGCAAGGCGGGTGTGCTCAGCCGGCACCGCCATCCCGCGCCGGTTCATGGATACGTCATCAAAGGCTCGTGGCGCTACCTGGAACACGACTGGGTGGCCATGGCGGGCAGCTACGTGTTTGAACCTCCGGGCGAGACGCACACATTGGTGGTGGACAACGATGTCGAAGAAATGATCACCTTCTTCAACATCTCGGGAGCGATGATTTACCTGGATGCCAACGACCGGCAGATCGGCTACGAGGATGTGTTCACCAAAATCGACATGTGCCGCCGGCACTACGCCGCGGTTGGGCTGGGCGAGGACTATTTGCAGCAGTTCATCCGCTGAAAACGCGATTGAGAGTCTCAACCGCGTTCGATAACCTACAAAACGATTCGGTTTACCAGACACACACGCCTACACTGGAGAGATCCCTTGAGTGACGCTGCCACCCCGGTCCCGTTTCCTGAACTGCCTCCCGGAGCCGGGAAAATCGACAGTGGCGCGCCCCAGGCGTTCACCACCACACCCTCCGGCTTGCAATACCGCATCCTCCGCAAGGGCACCGACGCGACGCCCAAGGCGACGAGCCTCGTGGAAGTGCATTACCACGGCTGGCTGGACAACAAGAACGTGTTTGACAGCTCTTACGCACGGCGGGAGTCGATTTCCTTCCCGCTGAACCAGGTGATCAAGGGCTGGACGGAAGGGATGCAGCTCGTGGGTCAGGGCGGAATGATCGAACTGCTGATCCCGTCCAACCTCGGCTACGGCGACCGTGGCTCACCCCCGGTCATCCCCGCGAAAGCCACGCTGCACTTCCTGGTGGAATTGCTGGGGATCCAGTAGCCAGTTGCGGCAGCGAACCAGGTTCGATGTCCAGGTCACTCTCGTCATAGCTCTTACGCTTGACGAGAGTCACGCCATCACAGTTGAAACTGCAGCAGCCGGCATTCCAACGGCCCGTTGTCGAGTTTGATTTTCAGCGCGGCGGGAAGCTCAATCTCGCGGGCCAGATTAAGGTTTCCCACCAACAGGGCCAGTTTCCAGCCGGGAAACCGCAGCGGCCAGACGCTGCTGAAGGTGCGGTAAAGCGTCTTCAAATCGGCTTCATCGCCGAGCCGCGCTCCGTATGGGGGGTTGCTCAGCAGCAGGCCCGTCTGGCCGGACAGATCCCGTGGCACGATCGCCTGCTCGGCGCCGCGGACGAACCATTGGATGTCTTCCGTCACGCCGGCCCTGGCCGCATTGGCCTGGGCGGCGGCAATCGCCTTGGGATCGCTGTCGCTGCCAAACAATCCAACGGGCGATTTCGGCAGGATCCGGCTGCGCGCCTCTTGCACGACTTCGTCCCACAGACGTTGGTCGAAGTCCGGCCACCGATGCAGGCCGAACTGGGGCCGCAGCAGGCCGGGCGGGATGTTTCGGGCGCGCATCGCCGCTTCGATGACCAGGGTGCCTGAGCCACAGAGGGGGTCGTACAGAGGCGTGGCTCCGTCCCAGTCGAGCAGTTCAAGGATGCTGGCGGCGAGGGTCTCCCGCAGCGGAGCTTCGGTTGTCTCCAGGCGGTAGCCACGCTCGTGCAGGCTGCCGCCAGACGCGTCCAGACTGAGGGTGCAGCGGCCGGCGGCAAAATGGGCGTGGAGGCGAAAGTCGGGATTCTGCGTGTCGACGTTGGGCCGCGCTCCCTGTTCCTGCCGCAGGCGGTCGACAATCGCATCCTTCACCTTCAGGGCCGCATACTGCGTATGGGTGATCCCATTTTGCTGCTTCGCGGCGACATGCGGGGGCGTCCCCGGCTTTCCCCGCCGTCCCGTGGGGGGCGCGGTGCGGCCGCGTTCCAGGGTGGCATAAACCGCGAAGGTCTTCTCCGGATTGAGCAGTGACTCCCATTTCACCCGGCGCGATTGCGAATAGAGCATCTCTGGATTTTGGGCGGCGAACTCCCGCAGCGGAAACAAAATGCGGTGGGCGGTGCGAAGTTCCAGACAGGCCCTGTACAGCAATTTTTTCGGGGCGAGGAAATGCACCCCACCAATGACCGTGCGAACTTCGGTTGCTCCCAGCCGCGTCAATTCCCGCGCGGTGACCGTTTCGATTCCCCGAGGAGCGGTCGCAAAATAGGCGGCGGGTGTCTGGAGTTCAGGGAACATGGACGTGTGGTGCAGCCTGAAAAAGGTAAGCGTTCAAGCGGTGGTTGTGTCTGGCCGAACTGGCCATTGTACAGAATGTGCCGCCAAGCATGGGGTTTTGGTCGATTTCGCAAACGGAGCTTTCCCGCGTCGACCGTGCTTCGCGTGCTTTCGCTGTTGGCGTCTGGGTTCCTCCCCGCCACGTTGCCGATGGGAGGTCGAACGTTTACCTCGGTGACGCTCCCCCATTGATGGGAGCGTCGCTGATCCGCATCCCGTAGAGCAGCCCCAGGCCAAACAGCAGCGGAACAATTTGCACCCCCAGGGCAAACTGCTGGCCCCAGTTGGCGGCGATGCCGAATGTCATCGCCCCCACAACCGAGAGCTTGAGAGTGATCCCATACAGTCCGTTGTACTCTCCAATTTTCTCACGGGGAACGATGATAAACAGCAGGAGCCGCCCCGACGTCCAAATGCCGGCCATCCCGAAGCCCCCCGCCCCGCACATCGACAGCAGGTAAAGCAGTGGTGAGTGTCCGGCGAACGCAATTCCACCGGACAACCCCGCGAGGAGACACCAGCCCGAGAATCGCATCACCCGTAACGGGTGGAAACGGTCACATAGTGCCCCGGCGATCAGCCCGCTGAGCATCGCCAAAATGCAAAAAAACAGTCCGGCAACAAGCTTAAAAGTCTCTGCCGACATGGGGTGCCCTGCCAGCACCAGTGTCTTCAGGTCACCCATCGGTTTGAACATCTGCAGCGTGAACGATCCGAAGAACAGGATCGCGGTGTTCAGGACATCCACCAGGAAAAAATTGCCAAGAAAAAACAGCAGCAATGCCCGCTGATGAGGGATGCTGCGAACAGTTTTCAGCACCGCCGAGAAGCGTTCGGGAATCATGGACAGTTGAAACGGCTCTGGCTGCACACGCATTTCACGTACGAAGATCATGCAAGGCGCGGCGAGCAGAAGAAAAGCCGTTCCCAGGATGATCGCCAGCCACTGAAATGAAATCTCGAACGGTTTGAGCGCCAGCGCCACGACCAGCGTCAGAATGGTGCCGAGGTAGCCGAGCCCGACTCCCAAACCGGAGACCGTTCCAATCCGTTGCGGCGATGCGACTGAAGGGAGCAGGGTGGTGTAGAATGAGAGGGCATTCTGGTAACCGAGGTTGCCAATGGCCAGCAGCAGCAGAATGGCCCAGACGGAATTGACAAATCCCCAGCCGAGCATGGCCCCGATGCAGGCCAGGGTGAAAATGTTGAGGTAGAGCCGCGTCTGTGCGGTGCGATCGCACAGTGCCCCCATGACGGGCACCATCGCCGCAGATAAGAACATCGAGGTGGTCTGAGTCGTTCCCACCAGGAATTCGGCTTTCTGCCACCAGACCAGTTGGTCGCCCTTGGCAATTCCCGTGAGTTGCGGAACCAGCATGTAGGTCAAGAAGGAAGCGTAGATCGTGTTTGCCACGTCGTAAAGCACCCAACTTGTGACCGGCAGCCACCCGTCCTGCACTTTGGCCGAATTTGGTTCAACGTTCACCGACAAGCGCTCCTGATCCAGCCTGTGAGCCCGTGGCTTTGAGCTGCGCAAATCCCGGCCGCAGCGATCGAGGTCAATGCGCGGCATCGTAACGAAAATGGCGCAACAGCGATATCCAACAGCGGATGCGTCGCTGCATCCGATTCGCGGGACGTATTGGACAACGGGGGGCTGCAGCATCCCGCTGCACTTCACGGCCGTGGCTGGCGAACTTTTCTGGATGTTCTGTAGGAAACGGCTACACCACATTCGACGGATTTGACGATAAGTCTGGTATTGACACGTAGGTCGCAGTCTGGTGTGCCCTTCTGGCAGCCAGACAGGATTGGTGCGACCCAGACGCGGCCACAGGAATGAGTGAATCCGGGGGAGGATGTCCTGCGATGCGACGGGCATTATTTGCAAATTTCGCGATGTCGGTGACCGCGGCCGCGCTGACGCTATCGGGTTGCTCCTGGCAGAAAAAGCCGGAATGGACCGCGCCCACCACCGAGGCAGAGGCCGACCAGGTCCGGTACAAGTACGCCGGCATCAATGTTGAAAACCCGGACGTCGAGACGCCGGTTGATTTTGACACCGCCTCGACCGTGGGGCCGGTTTCGATTGAAGCCGAAAACCGCGAGTATTGGGATCTGCGGCTCGAAGAGGCCGTCGAACTCGCCTTGCAAAACTCCAAGGTTTTGCGCGACTTGGGCGGGTTGATCCTGCGCACACCCGCCACACTCCGGACGGTCCAGGATCCCGCGATCCAGGAGACCGACCCGCGCTTCGGCGTCGAGGCCGCACTCAGTGCGTTTGACGCCCAGTTGACCACGTCGCTGTTCCACGAAAAGAACGACCGCGCCCTGAACAACACGTTCTTCGGCGGTGGAACACGCCAGTTCCAACAGGACACCAGCGTCTTCCAGGCGGGGCTGTCCAAGCGCAGTGCCCTGGGCACCACCTACAGCGTCAAGAACTACACGAACTACGATGCCAACAATGCTCCCGGCAACGCCGTGCCCAGTGCCTGGACCACATGGATGGACATGGAAGTCCGCCATCCGCTGCTGTTTGGCGGCGGTGCGGACTTCAACCGCATCGCCGGGCCGACGAACACGCCGGGTGTGTTCAACGGCGTGCTGGTGGCCCGGATCAACACCGACGTGAACCTGGCCGATTTCGAAATCGGCGTGCGAAACTACGTGAGCGACGTCGAGAACGCCTACTGGGATTTGTACTACGCCTACCGCGACCTCGACGCCAAAATCAACGCCCGCGATGCCGCCCTGGAAACATGGCGCAGAGTCAGCCCGCAGGTGGCTGCCGGCCGGCTGGGGGCCGAGCAGGAATCTCTGGCCCGCGAACAGTACTTCCGGCTGCAGGAAGACGTGCAGAACGCCCTCACGGGCAAGCTGCTGGAAGGCACGCATACGAACAACGGTTCCAGCGGCGGCACGTTCCGGGGCACGGCCGGCGTCAACCTGGCTGAGCGTCGCCTGCGGCTGCTGATGGGAATTCCGATCAACGATGGCCGGACGATTCGCCCCGCCGACGAGCCACCAGAGGCGAAGATCGTCTTCTGCTGGGACGACATTCTGGCGGAAGCGCTGACCCGCCGCGTCGAGCTGCGGCGGCAGAAATGGATCGTCAAGCGCCGCGAACTCGAGCTGGAAGCGGCCAAGAAATTCCTGCTGCCCACATTGGATGCTGTCGGCCGTTATCGTTGGCGTGGCTTGGGCCGCGATCTGATTCAAAATGGTCAGGTCGACCCCGGCCAGGTGATCGCCGACGACGCCGTCAGCAACCTGACACAGGGGCAGTACCAGGAATGGCAGCTCGGTGCCGAGTTCAACATGCCGCTCGGTTTCCGCCGGGGCCATGCCGCGGTGCGGAACGCCGAACTGTTGCTGTCCCGCGAGCGAGTGCTGCTGCGTGAGCAGGAACGCGAGGTGGTGCTCGACCTGAGCAACGCCCTGGCGGACTTGGAACGAGCCTACGCGGTGCTGCAGACAAACTTCAACCGCCGCATCGCCTCTCAGGAAAAGCTCGAGGCCCTGCAAGCTGTCGAAGGTTACGAACGCGACGCCGCCAAGCTGTTCCTCGTGCTCGACGCCCAGCGTGGCGTGGCGGAATCGGAGAACACCTACTACCGGGCGCTCACCGAATACACGCTGGCCATCAAGAACGTCCACTTCGAAAAAGGTTCGATTCTGGACTACAACGAAGTGTTCCTGCAGGAAGGCGGCTGGCCGGTCAAGGCCTACGAAGATGCGGACGAACGCTTCCGCCTGCGAAGCCAGCCACTGGAAAACCGGCTGGAAAAAGTGTTGAAGCAGCCAAAGGTGGTGACGCAGGGGGCCTACATGCAACTGGTCATCAAGGAAGGCCAGATGCCGGCCGACCCCAATGGGGTGGAGGTTCCCACAACTGACCCGGCCGACATGTACCAGCAGACGGGTCCGATTGAGCCAAACGCCACACTGTCCCAGCCATCCGATGAAGCCGCGCGTTCCGCAGAAACAGAGGCGATAGAGTCCGCGGATGCGGAGGCGACGGAATCCGCCGCACCGGAGGCAGTCAACACCAGCGGCGAGTCGATTTTGGAGAATTTCGAGGCACCCGCGGCCTCCACAACGGCCGCGGAAGCAGGAGACGCCCCGGAATAGAGACCGATTTCAAGAAACCCGGAGACTTGGCTCAACCAAGTCCCCGGGTTTCGTTCTTTACTCGCCCACCTTCGCGGTCACCAATGTCATTGGTTTGGCAAATGGCCCGTGAACGATTCCGATTTTGGTGTCACTTAAAACCTTGCGGGGCAACTCCGCCGGATAGTCACTGTCTGCGCTGAAGGTGTGCACCAACTTGGCTTCCCGTCGGTCAACGATGCCATAGCCATGCACCAGGATCCGCTGCTTGTCGGGGAACCACTGCATCTTTTGCCCCTTGAAGAAGGTGGCCTGTTCCAACTGCCGCGTGAAGTCCGGCAGGGGGATTCGCTCCTTCAACTCGCCCGTGGCCACGTCCCAAATCAGCACGTCGGCATCAAGCACGAGCTTGAACAGGACCGCCAGTTCCTGCCCATCGGGCGAAAAGCCGATCCCATGACAGTGCATGAAACCGAGTCCCGTGGAGGGGACCGGCAATGCTCCGGCAGATTTGCCCGTGGCCAGGTCGGTGAATTTGAGCCGCTGGTCGCCGTGTTCGCTCTCAAAATCGACGAGATAGCTTCCGCCCAGGCTTACCCCCTGTACATTCCCCTGGTCCCTGATCTCTCGTTCAAATGTTCGATCGAGCGCCCCGGTGGGCAGTTTTGTCACAAACGTCTCCTGGCCAACTGTGACCAGGAGTTTGTCGGTACCGGCGAATTCGAGCCAGTGGAAGAATCCATGCGGAGTCTTCATTTGCCCGAGGGGCTTGCTCTTGGCGACATCCCAAAGGATCACCACCTGTTTCAAGGGAGCATAAGCCGCGTAGTATTTTCCGTCCGGACTGAGGGCGGCATGGTCTCGGTCCGCTGAAATCCCGCGGATCGTTCCCAGTTTTTTCATTGTGCTCAGGTCCCAGACTTCGCGGAAATCCCGTTCAGTAAAGCTGGAGCCGACGCAGACGAAGGGGCTGGGACCCGGTGCGAAGATCGCTCCGCCGAGTTGTGTTCCGGGAACCCGCACCTGAACCTTGACTTTGTCATCGACCCACTTCGTCGCTGCGGGAGGATCGACTTTCACGGCCCAATCGCGGGCGGGCTCGTTGTCTAGGACAGGCTTTTCGATCTCTTTGGGAGCTGGTGGGACAGGAATTGCCGGCGGGCGCGGCATTTCCGGCATGGGAATCGGCAGGGTTGGCGGCTGGGCGGCATTATTCTGCGCGAACTCTGGAAATGCCTGCTGCGGAGGTTGTCCAAACCCTTGGGGGTCCGGCTGTGAGGTTCGCCCGGGCACCTGTGGTATCCGTTCAGGCTGGGCGGCGACCTGCGGACTCGGCGCAACACGCGGACTGAAGAGGTAATAGAATGGAATCACGCAGACGCAAGCGAGGCAAAGCACCACCAATCCGCCACCGACCGCCAACCAAACGACGTTGGACCGGCGTGAACGCGAGCGGCCTGAACCTGAGCGACGGTCGCGTGCAACGTCATCGTCATCGTCATCGGCCTCGTCGTCAAACCGACCGCGCCGGGAACTCTTGGGAAGCGTGTACTCATCCTCGTCGTCCGCTGCCTTTGCGCTGGCTTTGGATTTTCCGGATACGGGAACCGCGACGACCGCGCCACAGTCTCCACATTTAAACTTCTTGCCCGCCATTTCATCTTTAATGCGGGTGATTTTTCCACAAGCCGAACAGGTTGTTGGAATCGCCATCGACTAAAGACTCCATAATACGCCAGGTCAACCGCTGTTTGTCGCGGCTGTGAACTGGCAGCCCGCCAACGCACTCCATGTCAAATCCGAAACGGGCTTCCATGCCCTGACCCTCCTGACGTTCCTTCGAAACTGACTGCACTACAGAAATACGATAGAAATACGCTGAGGGATTCGCGACCGTCCCCACCGCATTCCTTGCGAGGGATGAGAAGGGAATGCATCTTCTCAGGGGGCCGGCCCCAAAACTGGCAATTCGACGGGACCGGGTGGAGTACTTTCTCCCGGCGATCCAGGGGCGGCAGGAATTCCAGCGGGCACGCCTGGCAGGTCGGTGGGCAAGCCTGCCGGCAAGCCACCGCCAGGCGCTTCGCCGCGCACAGTCCCTCCAGCCGTATGCATCACTTCTTCAGGGATGGCCGTTCTGACGGTGACACCTGGGTAATCAAGCTCAGCCCTAGCGTCCAGAGATTTGACGATAGGATCGATTTGGTCGCCCGCCGGACCCAAGAAGGGTTTAAAACGGTTCCACTCGGTTTTGCCCGAATCAATCGATTTCTTCACTTCTGCCAGCACTTCGTCCACCGCCGCTTTGTCATGGCAGACAAAGGAAACTTCAACCAAAGCCGCCCTGGTAACATCGAATGTCACGCACATGCCCGTGGTTTTGGTCCGCAGGAACTCCAATAGCTTCTTCACATCCGCCGAGACCATGGGCGGCAGCGGCGCGGGAGCCTCCGTGGATTTGGGATCCTTCAGGGTGGCGAAGATGAAAATATGGTCCGGGTTGATGAAATCCAGGTCAGCGCGGCGCTGTTGCTGTTCACCCCGATCGAGTGCCGACGCGATTTCAGCTTCCGTCCCCACCACGAAGACATCGGGTTTGGGGAAAAATGCGGCCAATGTCTTGCCGGGCAAGTTTGGAAGCGGTTTCGCTTTCAGATACTTTCCACCGTCTTCCAGAGTGAGCGCCTTTTTGAGGCGGTCTTGCTCAACAGGCTTGTTAAACCGGATCACGGCCACGAACTTCGCATCGATCTTTGCCAGATCCTGCAAGTTTGCCACCGCCCCGGCTGGCATCGCATCCGCGGAGTTCAATCCGATCGTCAGGCTGCTGATGTCTCGGAGACCGAACCCTAATGTCTGTGGCAACATGGCGCTCTGCATGGCGAACAGCGGGCTTTCCACCAGCGATTTCATGCCTCCCGCATCATGGAGCCGCTGAACTCGGCAATAGACGACTGCCCGGCAGTCGTCGGGCAGATACGTCAGGTCGAGCTTGTTCTTCGCCTGTGGCATCATCGTCAAGGCGAGGTAGCCCACCACGCCAATGCCGGCCAGGACCACCAAAACGCCGATGCCGCCAAGGATCCAGGGAACGACGTTGAAGTTCGACTTTCGGGAACTCGTTCCGCCCGTTTTACGCCGACTACTTACCCGCCGAGCCGATTTTTCCGGGGTCTCCTGTTCGACTTCGTCCTCTTCTTCCTCTTCCTCGGGCGAGTCGTCGATGGCATCGTCTTCGTTGAGGTTTGAAAACGATTCGGACGATTCCGGCTGGTGCGGAGCCGGAACCTTGAAAGGCTTCTGGCATTTGGGGCAGGTCAGCTTCTTTCCCGCTGGCGGTGCCATTTTCAGTTTGAGCGTGGCCTTGCACAGCGGACACAGCAGCGAAAACCCAGCCATCAGCGCCTCGGGAAATCGAGATCGAGTGCCGCTTGTGAGAGATGGATCACGCAAGGTCAGCGGCGGCCTTGTGGATTAAATTTGACTATACCGTTCGCCAATCGTTCGTGAAAATCACTTATAAAATTTTTCTGTGATGCCGGCTGATTTTGCAGCAATTCATGCCAGAGACAAGTTGTCAGGCATGCATTGGTGTGGCCAAATGAAACAAATTGCTGACAGGTGCTTATTCAACTTGGGGGCAGCACCGCGTCCAGACCCTGCTCAATCGTGGGATACAGCAGGTCCACTCCGAGTTCGGTTCGCAGCCGGAGATTGGAACAGCGCTTGTTCAACGTTTTGTTGCCGCGCGGCGCGGTGCTGTCTGGTGCAAACGTGGGCATCGGCGCGTTTATCCGCTGGCAGACCGCGGCGTAAAAGGCGCTTCGGGGTAGCGGTTGATCATCCGCCACCAGGTATGTTGCCGCAGGTCGCCCGTGCTGTTCGCACGCTTGAACCGCCTGCACGGCGTCTTCCACATGAATCATGTTGAGCCACGCCTCGGGGTTGCCGGTCAACGGCGTTCCCGCCCGCAGCGCTTCGACGCGAGCCACGAGGCGTCCCGGTCCGTAGATTCCCGCGAGCCGCAGGATGTTCGCCTGCGGACATGCTCTGCGCAACACGCGCTCAGCCTCCAGGCAGACCTGTCCATTTTCTGCCAGTGGCTCACAGGGCGAATCTTCATCGACCACGCTCCCGTCGTCCTGGCCGTAGACACTGGTGCTGGAGATATAGATCACCCGGCGAACCCGCGGACCGACGCCCCGCAGCACATTCTCGAGGCCGGCGACGTACACCTCCCGTTGCGATTTTCCAGACGAACGGTCCCAACCCACCGCATACAGCAATGTGTCGATCTGTGGCTCAGGGAAGCCAGCCAGGACATTGGGATCGTTGACATCGCCAAGCACTGGTCGGATTCCACTGGACCGCCACGTTTCGCCGCGCTCCGGGCTGCGGGTCAGTGCCCAAACCTCGTCCGGGTTGTTGAGCCACGCTTTGGCGACACGCTGGCCAAGATACCCACAGCCGATGATCAGTTTCTTCATGAAGGAGGGAACACCATGTATGGAACCGCAACCTGAACGGCAATCATGGCCGTCCAACACAGCACTGCGTGGGGCTGAGTCATTCTGTTCGCGGTTTCGGAGCCGTGCCAGTTGCTCCCTCGCCTTTCTTTGCCTCGGCATTGTCCGTCTTCTTCTCGATATAGTGGACGATCCACGCGTTCCACTTGGTCAGGAAATCCCTGGGCAGGTCTTCCCGTGGACTCATCGAGTCTGGATTCGGCATCGGCGGAAATTTGGGCGGTTTCCCGGGTTTTGGTTTTGAATCGGCGTTCTTGCCGGCCTTGTCCCATGCCACGGCGATCCGCCGCAGCTTCCAACGGGATAAAGCACGCTTGATCAGGGAATTATCGCCGGACCAGTCGAGCAGCAGATTCAGAGAGACCGCATATTCGGCATTCGGAATCTTTTGGTTTCCTGGCTTCTCGGCGTCGATCGCAAGCTCCAGATCCGACCTGCAAATTGCATCCCAATCGGGAAGCCAATCCTTGGCATCCGGTGCGACTGCCACCAGAGCCTTATGAAATCTCGGACTGTCAACGATCGAATCGAGCAGCAGAATCCAAACGAAACTTGGAGGCAATCTTTCGTCGAGCGCGTCATCCCACTCCAGCAACAGCTTGACGAGCGGCTCGGTGTTACCCAGTGCGTCCTGCATCAGGGCCAGGGTCAAGCGCATGCCGCCGGCGTCTGACAATTTCCCCAGCAGTCTGCGTCCCCCATCGGTGCCGATGATTCGCGAACCGGACGGAGAGGTGATCCCCGGCAGCATCCCTGGCTTGGGGGCCTTCTTACTCCACTCGGGGATTTTCTCGGCGGAACTTTGGCGAATCTTTTTGCCTCTGAAAATCCAGGACTTGTCGGGAGACTCTGGGGTGACCATCACAAAACTCGCATCAACCTTGGGTCCCGCCAACTCCAGTACCATCACCGCCGGCGCATCGACATCAGGAAAGCGCAGCGCGTCAGAGGCCGTTTCCAGTTCCACTCCGCAGGCTTTCGCCCACTCGATGCGGATTCGAGCGTCGTCAACTTTGATGCGGGTCGGCTGCTCTTCGCCTCCCGGTCGATCCATCACCAGCCGGGTACCAAACACGTCCGCACCAAGCACGGTGACGAACGTGTCGCGGCCGGCATCAATCCGGACGCTGGCCCCCGATGGCACGTACAGCTCGTCTCCCGCGTAGAGGCGATGAACCGCGTCGGAATCTGCGGACTCATGAAAACTCGCCGCGGCGGCGGATCCCAAGACGACAAATTTTTGGTCAATGACCGGAGGTACGACGACCAGGGACGGAGCAGAGACAACCGCGACCTTTTCGCCGGGTGTCTCCGGTGGATTTCCCCGAGCAGGTTCGGAGGGTCGCGCCTGGGAAGGTGCAGGCTGCACAGTCGCTTTGTTTGCCAGGACCGTGGCGGGTTCCATCTGCTCTTCGCCGGGCAGGGCCTTGTCTGCAGTTGGCTTCGGTGCCGAAGACTTCTCTGTGGACGTAGTTTTGGCAGGCTTCACCGGGGCGGGAAGAACGGCTTCCGGAACCCTGGCGTCGTCGTCTTTCTCGATCGCGGCGATCAAAGTCTTCTCGGAATCGGCCTTGGTGACAGGGACGGCAGGCAATGTTTGCCGTGTGAGTTGCAGAGTGATCAAGATGGTCAGCGGAATGGTCAGGAGCAGTGCCACGGCTCCAACAACAATTGGGATGACCGAGCGGTTGCCAGCACGGACCACGATGACGGGAGAACGCGTCGCCGCAGAACGACTGGTGGCCGCGGCGGCCGCCAGCACCGGAGGTTGCGTTGGCGCGTCTGACGGAAGGTTTACCCCACCTGATGAACTCCAACGGCCGGCGTCCGGTGCGACTGGTTCCGTGCGCTGCCTGGGGATCGGCGGCGGTTCAACCAGCTTCTCACCCTCGAATGGGTCGGGGTTCGACTTGTTGGCGGCCGGCGGCCGCACAGCCAGAGCAGCAGGTTCGGCGCGAACGGCAATTCCCGTACGCGCGGTGTTGACCAGTGAACCACCCTGCGCGCGGTCCATCGGCCGCGTCAGATCCCAAACCGGCCCCGCGCGCCGCGCTGCCTGTGCCTCCGGCGTCCCTTCCAGCACGAACCGCCACAAGCACTCGGTCCCGGTCGAGGCCTTGGTGAAGTACGTGCTGAAGGTCGCCTCCCAGCGGCGGTCGGCGGGCAGCAGAGCCACGGCTTCGACGACGAGCGGAAGAACTTCCAAACCGGGTGGAAACACGAGGACCGTGGGCCGCGCCGGGTGTTGCAGCACCGTCTCGGCCAGCACGCCCGCCCATCCGGCATCCCCGGTCACATTGGTCCAAGCCTGGCAAATCTTTGCCGGGCGATCGACAGCCGGAATCTTGCGGGCGGCCGGCAGCAACCGTGGCTCACCGTTCCAGGTTGTCTCGCAGAATCCGGGTGTGGCGAGCAACGCGGCGGCACCTGCGGGGGGCAGTTCGCCTGACTCCAGAGCCACATGATGCGCGAGCTTGTTCGACCGTTGCGTGTAATCTTGACCGGCATCGCGCACGGCAGAGAGCACGTGGTATTTGCGTCCGCCGATGGTCAGTGCCACATGAATGTGGTTGACCGGGTTGAGCGCGGCCTGATCGCCGGTATAGACCTGCCGATAGCCGCTGAGGGACTCCAGTTTTTCCGCCAGCAGCGTGGGGATGCCCATGGTGCTGACGACGGTGCAAAACCCCTGGCTACCCGGTTTCAAGCCACGCGGAGCTGACGTGTACAGGATCTCGTGCGGCACGATCGCTCCCGTCTACCCAATGAATTCGGTCACTGCGCAAGCCATTTTCAATCATTCCCTGCCGCATGCAATCCCGTCTGTGAAATTGTCACGTCGTTAAGAATGTGCCGATTCAGTCGATCATTCCGCGTCCGGCAGGGGCGGGGATCGACCAGCCGGTCGGGCCGCATGACCGATTTCCACCCACGGGCGGACGCGATCCAGCGTTTTGGGACCGATCCCGCGTACCTGCGTCAAATCGTCAATTGAAGAAAACGGGCCGTGTTCTTCACGGTACTCCACAATGCGACGGGCGAGAGCTTCTCCGATTCCTTCGAGCTGAGCCCACTCCACCCAGGACGCATCATTCACGTCCAGTCGATATTGGGCCTGCGACTGTGGCAGGCGTTCGATGTCCACCCAGCCGGCGGGACCTGGTGACAAGACGAAAATGGCCAGCAACACCAAACAGACGGCGACCACGAATGCAATGAACCGTTGGTCGGCGCGGCGGAGACCAAACGGACGTTGCTCCAACGAGTGCCCCGATGGGGGAATTTCAGCGGAGTTGGAACGGCTGTGGACTTCCATTTGCTGCAGAAAGGGTGTGATTTTTAAAGGATCGAAATTGTCAAATCGGGATAAATGAGTTGACTGCGGTCAATGGGTTGAATATTGATTCCATTCATCCCGAATGTCACAAATCATCCAAGCCATTCATTCTACGAATTAGGAAATCGCATCCCAGACTTCTTGTGCTTCGGAATCATACAGGGTAGATTCTGAACTATGCTACAGCATCCCAGTGGGGCAAGCGCTTGGTTGTAGGCCTTTACAACCGTTGCAATTGTAGCGCATGCTGCAACCTGCCCCCAGAATGAACGTACGTGGGTCGGAAAAGAATATTTCCAGGAAATCAGGAGATTCACCATGAGATTTGTGTATGGAATCATCGCCGCAGGCATGATTCTGGGGACCGCCACGCCCTCCAACGCGCAGGGTTACTGCGGTGCGTGCAACTATAACAGTTGCGCGACCAACTGCTGCGAACAGCAGTCCTGTTATACCACAGCGCGCCTGCAGCGGCAGACCCTGTACCGGACGGTTTACGACACGGTCTGGGAAAACCAGACACACTCAGCGATGCAGACACAATACGAGACGGTCTACGAAGACCAGCCTGTCACGGCCTACCGGACAGTCACCGAAACCAAGTACCGCGACCAGAGCTACACCGTTCAACGGCCGGTTTACGAGACGACCAACCGCGAAGAGCGGTACACCGTCAGCCGTCCCGTGTACGAAACCGTCGTGCACGACCGGCAGTACACGGTCCGCAAGCCGGTTTGGGAAACCGTGAACCAGCAGGTTCGCCGCCAGGTGATGAAGCCGGTCTGGGAAACCACCACGGTGACCCGCCAGCACACCGTCTACCGGCAGGTTGTCGAGACGATCAATCAGGAACGCAGCTACACCGTTCGCAAGCCTGTCACCACCTACCGCACAGTCACCGAAGACCAGGGACAGTGGAATGTTCGTCAGGTTTACCATCCTGGTCCAGTGGTCCAGCGCCAGGTGGTTGACGCCTGCGGCAACTGCCAGACATGCTGTGTTCAGTGCCCTGGCCACACTACCTGCCATCGTGAGTGGTGCCCGAACATCGTCACCCGCCAGATCCCCTGCACCACTTACGTCTGCGAAGTTGTTCGCCAGAACTGCCCGGTTCAGGTCACGCGTTGCGTGCCTGAATGCGTGACCACCCAGGTCCCGGTCAAGACCTGCCGGATGGTTTGCGAAGAAGTGGTCGAGAACTGCCCGGTTCGCACCTGCAAATGGGTCGACGAAGTCTGCACCCAGAAGGTGCCCGTCACCACCTGCAAAATCGTCTGCGAAGAGAAGGTTCGTGTGATCCCCGTCTGCACCTGCAAAATGGTCTGCGAGACGAAGGTTCAGCGGGTCGCCTACTGTGAAGCGAAGCAGGTCCCCTACACCTACAACCAGCGGGTTGCCCGCTGCGTTGCCAAGCAGGTGCCTGTGACGTGGTGCACGCGGGTCGCCAAGTGCGTTCCTCGTCAGGAAGCCTATGAAGTTTGCCAGTGGGTTCAGGAGCCCTGTGCTCCAGCTTGTGGCCAGGCTCCGGCCTGCGGTGGCTGCGCCGTTCCTGGCACTCCCGCCAACGTTCCGGTCGAAGCCCAGAAGCCAGCCGAAGAACTGCCGGCTTCTCCCGCACCGGTCCCCGCGGCTGACCCAGTTCCCGCCGCTCCCGCGCCGGCCGCCGCTCCTGCGGCTGCCCCCGCTCCTGCCGCCGAAGCACCGGCTCCTGCGGCACCAGCCGCTGCCGCACCTGCTCCAGCACCTGCCAACTAATGTGCAGTCTGAAGTGTTGCTGAGCCCAGTGTAGATCTTCGACCCCCTCAAGCGTGCATGAGGGGGTCTTTTCGTTGGCCAGCCGATTGTCATCTCGCCAACAGCAATCGAAACTCGAAAATCCATTCCCCCGGTTATGACGATCACTGGAGGAGAATTCCGTCCGTCTCGGTTCGGATCGACGAGTGTGCATACCTTTTCGGAATCTGGCCCGTTAGGATGGAGTTTCCGATCCCCACAACGACAATCTGCCTGCAGCCACCCTTTGAGGGTGTTCGTGCGCTGATGTCGTTTGTCTGGACCACTTTCCATCAAGGCGGGAGTGGCCGTCACGAACCAATTGCGAGGGGTGTTTCGAATGCCTGCAGCGGTCAATTCTGGCGATCCGGTCCTGCGGAGCGCGCGTCGCGAAATGTTCGTGACATTCGGGATCTTTTTAGTCGCCGTGACCTACACCGGAATCTACTGCGGCCTCAATGGCTATGGCCGGAAAGTCGAGTCGCTGACATTCGTGCTGGGATTCCCGGACTGGATCTTCTGGGGTATCGTCGTGCCGTGGTCTGTCTGCATCGCATTCTCGCTGGTTTTCGGCGCGCTGTTCATGCGCGACGGCGATCTGGGTGAAGAACTCCCCAGCGAGGAGGGTGGACTGTGAGCGCACTTTCAATTCTGTCTGTGACGCCTCTAATCGCTCAAACCAACCGGGCGGGCATCGGCACGCTGGTGATGCTGGTTTTGTTCATTCTGGGGTCGATGTGGATTGGCCTGCTGGCGAATCGAGCCACGCAGGGCACGTCCTTCCTCAAAGGGTTCTTCCTGGGCAATCGTGGCTTGGGAGCCTGGGCACTGGCACTCACCGCCACGGTGCAGAGCGGCGGGACATTTATGGGCTTCCCCTCGCTGGTCTACGCCCACGGGTGGGCGGTGGCGCTGTGGATTGCCGGGTACATGGTGGTGCCGATCACCGGCTTTGGAATTCTGGGCAAGCGGCTCGCGCAGCTCTCGCGGCGGACCGGCGCGATCACCGTACCGGACATATTCCGGGCGCGGTTTGCCAGCCCCACGCTGGGACTGTTCGCCTCCCTGCTGATTCTGTTCTACATGACGGCAATGATGGTGGCTCAGTTCAAGGCGGGGGCCCTCGTCATGAAGAACGCTTGGCCGGGGTCCGGCTCCCTGGCCCTGTCCGAAGATGAGCCAGCCTTCAAGCTTAGCAAAGAACGGATTGATGCCCTCGAAAAGGAGAAGCGTGTCCAAAAGGTCGACGGCAGGGATGTGGAAAGCCCGGTGCTGGCTCCCCCGATTTTGGGGGCCGTCCGTTCTCTGGAGGGGCAGGGGTTTCGCTCCGAAAACGAGCTGTATAGTGCCTTGGCAACGGGCTTGAGCGCCAACCCCGAAACCAAGAGTCTGCCTCCCAAGGAAGTCTCGCGGATTCGCAAAGTGGTCAAGGTCGCGGCGAAGCAACTCGATCTGCTGTACTTCGTCGGCCTGGTGATCTTCACCGTCACCGTGGTGGGCTACACGCTCATGGGTGGGTTCCTGGCCGCCGTCTGGACCGACCTGTTCCAAAGCATCATGATGTGGGTGGGGGTGCTGCTGCTGTTGTTTCTGGCGCTGTGGCATGTCGGCGGCATGGAGCAGGCGACCCTGCAGGCAATCCAAAACACCGACCCGGTCAACGGCTCGTACGTGTTTGGGCCAGGTTATGACTCTTCAGGCTCCGGACGCGAGTTCATGCCGATTGGGCTGGCATGTTCCGTGTTCTTCATCTGGGTGTTCTCCGGCGTCGGTTCTCCCGCCGGCATGGTCCGCATCATGGCCAGCGAGAGCACCGCGGTCATCCGCCGTTCGATCTACCTGCTCAGCTTCTATAACGCCTGCATCTACATCCCGCTGATCATTATCTGCATCTGCGGCCGGGCAATGATCAAGGATCTCGCCGTCAGCGATGAGATCATCCCTCAGGTCACACTGGCCGTGACAAACTTCCCCGGTGGCTCGATTGTCGCCGGACTCATTCTGGCCGCGCCGTTCGGCGCGGTCATGGCCACGGTCAGCTCGTATCTCGTGGTCATCTCGTCGGGTTTGGTGCGCGATGTGTATCAGCGGTTTGTGAATCCGCGTGCGTCCCAAAACCAGTTGCGGACGATGTCGTACGCCGCCATGATCTTTGTCGGCGCACTGGCGATCGCGTTGAACATCGAACCGGTGGCTTACCTGCAGGCGATCGTGGTGTTCAGCGGCACCGGTGCCGCTGCGACGTTCTGCGTGCCGGCCCTGATGCTGTGTTACTGGCGGCGGGCGACCGTCGCCGGCATGATTTCCGCGATGCTGGCGGGCGCGGGAACTTTGCTCTGCATGTATGTGGTGGGCACGCTGCGAATCTATGGCGATCAAAAAATTGGCGTGGCCACCGATTTCACGCCGTACTACCTGTTCGGACTGGAACCGATCGTGTGGGGACTTCTGGTCTCACTCATCGCTGGCGTGGGCATCAGCCTGCTGACCAACCCGCCTCCGGAAGAACTGCTGTGTGAACTATTCGACGGGGACAAGCCGACTGTGGCCGCGTAATTTCTGCGGTCAATGTCGGGAATCCACGGCGTTTCTGAGAGTGCCCCGGGCCGTTGGGCTGAGGCCCAACCCACTCAAGCATTTTTTCATCAACGAGCATTGATCCGTACTCATTGATCGGGGAGGATGGTCGCGCGGCGGTTGGGTCACAATCCGATCGAGGGGGGAACCATGCTGACTGTTTTGGGCAACGTCCGGCGGACCTGCGACGGAGTGACGCGGAGGGCAGTGTTGCAGGCGGGCGGGGCCGGCATGCTGGGGATGACTTTGCCACGTCTGCTCGCCGCCGAAAGCGTGGCTCAACCCGTGGCCGTCAAGGCGAAGTCTGTCATCTTCGTTTTCCTGTACGGCGGCCCCTCGCAGCTCGAAACCTTCGACATGAAGCCCGACGCGGCCAGCACCATCCGCGGCCCGTTTCAGCCAATCGACTCGCGAACACCGGGGCTGCGGATCTGCGAACACCTGCCACTGCTGGCAGAGCGGTCGGACCAGTATTGCGTGGTGCGCACGGTCAATCATCCGCAGAACGATCACAACGGCACCCACTTCATTCAGACCGGGCATCCCCTGCCCCCCGCCGACCGCGGCGCGGCTCAGGTCGATGCCACGGACAAGGACTGGCCGGCCTTCGGTTCGGTGATCTCGTACCTGGATGCCCAGTCACGCTCCTCAAGTGCCGCCCAACCGTTTCCGGCCTACACCTATCTGCCGCGGCTGCTGGGGCATTTCGCGGGATACGACATCAATGGCATGTACGCCGGGTGGCTGGGGAAAGCCTACAACCCGATGGCCACGCGGATCCAGAAACGCGACGGCAACGACAATCCCTACTTCCGCGACTGCACCGACGACGAACTCGACTTTCGGCTGAATGGCCTGGAACCGCTGCCAGAGGTGACGCTTGACCGGCTGGACCGGCGTCAATCGCTGCTGACGCAACTGGGCGCTGAGCGGCGTCGGCTCGATCAGCATGCGTCGCTGCGCAACTATGACTCGCTGACCGCGCAGGCCGTGTCCCTCCTGTCGTCGCCACAGATTGCCGCCGCGTTTGACATCCGCCGGGAGAAGCCAGAACTGCGGGACCGATATGGCCGCAACCTGTTCGGCCAGTCTCTGCTGATGGGCCGCAGAATGGTCGAAGCCGGCTCGCGGTTCGTGACGGTGGCGTGGGATCTTGCGGTGCGGGGCGATGTGTGCGGAAGCTGGGACATGCACTCGTGCCTGGAGCGGGTGATGAAAGATCACCTGCTGCCGGGCTTGGATCGCGGACTCTCGGCACTGCTGGATGACCTGCGCGACCGCGGGCTCTTGGATGACACGCTCGTGTTTGTCGCCGGAGAAATGGGGCGGACACCGCAGTTCCTGAATCGTGGATCGCAGGACGGACGCGACCACTGGTCGTACTGCTATCCGTGCCTGTTCGCCGGTGCCGGAGTGCGGGGCGGCATCACCCACGGCCAGTCCGACAAAGACGCGGCACACCCCGTGACCCACCCAGTTTCGCCCGCCGACCTGGCGGCCACCATCTACAGTTCCCTGGGAATTTCGCCCGACCTGCGCATCCCCGATCCCCAAGGGCGGCCGGTTTCACTGGTGGACAACGGAAAGCCGCTCCGGGAATTGTTCAGTTGATCCAGCCGATCAGCAGGGAGTACCGAAACGTCGTCGAGCGTTTTTCGAGTCGTATGAATTGTGCGGCAATTCAATCATCGATTGCAAATGGTTCGTCAGCCGCAGAGAACTTGCGACAGACAAGCCAAAACGTGATCGTCCACATACTTGCGGGCACGACGGTGATCAGGGGGCGAATCGGATGATACATCAAATACGGATTTCCAAAATCCGGACTTCCTGACCACGCCTCGATCGCTTCATGCATGGTGTCTATTAGCTCCAAGAGCGTCGTCCCGGCAAGCATCAGCACAAGTGTCATCAAGTTTTTGCGGTCGGTCTTGAGCAGTGCGATCCATGCGAACATCAGCGTCCACATGTACACCGACAATCCACTCCATCCGGTCATTGGAACCAGCCACGCATGAAGGTCTTTCTGCAAACGAGACCAATGATCGAACGCCAATACCGTGGCGGAGAAGATGATATAGACGATCAAGATTGAACGGGCACGAGGCACATGAGTGTTATTCATAAACATGCCCACTTGAAACGCCTAACGTCTAGGTTAACTCGCGATTACCGCGCGGGAGAGCGGACGACACGGCACGGAGTAAATGCTACCACGGTGCTGCTGGGTTGAGAATTGTTTCTGTGTGCGCGGCCCGGCTCAAAGGGCTGGGCAAACAACAGACGAGCGCTTCAAGGTGCCATCCGAAGGCCGACCTTAGACAATGATTTAGGGGAACCACGAATCTTCACGAAAGAGACAAATGTCACGAATCACAACGAGAAGGATTCCATCGCCCGCAATGCAATGCCGGTTGACGATTCGTGAAATTCGTAAGATTCGTGAAAATTCGTGGTTCAATTTATGACCGTACGATTCCAGCGCGATTTTGCCAGACCGTCCGATTTGGGACCGGAGAAAGAATAACAGTCGCATTCTTAGAACGAATTTCTCTCGCGGGCGCTGGCACCCCTGCCGGGGTGCGTTCGTCACGACTGCCTTTCCGGGGGTGTCGCTGCGTGTCTGTCGACACTTCGCTCAACCCCCGGCTAAGAGCTGTGATCCCTCCGGGATCATCCTTGGTCACGCCGTCCTCCCAGCATGGCGCACTTGCGCTACTGGACAGAAATGTCACAGTTTTTGTTTCTGCGATCCTCACCGATCAGTGCCTCCCACCGAACAGCCGCTTCCACTGCTGCCGAGCAATCGCCTTGGCGGCGATCGACAGTTTCCACCAGCGGCTCAACTGGACGCGGCGCGTGTAGACATCGTAGTTGCGGCGGCGGATCTCGTGCAAAAGCCCGCCATAGATCGACAGCATCGCTTCCAGAATCGGTTGTCCTGCCGGATCAAGCCACTTGAGCAGTGGGTGCGCCCTGTCGTAGTAGCCTTGAGCCCGATCGACCTGAAACCGCATCAGCCGCTCAAACTCCGGAGTGAAGGATCCATTTGCCAGGTTTTCGGCCGGGTACTCGAAGGTGCGCAGATCCTCGGCAGGTAGATAAATCCGACCGACGAGAGCGTCCTCCTTCAGGTCGCGCAGGATGTTGGTCAACTGAAAGGCCAGCCCACAGTCCACGGCCGCCACCAAGGCCCGCTGGTCGTGAAACCCCCACAGATGGATGCACGCCAGTCCCACCGCCCCGGCAACGTGATAGCAGTAGCGCTCCAGCTCGGCAAAGGTCTCGAACCGCGCGGGCACCAGATCCATCTCCACTCCCGCAATCACATCCTCCAGATATTTGGCAGGGACGCGATACCTCTGCAGCATGTCCACAAGGGCCGGGAACAGGGGATGGTCAATCCTGGTCCCGGCCAGTGCGGCGTTGAGGCTCTCGCGCCAGTTCCGCAGATCGGCCGCTCGGGCCTCAACGGTGCCGGGGTTGTCGCCCAGGTCATCCGTGATCCGCATGAAGGCATACAGGGCGCACATCGCCTGCAGCCGCTCCTGCGGGAGGGTGAGAAACGAGTAGTAGAAATTACCGGCCGTGCGCCGCGTCAGGGCGTGGCAGTAGCGGTAGGATTCCCGCAGGGCATCGCTGGCGGGAGCGGGCGGGGTTGCGCTTGGGGGATCGGCAGAGTCGACTGGCATCGTCATTCGGACCACGCCGCAGTCCAGGATTTTTCGGCGTGACCGTCGCCATCCTCGTCGATGTCGACCCGGGCGGATTGGCCGGCGGCATCAAAGGTCAGCCGCCGCATGCCCCGGCCGAGCGGCTGTTCCCAGGTCGTTCCACCGAGAGCGTGCGACTGTGCGGCCAGGCGGCGTTCCGCCGGAAACAGCCAGTGGGGCTGGACGGCGTAGATTCCAACGACGACACAGCCCGAGGCGGCCACAGCGGCCGCCACCCACGGCCAGAGCGCCGGTGGCTCAGCCTCGGAAAAAAGTGCATTGTCGAATTGTGGCTCCAGCAACTCTTCGTCTGGCTCATCGCCGTCGTCTGGCTGCCGGCGGTCAGCGGTTTCCCGCATCACGCTCGCAAGCGTTTCTCGGGCGAGAGCGGCCTTGTCGGCATCGACGCTCAAGGCGAAGGCGGTGTTCCAAACAGCGTGCCCGTCGCAGTGATCGGTGGCATCCAGTTCCACGCCGCAGTCCAGCCGCTGCGCGAGTTCCTCGGCGAAATAACCCGCCTCCGCCCCGTGTCGAAACTGGGCGAGGATCACGCGAGGAGGGGTGTCTGAGCCAGACTGCCGCATTGTGAGCACCGAAGGGTCAAACGGTTTCAAGCTTCTGATTTTCCGAGGCCGGCAGCATGGGTTTCTTAGACCGTGAATTTTTCAGTCGACGTAAATCGTCCGTGGATGGGCTGAAGCCCATCCTACGATTTAGGCCAATAGTTCCTGCACGACGACGCAGTCCTCGTGGGCCAACGGCAGGGGCTGTCCGTGATTGTCATACTCCGTCATGGACGTGTCGATCCCCAGGACTTTGAACCAGGTATGGAACATGTGCCCGATGTCATAGGACGGTCCGTCGACAGCGATCCCCAACGGGTCGGTCTTTCCCAAAACAATTCCCGGCTTGAGGCTGGTGCCGGCCAGCGCCAGCGACCAGGCCTCGGGGTAGTGGTCGCGGCCGACATGCCCGTTGATCCGCGGGGTGCGGCCGAACTCCGACATGGCGATGACAAGCGTATGCTCCAACCGTCCGCGCTCCGCCAGATCGCTGACAATCGCCGCGAACGCCTGGTCGAACCGCGGCATCAGGCTTTGGTGTCCATGAAAATTGTCGCCGTGCGTGTCCCATCCGTACGAGGTGACTTTGACGAACCGCACACCCGCTTCCAGCATGCGGCGGGCCTGCAGCATGTGCCGCCCAAATTCGTGCGTCCCGTAGCGTTCGACATCCTGCGGCGAAAACGTCGAGGTGTCGAACAGTTCCTGCCGCTGCATCAGCGTTCGAGCCATCTGGTACACCGCAGCATTGGCCGCTGAAACCTCTTGGCGGCGGCCCTCGGCATACCGCCGGTTCAGCAGTTCCCGGAACTCATTGCGGGCGGTGTCTTCCGCATCGGTCAATGTTGCCAGTCGCAGCAGGTTTTCCGGTGGCTTGCCGTCGCCAAAGGCGAGTGCTCCATATTGAGGGCCGAGAAATCCAGCGTCCTGGTAATTGAAGCCACCGCTTCCAGGCTTGATCGACACGTAGGGCGGGAGCCCGCTCTTCCCCGCGCCCAGCAGTTTAGCCACGGCGGAGCCGAAAAACGGGTAGGTCACGCCCCGGTTTTTCGGGTCGCCGCGCTGAATCCGGGGGACGCCTGCCGAATGCGAGTTGTCCTGGGTACACATGCTCCGGACCACCGCCAGCTTGTCCATCACCTGGGCGCTGCGGGGCATCAGCTCGCTGATTTGAACGCCCGGAACCGAAGTCGCAATGGATCGAAACGGGCCGCCAAACTGGCTGTTTGGTTTGGGATCCCAGCTCTCGTACTGGCTCATCCCGCCGTCGATCCAGATGAACAGCACCTGTTTGTCGGGAGCCACCTGCTCGGCGAACAACCGCCACGGGGAAAGGCCGGTCGCCAGCGATGCGGCGGCGAAGCGACTGAGCCACTGGCGGCGGGACAGGGTGTGTTCCCACGGACGGCAGAGCGGATTGGCACGCATGGGGGCTCCGGGTCACTTGATCACAGCCAGTGGAAGACCTGATTCTACTCGCGATGCGGGTCTGCGAGTAGCCGCGGCGGACTTTCCAGTTTTCACTGCCGGACTTATAACCGCCATCGTGGCGTCGGCTTCAGCCGACGACGAAAACTGAACCGTCCGATCAGTGGGCTGAGGATCGCAGCAACAAGAACATGGCAGTTTTGATTGCCAGATGACTGGCCGATGTGAGCGATTCCATGAGTCGGCACGCGTTAGCGTCCGGTTCCGGGGCACATCAAACCGGACGCCAACGCGTGCCGGCTCATTGGCTGATCAGCAATTCAAAATCGACAATTGTTTTCGCTACGTTCCTTGAAGCCCACGCTCGGATACAAGCGTTGAGGGCTGCCGTGAGCACTTTGGAGAGTACGACGCCGAGCCAGCCCCCCTACGATGCCGCCTGCCGGCTGGCCGCCGAGCGGCTTATCCAACTCGCGCTCAGCGAGGACCTTGGCGAGGCGGGCGATGTGACCACCACATCTCTCGTCGACCCCGCGGATCTAGGGCACGTGCAGATTGTTTCGCGGGCGGACGGTGTGCTGTCCGGCGGCCCCGTGGCTCGGCGCGTGTTTGAAGTCCTCGACCCCAAGGTGCAGTTCGAGCTTCGCGTTGCCGACGGGGCTGCATTGTCGCGGGGCACCGTTGTCGCCGATTTGCGCGGGCCACAGTCGGCCCTGCTGATCGGCGAACGCACCGCGTTGAATTTTCTGACCCACCTGTGCGGAATCGCCTCCCTGACCCGCCGGTTCGTCGACGCCATTGCCGGCACCAAGGCAAAAATCTTTGACACGCGCAAGACCCATCCCGGCTGGCGGCGGTTGGAAAAATATGCCGTGCTGTGTGGCGGCGGAGCGAACCACCGCATCGGCCTGTTCGACATGGTGTTGATCAAGGACAACCATCTGGCCGGCTGGCTGGCGGCCGATCGCTCGCGCACCCTGGCGGATGCGGTCCGGGCCGCGCGGGCCCGCGTCCCGGCCATCCCCATTGAAGTTGAGGTCGACTCGCTCGACCAGTTTCGCCAAGTGATCGGAGCCGCTCCCGATATCGTGCTGCTCGACAACATGTCGACCGCTCAATTGCGGGAGGCGGTGGCCATTCGCAATGCCCAGGCTCCCCAGATCGAGCTGGAAGCCTCCGGGGGCGTGGCCCTCGGCACCGTCCGCGCGATTGCCGAAACCGGCGTCGAACGGATCAGCGCAGGGGCGCTGACGCACTCGGCCGTGGCTCTCGACCTGGGTTTCGACTGGGCGGAATGAAACAAGGCGAGAGTGAACGGCGGCGATGTGTCTTGGCACGGCCGCGGACAAACTCAATCGAGTGTGCTTCAGGATGTCCGCCGTTTCGCCCGCAAGCTGGTCAGCTCCCACTGTTCAACGGCCCGGACCCGCTTGACCTGTCCGGCAACGGCTTCAATCTGAATCCCCGGCCAGCCTGCGATTAATCATCACGCAGTCAAACTCGACGACGCGGAGGAGCGAGTCGCGGACGACGGGGAACAGTCCGGTGACATCGAATCCGTGGCGGCCCAGTTCGGTCAGCATGTCGTGAATCGTCGGCATCTCCCGGTAGATGGTGCGCGTGGCGACTTCCGTCTGCAGCGCCCGGACTTCCGGAAGGGTGCCAGCCGCGCCACGGACGACCTCCAGGTCGAACCCCTGGGTGTCGATTTTCAGGTAGAGGTTTTCGATCTGGTGCTGTTCCCGAAGCATGCCGATCACCGAGTCGAGCGTCCGCACCTCGACCTCCTCGACGTGCTTCACGACGTTCTTGTCGCCAAACTCCGTGACCGTCGAATGGTCGGGTGTGAGAAACGAGCTGAACGTGTGGCCCTGCATGACATTGATCTGCGACCGTGTATTGCTGCTTCCCAGCGCGAAGTCATGCACGATCCATTTGGGGTCGTGGCGCGCCTTGGCCCGGAGTTGTTCGACCAGTTCTCGGACCGGTTCAAACGACACCACCAGCCCCTTGTATCCAACTTCGCGCCGCAGCCACTCGGTGTAGTCGCCGTCATTCGCGCCGACATCCAGCACGCAGCGGATGTCACACATTCGAAAGAGCTTGGCCACGTGTCGGGAAAACTCAAAGCTTTCCAAGTATGCGGCCGACTTCACTTCGTATCCGGTCCGCGACTTCAGCAGCTTGTTGACCAGCTTCGAGATTCGCACCATTTCGGAGACCCACACATTGCCGGGTCGGCAGAGATGCCCCGACCCCGTGGCCCGTTTGCGGCGGTGGAAACGACACGGTTCCCGCAGACCACTGCAAAGCCCCAAAAGGATAGGTCAAAAATCCGTGGTGGCTCTGCGGATTCTGGAAAAGTATTTGTAGTGGGGTAGAGCCGGGTAGAGGCCTCGACATGTCATGACGATTCCACGCTTCGGCGCGACCGCATGTCCGACCGCGGCAATGGCCCACCATCCTCCCGGCGTGGAGGATGTGGACCATGGGGAACTGCAGGTGAGACAAACAATACAACCGGTGAGCTGGCTGACTCGGAGTTCGGCAACACCGCCGCCACGGCAACTTGCCAATTTCAAAAGGGCGTCAGGCGGCGGTATCTGCAGCAGCGTCTGGCTCGGCCTCTGCTCACCTCGCCGCCGGCACCATCCAAATCTGGACCGATCCATCCATGCAGCCCGCCGCCAGGGAGTTGCCGTCCGGGCTGAACGTGACCGAACCGACCCGGTCAGAACACGGCAGCGCCGCGAGTTCCTGCCCCGTCTCCACGTCCCACACCCGCACAACTTTGTCACTGCCGGCCGTCCCCAGCCGCCTGCCGTCCGGACTGAACACCACCCGCCCCACCGACGCCTTGAGCCCCTTCACCGGCTGCGTGGCCTTGCCGGTTCCCAGGTCCCACACCCGAACTGACGCACCGGTGTCGTCGATCAGGAGCCCGGCCGGTGCCCCCCGACTGCCGGCCGTGACCGGGGTCGCGACCTGCTTGCCATCCGGGCTGAACGCCACATCGCTGGCCGAAGCCCACTCGCCCGGCTCCACTTCGGGCTTCACCTTGAAGCTGTGGAGGACCTTGCCCGTCTCGGCGTCCCACACCCGCACCTCGCCCGCCTCCGGAAGTTCCCCACCGGCCCCATTCGTTCCGGCCGCAAACCGCTTCCCGTCCGCGCTCCATGCCACCGAGCTGGCGGCTGTCGACAGCGTGTCGGATTGGTGGAGGACCTTGCCCGTCTCCGCGTTCCAGACAATCACGATGCCGCCAGGCAGGCCGTGTGGTCCACCGACCGCCGCGACTGACCCGCCGGTGACGAGCCGCCTGCCATCGGGGCTGAACGCCATTGCAAACACGTCCGGCCGGAATGCGGACCTCTGACCACGGTCGAGGATTGGGTCGATCCTGGCGAGGACCTTGTCGTCGGCCACGGTGCGGATCGCGATCTCGCCCCAGTAGTTGATCGCCACGACCTTGAGGTCCGCCGTGAACGCGACGACCGGACCGCCGTACCCCTCGCGGGCGATCCCCGGCAGGGACGCCGTTTGCCGGCCAGTGGCCGCGTTCCACAGCCGGATCGTCCGGTCGTTGCCGGCCGTCGCCACGGTCTTCCCGTCGGCGGCCCACGCCACCACCGTGACAGCCTTCGTGTGCCCCTTGAACACGAGCGGTTCGGGCGGGTCGGCCGCGAGTCCGGGGTTCATCATGGCCGCCAGAATCACGGCCGCCACCGCCGCACGAATCACGTTCATTGCCGTCTCCCCATCGGTGCTGGTCAAAACGATTCGTGTCGCCGACGCGGCAGTCCGTCAAACGACGACCCGCAGCGGTCTGCCCGGATACAAGCGGCAACACGCACGCAGCTCCATCCACAACTCCGCCGCCTAACGCCCAAGCTAACCCCGCGTGCTCCAGGCGGGATTGACTTCACGGAAAAATGCCGCCTACGGCACACGTTGGGTTGAATCGCTTGTTAGGCGAAACGGCCTGATGATGGGGTGAATGCTACCACGGGACCACGGGGTTGAGAACTGCATTTGCAGATTGTGGAAGGACCGCGGATACCGGAGACAGTACGGATCGATGTATGACGATGGACCGACGACGCGGCGCGAGGACCGCACGGCGTGGCTATGGGAGTTGCATCCTGGCGTGACTGGCACAAATGGAAGCTTTTGACGTTGAAGCATCTGCTGGCACCTTCGCGCATCTCCGTCTTCCGCGACGCCCCACGCGCGTTTGGGCAGTTGTTTTGATATGCTCGGGAATCGATGCTTCGCGATGTCTCATTGATTGAACCATCTCCGCAGGAGAAAGTCTTGCGCAATCCCTTCTTCGCCTCCACGCCCCTCTCGCGGCGTCAGTTTCTGATGCAGGCCGGTGGCGGGTTTGGTGCCGTGGCCTGCGCGGCCGTGAGCGCCGCGGATGAAGCGCGGACCGTGGAGGGAAATGCCGCGCGGCAGCACTTCGTGCCGCGGGCGAAGCAGGTGATTTATCTGTTCATGCATGGCGGGCCGAGCCACGTCGATCTGTATGACCCGAAGCCGGCGCTGGTCAAATACGCTGGCCAGCCGTTGCCAGAGAGCTTTGGTCCGGTAATGACCCGGCGAAAGGTGGCGGCCAACCCGTTGCTGGCGTCTGTCAAACCGTTTCGCCGGCGCGGACAGTCGGGGATCGAGATCAGTGACTTCCTGCCGCACATCGCTGAGTGCGTGGATGATCTGTGTTTTCTGCGGGGGTGCCACGGCGACAGCGTGAACCATCCTCAGGCGGTGTATCAGACAAACACCGGCAGCATTCAGATGGGGAGGCCGAGCCTGGGAAGCTGGGTCAGTTATGGACTTGGAACCGAGAACCGCGACCTGCCGGCATTTGTGGTCATGCTGGAACAGGGAGCGGGGATCAAGGGTGGGCCACCGGCGTGGGGCAGCGGATTTTTGCCGGCGACGTATCAGGGGACCACCATGCGGCCGGGTGCGGCACCCATCCTGCACCTGGATCGCCCCGCGGGAATGAGTGCCGACCAGCAGCGGCGGCTGCTCGATTTCGTGAATGTACGCAATCAGGAGCATCTGTCTGCCCGCGGAGCCGACAGCGAACTCTCCGCCCGGATTGATGCCTATGAACTCGCATTTCGGATGCAGCAGGCGGCTCCGGCGGTGGTCGACCTCTCCCAGGAGACGGCGGCCACGCGGGCGATGTACGGCATGGACGAACCTGCCACCGCCGAGTTCGGTACCCGCTGTCTGCTGGCCCGCCGGATGATCGAACAGGGCGTGCGCTTTGTGCAGCTTTTCTCGGGCGACACCAATGGGTGGGATGCGCACAATGACGTGCTGAGCAACCACACGCAGTACTGCCGTGCGACGGATCTGCCGGTGGCCGGGTTGCTCCGCGATCTCAAGCAACGGGGGCTGCTGGACGAGACGCTGGTCATCTGGGGCGGCGAATTCGGCCGGATGCCGATGAGCGAGCAGGGCGGCGGCCGCGATCACAACCCGTGGGGGTATACCGTCTGGATGGCTGGCGGCGGGGTCAAGGCGGGGTTCGTGCATGGGGCGACCGATGATGTCGGCCTGCGGGCCGCCGAAGGGAAGGTGCACGTCCACGACCTGCACGCGACGATCCTGCATCTACTGGGAATGAATCACAAGCGGCTGACGTTCTTGCACAACGGCCGCGACGAACGGCTGACCGATGTGGCCGGACAGGTGGTCAGCGAGATCCTGGCATGATGGGGAATTTTCCATTCCGTGAGTTGCTGCTGAGCGGGTGTCTCGTCGCCGGCCTGGTTGCGCGGGCCTTCGCGACCGAACCCGAGGTGCCGGCCGTCATTTCTGAGCCACCGATCGAGGAGTCCGATCGGGATTTCCGTCCGTTTCAGCCTGTCACCCGCCCGGCGGTGCCGGTGTTGGAGAACGATGGCTGGTCGTCCACTTCAATCGACAAGTTCATCCTGCAGCGGCTGCGCAGCGCGGAACTGTTGCCGGTCGCCTTCGCCGACCGTGCAACGTTGCTGCGAAGGGTGACATTTGACCTGACCGGTCTGCCGCCGACGCCCGAGGAGGTGCGGGAGTTCCTCAAGGATGACCGTGAGGATGCGTACCCGCGGGCTGTCGACCGGTTGCTCGCCAGCCCCGCCTATGGGGAGCGCTGGGCGCAGCACTGGCTCGACCTCGTCCGGTTTGCGGAGACGGACGGCTTTGAATTCGACACCATCCGTCCGCAGGCCTGGCGCTACCGCGACTGGGTGATCGAGGCGTTCAATGCCGACCTGCCATACGATCAGTTTGTCGCGCGGCAACTGGCTGGCGATGAACTCGAGGCGGGGACATTGCCGGCATCCACCGACGCTGGATCGCAGCCGACACCAGTGGCCACGGGGTACCTGCTGGCCGGCCCCGACATGCCGGACATCAACTCCCAGGACGAACGGCGGCACATCTTTCTCAACGGCATCGCGGCCAACGTGGGTGAAGTGTTCCTCGGGATGCGCTTTGGCTGTGCGCAGTGCCATCATCATCGCGACGATCCCATCTCGCAGCATGACTTCTATCGGCTGCGGTCGTTCTTCGAGACGATCGACCTGTTCAAGGACTACAAGGTTGAAGTCGACGAACCAGGCAGCGCGCCCGTTGAGGCTCGTGTTGTCCGAAACAAAGAAAAGGCCATCTCGGTCAGTTACCTGTGGATTCGCGGCGACCACCGGCGGCAGGGGCCGGAAGTGCAGCCACAGTTTCCGCGTGTGCTGGCCAATGCGGGGAACAGTACTGGCGTCGACAGCACTGCGGGTCGCCGCCTGGCCCTGGCGAAATGGCTGACCGCCCGCGACCAGCCGCTGACGGCCCGCGTGATGGTCAACCGCCTCTGGCAGCATCATTTCGGCCGCGGCCTGGTGCCGACACCGAGTGACTTTGGATTGGTGGGTGAACCGGCAACGCACCCGGAACTGCTTGACTGGCTCGCGGCCGAGCTGATGGAATCGGGCTGGCAGTTGAAGCCCCTGCATCGCCTGATGCTCACCTCCTCGACCTACCGGCTGGCCGCGGTGCCAGCTCAAGGCGACGACTGGGGGAAGCTGCTGAAGGCCGACCCCACCAATGAACTGCTCGGGCGCATGCCGCGCCGCCGCCTGGAGGGGGAGTCGATCCGCGATGCTTTGCTCGCCATTGCGGGCACGCTGAACCTCAAGCGGGGCGGTCCCGGGGTCACGCCGCCTTTGCCGCCGGAAGTTGCCTCGACGCTGCTGAAAAATCAGTGGCCGGTGACGAAGGATGAGTCCGAACACAACCGCCGCAGCATCTACCTCTTCGCCCGCCGCAACCTGCGGCTGCCGTTGCTGGAGGTGTTTGACAAGCCGGACAGCAACCTCAGTTGTTCCCGCCGCGATCAGACCACCATCGCTCCCCAGGCGCTGCACCTGCTCAATTCGCCGTTCGCCCGTACCCGTGCCGCGGAGTTTGCCAAACGCGTGGTGGCCAGCGCCGAAACCGAGACGCTGCGCATCGAGCTGGTGTACCTGCTGGCTCTGGGACGGCTTCCGTCAAAGGAGGAAGTCACGGCCTGCCAGTTGTTCCTTGCCAATGACACAGATCCGCTGTCCGCGTGGACCAACCTGTGCCACGCGATGTTGAACCTGAATGAGTTCGTCTACATCGACTAGCAAGCGGCTGGGTGCAAGCCCTCCGGTCATGGTCCTCCCCAAGTGATTTCTGGAGATCCATCACCGGACGGCTTGCGCCGTGCCGCTAAAACTCGCATTGCCGCTCAGGCGATGATCTGCCGGATCGGCTCGACATGTTCGACGCCGACCAGCTTCTGGTCGAGGCCGCCATAAAAGTAGGACAAGGCGTTGGGGTCGAAGCCCAACTGCGTCAGGATCGTCGCATGCAGCGACTTGACGTGGAACGGATGCTCGATCGCCGCGGCGCCCAGTTCATCCGTCTGGCCGACGCTGGTGCCGCCCTTGATGCCGCCGCCGGACAGCCAGTACGTGAAGCCGAAGGCATTATGGTCGCGGCCGGTCCCCTTGGCATACTCGGCTGTCGGCTGCCGGCCGAATTCGCCGCCCCAGACGATCAGCGTCTTGTCCAACAGGCCCCGCGCCTTCAGATCCTTGATCAGCGCGGCGATCGACTGGTCGGTGTTGCCGGCGTGGAAATTGTGGTTGGTCGCCAGGTCGGCATGGGCGTCCCAGTTGTCGTCGTTGTGGGCGCCGCCGGAATAGAGCTGGATGAACCGCACGCCGCGCTCAACGAGCCGCCGCGCCAACAGGCACCGCTTGCCGAAGTCCAAAGTGCGGGGATTGTCCAAGCCGTAGGCCTTTTGCGTGGCTTCGGTTTCCTGGCTCAGGTCGACCGCCTCCGGTGCGTGCTGCTGCATTTTGAAGGCGAGCTCGTAACTCGAGATCCGCGCGGCCAAATCGGAGTTGTCAGCCCGGCTCGCCAAGTGTTCGGCATTCTGGGCATTGAGCGCGTCGAGCAGGTCACGCTGCATCGCGCGGCTGGTGCCTTCCGGCAGATTCAGGTCAATGATCGGCGCTCCCTTGGACCGCATAATCGTCCCCTGATAGGTGGCCGGCATGTAGCCACTGGACCAGTTCTTGGCCCCGCTGATCGGTCCGCCCTTGGGATCAAGCATCACCACGAAGCCAGGCAGGTTTTCATTCTCGCTGCCCAGTCCATAATTCACCCATGAGCCCAGTGCCGGGCTGCCGCTGAGGATCTTGCCTGAGTTCATCTGCAGCATCGCCGAGCCGTGAATCGGCGAGTCGGCCGTCATCGACTTGATGAACGCCATGTCATCGGCGCAGGTGGCCAGATGCGGGAACAGGTCCGAAACCCACTGGCCTGACTGGCCATACTGCTTGAATTTCCACTTAGGCCCGACCACCCGGCCTTCATTGCGTTCGCCACCACGGCCCTTCGTCTTGACCGGAATCGTCTGGCCATCAAGGTCATACAGCTTCGGCTTGTAGTCGAACGTGTCGACGTGGCTCGGCCCGCCGTACATGAACAGGAAAATGACGCTCGTGGCCTTGGGGTCGAAGTGTGGCTTCTTCGGCGCGAGCGGATTGGCATACGCCGTCACTCCATCCGCAGCCACGGCCTGCCTTGCCAGAAATCCCTCCGCCCCCAGCATCCCCGCCAGCGCGACCGATGTGAACCCGCCGCCCGCCTCCCAGAGGAATTCGCGGCGGGTGCGATGGCAGAAGGAACCGTGATTTTTTCCGCTGTTATTGACTGACATGGTCGGAAACTCTTTTGGTGTACTACACCTGTTGGGTTTCGGTGCGTGAAAGTTTCAGATCTCACTGCTGGCGACTTTGAGGGCGTATCCTATTTGAAGTTGGCCATCAAGAGTTCTTCACGCCGTTTCTCTAGCCACTGGTTGGGAGAACGATTCTGTTTCGGATTCATGAACGGTGGTCTGAAACTGGTACGCACTTGCTTGCTCAAACCTGTACCAGCCACGTCGGGCAGGATCCGGCTTTGCCAAATCGAAGAAGGCCGCACCCTCCTCGATCACACAGGTTAACTGCAATTCAAACCGTTGTGGAACCGGCACGTCATGCTTGCCGAAAATTTCCCGCAATCGATTCCATCGTTTGCCCTCATGCAACGCAAGATGACACCCCGACTGCATGCAGCAATAAGCAGCGTTCGCTTGAAATGTTAACTCAACGGTCAGAAGTTCTCCGTCCAATACCGCACGCACACCGTAGTTTGGCCGGATCCGAGTTTCGGGGTTGAGTGGATCAGGTCCACGATTGCCGTCGAGCATATCCGCCAGGATGGCAGTGATGTTTACCGACACAGTTGATCTCACATCCTGCAGACAATCCATGACAAGCAGCGCCATCGCGCAAAGCGGGGGCTTACAAATCCATTTGCAAAACTTCGTTGATTGCACTGCAACCGGCGCATGTCCCGATAATGATAATGCCGGTGAAATAGTCCACAATGTCGATGTCAGGTTCATCCTCCAGCAGGTCGTCGCATGCGTCGTGGTAATCAAACTGCGCCTTGATCACGAATTCATCCGCGGCGCATTGATCGCAAATGAACACTTTCTTCTGCCCCTTGCCACGTAATTTGGCTGAGGCCCTCATTTCTCCGTGATACCCATGCACCTTTGTGTCCAGCACACAGACTTCTGTGGTGTCGGGCCATTGCAGCCATAGGGGACTGACAAACTCCGTCATGCCCGCACACTGCGGGTTATAGTCCGCCAACCGGAAGCCGAGGATTCGAGCAACAGTTGATTCCTCCCCCATTTTTGACAGCACGTATGCTGTCGCAAAGGCACCATTGTCGGCGAACGGCTTGGTGGTTGTCGCAGTGACATTCGCCAGACAACGCGGAAGCGACTTTCGGACACGCTGTTTCAGTGACGGAATGATGAACTCCTTCGCTAATCCAGATACACAAACTCATTCAAATTATAGACCAGCAGGCAGTACAGGTTCAGCGCCTGTTCCTCGCTCAGGTTGTGTTTCGCCTTGAGTGTGTCCATCAGCTTGACCCCGCGTTCAATAGCGGACGCCTCCGGTTCGCGGTTGACGGCGAGTTGGAGGGCCAGTTTGATTTGAGCCACGCGGTCGGGGCCGGCTTCTTTGCGGAGGCGGTTGGCCAGTTCGGCTGCCTGCTGGTTCAGAAACGCACCGTTGAGCATGCCCAGGGCCTGCGTCGGCTGCGTGGTGGCAAACCGCGCGGCACAACTGCTGTCGGTGTCGGCGAAATCGAAGTCGGCCAGGATCGGCGTGATCAGCGAGCGCTTCACATGAATGTAAACACTGCGACGGGCCTGCTCTTCGTAGGGGGTCTTGCCCCAGCCACTGCCGGGAACAGACTGGCCGGCCTTCACTTCATCCGAAATGTCGGGATAGAAGCCCGGACCATACATCGTGGAATGCAGCCGGCCATTGACCGCGTGGATCGCATCCCGCAGTTCTTCCGCGGTAAGCCGCCGCATGTCGAATCGCCAGAACAGGTCATTTTGCGGATCCTGCCGCAGGGCCGCCTCATTCGCGGCAGATGACATCTGATACGCGTTCGAGAGCATGATCAGTTTGTGCAACTGCTTGATTTTCCAGCCGCTGCTGGCGAATTCCATCGCCAGCCAGTCCAAAAGTTCTGGATGCGTGGGAGCGTCGCCCAACTGACCAAAATTGTTGGTCGAGCGGACGATCCCACGGCCGAAATGGTGCTGCCACAGACGGTTCACCATGACCCGTGCCGTGAGCCGGTTTGTGGGAGACGTGATCCATTCGGCCAGCGCGATCCGGCGTCCGGACGAGTGATCGCGGGGCTGAAACTCGCTGGGTTTGGGCGAAGCAAAAATCTGCGGATACGCCGGTTCGACCTTGTCTCCGGGGACATGGGCGTTCCCACGCTGCATGACGAATGTCTCGGGGGCTCTTGGTCCATGTTCGCTGATCACCAACGCGTAGTCGGCGGGCACTTTCTCCCGTCTGAGCTGTTCGAGCTTCTCCTTGAGATCGTTGTATTCCTTGACTGCCGCAGCCCCGAACAGTTGCGCTCCCTGAGTGCGGATCAGGTCGGCCAGATTCTCGGCGGTGGCTTTGTTCGCCTGCGGCAGTGCGGCCAGCGAGCGGGTCTCCACACCGGGGCCGCTCCATTGGACAATCAACCCCTTGCCAAAGATCCCCTGAAAGTACTCCAGGCGGATGGGAAGGCGACCCTGCTTCAGTTCGATTTCGGCGGTTTGGGGATCGCCAGTTCCATGCACACCATCGCGCTCCACCAGTTTCTTGCCGTCCAACAGCAGGCGTGAGCCATCATCGGAGTCGAGACGGAAGGTGTACCTGCCATCGCGGGGAACGATGAGCTGACCGGTGAACACAAAGCCGAAATCGTCCTCGCGCGTCGCCGGACGGATGTCGAACAGGCCATCGGAGAGTTTTCCAGTGCCTTCAGGCTTGAGATTGTCGAAGTCCGGCAGCTTCTCCCAGTGGCTGCGGTAGAACTTGTACTCCAGGTCGGCAATATCGACTGAGCGCGTGGCTCCAGGGTTGGCCGTCCTCGCCGCATACTTCTCCCGCAGACTGTTCTCCAAACGCGTCAGTTCGGCCTGAGCCTCGTTGCGGCGTTCGTGCAGTTGCTGCGTCAGGACTTCGAACCCTTGGCGGGCTGCCTCATTGGCGAAGACCGGGCGCTCCACGTTGGGGCCGCCGTAGCTCATCGGCGTTACGTTGTGAAAGAACGACAGCAGGCTGTAATAGTCGCGCTGGGGGATCGGGTCGATCTTGTGGTCGTGGCACCGGGCACAGTTGACGGTGAGACCCAGAAAGACCTGGCCCGTCGTGGCAACGATGTCGTCCAGGGTGTCGAACTTGGCCAACTCCCGGTCAGCGGGCTCATCGTCCCACAGCCCCAGACGGTAATAGCCGGTGGCGATCAAAGAGTCGGCCGTCACCTGTGGCAGTTCGTCGCCGGCGAGTTGCTCCTTCACGAACTGGTCATAGGGCTTGTCATCGTTCAAGGCCCGAATGACATAGTCGCGATAACGCCACGCGTTCGGCTTGACGCCATCCCGCTCGAAGCTGTTCGTGTCGGCATAGCGGACCAGGTCCAGCCAGTGCCGCGCCCAGTGTTCGCCGTAGTGCGGCGAGGCGAGCAGCCGGTCGATCACCTTTTCGTAGGCCTCGGGAGAATTGTCGTCCAAAAAAGCCTGCACCTCGGCCGGTGTCGGCGGCAGGCCGATCAGGTTGAACGTGGCTCGCCGCAGCAGGGCGACCTTGTCGGCCGGAGCGGCCGGCGCAAGCCCGCTGGCCTCCAGCTTGCCGAGGATGAAGCTGTCGATCGGATTGCGGACCCACGCCTGGTCTTTCACTGTCGGCGGAGTCTGGGCTTTCATCGGGTTGAACGCCCAGTGCGTTTGCCATTTCGCCCCGCCACTGATCCAGCGTCTGAGGAGATCGATCTGCGTGGCCGAAAGTGGTGCCCCCTCCGGCGGCATCCTCTCACCTTCCTCGGTGGACGACACGCGATCGAGGAGGACACTTTTCTTGATGTCGCCAGCGACAATCGCCTTGTCACCCGAATCCAGTGCGGCAAAGGCTGCTTCCTGCTGGTCCAGCCGCAGTCCGCCTTTTTGCTTGTCGGGGCCATGGCACGAATAGCAGCGTTTGGCCAGGAGGGGCTGGATCTCGCGGCCAAAATCGACCGGGCGGGGTGCCTGTGCGCGCAACGTGGCGGGCTGCATGCCCAGAAGCAGCAGGGGAGCAGCCACCGCGGCCCAAGCCAACTTTGCCCAGCGCGAGGGGCGAACGACCTGCTTCCCACGATTTGCCATCGAAAACCTTTCATCCCACTCGACCACTGCAAGACTGCGATGCGTCATTTATACAGTTAAGAGCCCCGGTTGAGCTACGCAGTTGCGATCCGCGGCCGGCTGGAGTGGGGGCGGCAATTTTCATTTTCGAAGCCGAATTTTCGATTGGCTGTTGCGGGAGTGATGTTGGACCTGTTCAAGGAAACTGATCGAACGCTTCCACCTCGAAGGGGTTGTCAAAATAGGGGTTTTTGCCGCGGAGCCACAGGACGAGGGAACACAAGAGATACGCGGGAATGAAAAACGGCCCCCAGCGCTGGTACTGGCGGACGTGAACATGTTCATGGTCACGAGCCCATTCGAGATCCCCGGTGGAGCGGCCGAGGATGGTGTGGCCAAGCGTCATGGCCGCGGGGTTGTTGATCAGACGGCGGAGCGCCCAGTCCACAAAACCCCCGTGGAATTCCAGACAACCGCGCACACACTGGACATGACCGCCACTGGCCAGTCCCAGCGCCCCAACACTGAGGCCGATGAAGCTGGCAGGGCTTGCCCAGAGGTAGTACCACATCCGCAGCATAGTCTGTCGACTCGATGGCGGGGTCAGGGAGAATCCGCGCGGGGCTGCCAGTGGGGCCAGATGGCGGCGTGGCCGCGCTGCAACTGGGTGAGCTGCGTCTCCGTGCCATCTTCCAGATTGATCACGACCAGTTGCCGGATGCCATCACGTTTGGAGCCGATCAACAGCCGGCGGCCATCCGGGGAAGGGGTCGGATGATAATGAAGCGTCCCTGGCGCGGACCTGGTCAGTTGCCGGACCGGGCCATCCAGCGCGACCTGAAACAACTCAACATTCTCGCCAGTTTTCGCGGTAAAATAGACGGACTTGCCATCCGCCGCCCAGGCCGGCAGGTCACTGCTGCCGCCGTGGAAATCGAAGACGTCGAGGAACTCGGTGACTCCACGATACCCGCCCCGATCGGCGATTTTTCGCAGGCCGGTACCATCCGCCCGGACGATGGTGGGGTGGCAGTTGTAGTGTTCGCCGCTCACAAACAGGAGCCACTGGCCATTGGGAGACCAGCGGGGAGCGAAATCGAACTTGTTGCCGGTTTTGATGTGCCGCTTTTGTGTGCCATCGGCGTTGGCCACATAGACCTGATAGTTCTCGTGGTAGCTGATGAGACGGCCATCGGGCGAGGCACTGTAGCCATACGAAAAGCCGATCCCGTCACCAGAGACATCCCGCTTGTTGCGACCGTCCAAGTCCATCAAATAGGGCTTGGAAATGCCTCCAATCAGCGGCGTGAACCCGAGGGCACCCTTCCTTGCCCGGCCTTCGCCCACAGTCAGGAAAAACAGCCCGCCGTTGTAATCACTTTTTCGCTCCACGGCAGTCACATTGAGCACGCTGCCGTCTGCGATGCTCACCAGGCAGGAGTCCAGCAGCCACTGGCCGGGCTCCATGCGAAACGTCTTGTGCTCCTCTTCCCAACGCGCGTTCTCGGGGCTTTCCCAGCCCACGGAGACCACCGCCTGCGCTCCATCGGGCGACCAGCCGGCAAACTGCGTCCAGGCATTGGGACGGTCAACGAGCTGTTCGGCAATCGTCTTTCGACCGGTGCCATCCACCTGCATCACGCAGGCGCGCATCGTCTGGACATTGGCGTGCCTTCCACCGGGAAGGTCGGTCCGCAGTTCGGTGTAGCCGATGAGTAAAGGTTCGGCACCAGCCGCGATCGAGAATGGAGACAGGAAGAGGAACGAAAGTGTCCCCAGCAGGAATGTCACACTTGCGGTTCGGCACCGGACTGGTGCCGGCTGCAGACACGGTCTGCCAAGGAGTCCATCATCGGTCATGCTTACTGGTCGCCGGGATTCGACATCCGTCGGAGGTAAGACGCCAGATCCATTTCCAACTTGAGCAGCCGCTGCCAGGTGGCCCAATCCGCTCGCATTTCTGGCGTTTTGCTGGTCAGATTCTCCCGGCCCGCCTCGACGATCGTCGCCAGTTGCTCATGCACATACGCCAGCAGGTCCGAGACCTGCGCCCGCTGCACGGGGCGGAGTTCGTCCGGCAGTTCGGGAGGGCCGTCGGGGAACAGCGGTTCGACGCGGTCTTCCCCATGAATCCCGTTGGATTCCAGCAGGTCGCTGGCGTGGGAAATGGTCTGGTTTTCAGGAGCCATGACCGCGGACTTGGGGGTCAACTGGCGGCCGCGTTCCGCGATCTGGGCGGGGCTGCCAAACAGCAGCACGGACCGTCCCAACCCGACCTGGTCGCCAATCTGCATGATCCGCATTTGGATCGGGTGGCCGTTCACGCGGGTGCCATTGGTGCTGTCCAAGTCGGTGAGGATGAACCGCCCGCCATCCTCCTGAATCTTGGCGTGAAACCGGCTGACACGCTCATCATTCAACTGAATCGTGTTGTCTTCTTCACGGCCAATTGTGATGGGCGTACACATGTCCGCATAAACCTGGCCTTTTTCAAAGCCGTCTACAACTTGCAGCGTCACAAAGGCCATAGCGACAACCCAGCCAGCAGAGGATCCGCCAATTCCGCATCGAGACCACAAAACGGCAGACTTCACATGCTGGCCAATGCGTGGTCGGTGGACCGGCCGGCAAGACCCATGAAACTGCAATGCACGCGCAAACAAGACCGCCGTGACGCACATTGTGCGAAGAACCGCGTTCTGTGTCCATTCTTCCCGCTTTACGGACGGGAGTCAAGAAACGCCGCGCAACCGACCGCTCACCTGGGCGTCCGCGTAAACCTGCTCGAAAGCGGTGGCTACGGTCCCAATCAATTCGCGGCGGGCCACGGGCTTGCGCAGAACCGAAAATGCCTGGGCCTCAGCCGCATCGCGGCGCAATTCATCGGTCGCATCGGCTGTAATGAGAATGCACGGCAAGCGGGCGAAGATTGACCGCACAATGCGCAGCGTTTCCAACCCCGTGAGAACAGCCATGTGCATGTCCAGCAGGATCAGGCTGACGGGGTGCTGCTGGACGATTTCGATCGCCTCTTCACCGCATTCCGCTTCGACCAGTTCGAAATGGGGCTCAAACACGAGCCGCAGCGTCTCGCGGAAGCGTGAATCGTCGTCAACAATCAGCAGTTCGTAGCGCGTCTCAGGTTTGGCGATCACCACATCTCTTTCTGTGGTTCGGTGCCGCAATATGTCATCCTGACAGCAGGATTACCGGATCCTGTAAAGCTAGCACATCGCGTGCCGTTGGCAATTCCTTGCCACATTGACAGTCAAGTTTGGCTGTCATCCGCGCGGTGAACCGCAGTGGCTTACTTCTTGTACTCCGAGAAAATCAGCGAAATGTTCTGGCCGCCAAATCCAAAACTGTTGGACAAAGTGACGCGAACCGGTGCCTCACGGGAGGCGTTGGGGACGTATTCCAAGTCGCATTCAGGGTCGGGTGTGGAGTAGTTCATCGTGGGCGGCAGCACGTCGTCCCGCATCGACAGCAGGCAGGTGATGGCTTCCACGCTGCCGGCTGCGGCAATCAGGTGGCCCATCATGCTTTTGATGCTAGAAACTGGCGTGGAGAAGGCATCGTTGCCCAGCGCCTGCTTAATCGCCAGAGTCTCCACGCGGTCATTCACCGAGGTACTGGTGCCGTGGGCATTGATGTAGTCGATACTGTCGGTGTTCAGCCCGGCATCCCGCAGGGCCATCTTGATGCAGGCCACTGCTCCGCGGCCTTCTGGATGGGTGTCCGTGATCCGGAACGCATCAGCCGTTGACCCGTACCCGACGATCTCCCCGTAAATCTTGGCGTTCCGCGCCAGGGCGCGGTCCAGATCTTCCAGAATCAGCATCCCAGCCCCTTCGCCCAAGACGAAGCCGTCGCGGTCTTTGTCAAAGGGGCGTGAGGCTCCCTTGGGGTCGTCGTTGTGGGTGGAAAGGGCGGTCAGCAGGTTGAAGCCGGTTACGCCAAACGGATGGATCATGCTGTGGGCACCGCCCGACAGCATCACATCCGCATCGCCCCGGCGAATGATCTCCGTGGCTTCGCCGATCGCCTGACTCGATGCGGCGCACGCCGTCAAACAGTTGAGGTTTGGCCCCTGGGCATTGAACAGGCTCGCCAAGTGCCCAGCCGGCATGTTCGGCTCCTGCTCCAATTCGGCCTGCGGATTGAGTTCCTTCAGTCCGGCTTCTGTAAACTTCTCGAGATCCACCTGACCATCACGACGGGCTTCGGCGATCAGTTTCATGAACAGCATGAAGTCCTGCTGCCCTTCACCAGCCCCCAGATACACGCCAAACTGCGCGGGATCGAGTTCGGTGTCGAAGATCCCCGAGTCTTTCACGGCATCAACGGCGGCACCGATGGCGAAGTGAATGTTCCGGCCGGCAAACTTGAAGCGTTCCGGATGATCGACGTAGCGGGCGAGATCGAACCCCTTCACTTCGGCGGCGATTCGCGTGGGGAAGTTGGAGGCGTCAAAGTGGGAGATGTGACCGATGCCCGAGCCACCCTCGCGCAGCGTCTTCCACATCGCATCGACTGTGTTGCCCACCGGAGTAATGGCTCCGATTCCCGTCACGACCACTCGTCGCCTATGCACTTTGATTCCTCCTCATACGCCACGCGGGCAGTCGCATCTTAAATTCCAAACTGCCCGTTCATGACGGATGACCAATGACCAGTTCCTTGAATGCTGTATTGCCACTGGCAAAGTCGTCGCTCAAGGCTGTGTCATCATAACGAAGTAGCGATGCCAATCTTACTCAGGCTGGGGGTGTCGACGCACCCGTGCCCGCACGCCCGACATCAAAGACGCCCAAGAGCCGCATCGTGAACACGAAATTCTTCTGGTCCACCGTCCGCCCCTCCTCCTGCGCGAGGTGGGCAAACATGATTTCTCCTTCAGCCACCAGGCGCTCGCCGACATGCGCGGTGCACTCGACCATCCCACCCTGCTCGCTGGAATCCAGCAGTTTGGCGGAGTAGGTCAGGGTGTCTCCCGGGCTGGCCCAACTGTGGAATTCCATCTTTGGGATCTTCGCCAGGATCACCACATACTTGAATTCGTTCTTCTCGCCGAGGAGCAGGCCGCCAGTCTGGGCCAACCCCTCGGTGATGAGCGAAGCGGGCATCACTGGGAAGCCCGGGAAGTGATCGTGCAGGTGTTCTTCCGCCAGCGTGACATTCTTGATCGCGCGGGCGTGCGAACCACTTTGAAACTCGACGAAGCGGTCAATCCAGATCCAGCGCATCAGGTCTCAGCCGTTCAGCTTGTGGGCCATGAAGTTGACAATCATCTGGACCGTGAACAGTTCCGAGATGTGTTCCATCTTGGGGTCGGCGGCGAACTTGTCGACATTGGCATGAGGCAGGCGGGTCCGCAGTTCCGTGATCCCTTCGGGCGTCACCAGGCCGTCCTTCACCAGCGACTTGTCGGCCAGGGACATGTTGTCCGGGAACAGCTCGCCCCGCGGGATCTTGATGGCGAATTCTTTTTCGAGCCGGAAGCTGATGTCGAGGAAGTCGATCGATTCAGCACCGAGGTCGCCGATCAGCGTGGCTTCCGGCGTGACCTCGTCATCGTCGACGCTCAGGGCATCAATGAGCGTCTTGCGAACCTTCTCAAAAATCTCGTCGTTGGACATCAGACTCACTCCTCGAATCCCGCAGGCTCTTGCGCCCCGACTGCGGCGGCCTCGCCCCAGGCTGTCTCGGAACTTCGACCGCCGGCCAGGCGAGGTGGACGGCGACTGAACGAATTTTACGGCTGACCTTGAAGAATTCAGCAGATTTTAGGGCTGCCAAAATTCTTCCAGTTGTTCTTATCGTCAGAAACGAACTTCAAACTCCGCTGAACTAGAATCCACCCAGGGTCAGTCCGCCATCGACGGACAACACTTGTCCAGTGATGTAAGACGACTCTTGGCTGGCCAGAAACAGCACGGCATTGGCGATGTCTTCCGGCTTTCCCAGCCGCTTGGCGGGGATGTTCTTCTTGATTTCGGCCTCGGCCACGTTTCGCACGGCTTCGGTCATGTCTGTTTCGATAAAGCCAGGAGCCACCGCGTTGACAGTGATCCCACGGCTCGCCAGTTCCGTCGCCAGACAGCGGGTGAATCCGTTGATTCCTCCCTTGCTGGCGGCATAGTTCGCCTGGCCTTTGTTCCCGAACTCACCTGCCACGCTGGACATGTTGATGATTCGCCCGTAGCGGGCAGACATCATGGGGCGCGTGACGGCTTGGCAGAAATTGTAGACACTGGTGAGATTTGTGTCGATCACATCTCGCCACTGCTCTGGCGTCATCGTCGCCAGCAGGGCATCGCGGATCACGCCGGCATTGTTCACTAGAACATCCAGCTTACCCCACGCCTCGGTGACCGTCTTCACGACAGCATCCACCGCTTCCTTGTTGCGCACATCCACCTGATGGGCCACAACGGTGTGGCCCGCCTGCGTGAGTTCAGCCACAAGTGCTTCCGCTGCCTGTGAATTCGACTGATAGACGAACGCCACCTTGGCACCCTGGGCGGCCAGTGCTTGGACGATGCCCCGACCGATGCCGCGGCTGCCGCCAGTGACCAGGGCGGTTCTGCCTTCAAACTTCATAATGACTCCTGAAGCACCATCGAACCAACCCGAGGTTGTTTCAATGACGCTGTCTCAGCGTAAGCGGTGATTGACGAACGACTTTTGAATACGAATCAGAACCAGCCGATTTGAAATTGGGCCTGATGGTTCTGGCAAGAGAGTCTTAAGACGTGGCTTCCAACACTCCCGTTTCCGTCGCCGGTGGTTTCCAGACTTCCCCAAAGAGTTCCCGCGCCTTGCGAATCCGGTATTCATCTGACGACTGCAGTGCCGGGTCCTTGTCGCGCAGGTTGAACTGCTCCAATGTGATCTTGGCGGTCACGGCGTTTCCGCCATTCACGGTGCCCGTCCCTTGGAACGTGCATTGGTTTCCCGACCAGGATTTCACTTCGACTTTGACAATCAACGTGTTGCCGGGTGAGACAAAATTGGAAAACTTCACGCCCCGCGCCTGCTTCAGCAGGATGGCGCTGTAGGCGAAATTGTGCTGCTCCCGCATGAGCCACGCGCCCGCCTGCACGAGGGCCTCGATCATCAGGACGCCGGGAAGGACGGGAAACCCGGGAAAATGATCCGCCAGATACTCCTCGGCCAACGACAGATTCTTCAAACCGGTCAACGACTTGCCCGGTTGAATTTCTGTAATTTTGTCGATGAGCGTGAACCGCATGCCTTGGCACCACTTCTGCAAGTCGTCTGAGCCGCGCAACTCCGACCGCGGAGTTCGCAAGTTCCAGATCTTAGGTTCGTGAACTGCGATCCACAAGCAGGACGGCTGAAGCGTCCGGTCGGCAAGCGACGATGGTCTCTGATCTCAAAGTTGACGTGTCCGACAAAAGTGGAATCTCAAATCTGAGGTCTCCAACAAAAGTGAATTTCAAATCTCAAATTTCGAATTTCACAGTGTGGAGAGCAGTGTCAAACTGTCTGCAATACCAGAGTGCGTGACGCAACTCTCATCCTGCAAATCGAATGTCGCCAAAAGGCATTTTACTGTGAAATTTGAAATCTGAAATTCCATGAAACTAAGACGCCCGACTTTCGTCGGAGACCTCAGATCCGAGATTTGAGACTCAGCCGTAATCCGCTTGTGGAGCAACACGATCTGGCTCATCGAACAGTCTTCTGGCTATTCCTCATCCTTCTCCCATCCGGACGACGGGCGACGCCGAGTCTTCTTTGACTTTTTCGGCGGAGCCGTGGCCGCTTTGATCACATACACAAACAGCACCACTGCGCCCACGACTACGGCCAGCACGAACAAGGCACCAACCAGCAAGATCACCAAACCTACAATCCTGCCCGCCACTGCACTGCTGCTCGAATTGCCGGAGTAGGAAGGGGTGGAAGTCCGCGACCGGTTGAGCAGGTCGTCCATCCGGTCGTTGGAATTGGCCATCATCCCTTCGACGGTGTTGTTGAACCGCACGCCGCAGTGGGGGCAGTTCGCCACCGAAGGCGTGGTCAAGCCACGCCCGACCTCTTTGCCACATCCCTGGCAGCTCCAGATCCGCTCGGGAATTCCCATCCGTGGCATGCTGGGCATGCCTCCGGGCATCCCCGGCATGTCGCCAGGCATCCCGGGCATCGCACCAGGCATTCCTGGTGCCGCTCCCGGCATCCCTGGCATCGCTCCGGGGATTCCGCCTGGCAAACCCGGCATGTTGCCAGGCATCCCTGCTGGGATTCCGGGCGCGGCCCCTGGAAATGCGCCGGGCTGGGCATGGATTCCAGACCCCGTCAAACACACCAAGCCGAACAATACACACAGGAAGGCACGCTTTTGATTCAGGCGCATGTCAAAAGTCCGCTGAGCCCCGGAGAACTTCTGGGTTGATGAGAGCATCACCATACCGCAAGAAACACTGAGATTCCAAGCAGAAACAGGAGAAATCGACGTGGCAGGAAGTGGTGGTGCCGGGTCTTGCGGGTGGGGTGAACCCTACTTCTTTGGCTGCCTTTCGACTCCGAGTGCCGCGAGCGCCTGGCGGACATGCTCATCCGAGGCGAGCTGCGCCGAGTACACCTGCCGGATGATTCCTTCCTTGTCGATGACATAGGTCACACGACCGGGGAACAAACCCAGGGTCTTGGGGACGGCAAACGTCTTGCGGAGGGCACCGTCCGTGTCACTGATCAGTGGGAACGATAAGCGATGCTCCTCGGCAAAGGAGCGGTGCTGCGCTTCGTTGTCGCTGCTGACGCCGATGACCTCCGCTCCCGCGTCGGCGAACTGTTCATACGAATCGCGAAAGGCGCAGGCCTCGGCGGTGCAAATGGATGTCCCGTCCTTGGGATAAAAGAACAGGACCAGGCCGCGTTTGCCCACGAAATCGGCCAACCGAACGGTGGTCCCGTCCTGGGTGGTCGCAGAAAAATCGGGGGCTCGGTCACCCACCTTCAGAGCCATGTTGCTTTCCTGGTAATAAATGTATGCCAGCCAGGTGGCCAGCAGCAGCGGCAGCCACACGATCAAGAGCGTTCGGGAACGAATCGCTGCCCGCCACCAACCGCGGCGCTGGTTGACGGCCAATTCTGTGGATTGAGGGGACAAGTATGGACTGCCCAGAGTTTTTACGGAGCGGCTGTCGTAGAACCGGAGCTTCTCTGTGCTCGATTTGCTTCAGCCAGACTTGATGACTCGGTGGTGGATTCGGGTTGCGTCGAGGCTCGGTTCGTTAAATCAGCAGTTCCGCACAGGTTGGCATTCCCGCCGTGGCTTCACCGAAACCTCCCTGTCCGCGATGGCATACGTTACCAAATTGCCGTGAACTTTGCGTGAATCAAGGTTGTTGGGTATCAGCTCCGCGGACCTGTGGCTTGCCATCCGATGTCCGATGCCATCCAAAGCGGGAGGTTCCCGGCAGAGGATGATATGATGGAACCACTGTCTTCCGCTTGTGTCGTGTGAGGAGATCCCCATGTCCGCCATCGACCGCCGTCATTTCTTTAAGGATGTTGGAGGCAGTGTGCTTGCCGGAGCCACGGCTTGGCAGGCACTGCAGGCCCTGGTGCCCGCCCGTGCGGACGAGGTGCAGGTGACTCCCGACATCGTGCAGTTCACGCCACAGATGGAAGAGGTTGTGCGGTGGATTGAGCGCACGCCGCGCGAGCGGTGCCTGGCAGAGGCGGTGGAACGGCTCAAGAAGGGGCTGCCGTACCGGCAACTTCTGGGCGGCGTGTTCCTGGCGGGGATCCGGAACATCAAGCCCCGGCCGGTGGGATTTAAGTTCCATGCCGTGCTGGCCATGAGCGCCGCCCATCAGTTGTCGCTCGATGCGTCGCAGTCCGACCGGCTGCTGCCCATGTTCTGGGCTCTCGACAACTTTAAGAATTCGCAGGCACAGGATGTCCGCGAGGGCGATTGGTCGCTGGCTCCGGTGAAGGAGGCGATGGTTCCGTCTCCGTCTCAGTCGCGCCAGCGGTTCATCGAGGCCATGAACGCCTGGGACGACGAAGCGGCGGATGTCGCGGTCGCCGGACTGTGCCGGTCAGCCGGGGCCGCCGAGGTGATGGAACTGCTGTGGACCTCTGGCATCCGCGACCAGCAGAACATCGGCCACAAGGCGATCTTTACCGCCCACGCCTTCCGCACGCTGGAGGTGATTGGCTGGGAGCATGCCGAGCCGGTGCTGCGTTCGCTGGTTTACGGGTTGCTCAATGGCGGCAAAAGCGCGACCGCCACGCCGATGGAGCAGAACCAGGCGTTGCTGGGCCAGATACGTCCCGACTGGGCGCTGGGCAAGCCAGATCCCGCCGCCACGACCTCGCTGTTGCAGACTCTGCGCGAAGCCGACACAAAGGGTGCGGCCACGGCTGTGGTGGAACTGCTCAACAAGGGGGTCGCGGCGAGTTCTCTGTGGGACGCGATCCTGCTGGCCGGCAGCGAGCTGTTGATGCGCAAAACCGCCATCGTCACCCTGCATGCCACCACCGCCTGCAATTCGCTGTTTTATGCTTTCCGGCAGAGCGGGCAGGATTCGACACGCCTGTTGTCGCTGCTGCAGGCCGCGTCGTGGGTCACGATGTTTCGTGAAGGAGCCCGTTCGCGGGACGGCCTGCCGGACAAGCCGCACATCGACGAACTTGTTCCGGCGGAGATGGTACCGGACATCGACGCGATTTTCGCTGGGCTGAAGGACAATCGGGCTCAGGCGTCGGCCCAGGCCCTGAAATTCGCCCAGGGTGGCGGCAGTCCTGCCGCGTTCTTCGACACCGCCCGACACCTGATTCTCACCAAGGGGACCGACGCGCACGACTACAAGTTCGCGGCGTCGGCGATGGAGGATTTGAGCCACGCGAGCCCGCAGGTTCGCCCGCAACTGCTGGCGGCATCGGTCTACTACCTGAAGGGGACTGGCGACCAGGATTCGTCGCTGTTGACTCGTGCCCGGGAGGCGCTGGCGTCGCTGTGAGCTGCCCAAACAGGACGACGCGGCGGGAGGGCGAGGCTCCTGCCGAGCCGCGAACAACGAAAAACGCGGTTTCTACAGCGAATTAAGGACTTTGTGATCGAAAGGCGGCGAGAGGCCAATTCGCACCGTAAACCACGGCTCAGCAGGAGCTTCGCCCTCCCGCCACGTCGGCAATGAATCCAACACAACCATTGCCCTCACAACTCGTGTATGACAACGAACGCCCTCCCTCAATCTCCCCGAACTCCTCTTGCAGCCATTCAGCGATTCCGTTAACACTCCCGGCCTCTCCCCCTATGCGTCACAATTTGTTTCTGGACGGATACCCTCTCCAACGCACTGGCCGGTGGCTGCTGGCTGCGTGGGTTCTGTTTCTGGTAAGTGGCTTCGCCCTGGCCCGGTCTCTTGAACCGTCCCCCAGGGGGTATGGCACGCACCAGCAACTGGGTCTTCCGCCCTGCACCTTCCGCATGCTGGTCGGCATTCCCTGTCCCAGTTGCGGAATGACGACCGCCTTTTCGCACTTTATGCATTTCGATCTTGTGGGTTGCTGTCGTGCCAACCCCGCCGGCCTGTTGCTGGCCGCGTTTTGCGCGATCCAGGTTCCCTGGGGCATTGGCAGTGTGTTCGCCGGCCGGCTTCTCGGCGTCCACCGTCCGGCTGACACCGCGTTGATTTGGATGGTCGCCCTGATGGCCGCCGGAGTGCTGCATTGGGTTTACTTGTTGGTCCTGCAGTTTCGCGGAGTTGGGTGATGTTGGGACGCGAGCCCGTTCACGAGTCTTGAAATCTAATTTCAGATTTCAAATTTCACGGTAAAATGCTTCTTCGCATTATCCACTTTGCGGGGCAACAGTTACGTTTGTACCCTTAGTGCCGCAGCAAGAATAGCTGTCGATTTTTGACGAGCCGCACAGCCAATGAGTTGGAGGATGATCGGAAGACGCCAACGCCACGAACCGGACGCTAACGCGAGCCGGCTGATGAATCTGCCCTCAATCGGCGTCCATCCCAAGCAACTTCACCATGTTATTGTTGCCGCGATCCTTAAAGCTCAGTCGACGGTTCGGTGTGGCTGCAAAGACTGTGAAATTTGAGATTTGAGATTTGAAATTGGCTTTTGTCGAACACGTCAAATTTGAAATAGGTTTCGAGTTCAAGCTGCACAACGTCGAAGCCGTTCTCTCACCTCCCACTGACTTCCTCGCTCTCAATCGCTCCGCGACCGCACCCTGGTGCGCCGTCCTCCTCGAGTTTTTTCCGTCAATCGCTGCTGCGAAGGAATGGCGATGGATCGCCCCACAACCATGGAAGCACGACCTCCGCAAGGCCGTCCGACGCGGCCGTTCCGGCTGCTGGGCGGGCTGCGGGCCGCGCTGGTCCCGCTGATCTTCATCACCCTGCTTCCCATGTCGACGGGCTGCCAGATCATCATCGGCACGGTGATGATGCTCAAGGGCCGTGACCTGGAAGACTGCGAATTCAAGCAGCGAACCGGCGAAACGCTGAAGGGCAAGGACAAGCGGGTGGTGATCCTTTCGAACTCACCGGAAAGCGCCCGCAGCCAGTATGGGGCGTTGGACATTGATGTGATCGCCGGCCTGAGCCGCCGGCTGAAACTGCAGGATATCAACGTGGTCGACACCCAGAAGGTTGCCACCTGGATCGACGATCATGGTTCGGATGTCGACGATGTGCAGGTGGCGGACCTCGCCAAAGAGTTCAAGGCGAACTACGTGATTCTGATCCGCTTCACTCAAGTGAGCTTCACCGAACCGAACAGTCCGCAATTGCTCCGCGGGAGTGCCTCGGCGCTCATCTCCACCGTCAAGTTCACGAAGGAGAACGGGGTACAGACGCCGCACACGATTTACACCGGGACCATGGACGCCAAGTTCCCGTCGCACCAGGCCCTCCCCCTGGAGCAGCGCGATTTGTCGGTGTTCCGCCGGCAGTTCATCGATCAAGTGGCTGATGAGCTGACGCGGAAATTCTGGGACTACCGTCCCGGCGACGAATTCTGAGACCGCCTGTCACAGACCCGGTGGCACAAAGATCAAGCAGGGACGTACCATGAACCTCGCCAGCACGCCCGTCCGAAGGAAACTCATGCCGACCCGCCGCGCACTGCTCACCTGGATTCAGGCTGTCTGCCTGGTTTGCGTCGCCATGAGTGCCACGGGCTGCAACGCCGTCCTGCTGATGGGCTGGCTGATCGGTGGTCCGCCCCAGACTGATCCCGATTTCCACATTCGGACCAAGCACGAGATCACCGACAAGAAAAACAAGCCGGTGCTCGTCGTCTGCTTTGCCCCCCCCGAGCTGAAATGGGACAACGCCGATGTGGACCACAATCTGGCGCGGCATATTGCGGCCCAACTGCGGGAAAAAAAGATCCCCGTGATCGACACCGACAAGGTCCATGCCTGGACGGACAAGAACCCCAACTGGAGCAAGCCGGCGGAGATTGGTGCCGAGTTTGACGCCGGCTATGTCATCTACGTCGATCTGCGGCAGTTCAGCCTGTTTGAAGAACGCAGTGCCGAACTTTACCGCGGGCGGGCCGATCTGACGGTCGAAGTCATCGACATGGATGAGGGGAAAAATTCGTCTTCGATTTATTCCAAGTCGATCCACTCGATGTTCCCCACGACCATCGGCGTCTCGGTCGACGACTACGAGTACAACACCTGGAAGAAAATGTACTTGTCCGCCCTGAGCGGCGAAATCGGCCGGCTGTTCTATCCCGAGCCCACCGGTGCCGCGATGCCCAACTCGGCCCTGCCGCCGGGCTGATTGGCGGAACAAGTTCCGGGGATTGTTTGTGGTTCTCGTCCGCTCAGGTCTCCCGGGCCAGTGAACGCAGCAGATCCAGGGCCTCTTCACGCCTGGTCACGCGCCCTTCAAGCTGCGCATCACGGATCGACTCCAGCAGGGTTTTGAAGGCTGGGCCGGGCCGCAGCCCCATTTGCTTCAAATCCTCCCCGTTGACCAGTGGCGGCGGATCGATGATGTCTCGTGGGGTTTCTCGCAGGTACTGTTCCACGAAATCGGCCTCCGCGTCGATCCCTCCGCACGCCTGGGCCTGCACGCGGGCAAGACTGATCAGTTCGTCGATCTGGTGGTGAGCCACCAGCCGCTTGAGCTTTGCCAATGGCTGCCGCGCGGCAGCCTGCAGGGCATGTTGGTGCTGCACGAGCCACAGGACCTGTTCCTCCTCCTTGATCGACAGCCGCAGCCGCCGGCAACAGGCCACGATGCCATGTTCAGGGATCGCCGCCGCGCGCAGCAGGACGGCCATCGCCAATTCGAACCGCGGAGCCTCCAGCATCTCCAGCGACTTGATGAGGATCGTCCATACAGCAGGTGTCGCCAGCGGCATGGCCAGTTCGGGAAGAATCTCCAGGAGCACTTCCAGGTCCGCCGCGAGCTGCACGGCCCGCGCCCGGTGCCGGTTGACCAGTATCTTTTTCAGCTCCTGGGCGATCCGCTCCTGGCTGACGACGCAGATTTCCCGCGCCATCGCGCGCACCGCCTCACCCGTGGCTCGATCCAGATCGAACCCGAACCGCGCGGTGATCCGCACCGCCCGCAGCATCCGCAGCTTGTCTTCCGTAAAGCGTGCATGGGCATCGCCAATCGCGCGCACCTGCCGCAGTTCCAAGTCCCGCTGCCCTCCGACAAAGTCCAGCACCTGCTCTGTCAGGGGATCGTAGAACATGCCGTTGATGGTGAAGTCGCGCCGCTGCGCGTCTTCTTCCGGAGTGGCAAACGCGACCGACTGCGGTCGGCGGCCATCCAGATACGGACCCTCCGTACGAAAGGTGGCGACTTCGACATCGCCGGCCGGCTTGGGGCCTTGGACGATGATCACCCCGAAGCTGGCCCCGACAGTCAGCGTGCGGCGGTGGCCAAAGACATCCCGCACCTGCTCCGGCGTGGCAGTGGTCGCCACGTCATAATCGGCGGCAGGCAGACCCAACAGCAGGTCGCGGACGCAGCCTCCGGCCCACAGCGCGGTGTATCCCGCCTGCTGCAGCCTGCGGACGACCTCCACCGCAAATTCGCGTTGATCGTCCATGTGCCAAACTATCCCCGATGCCAGTTCCTGCCCGCATGTCCGCCGGCACGAACTACGCCGTCGCCGGCCGATGCACCCACGGCTCGAATGCACCGTGCGGGCCGGCCACCGGCCTGTGTGGATCAATCCGCATGGCGCTGAGCAGTTTTGCCAAAAATTCATCGGGAGAAACCGGCTGATCGACCGGCGCGCCGCCCAGTCGATCCGACGCCCCCAGAACTATTCCCACCTCGACACGGCCGCCAGCCAACAGGTTCGACCAGACGCCGCTCCAGTGATCGCGTCCGCCGCGAGCGTTCAAAAATGGTGTGCGCCCCATTTCACTCACCACGGCGACCACTGTCTCGCTGAGCAGGCCACGGGCCTCCAGATCATCCAGCAATGCCGAATATGCCTGGTCGAACTGAGACGCGACCAGATCCCGGTAGTCGGCGAGCGTGGTGGGAAGTGCCGCTCCGTTGGCGTGCATGTCCCAGCTTGGTCCGTCAAACACCGTCTGAAAATGGTTGACGGTGCAGACGCGGACTCCAGCCTCAATGAGCTGCCTGGCAGCATGGCAGTTCCGGCCGAACTCATGCGTGCCGTAGGCTGCCTCGTCTGCTGGAGTCGCGCGGTGCAGCAGGTGGCTCACCGCCGCGCTCGATGCCGGAGCAAACATCTCCGGCAAAAATCCCGCGTCCTGCCCGCGCGACTCCTCTGTTCCGAGAGACTCCAACGGTGCGGGAAGAATCACATTCGCCGGGACAGCTTCAGGAGTGGGACCAAATTGTTTGGCAATCATCGCTCCGAAGTGCGGCCAGGGCCGCCCAGGCTCGCGGCGGCCAGTGAGCATCCGCTGCAAACCGGTTTCATGAATCGTCACATCCGCATGATGCAGCGACCGCACCAGTTGCACCTTGTGCATTCGTTGGGCGAGCCGCGGAAACAGTTCGCTGACGAACACACCCGGGACCGAAGTGGCGATCGGCGTGAAGGGGCCGCGGACTTCCCTCGGCGCGTCCGGCTTGGGATCCCAAGTGTCGATCTGGCTGGGACCGCCCGTCAGGCAGAGCACGATTGCCGCACGCGGCGCTGCCTTCGCCGTCTGGCTGGCGACAACCGGCAGCGCGGCCAACGTCCCCAATGAAGCCACACCGCTGGCCTGCAGAAAAGTTCGACGTGAGAGGCGGGACATCAAGGGACTCCGTTCATGAATATGGGCCGTTCTTAACGGTACCACTTCGGAACATCAAACAGTTCATTCGCCGCCACCGAGAGCTGTGGCACAATCTCGCCTCCGGAGAGGATCTGTGTCCCGGTCAACTGACGTGAGGCTTGGTGCTTGGCGAACAGATGCACCGTCTTGGCATGCGTGTCGAGAACCCAGACGTGGGGGACGCCCCAGTTGAGCCACGTTTCGACGCGCTCCCGCATGGCCAGCCGACGGTCTTTGGTCGAGGCGATTTCCACCAGGAGGGCCGGCCGCGTTTCACTGGCGGGCTTGTCCATTTCGGCGAACGCCGGTCCCTCCGTGAAAAACGCCATCGAAGCCGAGCGAACCGTGTCTGGATTTCGCGCGAGAACAAACCGCTGGTCGAAGCAGGCGTAGCCGTCGATCGGGCGCACGGCACCGGCGAGCGCCTTGCTGAGGTTGAGGATGGCGGTCCCGTGATCCACATCGGTGTCCGAGAGGGTCACGACTTTGCCCGCTTCCAGCTCCGCCCACCGGCCGCCGTCCGGGAATTCATGACGCTGCTCGGCAAATTGCTCGGCACTGATGAGGTTGTCAGTTTCCGTCATGATGCATTCCCGGGGGGCCTTTTAAGCCGCTATTCGTCTGACGCGCGGAGCGTCGCCAGCACGGTAAAGTCTTCCAGCGTCGACGTGTCGCCGGTCCGTTCGCGGCCGGCGGCGATGTCACGCAGCAGCCGCCGCATGATTTTGCCGCTCCGCGTTTTGGGCATGGAGGCGGTGAAGCGGATCATGTCGGGCTGGGCGAGCGCCCCAATGTGCTTCCGCACATGTTGCGTCAGCTCGGCCTTCAGGGCGTCGTCACCATCGCCGACGCGCAGGGTCACGAAGCAGCAGATCCCCTCGCCCTTGATCTCATGCGGGAAGCCGACCACGGCCGCTTCAGCCACGGCCGGGTGTGAGACCAGGGCGCTTTCGACTTCCATGGTGCTCAGGCGATGTCCGGAGACATTGAGCACATCGTCGACTCGGCCCATGATCCAGTGGCAGCCGTCTTCATCCCGCCGCGCGCCGTCGCCCGCAAAGTAGCAGCCGGGGATCTCGGAAAAATAGGTCTTCACGAAGCGATCGTGATCGCCGTAGAGCGTGCGCAGCATGGAGGGCCAGGGCTGCCGCATGACGAGGAAGCCGCCGGCATTGTCGGGCAGGCTGTTGCCATCCTTGTCGACGATGTCCGGCACGATGCCAGGCAGCGGGCGCGTGCAACTGCCGGGTTTGGTCGTCTGCACGCCCGGCAGCGGGCTGAGCATGATCGCCCCCGTTTCCGTCTGCCACCACGTGTCGACGATCGGGCAGCGCTCGCCGCCAATCACCCTGTGGTACCACATCCACGCTTCCGGATTGATTGGTTCCCCCACGCTGCCCAACAGCCGCAGGCTGGAGAGATCGTGGGAATTGGGCCAGTTGTCGCCCCACTTGATGAACGCCCGGATGGCGGTTGGTGCGGTGTAGAAGATGTTGACGCGGTACTTTTCGATCATCTGCCAGAACCGGCCTTCGTCCGGCCAGTTCGGTGCCCCTTCGTACATCACCGTCGTCGCACCATTGGCCAGCGGGCCATACACGATATAGCTGTGGCCGGTGACCCAGCCGATGTCGGCGGTACACCAGTAAGTGTCTTCGTCCTTCAAGTCGAAGACCCACTTGCTGGTCATCATCGTGCCGAGCGTGTAGCCCGCGGTGGAATGCATCACACCTTTGGGTTTTCCGGTGCTGCCCGAAGTATAGAGAATGAACAGGGGATGTTCGGCATCGAGTTCTTCGGGGTCGCAGTCCGCGGACGATGTGGCCATCAAATCGTGCCACCAGTAGTCGCGGTCTGGCACCATCGTCACGGGTGTGCCTGTTCGCCGCACGCAAACAACGCGTTCCACGGAAGGCGAGCGTTCGAGGCTCTCGTCGACCGCCTTCTTCAGCGGCACTTCCTTGCCGCGCCGCCAGCCGCCGTCGGCGGTGACCACCACTTTGGCCTGCGCATCGTTGTTGCGGTCGGCCACGGCGTCGGCGCTGAACCCGCCAAAAATGATCGAATGCGTGGCTCCAATCCGCGCGCAGGCCAGCATCGCAATGGCCAACTCCGGGATCATCGGCATGTACAGCGTGACCCGGTCGCCTGTCACCACCCCCAGCCGTTTGAGCACATTCGCGAACTTGCAGACCTCGCGGTGCAATTCCTGATAGGTCAGCGTGCGGGTGTCGCCCGGTTCGCCCTCCCAGATGATGGCGGCCTTGTTTTTCCGCCATGTCAACAGGTGCCGGTCGAGGCAGTTGTAGGAGGCGTTGAGCTTCCCGCCCGTGAACCACTTGGTGTTGGGCATCTGGCCGTCGAGAACCTTGTCCCATTTGCGGAACCAGTCGAGGTTCTGCGCCATGTCTCCCCAAAAACCGGCAGGATCATCCTTGGCCCGCTGCCACAGGGCCTGGTATTCGGCTTCACTTTTGATGTGGGCGAGGGCGCTGAACTCGGCCGGCGGCGGAAACGTACGGGTTTCGTGGAGCACACTGGTAATGTTCTCGCCGGCCATTTGGCGCCTTCTCCTGAACAATCACGCGGGGGATTCGAAGCCTGCCGGTCGGAAGCCGTGGCTTCAACTCCAGCAGGAATTCCGATCTTAGGACTGCGATTTTGCAGTGTCAACGAGCCACAAGTGCCGCACAGGGGTGTCAACTGGATTGCGGAAGCGGATGCCGACGGGGCAGAAATTGCCGCCTGTACCGGGTTCCACATTCGCCGTTAAACCGGACGACCACGGCGGGACGTGGCGGATCATCCATTGCGAAGTCGATGCGCGAGTCGAAGTTGTCAAACCCGACCATTCTTCGACGACATGCCTGCCGCGACGGTCTGATCCGGCCAGAGAGACACGAACTGCCCTCCTCTCATCGCTACTTTTTTCGCCAAATACGCACCCGGTGGTTCTCGCTGTCGCCGATGAACACAGTGCCGTCGCGGTCGACGAAGACGCCGTGGGGACGGGCGAGTTGGCAGTCGAGCGGGTTGCCGTCGGGGCCATCGCCGCGTTTGCCGTCACCCACCAAAAGTTCGACCGTTCCCCGCTGCATGTCGATGTAGCGGATCGTGTGCGATTCGGTGTCGGCCAGGTAAACGTTGCCAGCGGCATCCAGGCTCACACCTTTCGGTCCGGAGAGTTTTGCTTCGCGGGCCGGGCCGCCATTGCCGGTGAAACCTGACTTCCCTGTGCCAGCCGCGCGCTTGAGGGTGCCCGCACGCGGATCGAGTTGCAGCACGGCGTTTCCTTCTCGGAGCGCGAGCCACGCGGTGCCATCGGATGAGAAGGCGATCGCCCGCGGACCGTGCAGTGCCGACCCGGAAATCGGTGAGCCATCGGGAGCCGTCTTGGCCTCCCCCGTTCCCGACCACGTTCGGATCAAACCCGTCTGCATCTCGATCTGCCGCACGCGGTGGTTGCCGATGTCGCAGACGAACAAGTCCCCCTGGGCATCAAACGCCAGGCTGTGTGGCTGCCTCATTGTGGCGGCGACAGCCTGACCGCCATCCCCGCTGAACCCTGGCTTGCCGGTGCCCACAACCGTGGAGATGACGCCCGACTTGGTGTCAACCTTCCGCACGCAATGGTTGCCAAGTTCCACGAAATACAAATTCCCGTCCCGGTCCCACGCAACCTCATACGGCATGTCGAGCGTGGCTCGCGTCGCCGGTCCGCCGTCACCAGCATGCCCCTTCTGGTCGCTGCCTGCATATGTGGTGATGGTCCCGTCGGGGGCAACGCGGCGGATGCGGTGGTTGTCCATGTCGCACAGGTAGAGCGCGCCGTCGGGACCGCGACCGATGCCATAGACATTGTTCAGTTGCGCCCGGTCCGCCGGACCGCCGTCGCCCGAAAACCCCTTCACTCCGGTTCCAGCGAAGGTCGAAACGGTTCCACCGGACGCGGCTGGTTTGTCGTTCGCCTCGTCAGCCAGTACGAACGGGGCCGACAGCGTGAGGGCAATCAGAAGCAACGTGAAACTGCGCATGGCGGGCTCTCAGGAAAGGCGGATGTCGCCCCTCATGATCCCGACTCGGCGTTCAAAGAGAAAGTTAGAGCGGCCCGGCGCAAGCCGTCCGGTGATTGATTTTCGCGCTTCACAGTCGGCAGTCGGTCACCAACAATGCACTCACCGGAGGGCTTGCGCACAGCCGCTACAAAGTCGACGAGTCACTCCGTGACTCGAACCCAGGCGTGCTGGCTTAGGACCGGACAAAGAATAAAGCACGCTTCAAGATGCTAACCGAAGGCCGGTCTTAGTTAGGCAACGAGAAGTGGGGACCACGAATTTTCACGAATAAGACGAATGTCACGAATAACAACACGCAGGATTCCATCACCCGCGAAGCCATGCCAGTTGATCATTCGTGATATTCGCCTTATTCGTGAAAATTCGTGGTTAATTTATGACCGTGACGTGTCCGACAAAAGTCCACTTGTTGGTTTCAACGCAATTTCAAATTTCAGATTTCAAATTTCACAGTAAAATACTTTTTCGCGACATCTGGCCTTCCGGGCGAGAGTTACGTATTTCGCTGTGGAGGCATGGCCGATCGTTCGATGCGGTCGCACAGACTGTGAAATTTGAAATTTGAAATTTGAAATTTGAGATTTGAAATCAACTTTTGTCGGACACGTCGACCGTACGATTTCCGCACCGTTTTGCCAGCCCTGTCGGCTTCACCACCAACTTCATTCGCTGTCCTTGATGGCGTTCGCTGCTGGATCGGGAGACAAGTGTCACAGTTATTTTTGCCGCGCCCCTTATTCTTGAATCTCTTCCGTAATGTCCGCAGCGCTATGGCTGACCGTGGCTCGTCCCGCCGCCGAGATTGGATAAGGCGGCAATGATGTCAGGAAATCATCCAGTGCCTGGCGATAGGCTTCCGGCAGTGGCGTGTTGTGGTCGCCGCCGGGAACAGTGACAAAGCGTTTGGGCTCATTGGCGGCGGCAAAGAGTTTTTGACCCTGGGCAAAGGGCACCAGGCGGTCCTGGTCGCCATGCACCTGCAGCAGCGGACCGTGGTAATTGCGGATCTTGGCCAGGGAGTCGAAACGGTTTTTCAGCCAATGCCGTGGCACGGCCGGCACGTGGGCCTGAGCCACGTCGGGCAACGAGGTGAATGTGCTGGCGAGAACAAGGCCGCGGGCACCATCCGTGGCGGCCAGATCGACCACCACGCCCCCGCCCAGCGACTGGCCCATCAGGATGATGTCTTGTTCCTGGATTCCTTCTTCTTTGGCGAGCCACGCGCGGGCAGCGCGGGCGTCTTGAAGCAGACCCGGCTCCGACGGCATCCCTTCGCTGCGGCCGAAGCCACGGTAGTCGAAGGCCAGCACGGTGAGATGATGCCGTTGATGGAGAATGCGCAGAGTGTCCGCCCAGTAGGTGACGTTCCCGGCGTTGCCGTGGGCAAACAGGGCGACGCCAGCGGGCTTCGGATGCCGCACATACCAGCCATGCAGGCGCGTGCCGTCGGGGGCGGTGAACCAGGCGTTTTCGACCGGCAGTTTGGAGGGCGTCCAATCTCCTTCGGGGTATTTTGAAGGATGAAACACCAGCGAGGATTCGATCGCGGCAACCGGAGTGCGTTCAAAGTCGATCGGCGAAGCGCAGCCCCATCCACTCATCAGGAGCAGCGATAGCAAGCCACAGCGCAGCGTGAGCCAGAGTCGACACATAGCGCGTTCCCGCAGGGATGCGGCAGTTCGAGTGGAGTTCCGGGCGCGAAGAATTTCGCCATCGGATACTTCAAGGTGATTTGATGTGTGGGAGAGTGGCGGAAGGGTATCTGTTGGACAGATCGTGTCAAGACCGGCTGTCTCGTCGTAGCATCCACTGGCCGTCTTTACACGTCAACTTGAAGAATCCCTGAATGTGTTTTCCGTCCAGTTCAAGACCGATCGCGGTCGGGGTTTCGCCAGCCAATGCGAACGTGCCAGCGTCCCACTGTGACACCGAGCCCCGGTCACCGCTGACGGGGCCTTGGTAGTCTAGGTAGACTTTGCGATGATCCGGGATCGCCTCAGCGGGGATCCCGTCGCCACGCATCAGCCATTCTGGATCCGTCAGCAGCCTCCAACTACGCAAAGATGCCTCGTTTTCGAGCATCAAATCCCAGTGCAAAAACGGATGGTCGTGAATGAGGATCACAAAGCGACGCACAATTCCAGAACTTTCGTGGACAGAGGTGTTTTTGTGCCTAACGGCGCGGCATTCGCTGCCCACCCTGACCGACTGTCAGGTGCGCAATTTCGGTGCGCCCCTCGTCGACTTGGGTGAGTGCCCCAAACGAATTCCGCCGTGCGTGGTCGCAGTTTCAGCGAATCAGAGTTCTAATGGTCATCGCGCGCAGTTTCGCGAGACTGGTTTCATCATTGAACGAGTTTGAGCAGCGTATGACGCCGAGCAAGGTATTGGCCCTGTGCCGCGAGCGCGAAATCAAGGCGGTCGATCTGCGTTTCATGGACTTCCCTGGAACGCAAAAACATTTCACGATCCCGATCCAAGTGCTGACGGAAGCCAGTTTCGAAGACGGGCTGGGTTTTAATGGCTCCTCGATCCGGGGTTGGAAGGCGATCAACGAGAGTGACATGCTGGTTGTGCCACAGGCCAATACGGCGATCGTCGACCCGTTCATGAAGCAGACGCTGGCGTTGACCTGCAACATCCTTGATCCTTTGACGCGGCAGGCCTACGCCAAAGATCCGCGGAATGTGGCGATCAAGGCCGAAAACTACATGAAGTCGACCGGCCTGGCCGACACCGCTTTCATCGGGGCTGAGGCAGAGTTCTTCGTGTTCGACGATGTCCGTTTTGACCAGAACGAACACGAGGGATATTACCACATTGAAAGTGGCGAAGGGCAGTGGACCCGTGGCCGACCGGAGGGCAGCGGGAACCGTGGCTACCGGATCCGCCACAAAGAGGGCTACTTTCCGGTTCCTCCCACCGACAGCCTGCAGGATCTGCGGACGGAGATGATGCTCACGCTGCAGGACTGCGGCGTCGAAGTCGAATCGCAACATCATGAGGGTGCCTCGGCCGGGCAGTGCGAAATCGACATGAAGTACCAGCCGTTGGTCAAAATGGCCGACCATCTGCTGCTCTACAAATACATCGTCAAGAACGTGGCGGCGCGGCACGGCAAGTCGGCCACCTTCATGCCTAAGCCCCTGTGGAACGACAACGGCTCCGGGCTCCACATTCATCTTTCGCTATGGAAAAAGAACGAGCCGCTCTTCGCGGGCTCTGGGTACGCGGGGTTAAGCCCCATGGCGATGCACGCCATCGGCGGGATACTGAAGCATGCTCCCGCCTTGATGGCCTTTTGCTGCCCGACAACCAACAGCTACAAGCGGCTTATTCCCGGGTTCGATGCCCCCGTCAACCTGACCTACAGCAGCCGCAACCGTTCGGCCGCCGTGCGGATTCCTGTGTACGACCCGAGCCGCGAAGGGAAGCGGTTTGAGTTCCGCATTCCCGACTCTTCGTCCAATGGTTATCTGGCCTTCGCCGCCATGTTGATGGCGGCGCTCGACGGCATTCAAAACCGCATTGACCCCGGCCAGCCGCTCGACAAGGACATGTACGACCTGCTCCCGGAAGAACTGGGCGACTACCCCAAGACTCCCGCTTCGTTGGAAGTGTCACTGGAGGCATTGCGGCAGGACCACGAATTCCTGCTCCGTGGCGACGTCTTTAATGAAGACGTGATCGACACTTGGATTTGGTACAAGACCGAAAACGAGGTCGACGCCATCCGCCAGCGGCCGCACCCCTACGAATTCGCGCTGTATTACGATATCTGATATCGCCCAACGTCATGTGCTGTTATTGACAGCAACTAAACCACGAACGGCCCGCCTCTCCCGAAGACTTGATCCCCACCTTCAGAGACGCCCACATGCCCGCCCTGCCTGGAATCAAACAGTTTAATCTTCACGGAAAAGTGGCCATTATCACCGGTGGCTCAAAAGGCCTCGGCGAGGCGATGGCCGCCGCCCTGGCCTCCGCCGGTGCCAGCCTGCTGCTCACCAGCCGCAATGCTGACGAGGCAGCCGCGGTGGCGAAAGATCTGGCGAAGGAATACGGAATCAAGGCGGTGGGGATTGCCGCCGATGTGAGCGAGCCCCAGGAAGTCGACGCGATGGTCGCCCGTGCCATCTCCGAATTCGGCAAGATCGACGTGCTGATCAACAACGCCGGCATCAATATTCGTGGGCCAATCGAAGAACTGACGTTCGAGCAGTTTCAGCAGGTCCAGAACATCAACACCAACGGCGTGTGGCTCTGCGTGCGGGCGGTCGTGCCCCACATGAAGCAGGCCAAGTCCGGCCGAATCATCAATGTCTCCAGCACACTGGGGCTGGTCGGTCTGGCCCTGCGCTCGCCCTACAGCGCGAGCAAAGGGGCAGTGCTGCTGATGACCAAGACGCTGGGGCTGGAGTTGGCCCCATGGAACATCACCGTCAACGCCCTGTGCCCCGGTCCGTTCCTGACTCCAATGAATGAGTCGATCGCCAACACCGAAGACGCCAAGAAGAATGTGATTGGAGCCACGGCTCTGAGCCGCTGGGGCCGGATGGAAGAGATCCAAGGCCCGGCGATCTTCCTGGCCAGCGACGCATCAAGTTACATGACCGGAAGCGCCCTGGTTGTCGATGGTGGATGGACGGCGCGGTAGTAGGCTTGGCTGCCGCCTTTCGACCGGCGGGCCGGCATCGCCGAGTTTGTTGACACAATAATCTCAGATTTAAAGCTCAAATTTCACAGTATGCGATTCGCGATCGCATCCTCGCATGCCAATGGATAAGGACTTCGGTCCTTCAGCAGCAACTGTGAAATTTGAAATCTGAGATTTGAAATCTTCCAAACCTGGCGCGTCAGCACCGCAAGACTTGCTATGGCATGTCGCAGTACTTCAGGGCCAGCAGGGCAAATCCGGTCGCCAGGCTGGGGTCGCCTTCGAAGAACTGCGGATTGCTGTTGACCCAGCTTCCATTTTCCTTCTGCAGGGAAATGAGCTTCTCGCCCAGATCCTTGCGCCAGTCATGCTTGACTCCGTTGGCATCAATGAGCGTCGACTCGCCGAGCACATGTAGCGTCTTGCCGAATGTCTGGAAATAGTAGTACAGACCGCTCTGTCCCTGGCCGGGATTTTCGTCCACGCTGTAGTTCTTTTGAATCCAGCCGAAAGCGGCTTTGACGCGCGGGTCTTCCTTGGAAAGCCCAGCATAAATCATGCTTTTCAGGCCGGCATAGGTCATGCTTCCGTAGGACTTCAGGCCCTTGCCCGCCATGTCCTTGTTGACGATCGGCGTGTAGTAAAATCCGCCGTCATTGAACTTCGACGCCATCTCCGTGGTGTTGTGTTCGGTTTCCAGGTTCTGGCAGCGGGACACGAAGACAATCGAATTCTTCATCGCCTCGTCGTCTTTGTCGACGCCGGCGGCCTTGAGGGCATCCAGCAGGAACGCCGTGTTGGAGAGGTCGGGACGGTCGCCACTGCGGCCATATCCGGCACCGCCGAATTTCACGTCTTCCTTCTTGACACCTTCGGAGCCGTCAAACTGGATCTTTTTGACGTAGGCCACGGCATTTGTGATCGTCTCGTCGTAGCGCTTGTCGGCATTGGCCTCTTTGAGTGCCAGGATGACGATGCTCGTTTCATAGTTGCCAATCTGATTCCTGGGTTCGTACAGCCCTCCATCCGGTTGCACGAACGAGGTGAGGAATTTCAGCGCCTTTTGCATCATCGGGTCATCGGGGCCAACCCCGCTTTGCAGCAGACCGGCGGTGACCAGGCCGGAGACGCCGGGCCCGGCCTGAACCGTCCAGCCACCTTTTTCGGATTGTGACACCCGCAGAAAAGCGATCGCCTTGTCCCGTGCCGCCTTGATCCGCGCGGGTTCGATGCCCTGCTCCTCGGCGGCGAAGACGGGCAGCGAGACGGACGCGGAACAGGCCAGCAGGCTGGCGCAGGTCAGCAACGCTTCACGACGACTAATCATGATGATCCCTTGATGTGATTGGGTGTGCGCACGACACTTGTTAGAGCAAATCGAGGGCCGTTGGACGCCTCACACTTCCTGTCCGCCGTGAAGGTCGAATCCGCGCTGGCCAATGATTTCGGGGGGCTGGGCGCTGATGGAACCGTGGACAGCCGATGACCGTGGCGGTCAAAAACTCACCACCCGTGCACGATCCCTGTGCGATTAGGTGCCACAATAGGTCCGATAGTTGGTGTCTGCCGGTGGCGGAGTTTGAGTCCGCGCCAATTCGGTTTGAGCGTCAAACGGCCTTGTCAGTGCCTCAAGCAGACGATGCGTCGGGGACAGGTCGTGATGTTGTTCCGCGGCGGCTAAAGCCGCCTCTACGAGATGGTTTCGTGGAATGATGGCGGGATTGACTGCTCGCATTGCGCCGCGGGCGGAGACCGCGGATCGGGCGTTGTGGGCGAAGCGCTGCTGCCATTGTGCATACCACGCTTGAAAACTCTGCGTGCGATACAGGTCGCGATCTGGCAGTTCGTCGAGCGAGAGATCCCGGAACGTGCCATTGAAATCGGCCTGCGCCTGTTCCATCCAGTCGAGGAGTGATTGAACAATCTTCATGTCGCCGGGCTCACTCGTTTCGAGCCCCAGCTTTTTCCGCATGCCGTTCAGCCAATACTCCTCGAACATCGTCGGAAACTCATGCAGAACACCCGTGGCCAGGTCGATCGCCTGTTTCTCATCGCGGTCAAGCAGCGGCAGCAGGGCTTCCGCAAAGCGGGCCAGGTTCCACTGCGCGATCGCCGGCTGATTGCCATAGGCATAGCGCCCATGCTGATCAATCGAACTGAACACCGTGCCCGGATGATAGGCGTTCATGAACGCACAGGGGCCATAGTCGATCGTCTCGCCGGAAATGGCCATGTTGTCGGTGTTCATCACGCCATGAATGAACCCCACCTGCTGCCACTGGGCAATAAGCGCCGCCTGGCGGTCGATCACCGCCCGCAAGAACTCCAGATACTTCTGCGAGATGTCGGCCAGCTCGGGATAGTGGCGTTCGATCGTATAGTCGGCCAGCACCCGCAGGTTCTCTTCATCCTGCCGCGCCCCCAGATAGGCGAATGTGCCAACGCGGATGTGGCTCGCGGCCACCCGGGTGAGGATCGCCCCGCGCAGGGCCGATGTGCGGAATACTGGTTCGCCGGTGGTGACGACGGCGAGGCTCCGCGTCGTGGGGATGCCCAGTCCGGCCATCGCCTCGCTGATGATGTACTCGCGCAGCATCGGTCCCAGCGCCGCCCGCCCGTCGCCTCCGCGAGAAAACCGCGTCCGCCCGGCCCCCTTCAATTGGATGTCGACCAACCGGCCGGAGGGTGTGCGATGCTCGCCCAGCAAGATGGCCCGGCCGTCACCGAGCATCGTGAAGTGACCGTATTGGTGCCCGGCGTACGCTTGGGCGATCGGCTGGAACGGCTCCGACAACTTCTGGCCAGCGAACAGTTCCGCCGCGGCCTGCGGCGAAAGTGCGTCAAAATTCAGACCGAGTTCCCGCGCCAGCCGATGGTTCAGAATCGAAACCCGTGGCTCCTTGAGCGTGGCGGGAATGGCCGGAACAAAAAACACCTCCGGCAGCCGCGCATAGGTGTTGTCGAAATTCCACCCCACGGTGTTCCGGTCCGCATCGGCCGCTGTCAATGTGCTCATTCCGTTCCCCAAACCTGTTCGCCTCGCCTCTCCGCAATTGTAGGGAGCGGCCGCCTTCACGGGGAGGTGCCCAAAGCGTACTGAGGACTGCTGGAATGCGTCCTGTTCCGGTCGCAAGATTTGCCAAGTTCTCGTCGACTGGTTTGCGCGTCGACAGAATCCGTTAAGATTCAAGTGTCGCGGGGAGATCCCACGACTGACCAACGATGCGTGTCCCAGAGGCGTCCTGAGAGGATTTGGGCCAATGAGTCCTGTGCACCCGTGCCGTCATCAGTGTCCTTGTCGCCGCTTTTGGATTCTGCGGATCCTGTCCGCGATTGCTTTGATGCCCTTGTTCGTCGGTGGCAGGGCGACGCAAGCGGCTGAGCCGGTTGTGCTGCCCTTCGAAGTCAAAGCCGAACCGGTGTTCAAGGAGCTGACCAAGGCGTTCTGCTGGTTCCACCCCCGCGTGGCCGCGCTGCCGGGATATGGCAAGGACGGCCGACCGGCCGTGGTGATGACCATTCAAAAGCACCTCTCGGCCGACGACCACTACTCGGGACTGTATTTCCTCCGCACGAACGATCTCGGCCAGACGTGGACACGCCCGACGGAGATTCCCGAACTCGCCTGGCAACAAGGAGAGAATGACGAAACGCTGGCCGTGGCCGATGTCACTCCCGGCTGGCATCCCCAGAGTGGCGAGCTGGTCGCCATTGGCACCAAGCTGCGCTACAGCAAGGCAGGGGCGCAGCTTCTGGACAAGCCACGGTCTCACGAGTGCGCCTATGCCACGTATGACCCAAAAACCCAGAAGTGGACGACCTGGAAAATGCTGGCACTGCCAGAGACCGAGGGGAAGTTCTTCCTCGTCGCTCCGGGCTGCGTGCAATGGCTGGTGAACGACGACGGCTCGCTGCTGATTCCCATGTATTTCAAGGGTCAGGCGGGCAGCGACTACACCGCCACTGTGTTGCATTGTTCGTTTGACGGACAGGACATGAAGTACCTCAAGCACGGCACTGAGCTGGCCACCCCGGGAGGCCGGGGATTCGCCGAACCATCGTTGGTTCGGTTCCAAGGAAAGTTCTATTTGACTCTCCGCAACGATGCCGCTGCCTACGTCACCACCAGCACCGACGGCCTGCAATACCAGCCGGTCAAGAAGTGGACCTTCGACGACGGCCAGGACTTGGGGAGCTACAACACGCAGGCGCATTGGCTGGTGCACGCCGACGGATTGTTTCTCTGCTACACCCGGCGCGGGGCGAACAACGACCACATTGCCCGAAACCGTGCCCCGATCTTCGTGGCTCAGGTCGACCCGGAAAAACTCCAGGTGATCCGCAAAACCGAACGCACTCTGCTGCCCGAACGCGGGGTGATGCTCGGCAATTTCGGCGCAGCCGCGATCTCGACGGACGAATCCTGGGTCACCGACTCGGAATACATCCTTACCGGAAGCCCGCACCCCAAGGGAGCCGACGGCACCACGTGGCTCGGCCGCGTTCAATGGTCGAAGCCGAATTTTCAGGTGAAGTGAACACGGCGCGTGCCGAGTGGCCTGTTGCACGACATCTACAACAGTGCCGCTGCTCCGTAGACCAGCGTATGGTACGTGAAAACCATGGTCAGGCCATGGTATCCCAGCCGCAAGAACCAGTTGCGGAGGTAAGGGCGGGCGTCGAACAGAAATATCGCGATCAGCAGCCGGATCAGCCAGAAGAGGGCAACGAATCCACAGAACGCGCGGGCCAGTGGCGTTCCAGAGGCGAGTTCCTTGGCACAACAGATCGAGATCAGGCCGAAGGCGACGAGATCCAGCACGACGTAACCGCCGGCAACGAGGATCCAGTGCTGAAGCAAAGGGGCCAGTTTCGGCAGTTCTTCGCGAAAGCGGAGTTCGCGGGGCACCTGGGCGCTTCCCAGCAGGGTTCCCAGATGCAGGATGCCACCCACAAAAATCAGGTTTGCGACGAGAGTCATGATGGAGTTCCCATTGCCACGAGTGGCAGGATCACGTTCAAGACGAACGGGGGATGGAACAGAAAGAAGGCCGGTGGCCCAACAATCGCGATGGTGAACAGCCTGCCAGGGATCCCGGTGCGTTTGTCGAACGCAGATCGTTCGAACGACGCGCCCCAGGCCTGCAGCAGAAAATAAGCTGTTGGCAGTCCATAGCCTCCGCGGGCAGGAACGGAGATGGCCAGTTCGTGGACCAGTCCCGAGAAGACGAAACAGCCCCACATCGCCCAGCGGGCATTCGACCGCCGGGCCAGCGGCCGCAACACGAATGCGTTGGCAAAATCCCGAAACGCCAGGTTCCACCGGTTGCTCCAAAAATCGCCAACAGAGGTGGCGAGCAATGGGGCATGCATGATCGGCTGCACCGCGCGGCCGGCACAGCGCCAGCCCAGGGCCAGCAGGTGAAAACCGCCAAAATGCAGCAGCATCACGATTCCGACCATCGCCACCCATCCGCCTGCGAGGGGAGAGTGGCGCGCAACGAGCGGAGCCACGAGCAGCAACAAGGCCAAGCCCACGCCTGTCTTGCCGACGGCCTGCATCCATTCCCCCGCTGACACCTGTGTCCCGAGCAACGGTGACTTGGAGAAGAAGTCGCGGGCGTTCAGTCCGGGCCAGGCGAGATACCAAGTCAAGACTTCGAAAAAGCTGACCCTGCGATGTGCTGCTTTCTGAAAATCAGCCAGAACGGTCGCCTTCAAAATCACCAGCAGCGACAGCGCGATGCAGGTCATCACCAGCCAGGGTGGCCAGTGCGCCAGCGCCCATAAGGCGGACACGGGCAGTACGAAGACCCAGGCAGGCACGGCATGGCCAATTTTGGAAATTGGAAATTGTGACAAGGAGTATCGTCGATTGAAGTCACTGAGACACTTAACCGGACACCCCTGGTGTTCTTAACTGCCAATGAACGGAGGATCGCAGAAACGGTAACAGGGATGGTAAGCCAATGTGAACGATTCCATGAGCCGGAGGGCCTTAGGATCGGAGAAAGAATAATTGTCGCTTTTTTACAACGGATCACTTTCGCAGGCGACGATGCCAAGAGATCATCCCGGAGGGATGAAAGCCCTTATTAGCCGGGGGTTGAGCGAAGCGACACCCCCGGTGGTGGACCGAGCGGAGATCCGATCCCGGAGGGATCGCAGCAGCGTGTGAGGAAAAGTGCTGGCACCCCTGCCGGGGTGCGTTCATCACGATCGCTATTTCCACGCGAGCGCCGCGCTGCGCTTGTCGCGATCTGCAACTAAACCCTGCACCGCTCCGCCAGCCACTGCGGCTCCTCCGGTCGGGGCTCCGCCACCTCCCTCCGGGCCTCCGTGCCAGGCTCCGCTCACCGGTCTGGGCGCTCCGTGGTCTGACCAGACGGACTCAAGGCCAGGCGGAAGCCAATGTCGTTCGTGCGGTACGTCGGACCGTACGAGCGGCGGGCCGCCGGCCGGCAATACGCCGCGTCGACGCCCCAGCCGCCGCCACGGCCCATCCGGTACGAGCCCAGAGAAAACGGGCCAGAAGGGTCCACCGTATTTTTTCCCGCCACCTGTCCGTAATACGCGGGGTCGTACCAGTCCTGCACCCACTCGTACACATTCCCGTGAATGTCATGCAGTCCAAATGGATTCGCCTTCAACTCACCCACCGCATGGGTGCGGGCCCCCGAATTTGCCCCGTACCACCCGGCACGCAACAGGTCGTCATCTGTGTCTCCAATCCAGTATTTGGAGGCCGTGCCCGCCCGGCAGGCGAATTCCCATTCCGCTTCCGTCGGCAGCCGGTAGCCCGTCCCGTCCAATGGCGTCACCGTCTCCCCCCCCCGGAAATAAAACGGCTTCAACTGTTCCTGCTGGCTCAGCTTCGAGCAATACTCCGCCGCGTCGTTCCAGCTCACCATCTCCACAGGGTGCATCCCTGTCTCCAGGTTTGCCACCGCTTCCTTCCCCATCCCCGTCGCCGCGAAGTGCGACGGGTTGGTTTTCATCACCGCCTCCCATTCCTCTTGCGTCACCTCGGACACGCTCAGGTAAACCGCCTGCGTCAGCACCACCTTGTGCCGTGGGCCTTCGCTCTTGATCCACTCCTGCCAATTCTTGTCCTCAGCGGCGAGCTTCAAGACGGCTTCAATCTCTTCTGGCGTGCTGCCCATCATGAACTCGCCGGGCGGGATCAGCCGGAACTTCATGCCGATGCTGTTCGTGAATTCGACCGGAACCTTCAGGTATGCGGCCCAGGCCTCCTGATGCTTGAGCGCTTGAGCGGCATCGAACGGCGCGATGGCGGGGGGCACGGCATCGGCGGGCCAGCCGTGCCAGCCAGCCGTGGTTTCTGGCGTTTGCTTCAATAGTTCCCGGACGCCCTCGATTGTCAATGCCGCGCGAATACCCAACATGGGGCCGCCCTGTGAGGCGTTCCCGCTGTAGCGGCTGGGCACGATGCAAAAGGCTGCCGAATAGTGCCAATCACCGCCGCGCCAGAGTCTTTGACTTGCGTCCGGACCTGCGGGGTCCACAGCCGGCGTCGTTGCGAATTGCTGGAAGTAATTTGCATCCCACCCGTCACCCACATATTCCGCGACGTTGCCATGGATGTCGAACAGGCCAAACGGGTTGTCCTGCAGTTCCCCCACCGGGTGAGTTCGCGCATCGGAATTCCCTGAGACCCATTCGCTCTTGAACAACTCGTCTTCCCGGTCGCCGAAGGAAAATCGGGACGAAGTGCCGGCCCGACAGGCGAACTCCCATTGCGCGTCGGAGGGAAAGCGATAGCCAGTCCCCTTCAAGGCAGTGATCGTTTCCCCCGCGCGGAAATAATTCGGCTTCAACTGCTCCTTTTCGCTCAACTTGGAGAGGAATTCGGCGGAATCGTTCCACGTCACCCACTCGACGGGGTGGTTCGCGGTGTCCAACGCCACGACTTTGGCGGCCAATTCTGGATCTGCTCCTTTCGCAGCGAACCGCGATGGATTTCGCCCCATAACGTTCGCAAACTGTGACTGCGTGACTTCGTGTCTACCTAGATAATAAGGGTGCGTGAGGATCACTTTATGAAGCGGCCCCGCGCTGCGTGCGACTTCCTGCCATGGGTCCGCTGGATTGATGAGCCCCTTGATCATGTATTCGATCTCATCCTTCGTTGCCCCCATCATGAATTCACCGGGCGGGATCAGCCGGAACTTCATGCCGATGCTGTTGGTGTATTCGACCGGTACCTTCAGGTACGCGGCCCAGGCTTCCTGATGCTTGAGCGCTTGAGCGGCATCGAACGGGGCGATGGCGGGGGGTGGGGCGTCGGCGGGCCAGCCGTGCCAGCCGGTTGTGGAGGAGGCGACCGTCGCGGGCTTGGATTCCGGCTTTTGAAGCTGCTTAACGGCGTCCACGGTTAAGGCCAGGCGGAAGCCCAGGTTGTAGTCATGGTCCCCCGGGCGCCGATGGCGGATCGCCGCACGACAGGCCAATGCGCCGAAGTGCCAATTTCCGCCCCGCAACACCCAGTCCGTGCCCTGCGAAATGGGGCCTGCAGGGTCCACTGCAATTTTTTCCGCAAACTGCCCGTAATATGCCGGGTCGTACGTGTCCTGAACCCACTCATAAACATTTCCGTGAACGTCGAACAGACCAAACGGATTCGCATTTAACTCGCCCACCGCGTGCGTCCGACCGCCCGAATTCGTTCCATACCACCCCGCGCGCAGTAGGTCGTCGTCTGTATCGCCAATCCAGTATTTGGAGGTCGTGCCCGCCCGGCAGGCGAATTCCCACTCCGCTTCCGTTGGCAACCGGTAGCCCGTCCCGTCTAGCGGGGTCACAGTTTCTCCCGCCCGGAAATAAAACGGCTTCAACTGTTCCTGCTGGCTCAGTTTTGAGCAATATTCCGCCGCTTCTTGCCAGCTCACCATCTCTACAGGGTGCTGCGCCGTTTCTAGGGTCGCCACCGCCTCCTTGCCCATGCCCATGGGCGAGAAATGTGATGGATTGGTTTTCATCACATGCCCCCATTCCTTTTGCGTCACCTCGTACACGCTGAGATAAATCGCCTGCGTCAACACCACCTTGTGCCGGGGACCTTCAGCCTTGATCCACTCCTGCGCATTCTTGTCATCCCACGCCTCCTTCAAGGCGGCGTCAATCTCCTCGGGCGTGCTGCCCATCAAGAACTCCCCGGGCGGGATCAGGCGGAACTTGATGCCGATGCTGTTCGTGTATTCCACCGGCACCTTCAGATACGCGGCCCAGGCTTCCTGGTGCTTCAAGGCGGTCGCCGCGTCGAAGGGGGCCACGGCATTTTCGATTTTCGATTTTTGATTTTCAATTGTTTTGTTGGCCGCGTTTGACGCGATCTTGCGCTTTTTGGTCGTCGTGACTTCGACCTTCGCGCCTTTGGGCACTGGGATTTCCGTGACCGAGCCGTCCTTTTGCGTGATCTTGATGATGATTCCGGCCAACATCAGCAGGACGAAGACGGCGGCACCGGCGAGGAGCCACGGTTTGGGGAAGGGCTTGCGGGGGACGCTTGGGTTGGTGGTGGCGCGGCTCGCGGAGGTTGGCGTCAGCGTGATCGAAATCTGCTGCGTGGCCGGGGCGGTACTCAACGGATCGGGCAGCAGGTCCGAGCGGCTGAGGCTCACCGTCTGGTTGTACGACTGCTCGCCGTCATTGAAGATCGAATCGCCCTTGATGGGCCGCGCGGCACCCGCGGAGATGCCGCTCCCGCCCGCCGAACCACCGGACCGGTGGCTCGCGCCAGACCGCTCACCGAGGTCCGGCAGATCATCCGTGGATTTGGACTTCTTCGTGTAGGGTTCGAGCGCATCGGCCAGTTCATTCGCCGTCTGAATCCGGTCCTCGGGCCGCTTCGCCATCAGTCGCGTGTAGATTGCCACCAAGCCCTCCGGCAAAGTGGGCCGGGCGGCCTTGAGGTCGGGAATCGGACGGTCCAGATGGGCCCGCATCTTGCCGATCATGGTCTTGAAGTCGTCCGTTTCATACGGAGCCCGGCCCACCAGTAAAAAATGGAGCGTGCAGCCGAGGGCGTACAGGTCGCTGCGGGCGTCGACCGAGTGGGAATCGTCCCACTGTTCGGGAGCCATGTAGTCGGGGGTGCCGAAACAGGTGCCGGCGGCGGTCAGTTCGGTGCGGTTGGCGGACTGTGCATCGCCCAGGAGCGCCAGACCCAGGTCGAGGATGTGAATTTTTCCCTGCTTGTCGGCCAGCAGGTTGGAGGGCTTGATGTCCCGATGCACCAAGCCTGCGTTGTGAGCGGCCGCCAATCCCAGCGCCGCCGAACGGACCGCCTTGCTGGCACTGGTGACTGACAGCGTCCCCTTCTTCCGCACCAGTTGGGACAGATCGCTCCCCTCAATGTAGTTCATCGAGATGAAGTGGATGCCGTTGACTTCACCGGCATCGTACGCCTGCACGATGTTGGGGTGCTCGACGCGGCCCACCGCTTCCATTTCGCGTTCAAAGCGAGCCACCGATTCGGGCCCGCGGAGCTTTTCCACCGGCAAAATCTTGAGGGCCATCACCTTCTTGAGCTTCAGATGCGTGGCCTTGAAGACCGCCCCCATCCCCCCTTCGCCCAATTTCTCCTGCAACTGGTACGAGCCAAACACCGTGCCCGGCAAGTAGTCGACCGGCAGAATGCTGTCGGCGGTCCGCGGGTGGTGCCCCGTCATCGCCAACTGATCGGCTGTCGGCTGCTCCACCGGGCGGCCCCCGATGGTCGAATTTCCGGTCAGGGGCGATGCAGCCTCCGGGCTGTTTTTCGGCAAATCTGCATTCGACATGGTGTTTTATGACATGCGCAAGTCAACGGACGCCGAAAACAGCGTTCACTCAAGCTGTGTTGCAAGATCGTACACAGAATTACGAGGGAGAGCCAATCTTGACCGACAAAAGTCGCGCTGGAAGTTGTTTTCTCCGTACGCCTAACCGTCAGGTTGCTAGCCCAGGGCGCAGCCGACGAATGTCGGCGAAGCCCTGAGTCTGGCCGCGCCAATGGCGGGAGCCCCGACGGGGCATGATGCGTTCAAACGGCTGGCGAAACATCACGAGTGACGCCCCGTTGGCCCGTTGGGGCGCTGGGGCTCTGTCTCTCGTGTTCATTCCACCCAGGGCTTGGTTGGCGTTGCCAACTTCGCCCTGGGCTGTCGAATTTCGCCCCCTTGCGGCTGAGGATCCTCCGCCCAACGGTGTTGGGTTTCGGGCAAGCCCGCGCCGTGTTCAATCCGTGGCTAAATTCTTCCCGCGCTTTAGGATCGCGGCAACAATAACATGGTGAAGTTGCTTGGGATGGACGCCGATTGAGTGCAGATTCATCAGCCGGCACGCGTTAGCGTCCGGTTCGTGGCGTTGGCGTCTTCCAATGATCCTCCAACCGGGGGCTAAGGCCGGCTAAGGCCCTCCGGCTCATTGGCTGTACGGCTTGTCAAAAGTCGACAGTTATTCTTGCCGCGGTCCTTAGCGCTTCCACAGGGTTCCGCCATAGACCGCGCCTTCACCCAGGATTTCTTCGATCCGCAGCAACTGGTTGTACTTGCAGATGCGGTCGGTGCGGCTGGCGGAGCCGGTTTTGATCTGGCCGGTGCTGAGAGCCACGGCGAGGTCGGCGATGGTGGTGTCTTCGGTCTCGCCGCTGCGGTGGCTCATCACCGAGGTGTAGCCACTGCGGTGGGCGAGCGCCACGGCATTGATGGTTTCCGTCAGCGTGCCGATCTGGTTGACCTTCACGAGGATGCTGTTGCCAATCCCCTCGTCGATCCCCTTCTGCAGGCGGGTCACATTGGTGACGAACAGGTCATCCCCCACGAGCTGCACCTTGTCGCCGATCTTGTCGGTGAGCAGCTTCCAGCCGGCCCAGTCGTCTTCCGCACAGCCGTCTTCAATGGAGCAGATGGGGTATTTGGAGGCCCAGCCAGCCAGCAGGTCAACCATTTCAGCGCTGCTGATCTGCTTGCCGTCGAACTTGTACTGGCCCTTCTCGGCGTTGAAGAACTCGGTGGAAGCCACATCAAGGCCGATCTTGATCTGGTCGCCCGCCTTGTAGCCGGCGCGGTCGATGGCCGTCATGATCACATCGAGGGCCGCCTGATTGTTGCCGAGAGACGGTGCGAAACCGCCTTCGTCGCCAACGGCCGTGCTGAGCCCCTTCTCAGAGAGCACGGACTTCAGGGTATGGAACACTTCGGTGCCGGCCCGCAGCGCTTCGCTGAAGGTCTCGAAGCCGAGGGGCATCACCATGAATTCCTGGACGTCGATGCCGTTGTTGGCGTGTGCTCCGCCATTGATGATGTTCATCATCGGAGCCGGCAGGATTCTGGCACCGACACCGCCGAGGTAGCGGTACAGCGGCAGCATGCTGGCGCTGGCGGCGGCGTGCGCGCACGCCAGGGAGACGCCGAGGATGGCATTGGCCCCCAGCCGGGCCTTGTTCGGCGTGCCGTCGAGCTTGAGCATCGTGTCGTCGATCGTCAACTGGTCGACAACGTCCAGGCCTTCAATCTCGGGGGCAATCTCATCGATCACCGACGAAACGGCCTTCAGCACGCCCTTGCCTTTGTACCGCTTCTTGTCGCCGTCGCGGAGTTCGCAGGCTTCGTGGGCACCGGTGCTGGCCCCACTGGGGACAGCCGCCCGGCCGATCGTTCCATCCTCCAGTGTCACGTCGACTTCGACAGTCGGGTTGCCACGGCTGTCCAGGATTTCACGGGCGTGGACGGACTCAATCAGCGTACTCATTTCAGCGTGTTCCTTACGATGGCAGGGTCAAACTCCCGGCATTCTCGCGACTGCCCGGCAGCGTGTAAAGCGCGGGCGGCGCGCTCACAGCTTTCGCCCTCTTCCGCATCACGGTCCTTTGCAGCACAATTCCGCAACGGCTATAACTCCGGGAGAAGTCGGAAGAAAACTTGATCGCCAGCCTCGATTTTACAGCAAGGAACAGCATGGCTTACACATTGCCCCCACTGCCATACGCCACCAACGCGCTTGAGCCACATATTGATGCGAAAACGATGGAAATCCATCACACCAAGCATCATCAGGCGTACATCAACAACGTCAACACCGCCCTCGAAGCCCATCCCGCTCTCGCCGCCAAGACGGTGGAAGCCCTGGTCAGCGACCTGGCCTCGGTACCCGAATCGATCCGCACCGCCGTCCGCAACAACGGCGGCGGCCACGCAAACCACTCGCTGTTCTGGACCGTCATCGGCCCAGGTGGCGGTGGCGAACCGACGGGCGAACTGGCCGCGGCCATCACCTCCGCGTTCGGGACCTTCGCCGCGTTCAAGGAGCAGTTCACCAAGGCGGCCCAGACCCGCTTCGGCTCCGGCTGGGCGTGGCTCTCCGTCGACAAGGGCAAGCTGGTCGTCGAGAGCACCGGCAACCAGGACAGCCCGTTGTCCGAAGGCCGCACCCCGATTCTCGGTCTCGACGTCTGGGAACACGCCTATTACCTCAACTACCAGAACCGCCGCCCCGACTACATCACCGCGTTCTACAACGTGATCAACTGGGCGGAAGTGGCCAAGCGGTTCGCCGCCGCCAAGTAGTTTTCACACCTGACCCAACCCGGCTCCGCGATCTGTTCGCGGAGCCGACGATTTTCGCACGTGTTATCACCGCAATCGGTGAACACCGATCGAAAATCAACAATCGAAAATCGAAAATCTCCTCCATGGCCGGTTTCTTCTCAGCCTACCATCCGCCCCTGGAGACCTTTGATGAATTGGTGGGACCCGAAGGGATCCGGCCGCACTGGCACAAGTTTGCCGAAACGCTCGGCGCGCTGGGGCGCGATGAACTGGCCCGACGCTGGGAACAGGCGCGGCGAATCATTTACGAAAACGGCGTGGCTTACAACGTCCACGACCGCGCCGGCGGGATGGAGCGCCCCTGGGAACTGGACCCGATTCCAGTTCTGATCGCCTCGCAGGAATGGGACACGCTCTCCGCCGGGCTCATTCAACGGGCGCGGCTATTGAATGCGATTCTGGCCGACCTGTACGGCCCGCAGGTGCTGCTGACCGAAGGTCTCCTGCCGCCGGAACTGGTGCTGGGGCACCCCGGATTTCTGCGGCGGTTTCACAAGGTCTCCGTGCCGCACGGGGTGTATCTGCACCTGTATGCCACGGACCTCGGACGCTCGGCGGATGGGCGGTGGTGTGTGCTGGCGGACCGCACGCAGGCGGCAGCCGGAGCGGGCTATGCCCTGGAGAACCGGATCGTCGTCTCGCGGATGCTCCCGCAGATCTTTCGCGACGCCCAGGTGCAGCGGCTGGCGGTGTACTTCATCGCCCTCCGCGAAACGCTGCAAAAACTGGCTCCGCAGCACCGCGACAATCCGCGGATCGTGCTGCTGACCCCGGGAGCCCGCAGCGAAACGTATTTCGAGGATGCGTACCTCGCCCGGTATCTCGGCTACACGCTGGTGGAAGGCGAGGATCTGACGGTTCGCGACTACACCGTCTACATGAAGACGCTGGGCGGCTTGCTGCCGGTGGATGTCGTCCTGCGGCGGCTGTACGACGAAGATTGTGACCCGCTTGAATTGAAGTCGGACTCGTTGTTTGGCGTGCCTGGCCTGGCCCAGGCGGTGCGGACGGGAAATGTCGCCGTGGCGAATTCGCTGGGCTCGGGACTGGCGGAGACACCTGCGTTTTCGGCCTTTCTCCCCAGCCTCTGCCGGCGGCTGCTGCACGAAGAATTGAAGATTCCTTCGGTCAGCACCTGGTGGTGCGGGCAGGAGCATGCGCTGCAGTACGTACTGAACCATTTGTCAGAATTGATGATCCGGCCGACATTCCCCGGCTCGAGCTTTTCGCCGGTCTATGGAGGCGAACTCTCCAGTAATGCTCTGGCGGCATTGGCGGCACAAATCCAGGCACAGCCCGGGCAGTTTGTCGCGCAGGAACATCGCGCCCGATCCACCGCGCCCGTTTGGACCGGCACCGAAGGCGGCAGCGTGCGGCCGATGCATCTGGCGGTGCGGACCTACATGGTCGCCTCCGGCGGAACGTACACCGCGATGTGCGGCGGACTGGCGCGGATGTCGACCTCCAACAGCCCCACCAATGGCACTAAGCTGGTGGCGGAGGGCAGCAAAGACCTGTGGGTGCTGTCGGCCGGACCGGTGACCCCGGTCACCCTGCTGAAGCCGGCTGGTCAGTCGCCGGAAATACGTCGTACTGGGAGCGAACTGCCGAGCCGCGTGGCCGACAACCTGTTCTGGCTGGGCCGACATGTGGAGCGGGCCGAAGGGGCCGCCCGGCTGCTGCGCGCCATTTTGACGCGGCTGACCAGCGAACTCGGCTACAGCAATGTCGATGAAATGCCGGCCCTGCTGCGCTGCCTGGCGGACCAGGGACAGATCGAACCGGGCTTCGTCGTGGAGGGCATCCGCGAGCAGTTGCCCAGCCTGGAATATGAGCTGCCCTCGGCGATCTTTGACGAGGGCCAGCCCGGCAGCCTGCGGTCGACACTGAACTCGCTGCACCGCACCGCGTCGATTGTCCGCGACCGCATCTCCGTGGACAGTTGGCGCATCCTGCGGCAGATCGACCAGGATTTCGTGCGTCCCAAGCTGCGGCCGCATGTCGAGCCCAGCGATGCCCTGGCGATGATCAATGAACTGCTGATTGACCTTTCGGCCTTCAGCGGTCTGGGCGTCGAGAGCATGACGCGGACCCAGGGCTGGCGGTTTTTGGACATGGGCCGCCGCATCGAACGGGCGCTGCACACCATCAGCCTGCTCCGCAGCTCCCTGGTCGTGGTCAGTCCCTACGAATCGCAGCTTCTGGAAGCCCTGCTGGAAGTCGCCGACAGCTCGATGACCTACCGCTCGCGGTATCTTTCAAACCTGCATGTGGCTCCCGTGATTGACCTGCTGGTCACGGACGAGACCAATCCACGGGCGATCTCCTTCCAAGTCGTGGCCCTCGCCGACCATGTCGAACAGTTGCCGCGCGACCGCGGCAACCCGTTCCGCACTCCAGAGCAGCGGATCGTGATGTCCGCCCTGACCTCGCTGCGGCTGGCCGAGGTGGAAACCCTGGCCTCCTTCGACCGCGGCAGTTCCCGCGGCCATTTGGAACGGCTGCTGGTCCGCCTGGGAACCCAGTTGCCCGAACTCTCCAACGTGCTGACCAAGACCTACCTGATCCACGCCGGCCTGACCCGGCAACTGCCGCGGTCAGGGGAATAGAGTCTGTCCCCAATACGGGACTCGCGACTGCTCTTGATGATCAGAAATCTGATCTGCCCGACGAAAGGAATATACTATTTCATAGAGATGTCAACGTTATTATTAACAACTGAACATTAAAATGTCGTTACCAGGAATCCCATGACACTCGTCCGTTCTGATCCGGGACCCGAATAAAGAATCCTTATTCGCGTCAATTCGCGTTCATTCGCGGTTCCTGCCTGCAGATCAACGGTCCGTGAAACTTGAAAGCCTGTTGAGGCGGCCCGTTGAATTGTTGGAACCGCGAATGAACGCGAATTGACGCGAATGGACTGACTTGGGTGCGGCGTTGGTGTTTGGAGCCGCGGGACGATGAGATGCAGCAGACTACGCTGGCACGACGCCCCTGAACTCGGCGTTTTCTGATTCGCAGAGAGCACCTGACTCAAGGTTCGACTTTTTCGTGTTCTTCGTGCCTTTCGTGGTTCAGTTCACGGAGTGAACGAGATATCGACCGTCATTCCATTCCGTGAAGGAACAACCACGACAGGCACGAAGAACACGAAACTGCGTGAGGACGACCGATAAGGGTCGGAGCAAAAACAACTGTGACATTTGTCTCCCTATCCAGCAGCGAACGCCATCAAGGACAGCGAATGAAGTTGGTGGTGAAGTCGACAGGGCTGGCAAAACGGTGCGGGAATCGTACGGTCATAAATCAACCACGAATTTTCACGAATCTTACGAATATCACGAATGATCAACTGGCATGGCTTCGCGGGTGATGGAATCCTGCGCGCTGTTATTCGTGACATTCGTCTTATTCGTGAAAATTCGTGGTTCCCCCTTTTCGTTCCCTAAGACCGGCCTTCGGTTAGCATCTTGAAGCGTGCTTTATTCTTTGTCCGGTCCTAAGTCACTGACACGAGAAATGTCGGAACTGCGATTTGTGAATGCTGGGAACTCCGTGGAGCCATTCCAATCGCTCGGTGGTGAAGTGAGTGAGTTTGACGCCGAGGTAATACGACGAAAACAGCACGCCGCTCGTGATTGAGCGGCGTGCTGTTCGCTGGTCTGACGGAATGTGGCTGTCCCGCGGTCTACTCGCCGCGCTTCAGCGTGAAGCTGACCCACAGCATGCCCTTGGCGTCGGGCAGCATGTAGCTGCCGCCGGCGGTGAAGTACTTCCGCACCGTTTCGAACGGGGGCAGCTTGGTGAGGTCCACGCCAAATTCGCTGATCTGTTCATTGGAGCGCAGTTGGCCCCACATGGCCGCCAGTTGTTCGTCGTACCGGGTGAAGCTGGTGGACGAGGTTTCCGTGGGAAATTTCTTGCTCACGCGGAGAAACTCGGGGGCCTCCGCGAGAGCTTCCTCTCCGCCACGAATGACCTGCTCCAGCAGGGTGACGTCGGTGGTGAACATCAGATGCTGCCGGACGATGGCGAAGCTGACGGTCACCTGTTCCGACTTGATTTCGTAGAGGGCCGTCCCTTGGAACTCGCGGCGGGCATCGTTGGGGAACCCAGGATGACCAGTGATCTTGGCGAAGGCTTTTTCGAAGGCGGCAGGATCCTTCAATTCCAGCGCGATCAGGGCGCGGGACGGGTTCGCTTCAGTCGCCTTGGCACCCACGACATGAATCTTGCCCGAGAGCTGGTCGACGATATCTTTCTTGAGGTGGATGTTGCCCGACTCCGGGTTCTTGGCCAGTTCGTCGATCAGCTCGGAGAACTTCTGCTTCGCCCCGGTGAGACCGGCAAGAGTCGCATACAGCGATTCCACCGCGCTGTAGGCTGTTTCCACATCCCAGTTGATGGTGTAATACGAGATGACATTGCGACCGACCCATTTCGGCGGAGCCTGGTTGGTCGCGGGGAACTGGAAGAGCCGCATTGCTCCCTTGGCAGGCTGGTCCATCACCACCAGCGTGCGGCCGACAGAGTCGAACTCTTCGCCACCCATTTCGATCGTTCCACCCATCCCGCGCAGTTGATCAAGATTGACCAGCGGGATGCCCACGAGGCCCATGGCTGCCTGGCCCCCAGCGCGCGCGGCGGCGATGCGAACCAGCCCAATCGGATCCACGAACCAGGTGACTTCCGGCGTGCCGTCCTTGTCGGCGCAGCGTTCGAGAATGGACGCGAAGGTTTCGTTTTCGGCCAGTGTGTTTGACTCTTCGCCGTCCCAGTTCCTGAGGACCGCCTTGATGGTGTCCGGCGAGGTGGCGACGATCAGCGAGGTGTCCTTGGTCGCCCAGCAGACGGCATCGAAGAAGCCGGCGGGCTGCCGCTGCGGGGCGTCTTTGTCATCGTCGGATTTTTTCTTGCCGAACAGCACCAGGTCGGTGCCTTCGTACTCGTCTTCCGTCCGGGCCATTTCAGCGCCTTCCAGCGCTTCGGTGGCCTTCTCCAGCAGCTTGGCGACCGCCTCTTTGCCTTCCCCAAATTCCAGCATCAGGACGGCATTCGGGCGGCCCTTGGTCGTGAGCACCGAGACCGAGAATTCGCCGCGGGGCAGGGTCGCCAGCGTCTCCAGCTTCATCCCCAGTTGATCGAGGAACCCGTCGGTGATTTCCGCGATCTTGGCCTCGACCTGGGCGCGGACTTCCTTCACGCTCGGGTCGGCGGCGAGTTCTCCAAACTGGCTTGCGCCAAATTTGGTTTTGAGATCCGTCACATTCGGGATGGAAACGTGCGCCAGAACCGATTTTGGCAGCCGCCGCGCGTTGGGCACCGCCTCCGCCGCCTGCAGCACGGGCTGGGCGGCGAAGATCAAAGCCGCCGCCGCCAGGACGGGAGCGGCCAGTCGACGGGAGAAAACTGAAATCACGAGACACCTTTCAGGGACAGGAGGCATGACATCCGCCAATTGCGGCCGATTGCCATTGGAGTATTTTCGGCGTCACTTCGCGGGGCTGAAATTTTTCCGCCGGGGCGGGTCGATGTAGCGGAAGCCGGTGTTGGGGTTGTTCTTGTCAAAGGCAAAGGCATCGCGGTTTTCGATGAAGGTCTTCAGGTAGGTCACCGGGATGGCAAACCCCAACCCCTCGGCGGCCCTGAGCTTCATGTTCGTCACACCCACCACTTCGCCCCGCAGATTGAACAGCGGTCCGCCGCTGTTCCCCGGATTGATCTCGGCCGTCGTCTGGATATATACCATCCCGCTAAAGTTCCGGTTTCGCGTTCCGATGATTCCCTGCGAAACTGAGCGTTCGAGCCCCAGCGGATTGCCGATGGCGAAGACCTCATCGCCTTCGCGCAGGTCATTCTTTTTGGCCAGCGGGACCGGCTGAAACTTCAGGTCGTCCTGCTTGGGAATTTGGAGCAGTGCCAGGTCGAAGAACGGATTGAGGGCGATGATTTTCACCGAGTCGATCCGCCGCCGCACGAATTCGCTTTCGCCCTGGTGGTAGATCGTGACCGCGATCCGCGTCTCCTGTTCCACCACGTGATAATTCGTGACGCAATAGCCCTTGTCGTTGATGATGAAGCCCGACCCCAGGCCGCTGGGGGTCTGCACCAGCACCACACCTTCGCCAAACTTCTGGGTCAGCTCTTTGACGGTGCGGAACGGCAGATCGGCCGTCTGGTAGAACTCATCGCTGGCCGGCTTGGCCTCCGCCTCGCCAGGCTTGGCGGAGGTGCGGGTTTTGATCTGGTTCTGCGGGATGCGGACAATGTCCACCCCCAGGTCGATTACCAATTCGCCGCCGGCCTCCTTGAGCACCTCGCCCTCGATCTTCTGGCCGGTCTTGAGCTCGATGATGTCCGCCCGCAGCGCGCCGCAGGCAAGGATCAGGACGGCGAAGCCGAGGGAGCGGAGGCAACGCGGCATGTGAAGGTTTTCCGTGAGCGGGGCATTGTTCGGTGAAATTTCAAATTTCAGATTTCAAATTTCACAGTAAAAAGTTTTTGGCAACATTTGAATGACGAAACCCTCCGGCAGATCGGCATGCACGTGGCTGACAAAGCGGACCGTGCGGAACTCGTACGGTCATCAATTAACCACGAATTTTCACGAATCTTACGAATTTCACGAATTTCACGAATCATCAACCGGCATGGCTTCGCGGGCGATGGAATCCTGCTCGTTGCCATTCGTGACATTCGCCTTATTCGTGAAAATTCGTGGTTCCCCTTTTCGTTGCCTTAGACCGGCCTTCGGTCAGCATCTTGAAGCGTGCTTTATTCTTTGTCCGGTCCTTCCAACGCTCTCGGATCGCATCATCCCTTGTAGTTCGTGTGGCATTCGGTGCAGGATTTTCCCATGCGGGAGAGGGCATCGCCGTAGGCGGCGAAGTTTTGTTCTTTGGCGGCGGTCATCGCCTCCGCGCTGTACTGCTCCATCGCGGTGGCGATTTTCTGGTAGTCTTCTTCTTCGATGTCCGGATAGCCCGGGGAAGCCACGACTTTGGTGAGGACGGCGAGGATCGCGGCTTCGTGGAGCGCCATTTCCTGATTTTTCTTGAGGGCGTCCGCTGTGCTGAACTGCTTCAACAGTTCGTAGGCCTTGTCCATTCGCAGCATCGCCCCGCCACGGTTGACGGTCTCGCTGAAGGGCACTTCGGGGGCAGAATCGGGTAGCTTGGCGGGCTTGTTTCCCGACAGCAGACCGTCGAGATCCTCCCAGGCGGTCTTGGTCGCATCGTAATGTTTCTTCTCCAAGCCGCTGGCCTCTTTGATCACATTGGCGGAGAGATCGCGGACATATTTCGCGTCTCCCTTCCAACTCGCGCCATCATTTTTCGTGCCCACAATGGTGGCGATCGCAGCCAGGACCGAGGCATCCATCCGGATATTTTTCTTGTACTGCCCATTGTACTTGTTGACGTTGGACAGCGAGTCCGCCATCCGCGTCTTGACCTGCTTGACTTCGACAGTGACCACATCGGCCGTCACAAGATCCCAGCCACCGGGTTTGCTGGCACCACCCTCCGTGGGTGCGTCGGGTTTGGGCTTGTCGGCAGACATCTCGGGGGGCTTAACCGAAGCTTCCGGCGTGCCGGAAGCGGCCGCAGCCGTTGAGGCCCCACCCAGGGGCGATTTGTCCAGAGCCACCTTGATCGGGTCCGGGAACCAGACATCGTCCGGGGTCAGCGACTTCCCAGGAGTGGTGCTGGCAACCGCCGCCTCGCCGCTGGTTTTTCGCGACTTGGCTGTCGACTTTGAGCGCTTGGCGGCCGGCTGTTCAACGGCACCCTCCTCGGCTTCGTCGGTCGAGGTCGAGGATTGGCACCCGCATTGCCAGGTGAGAGTCAAGGCCGCCGCCAAAAGCATCGGCAGCCAGTACGGGGGATGGCGGTTCAGCATCGGTCAGCCTCCTGTCCGGTAATCAACATGACACTTGTCGCAGGAGTTCTTCGCCTTGTTGATGGCTTCACTGAATGCTGAAAAATCATCCTGCTTGGCGGCCCCGACCACAGCCATGCTGGCGTCGATCAACTCTTTCACAAACCCCTTGTACTCATCCTCATCAGTCGAGGTGTAACCATCGGCCGCAACTGCCTTCGTCAACGCCCCAAGGAGAGATGCCTCGTGAATCACCTGCTCCTTCTCCTTCTTCAGGCCGTCGGCGGTCTTGATATTCTTGGACATGTACTCAAAGCTCTTCTCCATCCGCCGCATCAGCGGGCCGCGGTTCACGGCTTCGCTGAGCGGGACCTTGTCCGCTGAGTCCGGGAGGCCCGCCGGATCATTTCCCGACAGCAGCGCCTGGAGTTTTTCCCAGGCTTCATTGGTCGGCGTATAGTTCGCCTGCGCCGGAGCCTTCGCGGCCTTGACCATCTCGCCGGCCACATCGCGGACGAACTTGGCCTTGGGCTTCCAGGTCACGTTGTCGGGATGCCCGTCCGTCATGGCCCACGCCAGGGCCACCAGGACCGCTCCATCGGGTTGGATGACATCCTTGAAAGTTGTGTTGTACTGACCGACATTCTTGAGCGATCCGGTGAGCCGCAACTTGATCTGCTTGACCTCTTCATTCACTTCATCGCCGCTCATCAACGCCGCCCAGTCGGAAGTTCCGGCGGGGGCTGCTGCCGCGGGCTTCTCGGTTTCGGCGGGTTTCTCCATCGGGGTTTCGGCGGACATCGCGGCTGGTTTCGCCGCAGGCGTGGCTGCGGCGACGGTCGCCGCACCCGGCTTGCCCGCCGGAAGTTCTCCGAAGGCGTTCAGCGGAATGCCTGCCAGGTTCGGCACCGCCTTGGGCTTCTTCGCGGGTCGGCGCGCGGGTCGCGACGGGGATTCCGCACCGGCAGTCTCCTCGCCCTCGGCCACCTCTTCAGACGGTTCGCCCTCCTCATCGACGGTCTCAGCCGTCCTGCCGCCTCCGCACCCGGCCAGGCCCCAACAGGCCAGGCCCAGCATCCCCCACAGACACCAACTGCGAAAACTCATGTTGGCCCTTCAACTCGCGACTCACAGGTCCACGGACAACCGCGTCCCAACCCACGGCGCAAAGCATGCACGCCGCTGCTGTTGCCAACCATGATGATTAGTGACACGCTCACCGGATTGTCAATCCGTCTTCGTTCCGGCTGGGCGTTTGCTCACTCAGGTTTCTTCCCCACCAGTGGCTTAAGTTCGCGAATCCAGATGTTGCGGAACTGGACCGGATTGCCATGAAACTGCAGGTGAATCGGACCCTTCTCGCCATGTGGCTCATACGCCGGCGGCCGGTCGTAGAATGTCCCGCCCTTCAATTCATAGTGATTTTGAACACAGACGCCGTTTTGGAGCACAGTGACATACCCCGGCGTGACCAATTTGCCTTCGGCAAAGCGGGGTGCCGTGAAGAGGATGTCATACGTCTGCCATTCCCCTGGTTTGCGGCAGACGTTGACCATCGGCGGAGACTGCTTGTACAGCGACCCGGCCTGGCCGTCGAAATAGGTCGGGTTCTCGTAAGAGTCCAGAACCTGCACTTCATAGCGGCCCATCAGGTACACACCGCTGTTGCCGCGGCCCTGACCATTGCCGCTCACCACCGCTGGCGTGGCCCATTCCAGATGGATCTGGCAGTCGCCAAACTCTTCCTTGGTTTGAATCCCGGTCTCACGGGGGATCGCCACGCCGTCTTTGATCTCCCATTTGTCGCCGTTCTGCCACTGTGACAAGTCCTTGCCGTTGAACAGCACCGTCGCATCGGACGGAGGTCCCCCTGCCGGTCCAGGATCGACAACGGCCGGTTCCGGCCAGACGATGCCGCTTTTGTATTCTTCGACGAACACTGCGGCCAAAGAGAGGCCGGACAATACCGCCAGACCGAGTGCCATGACACAACGACGCATGGGAGCTTTCCACGTAGCTTGGGGACCGCATGATTGGGGAGCTGTCTGCCGACAGTGCTTCAGTTAGGTCGCATCGTAGCGTAGCGGATGAGAAATTTCCTGACCGCCACGGATTTTGGGGACCGGAGATTGTCTGGAAATGCAAACCCATCAAGAAGAATGAACAGGATAAAAGAGGATGAAAAAGGATGACAGAGGATGCGTTTCCGCTTGCTTCCAGCGCAACATCCTGTCACATCCTTTTCAATCTTTTTGCATCCTGTCCAATTGCATCCTCAGTCTCCCGGCCAGCAAATTTCAGCCGGCCAAGTCGCCACGACACTTTCGCTTGACCAACGCATCCATTAACTTGCGACGCAGCAACCACCGTTGATGTTGTTCGGACGACCTGCCTCACTCTCCTCACCGCCGGGAACCCTCATTGTGCCACTGTCGCTGATCGGTACGTCGAAGAAAGAACTGGACACGCCGATCCTCTGCATCGACCTGGACCGCATGGAGGCCAATATTGAGAAGATGGCGCAGCTCTGCAAAGCGCATGGCATGCAGTGGCGGCCCCATGAAAAGTGCCACAAAACGCCGGCCATCGCCCTCAAGGAAATCGCGGCGGGTGCCATCGGCGTGACCTGCGCCAAGGTCTCCGAAGCCGAAGTCATGGCTGCCGGCGGTGTGACCGACATTCTGATTGCCAACATGATTGTCGGGCAGCGCAAATGGGAACGGGTGGCCGCCCTGCGCCGCTGGGCCGACCCGGTCATCGCCTGCGATCATTATGCCCAGGTCGAGCCACTCTCGGCGATCTGCCAAAAACTGGGTGTGACCGTCCGTGTCATCGTCGAAGTCAACATCGGCCTGGACCGCGTCGGCACGCGGCCGGGTCAGGACACTCTGCAGTTGGCCCAGGCGATCGACAAGCTGCCCGGCCTCAAACTCGCGGGCATCATGGGCTACGAGGGGCACCTGCTCACGATCGAGGATCCGAAGGAGAAGGAAGGCAAAATCCGCGAGGCGATGGGCGTGCTAGTCGGCTGCCGCGACCAGTTGCTCAAATCGGGCCTGTGCTGCGACATCGTCTCCGCCGGTGGCACCGGATCGATCTATATCACGGTCGGCTGTCCGGGAATCACGGAAATGCAGGCGGGAGGCGGGATCTTCATGGATCCGTTCTACCGTCACAAATGCGGCGTGCCCAACCTGGAATACGCCCTGACCGTGCTGGCCACCGTCGTGAGCCGGCCCACACTGGAACGGGCGGTTCTCGATTCCGGACGCAAAACGATGAACCCCGATGTCGCCCTGCCGGTGGTGGTCGGACTGGAAGACGCCACGATCAAGCGACTGTCCGCTGAACATTGCGAGCTGACGCTCGGCCCCAAGTCGCAGGATTTGAAAATCGGCGACAAGGTCGAATTGGTGATCGGCTACGGCGATTTCACCACAGTGCTGCACGACGATTTCTACGGTTTCCGGAATGACCGGCTGGAGGTCGTCTGGCCGATTCAGGGGCGCGGGAAGATCCAATAGCGTGAATCAAGTGGGTTGAGGTGTGCCACGCGCGAACCGCAAGCCATAAGGACTTGCGATGATCTTGCTGCATGGCACGACCCGATCGCGTGCTGAAGAACTCGTTTGGGTTGGGCCAAATCCCCGTTTCCGTGAAGCCGGCGCGCTGCGGAAAAAGTCCGACGAGGGTTTCAGCCTCTCCGTGCCGGGTGGCCCCCCAGTGGCCATCGCATCCTCGAAGGTTGAACCTGCTCCCACGGTTTAATCCTACGAAAGGAAGCAGTTCCCATCCTCGCAGGCTTCCTAGTTCGCCAAACCGTCGCGAGCCGAACGTCGTCAGCGGGAATGGGGAACTCGTTAGCGTGATGAGGCTTGACAGTGGTTTGAGAAAGCTGGATGATCGAATTTCATCAAACGCGTCTTTGCCGACAAGTTTCCTGCTCGCATTGAATTCCTCGAGAATTGATGCTGGGCGGAATTCATTTCGAAATACATATCTGTCTGGATCTCTCTCAACGTCGAGTTCCTCTGGATTGGATGAAACGATGGCAGCCGGAACCCGCCGCATTGAAGTCGACGAAGTCAACGATGTGACTGTTGCCAAGTTCACGGACAAGAAGATCCTGGACGAAAGCAACATCCAGCTCATCGGGAACCAGCTTTTCAGTCTGGTCGACGAAGACCGCCGGATGAAGATCGTGCTCGATTTCTCCAATGTCGAGTACCTCTCCAGCGCCGCGCTCGGCAAGCTGATCACGATGGACAAGAAGGTAAAGGGGATCTCCGGCAAGCTCCGCTTCTGCAGCATCCGCTCCGACATTCTGGAAGTGTTCAAGATCACCCGGCTGGACAAGTTGTTCCAGATCAAGGAAAACCGCGAAAAGGCCCTCGAAGGGTTCTAGTCAGTGGCTTAGGCAGCTTTCACAAGCTGCCATCACGCAGCACCTTTCGAGTTGCGGAAATCTCCGCCAATTGAATCTGGAACCGATGCACTCTCTCACTCTCCATCCGCCACACGTGTGACAACTTGGCGGGCTCGTTTGGGAGCCCGTCAATCCACTGGCCCGAGTCCCGTTCGAGATGCCACCGCTCGCCATAATGGTCGAAGACTTTGAAGTCTGGATCCCCAGCGACACGGCTGCCGGACAGCAGGTCCAGGAGCGGATCATCGGTTTGCTGGAACAGCGCCAGTTTCCCGATCGGGATGTGTTCGGGATGCGGCTGGCCCTCGAAGAGGCGCTGGTCAACGCCATCAAGCATGGCAACCAGATGGACCCGGAAAAATCGGTCCGCATCAACTGCCACGTCGATCAGGACATGATCCGGGTGGAGATCGAGGACCAAGGTGAGGGGTTCGTCGTTGAGGACGTTCCTGACCCCACTTCAGAAGAAAACCTTGAACGTCCCTGCGGCCGCGGCATCATGCTGATGCGCGCCTTTATGTCCCTCATCGAGTACAACGATCTGGGGAACAAGGTCACCCTGGAAAAACGCCGCAGCCCGCCCGAAGATGAATCCGCGCCCGGCTCCGACGATTAGCACGGCTTGTCCAAACCGTAGGGTGTGTGCAGCGGCAGCAGATTTGGCTGCTTGATCGTCCCGGCTCCGCGCAACATACCACGAGTGTCTACACCCTCCTCTCTAGCTCGATCCGAGATCAGCCGAAGACGCGCTGAAACATGGATGTCATCGCCTCGAAGGCCAGGTCTGTCGACAGCGGATCATAGCGTGGTCCTTCATCCCGCATGAAGGCGTGTTCGGCCGGGTACATCCGCGTCGAGTATTTGGTGCCCGCTGAATCCAGCGCCCCCACGATCTTCGCGCGGCTTGGCTCGGGAACATGCGGATCAAACGTGCCAAACACCAGCAGCAGTTCGCCCTTGATTTCCTTGAACCGTTGCAGCGTGCCGGCGTCGGCGTCTTTCCCGAGTTTTCCCACGTCCACGCCCGTGGGGTAAAAGCAAGCCGTGGCTCGCACATCCGGTTGCAGCGCCGCGCGAAACGCCAGGTGCCCGCCAATGCAGAATCCCGCCGCGCCCAGGGCGGCTTGAGCCACACGCGGGTGCTTGGCGAGATAATCCAACACCGCCCGGCAATCGGCATCGAAGTCGGCGACGGGCGTGGCCAAGGCATGGTCCAAGCCACAGGTCCGGCCGGCATCGTCGAACGGGATCACCGTGCCCGGCTTCTCGCGGCGATGATAGATCTCGGGCGCAGCCACGACGTAGCCATAGCCCGCCAGCCGGGCGCAGGCCCGCAGCATCGGCCCGCTGAGCTGGAAGATGTCCGAATAGCACAAGATCCCCGGATACGTCCCGGTGGGCTCCGGCGCGGCCACGAACATCCGCATCGGGCTGCCATCGACCTGAATCTGCACATCTTCAGTGGTGATCTTCATGTCGCCCCGTGCTCCAAAACTCATGTTTGGGGTGTCCGCAAGAAGCAGTTCCTGCTTCAGTGGAATTTCAAATTTCAGATTTCAAATTTCACAGTAAAATGCCATTTTCGAGAGCGTTTTCCGCCACGCCAGGGAACAGGGTCTCCGGCCGACAGTGCGACGAAGCCAAACGCACTGTGAAATTTGAAATTTGAGATTTGAAATTCTTCCTTGGGGTTCTCCCAGTGATGCAGTTCCGGCAACGAATTGCCTGCGGCACCTACCGCGCCAGCCAGCCCCCATCAATCGGCACCACACTGCCGTGCATATAGTTCGACGCATCCGACGCCAGATACACCGCCAGTCCAGCCAGCTCTTCCGGCTGGCCCCAGCGGCCGCACGGGATGCGGTCGAGGATCTGCGGGCCGCGCACCGGGTGATGCCGCAGCGACACATTGATGTTTGTTTCAAAGTAGCCCGGGGCGATGCAGTTCACGTTGATCCCCTGTGCACCCCAGGAGACGGCCAGCGACTTGGTGAGCCCCGCGATGCCGTGTTTGGCTGCCGCGTACGACGAGATGTTCAACCCCGCCTCGTAGCTCATGATTGAGCCGATGTTGATGATTTTCCCGCGTCCGCGTTTCAGCATGTGCGGGGCGGCCTGCTGCGCCAGGTCGAAGGCCGAGAACAGATGCACTTCCATCAGTTCGCGCCATTCCGACATGGGAAACTCTTCGGGCGGATGCCGGGTGCCGCTGCCGGCATTGTTGACCAGAATGTCGATCCGCCCCAGCCCCGCCACCGCCCGC
>JAKFUF010000045.1 GCA_021732845.1 Planctomycetaceae bacterium | reverse complement strand
CAGCTTTCGAGCGGCCTTGACAACGATCTCAGAGCCACTTAGGACATCGGAACCGACTTCCAGAATTTTTCTGGCGGCGTGAGCCACCGAGAAGCGGAATTACGAGGGTACTTTTGTCGGACACGTCAAATTTCAGATTTCAAATTTCAGATTTCAAATTTCACAGTAAAATGCCTTTTGGCAGCACTTGATTGTGCAAGGCGAGCGTTTGGCCACGACAGTGACGAGGTGGACAGTTCGACCCCGCTGCACCGACTGTGAAATCTGAAATTTGCTGACCATCACGGATTTTGCGGGCAGGCAATTTCGAGTGAGGATTTTGGGACAGGATTCAAGGGATGAGAAAGGATAAGAAAAGATGTTTTGAAGGCTGGCACCACCGAATCCTTTCCTGATCCTCTATCATCCTTTTCCATCCTGTCCAACATCCCTGACCATCTCCATCAACAGTTGAAATCTGAAATCTGAAATTGACTTGGTTGCACGCGGTCTCGAGCCCGGCGACACCGCAAACATCTTCCAATCGATTGCCCAATCACAAATTCGCCTTCGGGCACCGTCCTTCCCGAATCTGGTCCTCATGCTCTACCCGCCGGTTCATTGGTACGAAGGAATGTTTTTGCGGCCGCAGCACTTTCAGGCGGCGGACCGACATTGGGGCGAACAGTTGAGTCTGGCAAGCCGGCTCGACACGGCGTGCAACTATGGAATCCACCAGCTCCGCTTCAATGCGGAGGCGATCCCGAACGGGCAGTTTGAAGTTGCCAGTTGCCAGGCGCGGTTTCCTGACGGAACGACGGTCGGCTTCAGCCCGGGCGAAGGTCCCGGTCGGCTCGACCTGAAGGCGGCGCTCCAGAAGGAACCGACGATCGTGGTTCATCTGGCTGTGCCACGCCTCAATCTCGGGCGGGCGAACGTGGCCGTGCCGGATCCGACGGAGACACCATCGCGCTATGTCCCGCTGGATCAGGTGGTGCAGGACGAAAGCGCCGGCGGCAACGCACAGGACATCCAATTCCGGGCAGCGAATGTGCGGCTGCTGCTGTCGACCGACGACCTGGCGGGCTACGACACGCTGCCGATTGCCCGCATCCGCCGGGCGACGGAGATGGAGGCCAAGCCTACCCTCGACGAGACCTATTTTCCGCCCGTGCTGAACATCCATGCCTGGGCCAGTCTCGACCGCGGGGTGATCCGGGCGATTTTTGACATTGTCGGGCAAAAGGTGACCGTGCTGGCGGAGCAGGTCCGCAGCCGGGGGATCTCGCTGGCGGCTCAGGAATCGGGCGATCTCGACCGGATTTTCATGCTGCAGATTCTGAACGAGGCCTGGGGCAAGCTCTCCTGCCTGGCCTTCGTTCCCGGCGTCCACCCGCTGCCGATGTACGCGGAGCTGTGCCGGATTGTCGGGGCGCTGGCCGTGTTCGCCCCCGAGCGGACGATCCGCGAGTTTCCCGCCTACAACCACGACGACCTGGCCCCAATCTATCTCTGGGCCAAAAAGCAGATCGAACTGTTGATCGGCACGATTCGCAACTACGGCTACGAACAGCGGCCGTTTCTCGGCCGGACGGTGGAGAAAGGGATGCGGGTCGCGTTCGAGCCGGCGTGGCTCGGACCCAACTGGGACTGGTACGTCGGCATCAATGCCGGCGAGTTTCCCCGGCAGGATGTGTCCAAACTCCTGGAAGCGACGGACCACCGCTGGAAGCTGGGCAGCGAACAGCAGGTGGAATATCTGTTCCGCAACCGGGCCGAAGGGGTCAAGCTGGATCTGCTGCAGCAGGCTCCGCGGGCGTTTCGCGCCGGCGACAACTGGATCTATTACAAGGTCACCCGCGGCAACGCTGCCTGGGAAAGCGTCGTCCGCAATCAAACGCTGGCCATCCGCTTTCAGGAGGAACTGGTGGCCAACCTCGCCACCCTCGACGGCCAGCAAAGAATCGACATCAAAGTCGGACAAAAAGTCGTGCCGCTTGAGTTTTCGTTGTTCGCCGTGCCGAAACAGAATGCATCTTGATTGGCGTCCGAGAGATTCTAATTTTGACGGCGGACCCGTCACGTTGATGGAGGTGGTCTCGATGCGGGACAGGATGAAAAAGGATGGTAGAGGATCAGAAAAGGATCTGTTGCGTTCCATCAAAACTTCCTTTCTTATCCTCTCTCATCCTTCTAATCCTGTCCCAAAACCACTCGCAGCGGCCGGCCACCCAGAATCCGTGACTGTCAGCAATTGAACGCAGCTCTCCCCTTGCCAATTCCGTGTTCAAAAAAAGTCAGCGTACTGTGAAATTTGAAATCTGAAATTTGAAATTATCTCTCGTCGACTTCCGCCATCGTCCCGTCACACCTGTCCGAGAATCCTGTAGAATTTCGCAGCAACTCCGTCCTGCAACATCCGCCGCGTGAAACGACATGACCCCTGAGTTCTCCAAGTCCGTCGACGGTGTCTTTACCTGTGTGATCGATCTGCTGGACCGGATCGAGCGCGGCCAGGACCAGGATTATCACACGGAACAGCAGCGGGTGAAGGCGTCCATTGACCGGGCCGAGGTGTTGCTGGGGTCGAGCAACCAGGACTGGCTGCTTGCCAAGTATGCCCTGGTGGCTTGGATCGACGACATCCTGATCGAAGCGCCCTGGAAGCACGCCGCGATCTGGAAGGAAAAGGCGCTGGAACGCACGATGTTCAAGACGCAGGATGCCTTCACACAATTCTACTCCAAGGCGCGGGAGGCGGAGTCCCGCCCGAACAAGGACGCCCTGGAGGTGTTTTACGTCTGTGTGGTGCTGAACTTTCGCGGGCTGTACCGCGATCCGGACTCGGGCGGGATGGCGATGGACTACGGCCTGCCGCCCACCGTCGAGGAATGGGTTTCCAAGACGGCCCAGGCGATCAAACTGGCGCAGGGCCGGCCGTTGATCCTGGAAAACCCGCGGCAGGGTGCCGGCGCGCCGCCGCTGCTCGGCCGCGACGAATTCCTGAAACGCACGGTCTGGACCGTCATTTCGACGGCAATCGCCCTGGTCCTGGCCGTGCTGATCATCTTCCCCCTGGTCACCAGCCCCGCGGTGCAGAAGGACGAACCTGCCGAACAGGCGGCACCGGAAACGGAGTCCTCCTCCACGGACGAATAATTGGGGAAGAAGGACGTCGAAGGCCCGCCTGAAGGTTCCCCCACAGCGGATTTTCAGGTTGAATGCGGTTTTGGAAACCGTTTCCCTCCAATGTTGACTTCGTCGGGATGGCAGGCGCTATGGCTCCGTTCGATTTTCAAAAGAACATGATCGATGGACTTGATGAGGCCCTGCGGGACCCCATGCGCTGGGCGGGGGCCATCGCCAAACGGATGCGGCATTTCAACATCGCGCTGACCGGCAAGACCTCGGGAAGCTCCAACACCGACGCCCTGACTCTGGCTGACCTGATCGTGCAGGAACTGCTGGTCGGCGCGATCCGCGATGGCAGCGTTCATTCCAACCTGCTGCGGATTGAGGCCGAGGAGGAAACGGGTGATCTCGCCCATTTCGCGAAGGAGGGGGAGTTGACCATTACCATCGATCCAATCGATGGCACCAAACAATACCGCGACAAGACTGGCAACGGTTATGCAGTGATGGTCACGCTCCGACGCGTCCAGACCGTTCTTCTGTCCCTCGTGTTCATTCCCGAGTCCGGACCGAATGGCACCTGGGTTCACGTCAGTGATGGCATCGTCAAATGCGGGCCCGACAATCCGCGGGAGCGCGCCTGCGATGTGGTTAACAATCTGTCGGTCTGCAAACCCCACACGCCCGCGAAGTCCAAGAAGATCTACCTGATTGGCTTCCAGAAGCACGACCGGGCCAAGGCCGAACTCGTCACCCAGGCCGGACTGGAAGGCGTGGCTGCCGACGACTGCCAAGGCTGCCTCTATGAACTCCTGGCCACCGGCGAGTATGCCGGCTCGTTGATTCACAGCCCGAATGTGTATGACTACCCGGTGAGCCTGCACATCGCCCGCAGTTTCGGCGGCGATTCGGTCTGGGTTCACAACGGGCAGCCGGTCCATTTCCAGGACCTCTGGATGGACGAGCGGGCCAACATGCTGCGGCTGCCGGGAATCGTGGCCACCAGCCCCGACGCGAATGTCCGCAAGATCCTGTGCGACCTCGCCAAGGACTGGAATCCCGTGCGCTACGCGGAGTGAGCCGCAGTCTCGGCTTGAGCCGACCTCGGTTCGACTTCAGCCTCAAGGAAGCTCACTCCGCCATGTTGACCGGCCAGCCCGTTCAATCCTGCGTGGCTCGCTTGTTTCAGCACGCGCCGCACCGTACGCTCAGCACAGTTGGTCCCCTCGTCTCTGCGTGGAGTCTGTTGATGTCGTCCGTTTATTCTCGGCGGGAATTTCTCACCACCGCAGCCACGGGTGTCGCGGCGGCAACGCTGTGCTCGCGCCTGCCAGCCGCTGAAGCCGACCCGTACGGTGGCTTCAAAATGGGGATTCAGAGCTACTCGCTCCGGCACTTCAAGGTGAAGGAAGCGCTCGAGATCTCCAAAAAACTGGGGCTCAAATACTGGGAGTCCTACCGCGATCATATCGCGGTCAGCGCGGTGCCCAAGGCGGTCGCCGAAAACAAGGAATTGGTCGCCGCGCACGGCGTCAAACTGCTGGCCTTCGGCGTCGTCGGTTTCGATGCCAACGAAAGCAATGCCCGTCAATTGTTTGAGTTCGCGAAGGCGATGGGGATCGAATCCCTCAGCGCCGACCCCAACAAGGACAAGGCCACGTTCGACCTGCTCGACAAACTGACCGAAGAATACAAGGTCAACATCGCCATTCACAACCACGGCCCCGGCGCGAAGTACGACAAGATCAGCGACGTGGTCACGTGGGTCAAGGACCGGGCACCGCGCGTCGGGGCCTGCGTCGACACCGGCCACTACCTGCGGAGCAGCGAGAGCCCCGTCGAAGCCCTGCAACGGCTCAAGGGCCGCGTGTTCGGTGTGCATCTCAAGGATGTAAAGGACACCAACAAGTTCAAGATCGTGGGCGAAGGCGACCTGGATGTGCTGGGCTGCCTGAAGGAACTCAAGGCCCAGAACTACCAGCACTGCTTAGCGCTGGAGTACGAAGAGAACGCGGAAAACCCGGTGCCCGATCTGGAAATCTGCCTGCAGAACGTCCGCGCGGCAGTCAAAAAGTTGTAACCAACTTTATTTTCGATTTTCGAAGAAGGATTTTCGATTGTGGTGGGACCGCCAGCCGCACACCTTGGCGACATGCCGGGTGTGTGCTGTGGTCGTTCTGAACGGTATGCCTGCGCCGTCGACCCCCGTCCAAACACAATCGAAAATCATAAATCGAAAATCGAAAATCCCCTCCACCTTGAGTTAAGGCTGCGGGGATGCCAAAATCTACGTTTGGCGTCACATTACCGATCCCCTGGCACCCTGCAGGAACCGTATGACTAAGGAAAAGGAAGAAGGGATTGAAATGGCCGGCATCGTGATGAAAGCGCTGGCCAACACCCAGTTCGTCGTCCAGTTGGACGTCGGACACGAAGTCATGGCGCACGTCGCCGGACGGATGCGAAAGAACTTCATCCGCATCGTTCCTGGCGACCGGGTGACGGTCGAGGTCTCGCCCTACGACCCCAAGCGCGGCCGGATCACGTTCCGCGAACGCTAACCGTTGTCGCGCACGAAGATTCGTCCGCTCACCGTTGTCGTGCGAATGCGCGCGGTTTGTGTGAATGACGAGTGGTGGCGGGTTGATGTGTGCGTTGGCGACTGAAGTCGCCGCCACGTGGCACGAAGTGTCGAGACGCAGCGGGGCGCGACGTGGCGGTAGACCAGCTTCCCTTCGTTCAACTCTTCACGGATGGTGCGTGCAGCGGCAACCCGGGACCGGGCGGCTGGGGGTACATCCTGCGCCATCCCGCCTCCGGCAAAGAGGTTGAAGGCTCGGGCGGCGCGCCGGACACCACCAACAATCGGATGGAGCTGCAGGCGGTGATCTCCGGGCTGGAAGCCCTGAAGCGGGCCACGCAGGTGGAAGTGATCACCGACAGCACGTATGTCGCCAAAGGCAGCAGCGACTGGCTCCCCGGCTGGAAGCGGGCCGGGTGGAAGCGCAAAGAACAGGGAAGGCTCAAGCCCGTCAAGAACGAAGACCTCTGGCGGCGGCTGGACGAACTGCTGGCGGCACACCAGGTGCGCTTTACGGTCGTCAAGGGCCATGCCGGCCATGTGGAAAATGAACGCTGCGATGTTCTCGCAGTGGCCGCGGCGCGGCAATTTGGGTAATCTGGCTCTGAATCCCTTTCTCACGCCGTGAAGGCCCGGCGGGCGAACGCCTCCGAGCGGCCTCTCAATCCCATGAAGATCGCCGTATGAGCACGACTGTCAAATTGAAGACCAATGGTGCGGTTCGCCGTGTGGTCTTCAAATCGGAAAACGGGATCCAGATCCTCAGTGCCAGTGTTCGTCGTGATCTCAAGGCGATTCTCCAGCAACTCGAAGAAGATGCCGAATGCCGGGTCGTGGTGTTTGAAGCCACGGGTCGCACGTTCATCGCCGGTGCCGACCTGCATGAGCTGCAGACGCTGACGGTGCAGACCGCGCACAAGTTTGCCCGCAGTGGCCAGCGCCTGTTTCAGCGGATCGCAGCGTTGCCCGCGGTCACCATTGCCGCCATTCACGCCCCGTGCGTCGGCGGTGGCTGCGAACTGGCCCTCGCCTGCGACATCCGCATGGCCGCCGAAAGTGCCAAGATCGGTCTGCCGGAAGTCACGCTCGGCTTGATTCCTGGCTGGGGTGGAACTGTCCGCAGCCGCCGCATTCTGGGCTCCGCCATCTCCACCCGGATCGTGTTGTCGGGTGAGCTGTTTGCGGCCAAAGACGCGCTGCACTTGGGGCTGGTGCATGATGTGGTGCCCGATGACCAGTTCGCCGCCGCCCTCGACGCGAAGGTCCGCCAGCATTTGAAAGGCGAGCGGGTGGCCGTGGGCCTGGCCAAGCACCTGCTGCATGAGGGCGACGACAGCCTCGTCCGCCGGCTGAAACACGAAGCCCGCGCCTTCGCCGCCTGTTACAGCACCCCCGCCGCCCACGAGGGGATCACGGCGTTTCTGGAGAAGCGGGCCGCCGAGTGGGCAAAGTAGGCGGCTCTCCTGATGGTTCGGCTATTCCAGCACGGAACTGCGTTGCGTCTGCCTCGAAGCAGCCAGCGGCCACCAGACAGAGACCACGGTTGGATTCGCCGGCGACGTAATGGCGATTCGGCCGCCGTGCCCGGTGACAATTCTCCAAGATTTGGGCAGTCCGAACCCCAAGCCACGGCCGGCCTGGCGAGCGGAGAAGAACGGGTCGAAGGCGTGCTCCAGTTCGTCCGGGGCAAACCCGCAGCCGCCATCGGTAAAGGTCAGCAGTGCCATCTCGCCCTGGCTCTTGCAGGCGACGCGCAGCACGGCGGGTGCCGCTTCGGGTTCTCCCAAGTCCTTGAGCGAGCAGGCCTCCGCTGCGTTGCGTAACAAGCTGGAGTTGACCACCGAGAACTGGGTCGGGTCGGCCCAGATTTCACACTCTCGACCTTTCGCCAGCTCCAGCGCGAGGTTGGCAGGTAGTGCCGGACGCAGCGCGGCAAAGACCGATTCCAGAGCCACGCGGACTTTGACAGCCTGAGGAACCGGCACGGGCGGCCGGGCGAACAGCATCAGGTCGCCGATCATGTCGCGAATGCGATACGCCTGCGCCCCAATGGTGAGGAGCGCCTGCCGCCGATCGGGATCGGCCTCATCCACCAGCAACCGCTGGGCATGGCCGGCAATGGTCGCCAGGGGATTGTTGATTTCATGCCCGGCACCCGCCGCCAGTTCCGCCATTGCCTCCAGCTTCGCGCGGAGCAGCGGATCGGCGGAGTCAGGCAAAGCGGTCATACCGTCAGACGCGTTCGGCGTCGACCTGCTTGACCATCATGTCCACCAGTTGCTCGACTTCGAACGGCTTCTGGAGGAATTCGTTGGCCCCGCTCAGCAGCAGATCCTCGATTTTGTCGCGTTCGACCATGCCGCTCACGCAGATGATCCGCACGTCGTCGAGGCTCGGTTCGTTGCGAACCCGCTGGCAGACTTCCTTGCCGTTGATGTCCGGCAGCATCACGTCCAGCACGAGGACGTCGGGATGGTACTCCTTGACCATCATGCCCGCGTCGAACCCGTTGTTCGCCGTCCGGACTTCAAACCGGCCGTCGGAATTCAGTGCGTCGCGGATCAATTCGACAAGTTCTTCGTCGTCGTCGACAACCAAGGCTTTCCGCTTGCCGCTTTCCAACGCATCCGTGGGGATGCCGTTGTCCTTCATGAACTTGTACAGCAAATCGCGCGGGATGCGACGAAACTTGGAGCCGGGGACACGAAAACCCTTCAACTGTCCGGAGTCAAAGCAACGGATAATCGTCTGCTGACTGACCTTACAGATCTTGGCGGCTTCACCCGTTGTGAATACTGTTTTCATGCGGCGTCCACCTTTGTATTGCCGTCGACTCGATGTCCATCGCGACCAGCCCGCCCACCACACGGTGCAAGCCGTTGCAGAATCCCTTCTGAAAGCAATTCCGCCAACTCTCGAAGCGTGGCTTGAATTGACTTTACCGATTTTACCGACTGTACGGATTGTATCTATTCTGCGGCATCAGTCAATATGCTTTGTCTTCACCAACCCGCCGGAACTGTGGAGAGGGTCTCAAACCGCCCGAAGTTCACTTGTACCGGGAGTTTGGGGCGTTTGTGATGCCAAGGGCGAACTGAAATCGAACCTTCGGATGGACCCCAAAGGCCGTGTCCCTCACATTTGGAGGGTCTTTAGATCGAGCCATACCGATGCGATCGTTCAGCTTTCACCATCAAAAGACATCCGACATTGTGTCCGGCAAAAGTCCATTCGCTGGCTACAACGCAATTTCAAATTTCAGATTTCAAATTGCACAGGAAAACACCTTTTCGCCACATCACGCCTTTCAGGCGAGAGTTATGTAGGATCGCGGCAATAACAACATGGTGAAGTTGATTGGGATGCACGCTGATTGAGGGCAGATTCATCGGGTTCGTGGTGCTGGCGACTTCCGATGATCCTCCAACCGGGGGCTAAGGCCGGCTAAGGCCCTCCGGCTCATTGGCTGTACGGCTTGTCAAAAGTCGACAGTTATTCTTGCTGCGGTCCGTACTTCGTTGCGGAGGCGTGGCCGATGGTTCGATGTGGTCGAGCAGACTGTGAAATTTGAAATATCTTTGTGATCGTCGGAGATCACCGCTGGACCGCACCCAACGCCTGGGTGCATTGGGTGATGACCTTGGTCATCGCCCCCTCCACATCTTCGGTGGTCAGTGTCCGCTCGTTGGAGCGGAACAGCATTCGGGCCACGTAGGATTTCTTGTTGGCGGGCACCTGCGGACCGCGGTATTGGCTGCCGAACTCCACCGTCTCCAAGAGCGGCCCGGCTGCCTGGCGGATAAGCGTCGCCAGTTCGTGCCAGGTGACGGCGTCGTCCAGCACGAGGTTGAGATCCCGGTCGATCGCGGGGAAGCGTGCTGGCTCCACGAATTGCGGGATGAGTTTGGCGTTCGTCTCCAGCACATTCATGCTGAGTTCGAACACCGTGACTGGATCGTGCAGTTCATAGGCGGATCGGACCGCGTCGGAGACCTCTCCCAGCCACCCGAGCTGCTGTCCGTTCAAAAACAGTTCAGCGCCGCGGCCGGCGGCGAATTCAGTCCGGTCCGTGGGTCTGGCAATCAACTCCGCGCCGCGATGGACCGCGTTCAGCAGAGTCTCCACCACCCCTTTGAGTTCCCCAAAGGATCGGCCGGTGACGCCGCTGACCAGCAGTGGCTGCCCGGCAGGATCGGTGGGGTTGGCGTTCAAATAAACGCGGGCGAACTCGAACAACTGCGCCGTCGACGCCCCATGCCGCTCATTGAACCGCCGTGCTGCCAGCAGGCTGGGAATCAAACTTCGCCGCAGACAGTTTTCCAACTGCCGTGTGGAATGCTCCACCCGTAGCGGAACGGCAGGCTTCACCGCATCATCCCAGGGCTGACACAGTGTGGCATCCAGTTCTCGCACGAAGCTCACGGTGATCGCTTCGAAGAAACCGGCCGCGGTCAGCACGCCGGCAATTCGCTCGGACACACGGTCCAGTTGCGTGGTGCTGCTGATCGCCATCGGGACCGCCGCGTTTTCCGGGATCTTGTCGTAGCCATGAACCCGCGCGATCTCTTCGATCAGGTCGATCTCACGCGTCAAGTCCCGCCGCCACGAGGGCGGCGTCAGCACGCAGGCGTCAGGCTGTGACGCGACCAGTTTCAACCCGAGGCTCACCAGGATTGTCTGAGCCACGTCGGGCTGGATGTCGAAGCCCATGATCCGGCGGAACTGCGCATATCGCAGCCGCACCGGCTCCCGCTCGGCAGGTGGACGATTTCCAGCGAACAGGGAGCTGGTGCAGAGAGTGCCCCCTGCCACCTGCAGGATCAACTCGGCGCAGCGGCGGCTGGCCCAATCCAAATTGCCCTGGTCGATGCCGCGCTCGAACCGGTACGACGACGGGCTGTGCAGTCCCAATTTCCGCGCCGTGGAGCGGACTGTCATCGGCACGAATTCAGCCACTTCGATCAGCACATTGACGGTTTTCTCGCTGATTTCCGTTTCCAGGCCGCCCATGACTCCCGCCACCGCGACGGGGCGGTCGGCATCGGCGATGACGCACATGCCCGGCTGCAGGGGATACTGTTTCTGGTCGATGGCCAGAATCTTCTCGCCTTCGGCGGCCTCGCGGACAACGATTGAGCCACCGTGGAGTTTGTCAAAGTCGAAGGCATGCAGGGGCTGGCCGCACTCCATCAGAACGTAGTTGGTCACGTCGACGACATTGTTGACCGGGCGCAACCCCAGCGTTCGCAGCCGCCGCTGCATCCAATCGGGGCTCGGGCCGATTTTGACGCCACGAATGAGCCGCGCGGTGTATTGCGGACAAAGCTCTGGACGCTCGTTTTTCAACGTCACCAACGAGTCAATTTTCGGTCCGTTTTCGACCGGCTGCGCGGCGGGGATCTTCAGCGGCAGGCTGTAGAGGACCGACGTTTCGCGGGCAATGCCCAGCATCCCGAGGCAGTCCGGCCGGTTGCTGGTGACTTCCACGTCGATGGCGATGTCGCCGTCGACATCGTAGACCGCGCCGATCTCTTTGGACGGACCATCCCCCAGGTTCAGCCCCGCCATCATCAGCCGGTCGCCCAGCGACTCGGCCGACATCTCGAGGCGAACGTATTCCTTGAGCCAGTTCCAACTGACGATCATGACGACACCGTGAACGCAGAGATCTTGAGGAAGGAAAAGATTAACTGGAGGGAGGGGGGAATGAAACAATGACCAATGACTCAATGACCAATGCTTCGGATGGGAGCTAATTTTAAGTGAATGGTCGCACGAGGTGAGTTGACGCAGAAATTTCGGCGCGGGGTTCTCCCTCACCGGACGGCTTGCGCCGTGCCGCCAGAGCCGCAGGGACGACGTAAAGTCGTCATTGTCTCCGCCAAAGAACGAGAACGTCTGGCGACATTCCCGACAAAACCGAATCCCACGCCACCGGGTCTGTCCGCGTCGGACCACGCCCGCGTCCTTTCGCAGGAGCGAAAGGCGACTTTACGCAACTTGTGGACACGCATGACGGTCCATCGACAACCGTCTACACCGCCCGCAGTTGAAACACCTCGACCTGCACGCCATCACTGAACGCCACATGCTCGGGTGGTCCACTCATCGGCAATCCGATGGCGTCCGTCAGAGTCTGCTCCAACGTCAAGATTCTGGCCGAGCGGACGGGATAGGGGGTGTGGTACACCCGGCCTGATACCAGCTTGCCAGGGCCGGCCGAGGCAAACAGAATGTAGCGTTCAACGAGCCAGTGTTCGAAGGTGCCGGGAATGGCTTGCCCCGACGTCAGCTCTCTTCCCACATCGCCCTCACCCAACAAGGCACCGACTTCGATTTCGGCGTTGCAGCAGGCCCCAGCCTTGCCCGGCCAGAGACGGTGGCTCGCGTAGCGGACGTTGTTTCCCTGTCGCTCCAGCGACATCGTGGCTCGATGATAGGGCAGATGCCAACCCCACCGTGCGGCGCGGACTGCCAGCGACTTTGAGGCCTCCAGACTGAAGAACCAGACCCCGGGCTGCTCTCCCCGGCGATGCACATAGGTCCGCAAGTTTGTTTCGCAGAACCACGAAACGCCAGGAACCGCCGGCGACCACCACGGCCGGATCCAGGACATGTAGAACGGCACGACGCCGAGCCACGCCGAGCCGTCCCACGTATCGACTGTCAGTTCCGGCGGCAGCAGCGCCTGCACGTCAGCCACAGGCACCCGCCAATGAGCGAACAACAGGTTTGTCCAAACCTGATACCCTGCCACAGGTTGAGCCGGACGCCGTGTGGGCGTCAGGCGGTCGATCTGGAAGTCCGATGGCAGGGACATGAGATTCTTCCAGGATTCCGGAAAGGATTTTGGGGGCCCGTGTGTGTCACTTTATATCGAAGATTGTCACACAGTGAGCGAGAAACCCCAGAGCGGATGAGGAAGGTGGCGAGGCCACCCATCCGCGCCAGGGGTTTCGCAGCGAATAGAACTAACCAGTATTCAACCGGCGTCTGAGGCTGGGGATTAACTGCGATGTGCGAGTTTCCTATCGACCCAGAAGAATTTCAAATTTCAGATTTCAACTTTCACAGTAAAGTGTTTTTCGCAACTATTGACTGAAGTCAGAATTGGACAGGATGGAAAAGGATTGTAAAGGATGAGGAAAGGACCTTTTTGTACCATCCTTCCATGAAAACATCCTTTCCTATCCTTTTACATCCTTCAAATCCTATCTCACTCAGAACAGCCGGAACTGCAAGCAAGAACTTTACTCAGTCAGATCGCGCGTGCAAAAGCATTTTACTGTGAAATTTGAAATCTGAAATTTGAAATCCAATTGATGTAACTCGGGTTCTCCACTGATGCCCACGATGGATGTGCCGGAAACCAGTGAAACGCTGCTGTCGCGGATCAAGGATCCGGCGGATGCGGCAGCGTGGACTGCGTTCTTGGCGATCTACCAACCGGTGGTGTACCGCATGGCGCGGCGGCGAATGCAGGATGCCGACGCGCTGGATGTCAGCCAGAAGGTGTTCGCGGCGGTGGCTCAGGCGATTGCCCGGTGGGAGCCGGGAGTCGACCGGCCTCCGTTCCGGGCGTGGCTCAGCGTCATCGCCCGGAACGCGATCCTCAACGCCCTGTCCCGCCAGCGGCCTGACCGGGGAGCGGGCTCCAGCAGCATTCTTGAAATTCTCCATCAACAACCCGTTGACGATCCCCAGACGACTGCAGAACTGCTGCTGGAGTCACGCCGCCAGACGCTCCGCTGGGCCACCGATCAGATCCGCGGCGAGTTCAGCCAAGACACCTGGTCCATGTTCTGGGAAACCGCCGTCGTGGGCCGTCCGGTTCCCGAAGTAGCCGCGGCGATGAAACGCTCGGTGGGAGCAGTTTATATGGCGCGGTTCAAGGTCATGGAGCGGCTCCGGCAACGGTGCCGCGGAGCAATGACCCAATGACCAAGGTCACAATGACCAATGACCAATGAAATAATGACCAATGCTTTGGTGCCATCTCGAACAGTTCTGCAATCGGTCTTCTCGACTTGATGACTCAATCAAGAGCATTGGTCATTGGGACATTGGTCATTGCTTCATTCAGGCCTCAGTCAGTTTTGCTTTTTGAAAGACCGCGCCATGCCCCTCATCCTCTGTCTCACTCCCGAGCGCCTGCGGCAACTGCGCGACGATGAGATTTCGCCGGCTGGGCTGGAGGAAATCGAGCAGCATCTCGCTGAGTGCGAGCAGTGCCAGAGGCTGCTCGAAGATGCCTCGGCGGAAACACTCGACTGGGCGGACGTCCGCGAGTCACTGTCCACTTCGCCGGATGGAATCGCCGATGAGTTCGCCGAATTGGCGAGTGAAGCCGCCGAGGCGTATTCGCTGCCCCAGTTGCTCAAGTTGTTAGGCCCCACCGACGATCCGCGGATGCTCGGGCGGATTGGCCACTACGAGATTGTCGGGCTGCTCGGTTCAGGCGGCATGGGGGCGGTGTTCAAGGGGTTCGATGCGCCGCTCAACCGGTATGTGGCGATCAAGATGCTGTTGCCGCATCTGGCCGCCAGCGGAGCGGCCCGCAAGCGGTTTGCCCGCGAGGCTCGGGCGGCGGCGGCAGTGGTTGATGAACACGTGATGGCGATTCATGGCGTGGCCGAATGGCAGGGCGTGCCGTATCTCGTCATGCCGTATTCGCGCGGCGAGACATTGCAGCAGCGGCTCAACAACAATGGACCGTTGGAACTCCGCGAGATCCTGCGGATCGGCCTGCAAACCGCCGCCGGACTGGCGGCGGCCCACGCGCAAGGGCTGGTGCATCGTGACGTGAAGCCAGCCAATATCCTGCTGGCGGATGGCGTCGAGCGGGTCACGCTGACGGATTTCGGGCTGGCCCGGGCAGTCGATGACATCGGTCTCACGCGGACCGGCACGCTGGCGGGGACACCGCAGTACATGTCTCCCGAGCAGGCGCGGGGCCAGGCGGTCGATGCCCGATCGGACCTGTTCAGCCTGGGCAGTGTGCTCTACGCCACCTGCACCGGGCGGGCACCGTTTCGGGCTGATTCCAGTTATGGCGTGCTCCGGCTGATTACGGACGATGAGCCACGGGCGATCCGGGAACTCAACCCGGACATTCCTGTCTGGTTGTGCGACCTGATCTCGCGGCTCATGGCCAAACAGCCGGACGAGCGGTTCGCCTCCGCCAGCGAACTGCGCGATCACCTGGAACACTGCCTCGCGCATGTGCAGCAACCGACGACAGTTCCCCCGCCGCAGACAGAAAGCAAATCCAAACCAGCACCCGCCCGTTCTCGTCCCGTCAAACGATCCCTGTTCGTCCGAGGAGTTCTAGCGATGACCGCGTTCATGGCCGCCGGCCTCATCGGCCTGGCAGTGATGCAGGCAACTGAGCCACCGGATATTGCGGGGACCTGGTCCGGGACGGAACTGGGGGTGATGGAGCTGAAGCTTGAGAAGCCGGGCCAGTACTCGGGGACGTACGCCGAGACACACAACAAGAAGCCTGGAGAACTGAATCTCACCTGGTCGCGGCTGGAACGGCGATTCAATGGCTCGTGGAAGGAGGGAGCGGATTGCCACGGGGAGATCTCAATCGAACACGTCAACGGTGAACTGCGTGGCGGATTCTTGACTGACAAAAGCTCCAAGAGTGGCAAAAAGGTTAAGCCACATCTGGGTTACGTGCTGGCTTTGCGTGTCAAAGCCGGCGGTGTCGATGAGTATCAGCGTCTTGAAGGACGGTGGCGAATTCTTCAGCGAGCAGTCAGTGAAAAGCCGGAAAAAGGTGAGTTTGGCAACGACGGAACCGTGGAAGTCAAAGACCGGCGGATGGGCGAGGTGGAGATCCGCCTGGATGGGACGAAGCAGCCCCGGCAAATCGACCTCATCTTTAAGACTGGCCCCGAAAAAGGCAAAGTTCTGCATGGGATCTACGAGTGGGAGACCGCCAACAAGGACGACCCGACGCCGCGTCCGCGCGACCGTGTGCGGATCGCCGTGCTGACCGAAACCGATCCGGATCGTCCCGACGTTCGCCCGAGCGATTTTAAAGAGGCGGAGGGGATCGACACGGCGGAGTGGGAACGGATCAACGTCGTGCGAGCCGCACCTTCCTTCCCCAAGCAGGGCGAAGCGGCAAAAACGCTGCGCGGTTTCAAATATGATGGCAACAAGGGAGAGGCGGCGGGGTTCGAGGCTGAAACTGTTTCCACGATTGAACTCGGGCTTCCTTTCACTCCTGAAAAAGCTGAGGCAATCTATCGCAGGATGGAGCAAAAGCTTTCGACGGCGAAAAACGTCACCTTCAAGTTCCGCAGCAGATTCCGGTTGACCGCCATTCCGGCGAGTGGGCTGCAGACACGGGGCGACTCCCATGGGTCTGTGACCTTCGCGGCGGGCAACAAGCATCGGATGGACCTTTGGGGGAACCGGGAGACGGGCGAACCCGTCGAGGAACTGGGAAGGACCGGAGTGATTCCCAAGCGAATGCGCGTCACCAGTTTTGAAGCAGCTCCACAGGACAATCTCACGTGGCTAAGCGGGGGAGACCGAATCGACATTCAACTCGAGACCAAGGAAGTCGTCTCCGGAACGGTGAAACGGCGCCTCGTCCTGCAAGCCGTCCATGTCTTTGCCATCAGCCTTCGACCGGCAAGCGGAGCACAAGTCTCGGTCCTGGTCACACCTGAAGAGGCCGGCAAGTTGCAGCAGGCCACGACACTGGGAAAGCTCAGTGTGGACTTGCATACGCCGTACCCACTGGACCCGGAAGATCCAAACGCCGTGTATTCCAAGATCGCGGCGGTTCCCACTGCCACAGGTTCTGCGATGCGCACCGATATTTGCGATGGATCGCGGCACATTGCCTTTATTGCCCCGGAGCGAAAGGCGGAAAAACTGTTTGACGGACTGCATGACGAAGACCATTCCGCACTGCGCCAGAGCGTGGCCCGTCAGGGAATCTTCGCTCCAACCGGCAAGGACAACACGGAAGTCCAATACATGTGCCGCGCAGCGGTCACGATCAGCGGGTTTGAGTATGGCGGAAGAGCAATCATCGTCGATCGACCGGCGGTCGCCCTCCGCTACAAGGTGAACAGCGCCGGCCAAGAGCCAATGCCCGTCACCCTGTGGATCGACCCGGCCACCAATCTGCCTCTGATGCGGATGCTGCTGGATGAATCAAAGTCACACCGGCTTGTCGTCACGGAGGTCTACTCCGACTTCGCGCTCGACCAAAAAATCGACGAGTCGCAGTTCGTCCTGCCGGAGTCGACGGCAGTGATTCCGCCACAAATCGCCGGCGGCACCCCGGCGTCGCGGGATACAGCCGGCGCGGAGTCGTTGTATCGCCTCATGGAGCAGGGACTCACCAAGGCCACAACGCTTCAGGCGAAATACAGCGGCGTCACCCAGTTGTCGAACTTTCCAACTGGCATTTTGACTCAGCAAATCGTCCTCGGCTCGATCGCCGCCGGCGAGGGGGGCAAGTACCGCATCGAACGGCGCGGGGGTGATCAAAAGCCCACGCAGACACCATTGGAGACCGAAGGACCGAAGCTCCATGCGCAGCTCTTAGCAGCCGCAAAGGAGGCCGCGCCGCGAACGTCTGTGGAACTCTCCGATGGCGACAACATCATCAGGATCGCCTCGAATGCTCAACAGCCATCGCCTCAACAGCCAACGGTCGGGGTTCCGAGCAAAGTGGAAAACGCAAGTCTGCAAACCGCTCATGATTTCTTGCGCCGGTTCAATTGGGCACGCTTGGGAGTGAGCGGCCAAGTCTACGTTGATGAAAAATTAAAGCGTGAGATCGCGAGGAAGCTTGATGCCACTGGCGAAAGAAAGGCCGTGCTCATCAACTTTGAGTTGCAAGGGATCGAGAAGCTCGGCGGCCGTGAAGCGTTCAAGATTCAGTACATGATCTCCGACACAGCCCTGCCCGAGCCGGTGAAGGTGACTCTGTGGCTCGACACAAAGACTAAACTTCCGGTCATGCGAACGGTTCTGTTGGAGATTGTCGATGGCGGCAACACCAGCATCCTGTGCGCGGAAGCCTACACAGAATTCGTCCTTGATCCCGAGCTCGACGAGTCACTGTTTATGCCCCCACAATCTACGGAAAAACTGGAGACGCCTCCCACTCCCACCACGACCGCCGATGCTTCACACGTCGCCGCCGACGCCTACGTTCTCTTCCGTGACATGCAGCAGCAGATCAGCCTGGCGAAGTCGGTGGAGATGATCTTCAGCGGGAGTTTCACCGGAACGACCAGCCGCCCCTTGCCGGCCAATGGTGTGGTTGAGTCGGTGAAACTTCACGGCGGCCATTCCGGGCAGATGGTGATGGCGCAGGGCAACCGCCTGCGGCTGGAGATGCGCAGCCACGAGGGGATCTCACAACACGCCCGCACGGCCGCCAATGACACCGCGGATGATTACCAACGCCTGGTCGACATGGTGGCCGGCAAGGAGCCCAAGCTGCTCGAGATCTCGGATGGCCTGCGTCTGTCAGTGCGGAATCTCCCGCAGACGCCGAACGGACCGGTTGAACCGGTGGGCGAGGCTCCGAAGGAACTTGAAGCGAGGGCGCGGTTTTGGACATCGCGGATGGGGATGCTGGGATACATGACGGCGAGGAATGCGCGGCAGGAAGCAATGAAGGCCCAGCCTGTGCTGCCGCTCACGGAAGAACTCCTGATCAAACGGATGACCCTCGGAGGACCAGAAAAGCTGGGAACGCATGACACGCTGGTGCTGCATTACACGCTCGAAGGCCCGGCGCTCAAGGGCATTTCTGAAGTCACGCTGTGGCTCGACTCCGAGACCAAACTGCCCCTGATGCGGAAGGTGAGCCTCAAGCTGGAAAAGTCGAGCTGGGAGATCGCCGAAGCCTATCCCGTGTTCAAGGTGAACACGGTGGTTGTGGACCAGATGTTCGAGATGTCTCTCACCGCCCCATCCGGAACGCCGTCGACACCGACCACGACAGCGGCTGGAGTTCAACAGTCCGGCCTGGTGACGCTCAAAGGGAAACCCGTGGTGGGGAAGATCAGCTTCTATCTCAAGGATGGCAGCTTCGTGGGAGCCACGGTGGATGAGACCGGACGGTATACGGTGAAGACCATTTCACCGGGAACATACCGCGTCACCGTGGAAGGCGAGGGTGTGCCGGCAATGTACACCCGCAAAGAGACATCGCAACTGGTTGTTGAAATCAAGGACGGGGCAGGAGCTGCCGACTTCGAGCTGAAGTGACCAACCGGCGGCGGTTGGGCTTCAACCGCCCACGATGTTGCCGGGATGTCTGAAGCGATCGGCCCCTGCCGGCGGATCGCTGGCCAGATGCCAGCGTCAGGGCTGGCGGGTTGTTTGACCGGCGTGACAGGACCGGCGTGACAGGGCCAGGCACTTGTAACCCGATGCGTCAGCGAGGGAGCGACTTCCCACCCTCGCTGACGCATCGGGTTACAATGAAGTTCGCCATCTTCAACAACTGAGGCCTGAAAAGAGGCCTGAAAAGGGCCACCCATTGATTATTGGGAGGGCAACAGATTGTGGGAAGTCGATGAAACATGGCTTCGTGGCATCTCCTGGAGGAGAGCTGGCGCAAAGCGCCGGACGGACCGTTGACGCCAAGAGCGATGGACTGAAGTGATTGGTGTCGAAGTCCAGCGAAGCGCTGCAGAGCCTGCTTACGCGAACACCTGTCGGGCGGACACGCTGCCCTGCAGCCAGCGCTTTTCACGACGCGTGGCTTCGTCTTGCAGGCTGGAGGGGCGGCCGACACCGCGTCCACCCCGCACAAAAACGCCCGCCGCACGCACCGGCTGATGCAGTGATACACCAACATCCACGGGATCAACGACCATCGCACGCGGCAAACGGGGCATGAGTCGGGCTCCTATGGCATTTGAAAACTAGAGGCAGTGGACGGATGCTACTTGACAACTGAAGAAGGGTCAAGCAACATGAACAAACAATGGGTGGCCCCTTTCAGCTCACCCTTCAGCTCACCCAAATCGCCAGTGCCACACCCGCCGAATATGACCGACCTGTTGGCTCACGATTAGTTGCCCACAGCATTACTTTGCTCGCGATGCCATACCATGTAGCCCTCTCCATCATAGACACTTGTGATTAACGATGTAGTTGATGCAGCGATCGCGTTCAAGATGTCAGGTGACAACTTCATAGTCGTATTCAGGATTTGAATGCCGGCCGGAGGGATGCAAAAATTGATGATTGCATGCCTCGACACCCCCCATGCCATCACCTGCTCCACGTCGTTGAAATTGGCTGCTTTATTGGTTACCGGCCAAAAGACTCTTTCGTCGTGATACCAATAAGGTGGATGCGGACGCTTGTCGAGGAATTGATCAGTCGGAGAAGTGACTACATCATCGAAGAGGACCAACCCATCATGGTTTGTACGAAGGAATTCGACAATAGTATGTACAACCCAATCGTCGCATGGGCCAGACCTGCCTCCCCAGCCAGAATCGAACAACTGGCCCGCTGGCGGAACGGACGCCGTAACGACCTCTATTCGATTGCATTCAGAAAGCAACCTTGAAATGCCGAGCTTGGTTATCAAGAGGCTGGCACGCATGCAATCTGTCAGGTAATGTAGCGCGGGGCGGGCTTCCGACAGAACGGTGACTTGTGGATTGTCCGTCATTCTGAGTACTCCATTCTTCCGTCAGGATACCACCGCCTCCCCTTCTTGAAGAGGCCTGAAAAGCGGAGGCCTGAAAAGGGCCACCCATTGATTATTGGGAGGGCAACAGATTGTGGGAAGTCGATGAAACATGGCTTCGTGGCATCTCATGGAGGAGAGCTGGCGCAAAGCGCCGGACGGACCATTGACGCCAAGAGCGATGGACTGAAGTGATTGGTGTCGAAGTCCAGCGAAGCGCTGCAGAGCCTGCTTACGCGAACACCTGTCGGGCGGACACGCTGCCCTGCAGCCAGCGCTTTTCACGACGCGTGGCTTCGTCTTGCAGGCTGGAGGGGCGGCCGACACCGCGTCCACCCCGCACAAAAACGCCCGCCGCACGCACCGCCCCTTTCAGCTCACACCTTTCAGCTCACAGGGCAAGGAAGCCGAGAACATACCTAAAGCACTCGCCCGGCGAATCGAAAGCGACTTCCTGAACTTTCTGGACGCGGACGGGAAACAGGCCGACTTCCACGCCCTGCGCCACACTTACCTGTCGCAGTTGGGGCGTTCTGGCGTTTCGGCCAAGGCGATGCAGAAGCTGGCCCGGCACTCTACGTCGAAGCTGACGATTGACCGGTACACGCACGCCAATCTACTGGACCTCGCGGGAGCGGTGGCGAAGCTTCCACCCCTCGCTCCTGAGCAGGAGCAACGCCAAGGGGCGAAGGCAACGGGGACTGACGGACCGTTACCGGTGCATTCAAAAACAGGGGCCGAATTTGGTCCGCGTTTTGGACCGTTTCAGGGTACAGTTCCTGTCACTGCTGGTCAGTCTGGGGCATTTGGGGAGGCTTCCGCGGAGGGTGAGGATCGCCTCCCTTTCCCTGCTCGTGAATGCGAAAAACCCCGTAAAACGCGAGGTTTTACGGGGTCTCAAGCGGAGAGAGGGGGATTCGAACCCCCGGTACCCTTTACAGGGTACGCCGATTTAGCAAACCGGTGCATTCGGCCACTCTGCCATCTCTCCCATCGGGTGCCACGGGCCTGTGTGACAACCCTGCATTTGCGGTAGCATGATAGGTGTGGCGGCCCCATGCGCCAAGCCCTTGCGTCAACTTCCGCCGCGCCACCCGTCGCCCGTTCTGCAGGCGATGGGCGATTGACGCACGGCCCTTCGAGGGCCAGATGCACGCGTTTCAAGGGGGCGGCGGAATTCGAGGCTCAACTTCGCAGTTCCCCAGCGTGGTCTGCCAGGCATCGGGAAGAGGGGCCTCGATCGACACTTCGTCGTAGCGCACGGGGTGCCGCAGGCTCAGTTTCCGGGCGTGCAGAGCGATGGTTTGCTGGCGCGAGTCCGGGCTTGCGGCATTCGCGGCGGGGGGGGCGGCCCAGAGATGCGTGCCTCCGTAGGCGAAATCGCCCCAGATCGGCCAGCCACGCGAGGCCAACTGCACGCGGATCTGGTGCATCCGGCCGGTTTCCAGTTCGATCTCCAAGAGTCTCCCGCCCAGGTCGTGGCCGGGTTCAGGAAGGACGCGATAGTTGAGCCGGGCGAGTTTGGCGCCCGGCGTGCCCGGCGGCGCCACGGTCACATGGGCTTCCGCGGGATCCTTCAGCAGCCAGTCTTCCAGCGTGCCGGCGGGAGCGGTGGGGGCGGCTTCCACCAGCGCCCAGTAGACCTTGCGGACCTGGCGATCGCGAAACTGTTCGGCGAGGCGGGCGGCGGCCTTGGAGTTCTTGGCAAACACCACCACCCCGGACACCGCGCGGTCCAACCGGTGCGGAATTCCCAGGTAGACGCCGGCCGGCTTGTTGTACTTCGCCTTCAAAAATGCCTTGACCTGGGATTCCAGCGTCGGAATTTCGCCTCCAACGGCGAGCTGCGCGCCGTGCGGCACCCCCTGCGTCAGCAGCCCTGCTGGCTTGTCGAACGCCAGCAGGGGGCCGTCTTCCAACAGCAGCCGCAACGGAAACGGCTCGCCCGGATGCGTTTCCACATCTGTGGACGAAACGGCCACGGTGCCGGTTGTGTCCGAAGCCACTCAGTCTCCTTCCCATACGACGAGGGTCTTGGTGGCGCTGTCGTGCATGGCCTGTTTCTTGGGGGTAAAGGCGGCCATCAGGAACGGCAGGAACAGGAGCAAGTTGCTGACCCCGCGGAGCAGAAAGCGAATGAAAGCCTGTTTGAAAGTGGGCCGTTTGCCATCTTCACTGATGACTTTCAGGCCGATGGACCGCATCCCGAGCGTCGACTGCAGCGAAGATGTTTCCCCATAGACGAAGTAGGAGAAACTGACGTAGATGCTTGCCAGCGAAGCGGCCCCCCGTGCCAGCAGGGCAAAATAGTCCATGCCCGCCCAGATGGCTCCCTGAGCAACGAACTCTCCCAAGCCTCCGATAAGACTTCCGGCGAAATTCAGCAGCGCGATGTCAATCAGATAGGCTAGATAGCGCGGCCAGAAACCCGACGGGGCGTGCTTGGGGATCTTTCCCACCAGGTCGAGGTTGTTCTTGCAGTAGTATCCTAGCAGTCCATTGGACCGCATCAGGATGACCGACGGAAACGACGCCAACAGGTTGATCGGCAGGACGAGCAGGGAGAAAGAGGAAAGAATGACCGCGATAAGCGTCATGTTGAACATGAAACCGCTGCGATCTCCCGAGCCGGTGGAATCGCCCATCAGCCCTGCCAGCCAGACGGCTGCGTGAGCTGTGTTCGTGACATAGAACTCGAGCAACGGCACAAAGAAAACGGCCGTCAAAACGAGCCCAATAATCGCCGGCAGGAGCAAGGCGAAGGCCTGTAGATGCCAGTACATCACCTGCCCGAAATTTTTGAATGTGATCACCAGCATGTCGACCGGCAGCCACGCCTTGTGGACATACGGCCGGGTCATGTGAACCTGGGCCACGGGAAAAAACGGCACGGTCATGAGGCACAGCCCCGCACCCATGAAGATGAACACGGGGATGGGCGGATCGAGTTTCACTTCGATCGGCGGCACATCCACCGGCTCGTTGACGGCCGCACCTTTTCTCTTGGCCCTCTCCTCCGCGACCTTTGTGGCATTTGCATCCATCTGGTCACGCACATCGGCACCAATGATGCCAACCACAATGATGCCGCAGATGACCGGCACGCAGAGTGGCAGGACGGCCGACCAGGCGACGGCCTTCAAGCCGCCAGCCATGGACTGCAGCACATCAAAGTTGACCTTGAACGGCTTGTCCTTGTCTTCCAGGGTGTTCAGGACGATGGTGTTCGACAGTGACCAATAGGTGCCGGGAAGGCCCAGCACCGTGAGCATCGCCAAGCCCGTCCAAAACAGAAACGGTGGCGGGCTGACCGAGAAGTCACAGTAGGTGGCCCGGCAGAACAGACACAGCACCATGAGCGTCTGGAGGAAGGTCCAGAAGAATCCCAACTTGAGACCGAGTCTCCAGTTTGGTTTGAGGAACGCGAATGAATCGCGCCACGCTTCACGATAGTAGTCGCGCGGGTCGGCACCCTTGAGCGAGCGTCGGCGTTTCTGCCGCGCGGTGAGCTGTCCGGTGCGGACATCGACGCCGCACTTGGGGCACTCTTCTTCGTCGTCTTCCCCCAGTCTCTGACCACACTTGGGGCAGAGGCGGACCTTCTGATCTTCGACGGTGTCGAGGTCGAGGTTGCCGAGGAAGTCGTCGGAATCCTGGGACTTCTTTTTGGCCTTGGCCGGCGACTTGGCGGATTTCGCGGGAGCCACCGGTTCGTCGCCGTCCTCGGCAGGAACCGAAACGCGCGCCTGGCAATCGGGACACTTCACCGCCTTGCCGCGGGCCGCATCGGGGGCATTGAGGGCCTTATCGCATTGAGGACACCGGACTTTCACCGCCATGAAAACTGCTCCAGCCGTACCCGCCGACATGCTCCGAGACCGACGAGCCACCGCGGACCGCGTCGTTTCTCCAATGTACCAGAAGCAGTCTAACAAATCCTCAACCGGACGCACGCAGAATATGGCGTGCGGGAGCAACGCGCCCCCCGCCACAGGTTTCATTTTGCAGGACATCTGCCGCACGCCTACAATAATCTCTCTCGGGCGGCGCTTGGGTGTGCCAGGGCGACAACCCGTCAACGGATGTGTAAAGTGGGTTGACCACTGCGAGTGTCTTGAATTCCGGCCGGTCGGTCGCGTCTATGTATCATTGTATCATTGTATCATTGTATCATTGTATCATTGTGTGATTCTGGGACACCTGTCGCGGATCCGCTCGCTGGCGCTCACTCCAGATCCGCTGGCGGTGTCCCAGAATCACGCCAGGCCATTTAGGGACAAGGATCCCTCCATTGAATGGAACGCCTCCCAGCCATTGGATGTCGAACTCCGGTCCATTCGGCTGGTTCCGGTTGTGGCACCCGCCCTCCTGGACGGCGGAAACCGTCGATGGGGCCACCACCTTCACGGCGCCCGATGAGAGCGGTGTTCTCACGGTCACTCCGATCTGGCTCAAACGGGAACCAGTCAAAATTGGGGGGGGCGTGGAAGCGCCGGCCAGCATCCGGTTGTCTCCGGGGATCGCGGAAATCGCCGACCCCAACCGGATGTTTCCCGCCCATCGCCGCGTGCGGTCGCTGCAGCCACTGGAGGTCGGCCAGCAATCCATCGGTTTTGAAGGCGAAGCCGCGTTCACCGGGCGCAACCACTGGTGGCAGAAACTGTGGCCGCGGCGCGCGTGGCGGAAGTTCCGCGTGTGGTGCGTGCGCCACGAGAACGTGCATCTGTTGGCGCTGTTCATGCAGTCGGGCGAGGGCGATCCCGAAGCGGCCACCATCGCCAGCATGATCCTCAACACGCTCGATTTTCCCGACGAACCGGCACTGCCTCCCGAGCAGTTCGTCGACAGGGCGGTGGAACTGGCGCGGCAGCGGTTTCCGAAGCTGAAATGCGCCGCCTCTGGCCGCCTGCAGTTGACCGTCGGTGTGTTCGACATCGACCTCGAGCAGTCGTACCGGGCCTATGTGCAGGCTCCCGATGAGTTCGAGTCGATTCTCGTGCCCGTCCTGACCACGGTCATGGAGGCCGACGACGACCTGGAGCATGTCCGCGACCGGGTGATGCCGCTGCTCTGCTCAGAGCAGGTCTGGCGCGAACGGTTCCCACAGTTCATCGCCGAGCCGTGGACCAGCGACCTGGTGGTGATGTACGTGGTGGACGAGTCCCACGCCTACTGGTTCATCCGCGAAGAATTGACGGAACAGTGGGGACTCGATGTCGACGAACTGCGTGAACTGGCGGTCGAAAACCTCGAGCAGTACTACGAAGACGAGCCGATGGAACTGACCGTGGCCGAGGCCGAGGAGGGGCCGAGACTGTTGATCCCTTCCCGCCCCGATGTCTACAACTCGGCCCGGCTGCTGAGCCCCAAGTTCCAGGCGAGCCTGCGCGGGGTGCTGGGCCGGGAATTCGTCGTCGGCCTGCCGAGCCGCGACCTGTTCGTGGCTCTGAGTCTCGAGTGTCCCGAGACCGTCTCGCACATTCAAACGCGCGTGGCCAGCGACTTCCACCAGATGGAGCACCCGCTGTCCGACCGCCTGCTGCTGGTCACACACGATGGCGTGACGGAATATTTGCCGTGGGCGTGAACATCATTTTCGATTTTCGATTGAAGGATTTTCGATTGGAGGTGTGAGGCGGGGCGTGAGCGTGCATTCACGGCTTGGCTGGCTTGGTCAGGAAGACCAGGAGCTGCATGACCAGAAACAAGCCGATCGGGACAAACAGCAAGATGGTGATCACCCGTTTGGCGATGGCCGGCAGCGCGACGGTGTCTTCCACAATCAGGTAGAGGATCACCGCGAAGAATGTCAGCACCAGCAGGCTGCAGCCCAGCGCCGTCATCTGCGTTTTGAAGGCACTGCGCTCCGAGGGCACTTCAAAATAGACATCGACGGTCCGCCGCCGCGCGACCGACCGGTCCACCGCCTCCACCAGTTCAAAGTCGCGGCTCAAATCCGTCCAGGTCGGCAACCGTGTCTCGCCGGCGGCGACCTGCAGAAACGTGTCAAGCACAGCGCTCGCCGCCCGTCGCGCATCGCCTTCTGCGGGTGGGATGATCCATGGCGGTGTCCCTCCTTCCGCTTGGACCTTGAGAACGGTCAGGCGGCACTCCAACGGATCGGACCCGCCCTCCAGCGTGGCCGTGCCCTTGTCTCCGGCAACGACCAGCTTCCACGCGCCCACCGCAATGTCTGGCGACATGGTGGCCGACCACAGGGCCTGGGGAAGATCTTCGCCCTGCAGGGTGATGTTGGAACCGGCCACCCCCACCAGCGGATCGCCCGACCGGGACGCCGCAATCTGGTTGTATTCACCGCCCAGGAACCGCAACAAATCGACATCTTCCAGGAGCATGCCCGCCATGTTGATGGCGTTCTTGTCGGGAATGGCATCGACTCCAAGAGTCCGTTCGAGCCGCAGAAGCTGCACCGCCCCCACTTCGCCCTCTTGAATCGCAGCTTTGAGGGCCACCACCTGCGGATGCGACCGGAGCAGCAGGATCGGAAACAGCACCAGTTCGCGTTCGGCATACACCAGCGTCAACTGGTACACAAAGGTTGAGGTCTGTCTGACATCCCCCAGCACCAGCACGGCCTTGCCCGCTTCGGCGAATTTTCTCGCGCCGTCGAGGAGCCACGGGTCGGAACCGGCGACGATCACCGCATCCAGTGTGGGAACACCCAGCAGCTCTTCCCAGCCGGCGCAGCGAATGACGTTTCGAGCCGAAACGGGAAGCGTCGTCGGCGCGGCCACGGCGTGCGTGAGCAACGTCTCCTTCCGCAGCGCCAGGGCGTCGAGAAAGGGAACGATCCGCGGGTCATCCCCCAGCAGGGCAAATCGCATCAGGTCGAAGTTCCGGGAAGAGGAAAGGCAAATGACAAATGACAAAGGGGCCGCCGGTTGATGGCGGCGTGGTACGGGGGGCCAGGTACTCTGTTGATGAAGTCGGCTGGCCGGGCGGTACGTTCAGAGGATCGTGTGGTCAGAAAATCAACCACGAATCTGCACAAATATTGCGAATGTCACGAATCGTCAACCGGCTTGGCATCGCGGGTGATGAAATCCATCTTGTTGCGATTCGTGTCATTCGTTTGATTCGTTTGATTCGTGGTTCCCTTTCTCGTGATTTAGGATCGGCCTTCAGCCAGCACCGTGAAACGCACAGTGACTACTATTTGAGCAGTTTCCAACCGGCTTCGCTGACTTCCAGACCGGAGTGTCCGCGATGGGCGTCGTAGACCTGCTGCATGTCTTCGATGGAATCGAAGTAGCCGACGATGAACGCGGCCTGGAAAGATTCACCCGCCTTGATCGGGCGGCCGCCGAATTCTTCAATCATGCAGATGTAGCCCCGCTGGTGGCACCAGGCCTGGGAGACGGCTTCGGGCTGGAGGGTCATGCCGGCGAGCCACGGGCCGTCTTTGCCGGTCTTGGGGTTGCGAATGTGGTAGCCACGGATGACGCGCTGGGGAATCTTGGCGTCGTCACGGGTGTAGAGAAACTTTTCGTCGGGGGCGAAGTTCTCCAAGAATTCACCGGATTTGATGCGGCCGTGGTAGCTCAAAAAGACTTCGCTGAAGGTGTCGCCCCGGTTGTGCTTGATATGCCCCGGCATGTCGATCCGCAGGAAGAGCGACGGACTGTCGTTCATGGTGGTGATGCGGTCGCCGGAAATGAAATACCGCTTCCCGGCCGGAAACACGATTGTCTGTTCCCACAGGGAACCGGTCTTCTTGCCGGGGGCCGCAATCGTGTACCGGTGGCTCTGCTGGATGGCTGTAAAATCCCGGCCACGAATGACCTTGGGTGAAAGCTGCTTCGCCTGCGTGCAGATCTGCGGCCCTTCAATCGACCGCTTGGGGATCTTCCCGTGATAAGGGTTGTCGATCTCGTACTTCAGGTCACCCGTGAGCTGGTCGCGGTACGCTTCATCGGAACCTGGCTCCATGATCCAGTCGACGATGTCCAGCCCGAACCCCAGGTCGTGCGCCTGTGTCTGCTTGTCGACGAACGACCCGGCTTCAATACCCGAGACATAACCCCGCTTTTTGATCGAAGCCGACAACTGCGGCGTTTGCAGCGTGATCCGCGTGTCGTCCTCGGTGACGGCATGTTCCGCTGGCGCATCGGCGGCGACGAGCCGGGCCGGAAGCGAAATGAGGCCGAACACAATCAGGCCGCAGACGCACCACCTGCAGAGTTGCAGGAACCAAGCAGAACTAACCCGTGAGCGAGGAACCCCGACAGCGGATGAGGAAGGTGGCGCCAGCCGCCCATCCGCGCCAGGGGTTCCGCAGCGAGCAAAACTGACCCGTGAGCGAGGAACCCCGACAGCGGATGAGGAAGGTGGCGCCAGCCGCCCATCCGCGCCAGGGGTTCCGCAGCGAGCAAAACTGACCCGAGCAAGAGTTACCATGAAAGCATTCCCAGCGGGCAGGAGGACTGACGATTTTGACGCCATTTTGTGATGTGCATGAAGGTTCCACAAGCGGTCGAACACCAGCGGTGGCGGCCATGGCCCGCCGGTGCGGAACTTTTTGCCCCGGCGAAGTTCGTGAGCTAGTCTTGGAGAATACACCGCATGCCGACGGCAACTTTGATTCACACCCCAGACTCTTGAAGGCTCGATTCCAAGGCACCGGCCGCGGAGTCTTGCCAGGCCAGCACACCATGCCAGCGACCACTGCTCGTTCATCGGTCGACCGGGATTTTCTGCGCTATGTTGGCGAACTCTCGGCGAGTTGGCAGACCAGCGGGCGGCTGTTCGATCGACGCGATGCACATCGTGTCCGGTTTCCGGCACGTCTGCGGCTGGACCCGGTGGATGACAACGGCCGGCTGCTGATGGGCGAGGACGCGACCGGCCCACTGTTCGTGGAGTGCTGCGACATCTCTCCCCAGGGGATCCGCTTCCGGCATGCGAAGCCACTGCCCTACCGCACCGTCGCGCTGACCTTCGAGGGAACAGAGCCTTCACAAGGCGTCGCGACCGAGAACCTCGAGGACCTGCTGGAGCTGGACACGGAGCCAGCCGCTCCGCTGCCGCCGGTCCAGATGATCGCCCGCCTGCGCTGGTGCCGGTTCACCGCCGCGGCGCTCTACGAGAGCGGAGGGTTCTTCCTCGCGGTGAAGTCGGGGGCGTGATTCCCCGCGAGCGAGCCGCCTTTGCGCGCTCACCGGACGGCTTGCGCCGTGCCGCTCAAATGAAAGCGGCAGGGCGCGAGCCCTCCGGTGAGCCACACGGGTCGGTCCTCACTCACCGGACGGCTTGCGCCATGCCGCCAAAATGAAAGCGGCAGGGCGCGAGCCCTCCGGTGAGCCACACGGGTCGGTCCTCACTCACCGGACGGCTTGCGCCATGCCGCCAAAATGAAAGCGGCAGGGCGCGAGCCCTCCGGTGAGCCACGCGGGTCGGTCCTCACTCACCGGACGGCTTGCGCCGTGCCGCCAAAATAAAAGCGGCAGGGCGCGAGCCCTCCGGTGAGCCACACGGGTCGGTCCTCACTCACCGGACGGCTTGCGCCGTGCCGCCAAAATGAAAGCGGAACGGCGCGAGTCCACCGCAGCTCAGCAGGAGCTTCGCCCTCCCGCCACGTCGCCCGGTTGATCAGCACCGCCCCTGGTCGCGGAGCTTCATGGGCCGACCTTCAGGCACTTCAGCACCTTCGTGTCGCGGGCAAACAACCGGCCGTTTGACAGGGCCGGCAATGCCCGGGCGGTGGTGTCGAAGACGCTCGCCGAGCCCAGTTCCTGATACCCTTCGACCATGGCTTTGGCGAGCACCAACGTGCCATCGGTTTTCAACATCAGCAGTTTGTCGTCAGCGCGAATGAGCGAGGCCATGCCAAAGCCGTCCTGGCTCCACAGGACCTTGCCTGTCAGCAGTTCCACGCACCGCAGGTTCGCTGGTCCAGCATCCTGGCGGCCATCAATCCCATAGAGGACGGTGCCCGCCAGAACTGGCGTCGGATACTGGCTGGAGAGGGTGTCGTCATTGGTCCAAATCGTTTTGACATCGGTTGCCGTGAACTCGGCCAGGACCGCGCCAATGCCATAGCTGGCAGTCAGGAACAGATGATTGCCAGAAACAATCGGGCTCGCGCCGTTGACCGTCGGTCCGGTCTGGCCAAACCGCAGCTTCCAGCGGACCGCGCCCGTCGCGGGATCCAGCGAGACCGTGTTGAGCCGCGTCACCACAATCAGGTGCCGCACTCCCTCATGGGTGACAGCCACCGGGGCGGAATAACTGGCCAATTCACTCGTCGACTTCCAGACCGTTGCCCCATCCTTGAGGGCGAAGGCGACAACCCCGGCTCCTTCGCGGCTGCCGATGTTCACGATCAGCTTGTCACCCTCGACCAGCGGCGTGCTGCCAGCGCCGAAGTAGCCTTCAGGCGCGTTGAATTCCTTGTTGACGGGTCGCGACCAAAGCTTTTTCCCGCTCTTGATCTCCACCGCATGCAGGCCACCGGCGGCACCGTAGAGGTAAGCCACGCCCTGATGCAAAACGGGCACACAGCGCGGCCCCTGGTCTTCCGAAATGCCGCTGACGTAGCGGGTGGGAAAAGGGGCCTTCCAGAGGCTTTTGCCGGTCGCGGCGTCGAGCCCTTCGCACACATCCTGGTCGCCCTGGCGATGAAACAGGACCAGCCACTCGTCGGCCACCGCCACGCCGGCCAGTCCGTCGCCCACGGGATACCGCCACAGCTCTTCCGGCCCTTTGGCCGGAAACTTGTCGAGCAGCTTTTCTCCGGCCACCACGCCATCGCGGTTGGGGCCGAGAATCTGCGGCCAGTCACCAGCGGACGCGTGCGAACCGCAAACCGAGGTCAGGATCAGCAGCATGAGTCCGGTCGTGAGGATCCTCGTGCGGCACCCGTAACTCACATCCGCCTGGCGAACCATCGTCGTCTCTCCCGTGACCATTGCATGACTCCGTTCCGTCGCATTGAAGACGTTTCGCAAGCGGACGGCAAGGCCAGTGGCGGGATTGCGAACGTGACGCATCTGCCGATCCGTGACTCGCATCTTGGCTGGCTGGGCGGCGAGCAATCCAGTGCCAGCGGCACGGCGCAAGCCGTCCGGTGTTACGCTGGGACAAACCGGTTGTTTCCATTGGTCGATCGGCGTGACGGGAGTGCACTGGTCCTCCAGAGCCGCGAACAACCGACGATCCGGCTTCTTCGAAGGATTTCCGAGCCATTTGTGGCTCACCCGAGGGTCCTTCCGCTTCCATTTGAGAGGCACGGCGCAAGCCGTCCGGTGAGCGAGAACCGACCCACGGGGTGCATGACAAGAACGTGTGACACGCCCCTGCAAAGGCAGCCGATTCGCGTCGATTCGCGGTTCCGAAATTCAACTGGCCGACATCGGTCAACAGACATGCGGGGAGAAACCGCGAATGAACGCGAATTGACGCGAATAAAGGCTGTTGGTTCGGCGGCCGGATCGGGAGCGAGGGATCGCGCAACTCCAGATGCATGTGCCGGCCAATGTTGTCAGGACAGCGTAATGTCGTCTTTTGCTCCGAGGCTGTGATTTTTTCGCCCCAAGCCTTGTTCACCTGTTTGTGCAGTATTTTGAATTTGGGGTTTTGAGCCTTCAAGTGACCCCTGATGGGCGAAGTATTTTACCGGCTTCAGCAGGCCAGGAAAATCTGACACCTGGCCTCTAAACTCTCAATTCCAGCAACAACCACGTTCGCCCTGCAGACACTCGGCTATGACCTTTTGACATTTCGCATACAATCTCGGTCAAACACGCCGGGCCACGCTCGTTTCCATTTGGCGTGTACGACACTTGCACAGGTCTTGTCATGGAAGAACCCGCCGCTCCGGTCTCGCCGGGCCAGTACTCTGGACTTCGCGCTGGAACTGCTGTTGCCGACCGCCCTGTCACACAGGGCGACTTGGACTTGGTGGAGCAGGTGCAGCTTGCCGGCCAGGCGTTCCACAATTTTTTCGAGCGCGAGCGGTTGGCCGTCAGTTGGCGGGAGTTTTTGGTCATTGGACTGTTGGTGGCACTGGCGGATGTCACGATCTATTTCGGACAGGGTTTCGCCGGATATGCGGCTTTTCTGGCTGCTGCGCCGTTGCTGGTTGCCTTGGGAGCGCGCACCCGCCAGCGGGGCTGGCAGGCGGCCATTGTCATGCTGATGTCGTGGGCCGCGGCGGCCCGGCTCGTCTGGTGTGGAAATGGACTGGCGTTTGCCCTGGGGCTGATGCTGCTGGGCTGCGTGTCGATCAGCCTTTCCGGTGGCGCGGTCTACATTCTTGATCTGCTCAGGTTTCTGGGCGCACTGCTCCCTGCGGGAGCGGCGGGTGTGGTCACCTATGGCCTGTGGCTCAAATCCCTGGTGGGACGCTGGTTTCGCATGCCCAGTCTGAGCCACGCGCTGGCGTGGCTGCTGCCGCCGATTGCCGCGGCGGTCTTCCTGGCGATCTTTGTCATGGCCAATCCCGATGTTATGCAGTGGATCGACCACAAGCTCACGGTCCTGCTGCAGGAAATCGAGCGGTTCCTCGGGGACATTGTCAGCTCGACGCTGCGGGTGTTTTTCTGGATCGGCATCGCGTGGCTCTCCATCGGACTGCTGCGGCCGTTCATTCCGACGCCCGGGCAAGAGGCAGGGGAATTGCCGGTCGGGGCTGAGCCACAGGCGTGCGAACTCTATCTGGCGTTTCGCAACACGCTGCAGGTGCTGATCGTCCTGTTTGTGGCTTACCTGGGCTTCGAGTTTTCGACACTGGCCTTTCGCGTGTTCCCGCCGAAGTTCCACTACTCCGGCTATGCCCATGAAGGGGCCGCGTGGCTGACGGTGGCCCTCGCCCTGGCCACGCTGACCCTGTCGGCCATGTTTCGCGGACCGATGCTGCTCGACCCGCGCATGCCGGCCCTGCGGCGGCTGGCGATGGTCTGGGCCTTCCTGAACCTGCTGCTGGCGGTGGCGGTCTTCAACCGGCTGTTCATCTACATCGGCTTCAACGGCATGACGCGGATGCGCGTCGTGGGAATGCTGGGAATCAGCACGGTCATTGCCGGGCTGGTGCTGGTGGTCCTCAAGATGTGGCGGGGAAAGTCGTTCGCCTGGGTCGTCCGCAATCAAGCGGTCGCGCTCGCCATTGCGGTCTACCTGTATGCTGTTCTACCCGTCGATACGTGGGTGATGTCGTACAACGTCCGCCAGGTGCTGCGGGGCAACATTCCCCCGTGCGTGCAGATCATGCATCACCCGACCTCTCCGGAGGGAGCGCTGCGACTGCTGCCGCTGCTCGACAATCCCGATCCGATGATCCGAGAGGGGATCACCGAGTTCCTGTTTGACACACGCCAGATGTTGAACGGCAGAAAATCGACAGACTGGACCGGCTACCAGATCGCCGACGCCCGGTTGCTCAAGGCGCTGGACCATCCCAGCCGCCGTGTCACCGAGAAGGATTTTTCCCCCGGCGCCGCGGAGCGGCTGAAGTTATACACATACCAGTGGTATTGAGAACTGATGTTCCCGCCTTAGCGATTTGCGAGCCAATGGCGGAGTTCGTCGACCGTTTTGAAATCCAGCAGTTCGTCAGCCAGACGGTCCAAGTCCGCGCTGGGAAGCTGTTCCAACTGCGATTGCATTGCCGGCTCGAATGCTTCGCCAAATTTCCGGTTAAGTTGTCGGGTGATCAGGAACAGCCGCTCTTCGGCTCGGCCCTCCTGCTTTCCTCGTTCCATCCATGTCTCGGCGAGGGTTGGCATCAATGTGCTCACTTGCTGGGGAAAGGATGCGGCCACGGCAGCGGCCAACTCAGATTCGCCAATGGATCCGGCGTTCACGGCGTAACGGAGCATTGTTTCCAGGAATTTTACCTCGGCAGGCGTTCCCGAGGCGAGAGTTTCCAGGATTTTTGACATCCGGTCGGTTGCCGGGCTGCCATGCACTTAAACAAAGACATCTGGCGATGTTGTCTGCCGCATCCTAAAATGTCGCCTTACATTGGAACACAATCCGTTCCAGATTGACGGGTATCGCGGAACGCATGGTCGATGTCGAACGCCTCAGAAAAGTTGCACCAGCCGATCCGGTCGGCCCTGCTCACGCTGGCCGTACCCGGTCTGGGGCATTTTTATCAGGGCCGTTACTTCAAAGGGGCGCTCTACAGCATCTGCATCCTGGGAACATTCCTGTTCGGAATGCGGCTGGGTGACGGCAAGGTGCTGTATTTCGACTGGCATCCAGAACGCCGGACGTGGCCATATGTCTGCCAGTTCTTCGCCGGTGTGGCCGCCTGGCCAGCCATTCTTCAGTGGGAATTTCGCACGCCCGCCGATTTTTCGGACGAGGTTGAGAAACCATTCAGCTCAAGCTTTGCCGGCACACTCGATTCGGGAACGCTCAAGGGGACCGTTGATTTCAAACGGAACGCCGACCAGGGGTTTCCCAGTTGGGAAGGCAATGTCTCCGGGACTTTTAAGACTGCCGACGGCGAATTTCCGGTGCGCGGAAAGCTGACCGAGATTCACATTGACTGGAAGGTGGCTCCCGACGCGCAGCGGAGGCTGGCCGGACAGTTCGAGGGGCAGGTGGAGGGTCCGCAGGCTGGTCTTCGGCAGGGATGGTTTGAGGGCAGCCTGCCGCGGAGCATTGTCGATTCCTACGGCGCGCCGCTGCGTGACAAGCAGCCGCCCAACCGCCTGTACGACGGCGACCAACGGACCGATCTGGCCCGCGCCCACGCTCAACTTGGAGCCCGCTTCGAACTCGGCGTGCTGTATACAATGGTGGCCGGGCTGCTGAATGTGCTCGCGATTTGGGACAACCTGGAAGGTCCCGCGTACGAGTCTCAGGACGATGAAGAGGACCCAGCCGACGGGACACCCGGCAAAGATCGGACAACAGCCTGATGCCCCTGCTTCTTCATCCGTTGTTGGCGGCCGACGTGCAGACGCTTGGCCGGACCTGGTACCTGCTGCCGCTGGTGGTGGTCATCAGCCTCGTGTATAGCGCCAGCCGCAACGAGGCCCCGCCGGTCATTCTGCGCCGCGCGGGGAAGGTGTTCGCGCAGATCATGGGCTTCATGCTCGCGATCCTGGTGCTGTTGTCGCTCTTGTCCTGGGGCCTGTGACGGCGGACCAGTGCATGCGACGGCTGTTGATTACCGGAGCCACGGGCCTTGTGGGCAGCCATGTGGCTCAGCGTGCCGTGGAGCAGGGCTGGCTGGTGCGAGCCTTGGTGCGGCCGGAAAGTGACACGGGCTTTCTGCAGTCGCTGGGCGTGGAGCTTTCTCCCGGTGATATGGAAAGCAGCAACGCCTTGTCACAAGGCCTTGCCGGCGTCACGCACATCGTGCATTGCGCCGCGAAGGTTGGCGACTGGGGCAAAACGGAAGACTACCGCGCTGTGAATGTTCGTGCGCTGGAGCAATTACTGCTCCAAGTCGAACGGCAACCCCTGCAGCGTTTCGTCCATCTGAGTTCGCTGGGCGTGTATCCCGCCCGCGACCATTATGGCACCGACGAACTGGACCCGATTTCCCTCACCGGGTTGGACGGCTATACCCGCACGAAGGCCGAGGCCGAGCAACTGGTGCTGGGGCATATTCGAGACCACAAGCTGCCGGCGGTGGTCCTGCGTCCGGGGTTTATCTACGGGCCGCGCGACCGCACAGTGCTGCCACAGCTTCTCAGGCGGCTCAAGTCGCGGCAGGTGCGGTTCTTTGGCAGCGGCGAACAGTTGATGAACAATACGTTCGTCGGCAACCTTGTTGATGCGATCTTCCTGGCGCTCGACGTGCCGCAGGCCGTGGGGCAGGTCTACAACATCACCGACGGCCGGCTGGTCACCAAGCGTGAATTCCTGCAAACCGTGGCCGCCAATGCCGGTTACGCCCCGCCCAAACGGCGTGTTCCGCTCTTTGTGGCACGCACTCTGGTGAAGGTCAGTGAGACCCTGGCCCGCTGGCGGGGGGCGTGCGAGGCGCCGCTGCTTTCCAGTGCGCGCTACAAGTTCCTGGCACTCAACCTCGACTACTGCATCGACAAGGCGCGACGCGAACTGGGCTACGCGCCGAAAGTCGACTTTCAAGAGGCGATGCGTGACACTGTCGCGTGGTTTGATGAGAATGCGGAAAAGGCGACAATTGTGAAAATGTAGCACGGCCTTCCTGGCCGTGGGGCAATCAAGAAGCGTCAGCCGCCCTGGGACGGGCTAGGAAGCCCATCCTACGGGGTCAGCAGGAGTCGGGCTTGGACATTGTGTACGTCGTGACCGTCATCTGGCTGTTCATGCTGGGGGCGTGTCTGGGGAGTTTTCTCAATGTGTGCATCTATCGTCTGCCGCGCCACGAGGGCGTGTGGCGGGCATGGGGCACGCTGTTGTACCCGCCTTCGCACTGCCCCAAGTGTCAGTCGCCGATTCGATCGTACGACAACTTGCCGATCTTCGGGTGGCTGCTCCTGCGTGGCCGGTGCCGCGATTGCCGCCTGAAGATTTCCTGGCGCTACCCGGCCATCGAACTGCTCACGGCCCTGATTTTTGTCGGGCTCTACTTCTGTGAAGTGTATCCGCCAGGAACCTGGCAGCTCAGCACGCTGTATCAGGACTACGGGCCGTTCCCCGTTCATGGCCCCCTCTGGTGGTCGGGGCCGGGCCTGCCGAACTGGCGGTACGGATTTCACATGGTCCTGGTGATCGCGCTGATCGCCGCGACGTTCATCGACTTTGACCTGATGATCATTCCCGATTCGGTGACCCGCCCCGCCACGATCGTGGGGATTCTGGGAAATTTCGTCGTCGGACAGTTCTATTTGGTTCCGGTCTGGTACTCGCACCCGCGGGGGCTGACCGCCCGCGACATCTTTCGGATGTTCAGCCCGGCCAATGGGCCACCCTCCTGGATTCCGCCCTCCATTTGGGAGGCGATCACCTTTACCGGAGTTCCGCAGTGGGTGACGGCCCATCCGCACTGGCACGGATTGGCGGTCAGCCTGGCTGGAATCGCCGTCGGGGCGCTGATCGTGTGGATCGTGCGCGTGGTCGGCTTCTGGTCGTTGAACCGCGAGGCGATGGGTGACGGCGACATCTATCTGCTGGCGATGGTGGGGGCTTTCCTCGGCTGGCAGGCCACGGTGGTCGTGTTCTTCCTGGCGCCTTTCCTGGCACTGCTGGTGACCGTGTTGATGCTGCCGTTCCAGCGGAGCCACGAGATCCCGTATGGACCGTATTTAAGCGCGGCAACGCTGCTGTTGCTGGCGGGCTGGAAATGGATTTATCCCCCCTTCGAGCAGGGGATGCTGAGTTTGGGCGTCTTTCTGCCGGTCGTGGTGCTGGTGATGGTGCCCTCCATGGCGGGGCTGCTGATGCTCTCGAAATGCATTCTGCGCCGGCTGGGAGTCGAGTATGTCGACGAAGCGCTGGTCGAGTGGCTGCCGGCAGACCAGCTCGCCTACCTGGCAGGGGAACAGGTCGACCAGCAGCAGGGCCGCTGGCCGGCTGACCTGTGGCCCGGTGCCCGGTCCAGCCGTGGGCAGGAGCCACAGCATGTGTGGCGCAGCGGACTTCCGGGCAGCGCCTGGCGCGCGTGGCAGCAGCGCAAATGAACACTCCGCCAACGCGCAACATCCGTATGACCGTGGCTTACGATGGCAGCAACTACGTGGGCTGGCAGTCGCAGCCCAACGGGCCATCGATCCAGGCGGCCATCGAAAAGGGGATCGAGAAACTGGTCGGTCACCACTGCCCCGTGCTGGCTGCCGGCCGGACCGATTCGGGCGTCCATGCGCTGGGGCAGGTGATCAGCTTTCAGACCGCTTCGACCATCCCGGTCGGCAACTGGCCGTCGGCGCTGCAGTCGTGCCTGCCGTACGACATCGTGATCCGCGAGGCCCGCGAAGTCCCGGCCGACTTTCATGCCACGTTCTCGGCCAAACGCAAACGGTATCGCTATGTGATCCAGAACTGGCCATGGCCGCTGCCGTTTTTGCGGCAATACGTCTATTACCTGCGGCGGGAACTGGATGCGGAGGCGATGCACGACGCGGCCCAAGTCCTGGTTGGAAAGCACGATTTCCGCTGTTTTGAGACCGACTGGCCCAATAAAGCCACGAGTGTCCGGACTGTGCTGGAAGTGACCGTGCGGCGGACCGCCGGCTGGCCGATGTTTGCGCCACAAGCGATGGCGCTGCCGCCCCCGGATGGACAGTTGCCGTTCATCACCCTCGAGATCGTGGCTGACGGCTTCCTCTACAACATGGTGCGGACGATCACCGGCACCTTGATCAACGTCGGTCGTGGCAAATGGACCCGTAGTGACATCCAGCGGATCCTGGAATCTCAGATCCGTAGCGCGGCCGGTTCCACCGCCCCGGCGTGCGGCTTGTACATGGTCCAGGTGGACTATGAAGGTGATTGACCAGTGCTCCCTTCAACGCCACCTCGCTCGCCGGGGTGGAAATGGGCCTTCGCACTACGGGAAAACCGGGTGGCCGTAGTGCAAAGGCCCGGTAACCACCGAGATAAACTCGGTGGGGTGGCAAATACACTCTGTCTCCCAAATCCGACTGCGGAGGCTGCGCAGACTGTAGCGGTCGTGCGGAAATTGCCGATGAGAGAGGGGAGTCACTTTTCTGGGAGTCCCTGTGTCGGCATTTCGGCAAATTTCTTGGATTTTGCTGCTCGTTCTGACGAGCAGTGTCTGCGGATGTGCCACGGTACCGGTTTCCGCCTCGAATCCGATACCGAATCTGACCAAGGTGGCGGTCGCTCCGTTTTTCAATCTCAGTGCCGAGCGGACGGTCGACGGCCGCCGCTTTGCCATCGCTTATTATACAGAACTGCAGAAATCGCCTGGATTTGAGGTGATTCCCGTCGGTGTCGTCGAGCAGGCCATCGAAGAGAACCGGCTGTCGATGGCCAGCCCGGAAGACGCCCTCGAACTGGCCCGCATCTTGAACTGCGATGCCGTCGTGGTTGGTGCTGTCAGCGAGTACGACCCGTACTATCCGCCCAAGCTGGGGCTGCAGATACAGTGGTACTCGCCGCGGAAATGGATGTTCGCGATCCCCGGCGACGGGCCGTGTGACCCGGCGGATGCTCCGGTGCCGCTTGGGCAGATGGGACCGGTGTTGCGTGCCCAATCCCCGGACGAACCTCTGCCGGAACTACCTGAGATCGACGAATTACCGACCTCTGCGGACGAGGCAGCGGCCAGGCCGGGATTGCTGCCTCGGCTGGAGGGCGGCGAAGTGTTGTCGCCCAGGGCGCATCTGGTTTCGGAGCCGGGCATGGCAGCACCGCTGCCTCCGCCGCCGGCGATGTTTGAGCCGGCCCGTGGTCCCCGCCCCACGATTGAGCCACTGATGACCTACACCCGGCTGTTTGATGGTGCCGACCCCAAACTGATTCATCTGCTCAAGAACTATGTGCATTACCGCGCGGACCGCCGCAGCGGCGACTGGGAGGCGCATCTGCACCGCAGCGATGACTTCATCCGTTTTGCCTCATATCTGATGGTGCTGGAGATGCTGTCGCTGCATGGTGGTACGGTTCATACGGAATACGTCTTCCCGTTCTGGAAATAGCGAATCGTCCGGCAGTTTCAACCCGATAACAGGAACACGACAGCCAGCGGCGCACAGCGGGAGAATGGAATGTCCCAGGGAATCAACGTCATCGCCCTCGTGAAGGAATCCGAGCGGTACATCTTCCTGTACGATGACGAGAGCCCCGCCGCCGTCATGCAGACCTTCGGCCGCTTTGCCGGTGACCCGGACTTGAGCTTTTCCTGGTACGACGCCGCGGTTCTGAGCCAAAAGGTCCGCAAACAGCGCGACAGTGGAGTTGCCGGTACCGGTGGCCCGCACATCGGCGAGCAACCCCAGCAGGCTCCGCGGTTCGGCGAAAGCAAGTGAGGGCATTTTCGTTTTTGGGCGCGACGAGCGACGTTCGTATCGCCTAAAGACAATCGGATTTCGACGTTGCCGAGCCACAAAGACCAGGATAAGCGACTGACCATCCGTCTGCACCGTGGTCTTCGCCCACACTTAAATCCGTGTTCATTCTGTGTCTCATCTATGGCGGGTTTTACCTCTTGCATCGGCAGGCAGGTCGATTCGTCACTGGCGGTTTGGCCGCAAGGCACTCTGCAAGTGCTGCGTGGAAGAGCCACGGATTGAACACAGATGAAACACGGATTTTTGAAGTTATCTTTTGTCGGCGACACCAGACTCGAGATTAGAGCTTCGTTTGAACGCCGAAGAAGACTTTGTTGGATGCGTCAAATCGAAAATCCTTAATCGAAAATCGAAAATGATTTCTGCGATCAGCGCGTTCCTCCAATACCTGAAGCTCGAGCGAAACTGTTCGCCGCTGACGCTCAAATCGTATCACGAGGATCTGGAGAGCCTGCAGGAGTATCTGCGCGACCGGTGCGGCGGCGTCCCGGCGATCACCGAGATTACGATCGTCACTCTCCGTGGCTACGTCGCCTACCTGCATGAGTGCGACTACGCGAAGACGACCATCGCCCGCCGTCTGGCCTGCCTCCGCAGCTTGTTTCGGTATTGTTCTCGCGAAAAACTGATCGATGCCAACCCCGCCGCCGCCCTGCGGACGCCCCGCATCGGCCGCCGGTTGCCGCACTTTCTGTCGACCGAACAGATTTCCAAACTGCTGGAAGCCCCGCCAGCCAACAACCCGATGGGCCTCCGTGACCGGGCGATCTTCGAAACCCTGTATTCGGCCGGCCTCCGCGTTGCCGAGCTGGCGTCGCTGAACATCGAAAACTGGGACCGCGACGCGGGGATCGTGCGGGTCAAAGGCAAGGGCCGCAAAGAGCGTGTGGCGCTCATCGGCAAGTATGCCACCAAGGCGCTCACCCGCTGGCTCGAAGTGCGAAAGCCCGACCCGAAGGCCCCCGCATTGCAGCAAACGGCCATGTTCCTCAACAAGCACGGCCGCCGGCTGACCACCAGGAGCGTCGGCCGCCTGCTCGAAAAGTACCTGGCAATCACCGGTCTCGATTCGCTCACCACGCCCCACACCCTGCGGCACAGCTTTGCCACACACCTCTTGGATGGCGGTGCGGACCTGCGCAGCGTGCAGGAACTGCTGGGCCACAAAAGCCTGACCACCACGCAGATCTACACCCATGTGAGCACCCGCCGGCTGCAGGAGACCTACGAAAAGGCCCACCCGCATTCGGCCAGTCGCCAAAAAACGGCCGCCAAGTAGGTAGGCACATTCATGTCGGCATTTGAATCCCCCCACATTGCCGCGGGCATCAGCAATTCGTGCGGCTGGCACCAAGCCCTGCAGACAATGGGCGAGACGGCCTATCGCCGTTGGCGTGCACGTCGCCAAGAGGGGCATTCGCGGCACATCGACTTCTGGGGCACCTACGCCTGCCGCTGCGCGGCCCCGTGGTTCCCCGACGTTCTGTTCCGCGGCCCGGTCTGCGACCGCGTGGATCCTCAAACGGGAAACAGAACGCTTTATCTGACCGTTGACGATGGCCCCACCGAGACTGGCACGCCGCGACTGCTGGACCTGTTCGCACGGCACTCCGTGCCGGCCACCTTCTTTCTGGTCGGACAGAATGCAAAGGCCTGGCCGGAGGCGGTGCCACGGATGGTTGCGGCCGGACATGCCATCGGCAATCACACCTACACCCACCGCGACGCTTGGAGTTCCCTGTTTCCCGCCGTGGCTCAGGAACTCCAGCAGACCCGCACCCTGCTGGAAGACCAGTCCGGCCGGCCGGTCACGGCGGTCCGCCCCCCGCATGGGCATTTCACGGCCAAGCTGCGAAATTGGTGCCGCGAGCAGCATCAGCAACTGGTCCTGTGGGATCTGCTGCCTGCCGACTTTTCGCCACAAACCAGCGTCGATCAGATCTGCCGGTTCACGCTGCGGCATCTGCGGCCGGGCAGCATCCTGGTACTGCACGACAACCCGCAAACCGTCGACCGCACCCCAGCCGCCCTCGCCCGGCTGCTGCCGCATCTGCTGGAACACGGCTGGACTTTCAAGCTGCTGCCACAAGGCACCCAGCGACGGGAAGTGGTAAAGTAGGGGCAGCTTGTGGATGTCACGATCCCTGATCCCCGGCAGCATTGTCCAAGTCGATTCGGTCTTCCATGCGTGATCTCGTTGTTGCCATGACTGGTGCCAGTGGTGCCATTTACGCCGTGCGTCTGCTTGAGGTGCTGCTGACCATTGGGCGCACGGTGCATCTGGTGATCAGCCCGGCGGCGACTGTGGTCCTGGACCGCGAACTGGCATTGAAGATCGATCTTCAGAAGTTTTCGTTGAGCCAACTGCTGCCAAACGAAAACGATCTGGCCTCAGACAGTGCCCTGCGGCTGCTGCGCCCCGCGCAGCACCAGCCGCTCGACCCCGGCGGGTCGGCGGTTCTCAGCGAAATTCCGCACGGCCGCGTGATTTACCACCACTACCAGGACTTCAGCGTCAGCATCGCCAGTGGCTCATTTCTCACCGAGGGCATGGTGATCTGCCCCTGTTCGATGGGAACGCTCGCCAGCATTGCCGGCGGCCATTCCGAAAACCTGATCCACCGCGCCGCCGATGTGCATCTCAAAGAACGCCGCAAGCTGATCGTGGTGCCGCGGGAGACTCCGCTGGGCAGCATTCAGCTCGACAATATGAAGCGACTTTCCGATGCTGGAGGCGTCATCCTGCCGGCCATGCCGGGCTTCTATCACAACCCGACCAGCATCCACCACCTGATCGATTTCGTGGTGGGTCGCATCTGCGACCAACTCGGCGTGGAACACAATCTGTTCCGCCGCTGGGGAACCTGAAAAACCGCCGCGCTCGATGCGAACTGCCGCCGCGTCTCAGTGTCAGGATTTCGGGCTCGAGATCGATCCCCCGCGCCGGCTGGTCCTCTCCTGGCGCAAAGAATTCATGCCCCATCTGCGCGAAGAGGGGCACTCGCGGGCCACCGGGCCACCTATGAACTTGAGCCTCAGGACGACGCGGTCAAGCTGACCATCACGCATGAGATGGAAAAGCCCGGCTCAAAACTGATCGAAGGCCTGTCCAGCGGCTGGCCAGGGTTGCTGTGCAGTCTGAAAAGCCTGCTGGAAACCGGCCAGTCGCTCGAATTTTGCCGCCGCTGGCCCGTGGGGATTTGATTTGTTTCCCGGTCTGCGCCGATTGGCCTGGCCCCAGAGATCGAAATGGCGGGCTACCGCCGATTACTCGTGAAACAGCAACTGCGCGAAGTGGTACAGATCGGCTTTCCACATCTGGAAATCGTGGCCGGCCCCAGGCACGACGTTGTACCGATGTGGGACCTTTTTCTCGTCGAGCATCGTGTGTACGTCCTGACTGATTCGGAACAAGCCGTCCTTGTCTCCGCAGGAAATATACAGAAGTTTGAGCTGCCGGGCCGCCTCAACAGGATTCTCAATAAGTTTCGACGCAGGCCGTGTATTAGGGGCGGATGAGAAACCGCCGATCCACGCGAACTGATCCAGGTGGCTCAGCCCGATATTGAGCGACTGCCCCCCACCCATCGACAATCCGGCGAGAGCGCGCGATGACCGGTCGGCCTTCACCGGGTAGGTTTTTTCAACAAATGGGATGAGATCCTGCAGCAGGTCCTGCTCGAAAGCGGCAAATGCGGGAGACTGTTTGGGAATCGGGTCACGCGGCGTCACGTCTTTCGCAGCTCGACCGTTTGGTAGAACCACAATCATGGGAACGAGCTTCTTGTCGGCAAGCAGGTTGTCCAGAATGACATTTGGCACGCCATTCCGCGCCCATTCGTTCTCGTCTCCACCAATTCCGTGCAGCAGGTACAGCACCGGATACTTTTTGTCGGCCGAGTATTGTGGTGGCGTGTAGACGCGCGCCTTGCGTTTCATGCCAACAGTCTTGGATTCGTACTCGACGAGTTCCAGTTTCCCAACATCAACGCCTGTGCGCGGCGTGTCAAAACCTGCTGGAGGTGGCGAAATCTGCTCGTCACCTGAATGAGCCACGACCGGAATGGTGGCTAGCAGAATTGTCCCGACCAGAGCCGTAATGACACGGAGCCTCATCGATCCCTTTCAAGAGCGGAAAGTACACTGCTCGTGGTTTGGCGGAATGGGAGCACAGCGAATTGAGCAGCGATTCACGAGGTTAGACGAGCCACTTCGAGCTGTGACGCCCGTTCCGGCATGGCGTCCTCTGGCACTTCCAGCAGCCCGGTCTGTCGGGGGGCAGCCAGCAGGGTTTTAGGCGGAGTGCGGATGTCCCACGTGATTCCCACCCAGCTCAGGGCGGTGATGATCTGGAAGCTCAAATCCGATTCCCACCAGTAAAACCCGTGCTGGGCGGAGTTCGGGTACGCATGATGGTTGTGGTGCCACTCGCCGTAGGTGATGTACGCCACCCACCACAAGTTGCGGGAATCGTCGTTGGTGTTGAAGGTCCGATAGCCAAAGCGGTGGGAGGCCGAATTCACCAGGCCGGTGACTTCGACGATCGCCACGGTCCGCAGGCACGCTCCCCAGAGCACGCCCGGCCAGCCGGCAATCAAGTAGCAGATGCCTGCGACCACGAAGTGCCACAGCACGCGGTAGGTCTCGATGAAGCGGTGGACCGGATCCTTGTTGATGTCGGCGGCGTACCGCCCGTAGCTGTCCAGCGTCGCGAACCGCGGATCCTTGACCATCATCCAGCCGATGTGGCCCCAGAAGAAATTGTTGCGTGGCGAATGCGGATCGCCATGGCGGTCGGACAGGCGATGGTGCAGGCGGTGCGAGGCCACCCACCAGATCGGTCCACCCTGCCAGTTCAGCGTCGCCATCGCCGCCAGGAAGTACTCGAACCACTTCCAGGTCTTATAAGTCCGGTGCGTCAGCAGCCGGTGCATGCCGATGTTGTTCGAGATGCCGCAGACGAACTGCAGCACCAGGAACAGGATGACGGCTTCCCAACTGAAGAAGTATTTCGTTAAGGGCGAGCCCGCCGGCAGAAACAGCGGCACCAGCGTGCAGGCCGCGCCAATGTGCAGGACGGTAATCCCGGCCACGCAGCCCCAGTCAATCTGCCTCCACCATTGGTCGATCTCGGTCACATCGCGATCGGGTTCGGCAATGAGATCTTGTTCCATGGTCGACGTCCGCGATCTTTGGTCTGGGTCAGCTCGGAGAGAATGGGAAGAATACAGTGTGATCCCCGAACGTCTCCCACGCAAGCCCGGCTGACCGGACTTGCTCCGCCGGACCCGTAGCGTGGGTTTCAACCCACCACGGTGACTTGCCCCGCCGGACCCGCCCCTGATTCCAGCGAAGGGTGGGTCTCCCGCAGGTCGGCTGAAGCCGACGCTACGTAGCGTGGGTTTCAACCCACCACGGTGACTTGCCCCGCCGGACCCGCCCCTGATTCCAGCGAAGGCAGGGTCTCCCGCAGGTCGGCTGAAGCCGACGCTACGTAGCGTGGGTTTCAACCCACCACGGCGACTTGCCCCGCCGGACCCGCCCCTGATTCCAGCGAAGGGAGAGTCTCCCCCGGTCGGCTGAAGCCGACGCTACGTAGCGTGGGTTTCAACCCACCACGGCGACTTGCCCCGCCGACCCCGCCCCTGATTCCAGCGAAGGGAGTCTACCGCAGGTCGGCTGAAGCCGACGCTACGTAGCGTGGGTTTCAACCCACCACGGCGACCTGCCTCGCCGGACCCGCCCCTGATTCCAGCGAAGGGAGGGTCTACCTACCGCAGGTCGGCTGAAGCCGACGCTACGTAGCGTGGGTTTCAACCCACCACGGCGACCTGCCCCGCCGGACCCGCCCCTGATTCCAGCGAAGGGGCAGTCTCCCGCCGGTCGGCTGAAGCCGACGCTACGGTCACGCGTTGACCTTCAGCAGTTTGTTCACCATCTGGATGGCCGCGGGGCCGACGAGGACCACGAAGATGCCGGGGAAGATGAACAGCACGAGCGGGAAGATCATCTTCACCGCGGTTTGAGCCGCGCGCTCTTCGGCGAGCTGCGACCGTTTGACGCGCATGGCATCGGATTGGACGCGGAGCGCGCCGGCGATTCCCGAGCCGAATCGGTCAGCTTGGATCAGCGTCGCCGCGAGGGCCTTGAGGTCATCCACGCCGGAGCGGATCCCCAGGTCGTGCAGCACTTCGCGGCGGGGACGGCCGATTTGCAGTTGCAGATTGCAGACGTTGAACTCGGCGGTCAAATCCGGAGCGGTATCCTTCAGTTCATCCGACACGCGGCGCATGGCCGCATCCAAACCAAGCCCGGCTTCCACACACACAACCAGCAGGTCGAGGGCGTCGGGCAGACTGAGAAAAATCCGATCCTGCCGCGATTTTTTGAGCAACGTCAGGGCCAGTTCAGGCAGATAGAACCCCAGGCCGCCGCCGATGATGACGGCGAACATCCCCTTTTGGGTCATGCCCCAGAAGCTGATGCCGATGCCGGCGCCGATCGCCAGCCCCGACAGCATCGAGACGACCTTGATCCCCAGGTAGATTTCCGAAGCCCGGGGTGAACCGAAACCGGCATTGCACAACCGCAGTTTGAGGCTGCTTTGCTCGAGTTCGGATTTGGGCTGCAACACCTTGGAAAGCGCGGGAGCGGCCTTCGAGATCATCCCGCCCACGCCATCGGCTTTGCCGTCGGGCGTGCGATCCTTTCCCTTCCGCAACTCATCCAGCCGCTGCAGGGCCTTGTTGTTGTCGCCCGAGAACTGGTTCAGCAAGGCCCACACGGCGCACGCGATGCCGCCGAAGACTGCGAACGGAAGAATTTGGGCGATGTTCATGGCACGAACGGATGAGGGAGGACGAGGTCAGGAGGTGAGCGGAGGTGAAGCACAAATGACAAATGACAAATGACAAATGACAAATTGGTCACTTGTTGATTCACACAGCTTAGACAGCCAGGCCGAAGTCCGACTCTATGACACCGAGCCGCGATTCCAATTGGCGACCCATTTGTCATTTGTCATTTGTCATTTGGATTTCGCTCTTGGTCATTGCCTCATTGGTCATTGGGTCATTTCACACCTTGATGTTCACAATCTTCTTGATCACGATCGCCCCGAGGATCTGCAGCACGACGGCAGCGGCGATCATTTTTCGCCCCAGCGGGTCGGTGAAGAGCAGCATCATGTAGTCGGGGTTCATGTAGTACACGCCAAAGAACAGGGCGATCGGCAGGGCCATCAGCACGATGCCGCTGATGCGGCCTTCGCCGGTGAGGGCCTGCACCTGTCCCAGGATTTTGAACCGTTCACGGACGATATGCCCGATTTTGTCGAGGATTTCGGCCAGGTCACCGCCGGTCTGCCGCTGGATCGCGACCGAGGTCACGAAGAACTTCAGGTCCATGTTGGGCACACGTTTGAACATGTCCTTCAGGGCGAGGTCAAGCGGCACGTTGAGGTTTTGAGCTTCATAGACGATGCCAAACTCGGTCGAGATCGGAGCCGGCATTTCTTCCACGACCACCTTGATGGCCTGCGCCAGACTGTTGCCCGAGCGCAGCGCCCGGCCGATCATTTCCAGCGCGTCCGGCAGTTGCTTGCCGAACTTTCCCAGCCGGCAACTGCGCCGCCAGAGGAGCCACATGAGTGGCAATGAACCGGTCATCAGGCCGACCGGTGGATACAGCGGATAGGGGGCCTGAGCCGCGGCGGCGATGGCGACGCCGACGAAGGCAAACCCGCCGGAGAGCAGCAGAAACGTGTTGGCACCGATGGGCGAATCGGCCTGTTCGAACACCTGGTTCAGGTTGCCGAACTTTCTCGCGAAGTTGTTGATGACACCCATGATGCCATCCATGCCTTCGCGGAACACCTCCTCCCGCATCACCCCGCCTTTGATCGCCTCTTCTTCGGCCCCGGTGCCGCCGCCTTTGCGGGACATCAGCACGCCCAGCCGCTCTTCAACCTTCGAATTTCCGTAGTCGCCAAACAGCATCGCCAGCGCCGCCACGAGCGTGGCGACACCCATGAAGGCCGCGACAGAGATGATGACGATGGACATGGGAGGATTTTCGATTTTCGATGTGTGATTTTCGATTGGCTGTGGACCGCGTCACTCGTGGTGCTTCAGCCTCTCGACTGGTTCATCAATGACAAACGACCTGCAAAACCGTAGCTCACCGAATGAGCCTTGGGAACAAAACCGCCCACGATCAACGTAACGCGATTTGTCATTTGTCATTTGTCATTTGTCATTTGGATTTCACCCTTGGTCATTGCTTCATTGGTCATTGAGTCATTCCCCACTACCGTCCATTCAGCGACCGCGCGGCGAACAGGTTCGCGGGCAACCGGACGCCAGAGCTTTCCAGGCGGTCCATGAATGACGGCCGGACACCCGTGGCTTCGAAGTGCCCGTAGGCCCGGCCGGTCTCGTCGATCCCGTCCTGCACGAACAGGAAGATGTCCTGCATGATCACCGTCTCTTGTTCGAGACCCAGCACTTCCGTGATATGGGTGATCTTGCGGGGGCCGCCCTGCAAGCGGTTGGCCTGAATGATCAGGTCCACCGCGCCGGCAAACTGCTGCCGCAACGCCTTGATCGGCAGCTCGATGCCGCCCATCATGATCATCGTTTCCAGGCGCGACACGGCGTCGCGCGGGGTGTTCGCGTGGATCGTGGTCAGCGAGCCTTCGTGGCCGGTGTTCATCGCCTGCAGCATGTCCAGCGTTTCCGCACCGCGGCATTCGCCGATGATGATCCGGTCGGGACGCATACGCAGGGCGTTTTTCACCAGGTCCGTGGCAGTCACCTGGCCGCGGCCTTCAATGTTCGGCGGGCGGGTTTCCAGCCGCAGCACGTGTTCCTGCTGCAATTGGAGTTCGGCCGCGTCCTCAATCGTGATCACGCGCTGGTCGTGCGGAATGAAGCTCGACAGCGTGTTGAGCAACGTCGTTTTACCCGAGCCAGTACCGCCCGAGATGATCATGTTCAACCGGGCTTTGATCGCCCCTTCCAACAGCATCACCATTTCTGGCGTAAACGCACCAAACCGCAGGAGGTCTTCCAAGGCCAGCGGGTTCGACCCGAAGCGGCGAATCGACAGCGACGGGCCGTCGAGGGCCAGCGGCGGGATGACGGCATTGAGACGCGAACCGTCGGGCAGACGGGCGTCGACCATCGGCGACGTTTCGTCGATGCGGCGGCCCATCTTGGAAACAATGCGGTCGAGAATCTGCAGCAGGTGGGCGTTGTCGCGGAAGGTCACGGGCGAACGCTCAATGCGCCCCTTGCGTTCCACGAACACCTTCTTCGGCCCGTTGATCATGATGTCGCTGACCCCTGGATCCTTCAGGAGCAGCTCCAGCGGGCCGAAACCAAAGGTTTCGTCCAGCACTTCTTCAATCAGCCGCTCGCGTTCCGCCCGGTTGAGCATCACGTCCACGGTGTCGCACAAGTGCTCGACCACCAGCCGGATCTCGCGGCGGAGTGAATCGCCCTCCAGGTCGCCCAGCCGGGTCAGGTCGAGCTTTTCGACAAGGCGGGCGTGAATCAGAGTCTTGAGGTCTTCAAAACTCTTCTCCTTCTCCCGTTGCGGTTCGGCTCCACGGGGATTGCGAACGGGAGTGGCGGGAGCGGGCATGAAAGACTCCGATTGTGCAGAAGAACAAGCGCGACGCGGTCACGGCAATTGCATGCGTATTAAGAGACCCTGCGGCCATGCCGCGTGGCTCAGAAAAACCCTAGCTTACGTTTCGCCACGGTGCGCGAGGATTTTTTGCAACACGCCCCTACGGCCCCGCTTGACCGTCAAACAAAGACCGGACCGACTCACACCGGATCCGGCTCGCCGGCCAAAGCAAACCGCCCGGCAGCGATTTGCATCGCTGCCGGGCGGGTTTCAATTGTGTCTCTAGCGACACGTGGCTCATTCTCCGGAGCTGTCGCCAGCATCCGGCAGCACCATCCGCCGGGCTGTCGGCCCAGCACCTGGCACGGGACCTGGGGACACTGGGGCGGCGGGTTGAGGGGCACCGGCATCAGGGTTGAGCCGGTCTTCCGTGGGCAGCCGCCCTGGGACCATGTCCTCGCTGCCGGCAGGTGCCTCACCGGGGCCTGGCACCGCTTGTCCGGCGTCGTAACCATCCATTGGGGCAGGTGATGTGCCCAGTCCGTTGAGTGCCGGGCCGCTCAGGAAACCGCTCTCGTTGACGAACGGCTCCGGTTCGGTGCGGAGCGGATCACCCTTGAGCGGCTGCATTGAGTAGCTGCGAGCCCAGGCTTTCCGCAAGGCATCGCGGTAGGCTTCCGCGGTCCACATCCCTTCCGACAGATGCACGTTGTTGTGTTCCAGCAGTGTTCCCTTGCGGTAGTGCAGGTCGCTGAGGGCCTTGTTGTATTCGGTGATGCTGCGGTAGAAGGCGATTTCCGCCGCGGCCAGACGCGACTGGGCCTGCAGCACGAGATCCAGAGTCGTGGCTCCGAACGTGTATTTCGCCTGGAACGCCTTCAGTTGTTCTGCCGCCGCGACGCGGCGGTTGAAGTTCGTCTGGGCAGTCACATACCGCCACGAAACCTGCTGGAAGGAGTTGGCCAGTTCGTGGCTGATTTCCAGCTCCTGCTGCGCCAGCACATCGCGGGCCTTGGCCAGCCGCAGTTCGATGTTGCGGACCTGCGAGTGGGCGTTTCTCAAGCCGAGCGGCATGGAGAACTCGAAGCCCGCACTGTAGCCCGTCTGGTCACCGCGACCGATGGAGCGATAGGCACTCTGAAAGTCGGCACCGTTGGTGCCGGCATCGCCGTTGTGGCCGATCAGGTCGTCGCCGAAGCCGTTGATCTGATAGCTGGACACGAAGTCCAACCGCGGATTTGCCAGGCTGTTGGCGGCGTTCAACTGCAGCTCCAGACTCTTGATGTTCCATTTTTGGCGACGCAGCTCTTCGCGGCGGGTGAGGGCCTCTGCCAGCGAGACATGCCAGTCGGGCTGGAATTCGGCCGTGCTCGGCTCGTCTTTCGGCCGGATGATGCGGCCGTCGTTAACCGGCAGGCCACAGATCCGCCGCAGCCGCAGTTCGAGGGCATACAGCCCTTCCGTCTGCGTTGCGCCCAGGGCATCCTCCGCCCGTGACCGGGCGTCGAAGTAGGCTTCGCGAGACTGAGCTTCGTCGGCCGCATCACCGCCCTTGGAGCCTTCCGCCATGAGGGCGGAGACTTTCCGCCACGAGGCGAGGGCGCTGTTGCGGGCGACAACCTGGCTGTCGTAGGTCCGGTACGCGAGATACAGGTCCCAGTAGATGTCCTCGACATCCTTCAGCATGTTCCGCACCTGGGCTTCAAAGTCGACCAGGGTGATGTCGGTGTTGATGCGGGCGATGACCACACCCTGGTTCACGCCAGACAGACCGACAATATTGTCGCCGATCGGGCCGGCAATGCGGGTGTATTCGGTGCCCGAGCCAGCCCAGACGGGCTGGCGGTAGTTGAGCTGCACGTTGCCGTCGTAGGCCGAACGGAACAGCCGGCCAGGCAGGTTGTTGGCGTTGTAGTTCCACGCGTGTGACAACGACGCGGACGCACCGTAGGCAAACTGTTTGGTCAGGCCGGTGTTGAACGTCGCCCCGTCGGTGTCCAGCACCGTTCCGGGTGTCAGGCCGTTGAGGGCGAACAGGCTGTTTTGCACCTGTTTGTTTTCGTTCCACAGCAGGCGTGTGGTGAACTGCGTGTCGAACGCGGCCAGGGCCGATTCCACGCCACGGGTGCCGAACAGCACGCCCGAGTCACGGATCGCCGGGTCGTACACGCTAGTGATGTTGTCGGGGTTGGTGTAGAGCTGGTTGCCCGACGACAGGAACTCGCCCCGCGTCCGCACGATGCGGTTGTTGGTCAGGGCGAGGTGAATCGCCTCGGCCAGGGGCATCTCCCAGATCTCGTCGTGCTTCTGGGTGTCCCCCAGCGTGTGGGGGCTGTCGGTGGCCGCCACCGAGGCCGGGGTCTCCACCTCTTGGTCCAGGACCGGATGCTCAAGCTTGAGTGACTGGTCCTCGTAGGCCGTCAGATCTCTTTCAGCACCCAGATACCTGGGCTTTTCCACCGGTGCCGAGCAGCCCGCCAGCATCGAAGCAATCAGCAACAGACTGACGCCCTTTTGCCAGCGTCGGCGTGCGTTGAATCTCAGACAGGACATAGGAAACCTGCAGCGAAAACGTGGAAAAGCAGACAAGAGCCGGCACAGGCGAATCATCGCCGTTTCCAACTCGCCGTGAGCAACGGATAACCGGAGTAACCGGAACAACCGCTAACGTCAGTATCGGCGGATTATCCGGCAGAGTTTGACATTTCCGTCAGGGCCCCGGGCAATGGATCAATGACCAAGGTCCCAATGACCAATGTGTGAGAGTCGAACGCCCAACAGCGGTTCCCCTCCCACGCATTGGTCATTGTTTCATTGGTCATTGCGTCATTCCCCTTTGCCATTTCCCAGAAAACGGTGAAAAACCGGAAACATTCCTATTGCGGCAGGCGTCGGAATCCGATATTCCACGCTCCCTCTCAGCCGCCGCTCACTGGCGGCCTCCGTCGCTGAAATCATCTCTCCGAATCATCTTTCCGAGGAATCCGGTTATGAAAAGGCTGCTGCTCGTAGCCCTGAGTCTGTACGCTCTGAGCAATCTGACCGGGTGCTGTTGCAATCGATGTGGCGGATGTGGCGGCGGCTCATTCGGTGCCGCCTACGCCCCCGCGGCCTACCCCTCCTATCAAGGTTTTGGCGGTGCCCCACTCGGTGGCTGCAGCAGTTGCGGTTCCTGAGAACAGTGCCAGCCCCGTTGACGTCGAATGTGGGTGGTGGAGCTGATCGCGTTGATTGGCACGAATTCATTCCACCACCGAACCCTCGGGGCAAAATTGCGCCAGATTGACCCCCGATCGCCCGGAACGCATTGGCGTCCGGTTCGCGGCCGGTGTCGTCGCGTGGGCATGCACATGCAAAGTTGCCGAGTCACTCCGTGACTCGAACCCGCCATGCAATAGCCAGGCCGCCTCCACGAACGGTCTGCCATCCCAACGCACGATCCTGAGCCTCTCTCAGTGGTTTGGGGCTTTTACGCCATATCATCTTGCGTGATTCCCGGACCCCGGTCGCGGATCCGCTCGCTGACGCGCACTCCGAATCCGCTGGCGGCGTCCCGAAATCGCGCCCGGCCATTTCGATCGAACGGCAACACGCACGGCGTCGTGCACAGGCCCGCTGACCACCGAGGCGAACTCCGTGGGGCGGCGACCACCACAGGCGTGGCAAGTCACACAGTAGGCGAGTCACTCCGTGACTCGAACTCAGCCGGAGTGACTGGGCGACTTTGCTCGGGGTTGAACGACGTGAGTTCCGCAGGCGTGACAGGCGGGCTTCAGCTCCTGCCGCCAAGTCAGCCTGTTCGCGTCAATTCGCGTTCATTCGCGGTTTCTCACCGCACGTCTTTTTGACCGATGTCGGCCCGTCGAATTGTTAGCACCGCGAATGAACGCGAATTGACGCGAATAAAGGCTGTTGGGTCGGCCACTGGATCGGAAGTGAGGCAAAGAACAACTCCAGTTGCATGACGTGGCAAGGACCGGTTGCGGCGGTCGTGAGTCACACAGTAGCCGAGTCACTCCGTGACTCGAACCCGGCCGGAGTGACTGGGCGACTTTGAGACTCACCGGAGAGCTTGCGCCCTGCCGTTCGCGTTGGAGGGCAAGCCGTCGAGAAAGCCCCGATGCGAGTCACGGAGTGACTCGGCAACTTTGTGTTGCCTCTCGCTCCGCGAGAGACCGCGGGCATGGTCTGGTTTACGCCGTCTTGATAGCGGAACGGCGCGAGCCGTCCGGTGATCGGTTTCGCACTTTGTGGTTCACCGGAGGGCTTGCGCCCAGCCGCTACTTTCAGGGTGCCGGTTGTGCGACCGCAACCCCACTGAGCTTGCCTCAGTGGATTCGGGCCTCTGCACTACGCAGAACGGTGGCGTGCGGCGTAGTGCAGAGGCCCGTTCACCACCGAGATGAACTCGGTGGGGTCGTGGAGGACACAGGCGTGGCCAGGACTGGTTGCGGCGGCCGTGAGTCACACCGTAGCCGAGTCACTCCGTGACTCGAACCTAGCCGGAGTGACTGGGCGACTGTGAGACTCACCAGAGAGCTTGTGCCCTGCCGATCGCGTTGGAGGGCAAGCCGTCGAGAAAGCCCCGATGCGAGTCACGGAGTGACTCGGCAACTTTGTGTTGCCTCTCGCTCCGCGAGAGACCGCGGGCATGGTCTGGTTTACGCCGTCTTGATAGCGGCACGGCGCGAGCCGTCCGGTGATCGGTTTCGCAGTTTGTGGCTCACCGGAGGGCTTGCGCCCAGCCGCTACTTTCAGGGTGCCCCGTGCCGGTTGTGCGACCGCAACCCCACTGAGCTTGCCTCAGTGGATTCGGGCCTCTGCACTACGCAGAACGGTGGCGTGCGGCGTAGTGCACAGGCCCGAATCCACCGAGATGAACTCGGTGGGGCGGCGACCATCACAGGCGTGGCCAGGACTGGTTGCGGCGGTCGTGAGTCACACCGTAGGCGAGTCACTCCGTGACTCGAACCCAGCCGGAGTGACTGGGCGACTTTGAGACTCACCGGAGAGCTTGCGCCCAACCTTTTGAAGGTGCATTGTCGTGAAAAACACCGAGAATTCGGGACTTCAGCATCTTTCGACGCTAGATCTAGGTGGCCGCACTCTTCAGAAAACCCGGAGTTTCCCGCTGTTTCCACACCTTCAAAAGGCTGAGCTTGCGCCCTGCCGTTCGCGTTGGAGGGCAAGCCGTCGAGAAAGCCCCGATGCGAGTCACGGAGTGACTCGGCAACTTTGTGTTGCCCCTCGCTCTGCGAAAGGCACGGCGGTCCGGCGATGGCATCTACCGATTAAACCGACAGGCCCTGAACTTTGTGGGGTTTAGGCGTAGCTTCGGGCATCAGCGTTGTGACAGCGCCGCGATGAGCATCTCGCGGACCTTCTGCGGGTCGGCACCCTTCACTTCGCGCATCACCTGGCCAATGAGCGCACCCACGGCGGCTTGTTTGCCGGCTTTGAAGTCAGCCACGGCCTTGGCGTTCTTGTCGATGACCGTGGCGATGACTTTTTCGATCGCCCCGGTGTCCTCGACGATGGCCAGCCCCTTGGCGGCGATGATCTCATCGATCCGCGCGGTGGATGCGCCGTTGCCGTCCAGCAGATCCATGAAGATCTCGCGGGCGCTCTTGGTGGTGAGCTTCTTTTTGGTGATTCGGCCGAGCAGATCGCCCAGGACAGGTGCCGAGATGGGGAATTCGCTGAATTCGAGCTTCCGCTCTTTCAATTCGCGCAGAATGTCCTGCGTGACCCAGTTGCACGCCTGCTTGCCGTCGCCACAGAGCTTCGCGACTTCCTCGAAGTAGTCGCCGAAGCCACGGCCCTGGTCGACGATGACCTGCACGTCGTAGTCAGAGAGTTGATACGCGGCGACAAACCGTTTGCGGCGGTCGGCCGGAAATTCTGGCAGGGCCTCGCGGACGCTGGAGATGTAGTCCTCGGTGACCGTGACCGGCAGCAGGTCGGGGTCGGGGAAGTAGCGGTAGTCGGCCGAGTCTTCTTTTTCTCGCTGCGGCGTGGTCTTCCCGGTGCCGGCGTCGAAGCCACGGGTCGTTTTGTGGCCGCCCTTGTCACCGAACTTGATGCCGGTGGCTTTGAAGGCCTCCAGTTGCCGCTGGACCTCGTATTCCAGAGCAATTTCGACATTCCGGAAACTGTTCAGATTTTTAACTTCGACGATCGGTGTCGGCACCTTGTGGCCGTCATCCTGGTGGATGTGCAGGTTGACGTTGGCGTCGCAGCGCAGGCTGCCTTCCTGCATGTTGCAGTCGGATACGCCCAGGTACGTCAGCAGCAGCCGCAGTTCCTGCAGATACTTCGTGGCTTCGGCCGCGGTCCGCATGTCCGGCTGCGAGACGATCTCCAACAGCGGCGTGCCCGCGCGGTTCAGGTCCACCTGGCTGTCGCTCCGTCCGGCGTCGTCGTGCAGATTTTTGCCGGCGTCTTCTTCCAGGTGGGCGCGGATGATGCCGATTCTTCGCCGCTCGCCAGTCTCCGGGTTCGTTTCGATTTCCAGAAACCCATCCTCGCTGAAGGGCAGGTCGAACTGGCTGATCTGAAACCCCTTCGGCAGGTCGGGGTAGTAGTAGTGCTTGCGGTCCCACTTGGTATAGGACGAGATCTCGCAGTTGAGCGCGAGCGCCGTCTTGACCCCCAGCTCAAACGCCTCGCGGTTCATGACCGGCAGCGCACCCGGCAATCCGAGGCAGACCGGACAAGTCTGCACATTGGGATGGTCCGGGTTGAAGTCGGCGGAGCAGCCACAGAAGATCTTGGACTTCGTCTGCAACTGCACGTGAACTTCAAGGCCGATGATGACGGTGTGGTTCATGACGCTCTCGTGACTCTTGATTTGGGCTTTTGTCCGCGACTGCTGGCGAAGGAATCGGCTCGCAGACGATACGAATTTCAAATCTCAGATATCTCAGATTTCAAAATTCACAGTACGAACATGGTGCCTGAGCACCATGAGAACAGATGTTCGTGATCGGCCATGGGGTCAAATCTTTCGCTGGGCAGCGAAGAAAGGGACCACGAATTGTCACGAATCTTACGAATTTCACGAATACAAACTGTGGGTGCGGACCTGATTGTGGCTGAGCGATTTCAGAGCTTGAATCTCACAGACTGTGAAATTTGAAATCTGAAATTTGAAATTATTTAGCCTCTAATCTTGCTGTGACAGACTGCCTGGCGGCGCACTCAGCCGCGTGGCAGTTCCGGGTGGCGGCGGTGCCAGTCGGTTTCGCGTTCGTACATCCGGGCGGCGCGGAGCAGGCGTTCTTCGGCGAAGGCCGGACCCTGCAGTTGCAGGCCGATCGGCAGCCCGGAGCTACTGAAGCCCGCCGGCAGCACGATGCCTGGCAGGCCGGCGAGGTTCGCGCTGATGGTGTAGATGTCCTGCAGGTACATCGACAGCGGGTCGTCCACCAGTTCGCCAATCTTGAACGCGGGTGTGGGCGACGAGGGCGAGACGATGACATCCACCGATTTGAACGCCTCGTCGTAGTCCTGACGAATCAACCGGCGGACTTTCAACGCCTTGAGGTAGTAGGCGTCGTAATAGCCAGCCGACAGGGCGTATGTGCCCAGCATGATTCGCCGTTTCACCTCAGCGCCGAACCCTTCGCCGCGGGTGCGACAGAACATGTCGATCATGTCCTTGAAGGATTCTGCCCGGTGCCCGTAATGCACGCCGTCATACCGGGCCAGGTTGCTTGAGGCCTCCGAGGCACAAACAATGTAGTACACCGCCACCGAGTACTTGGAGTGCGGCAGCGAGACCTCTTTGACCTCCGCGCCCAGCTTGCGGTAGACATCCAGCGCGGCCATCACCGCCGCTTCGACTTCGACATTGAGGCCCGCGACAAAGTGCTCCTTGGCCACGCCGATTTTCAGGCCGGCCAGTGGCTCATCCACCGTGGCGGCATACTTGGGCACCGGCATGTCGACCGAGGTCGAATCGCGCGGGTCGCGGCCGGCGATCGCTTCCAGCAGCAGTGCCGCGCCATGCACATCGTTGGCGAACGGGCCGATCTGGTCGAGGGAACTGGCGAATGCCACCAGCCCGTACCGTGAAACGCGGCCATAGGTCGGCTTGATCCCCACGACGCCGCAGAAACCGGCTGGCTGGCGGATTGAGCCACCGGTGTCGCTGCCGAGAGAGAAGGGCGACATCCCCGCCGCCACCGCCGCGGCTGAGCCACCGCTGGACCCGCCGGGCGCGTGGCTCAAATTCCACGGGTTCTTGGTGACCTGGAAGGCGGAGTTCTCTGTCGACGAACCCATGGCGAATTCGTCCATGTTCGTCCGCCCGATCAGCACCGCGTCCTCGTCCCGCAGGCGGGTGATGACGTGGGCGTCGTACGGCGGCACGAAATTCTGCAGCATCTTGCTGGCGCAGGTCGTCTTCTGGCCCTTCGCGCAGATCACGTCCTTCACGGCGACGGGCAGACCGGCCAGTTTTCCCACCGGTGCGCCCCGCTGCCGGCGGCTGTCGATCTCCGTCGCCTGTCGCAGCGCCTCGTCGCGGTTGACGGACAGAAACGCCTGTACCCGTCCGTCGCGGGCTGCAATGGCATCCAGGTAGCCCGCCGTGATCTCCACCGCGGTCAGGTCGCCCCGCTCAAGCCGCAAAAGAAGTTCACCCGCCGTGGCACCGCTGAGCGACATAACACTTGCCCTTTATAGTTTGCGTGATTTCAGCACACCTGTCGTGGATCTGAATCACTCCTGAATCGTGGCGAATTCTAGCGAAATCCCCTCGCGGATGCTCGCGGCCCACTCGCAAATTCTGCATTTCCTGATTGTACTCCCTGCGACAAAAATCGAGGCACTGAACGACAGTTTTCGGCGACACCGTCCGGACGACCGACGAAGGTCGACTGGTTCGTTTTGGCCTGGGGCCATGCGTGCTGTACCGTCAGTGCGAGCGCAGGCCGAACATGGAACCGGGCGCGCCGCGGCTCAAGACGGTGTTCCACCGAACAGATTCGTAATGTGAGCGTCCCAGTTTGGCAGGAAGAGAGCCACGCCGAATGGCCAGCCCACGACCAGGGACGGTGCTATTCCCTTAACTTTCAGTCCGAGCCGGGGGATTCTCTTCCGGATTCGCCGGCTGCCGTGGCCTGCCGCCGGTCGGGTCGAAATTGAAATCCATGGCGAGCCACAGGGCGCGGGCGTGGTGGAAAAAGAGCAGCGGGAAGATCACGCAAAACGTCGTGAAGCCAATCAGCAGTGGTCCGCGCGGGAAGTCGAACCCGAGCCGCAGGACCACGAATCCAACCACGGTGATCAGTGCCGTCCAGCCGTAGTTGATGTAGATCGAGCCCAGATAAAACCCCGGTTCGCGCTGAAAGTCGTAGCCACAATGTGGACAGGCTTTGTGCATACGAAACAGGCTGGAATACAACTGGCCTTCGCCACAGCGGGGACACCGCAGGCGAAAGGCACGCAGCAAAAACACGGGAATCACCGTCGGTTTGTGGGGAGGAGCGAACGGCAGACACTGCATGTCAGCGGCGTGCCTGCCATGTTGCACTTATTGGTTCTTCCATTCAACTTTAGCAGACGGAACACCAGAGAACGAAGGGCCTGAGCATTCAATCTCGGATTTGACGCGGCAAGTGGCGAAGCAGGCGGACGGCGAATATGCTGCTGAGCGGCCACGAACCCATTGTTGAAGAACCTCTATAACATTGTGTGATTCCGGGAGATCGACTGATGTCAGGCTTTCACGTTGCTGCAGTCCACTCTCCGGCGCAGCGGTTCCTGCGAGCGGTGGCCACCACACTGTTCGTCGGCATCGTCATCGGGCACACACCGGTCATCGGTCAGGAGTCCGCCAAGTCCGAACCTGCCAAGCCGTGGCGGCCCTCTCAGGAGGCTGCCCTGAAGGACATTGATGGCCGGACGGAGGAACTTAAACAGGTCAACAAGGCCATTTGGGAGTTTGCTGAAGTCGGGCTGGAAGAGCACAAGTCCTCGGCCCTGCTGGTGGACAAGTTGAAGTCGGCGGGGTTTTCGGTGAAGACCGGAGTGTCGGGCATGCCGACTTCGTTCGTGGCCAGTTATGGCAGCGGGCATCCCATTATTGGGATTTTGGCGGAATACGATGCACTGCCGGGCATGAGCCAGAAGGTCAGCGGCGACCGCGAACCCGTGACCGATGGGGCACCCGGCCATGCCTGTGGTCACAGCGGCTTGGGCACGGCGGCGTTGGGGGCGGCCTTGGCGGTCAAGGCGGCGATGGAACGGCAGAAGCTGCCGGGCACGGTCCGCCTGTATGGCACGCCCGCGGAAGAGACATTGATTGGCAAAGTCTACATGCTGCTCGACAAGCAGTTCGACGATCTCGACGTGTGCCTGCACTGGCACCCTTCGAGCCGCAATGGTGCCTGGGCCGGCAGTGCCAAGGCGGCGGTCTCGGTCAAATTCACATTCTCCGGAGTCGCCGCCCATGCGGCCGCCAGCCCCGACAGCGGACGCAGCGCCCTGGATGCCGTCGAGCTGATGAATGTCGGCGTGAACTTCATGCGCGAGCATGTGAAGGAGGATGCCCGGCTGCACTATGTGATCACCGATGGCGGCGGTGCCCCAAACGTTGTCCCGGCCAAGGCAACCGTCTGGTACTACGTCCGGGCCGACAAACACCATGATGTCGAGCAGTACTTTGAGTGGATCAACGACATTGCCAAAGGCGCGGCGCTGATGACCCGCACGAAGGTGGCGGTGCAGATCGACACGGACTGCCACGAAATTATTGTCAACACGCCCCTGGCGGAGCTGCTCGCCCAGAACCTGAAGCGGGCGGGGATCCCGAAGTTCACCGACGAAGAACGCGCCTTTGCCCGCCGCCTGCAGGCTCCACTGGTGGCGGATTTCCAACGGGAATTCAAAACTCCGCTCCACGAGGAGATCGAATCGCCCAGCTCCGCCGCGGAGCCTTCCAAGGGTTCGACGGACGTTGGTGACATTAGCTGGTACGTCCCCACCGGCGGCCTGCGGGTCGCCTGCGCGGCCGAGGGAAGCCCTGGCCACAGTTGGCAAAACGTCGCGGCCATCGGCTCGTCCATTGGTGAAAAAGGCACGATCTCCGCCGCCAAAACGCTGGCCGTCACCGCACTCGACCTGCTGGAAAAGCCCGAACTGCTGAACGCGGCGCGGGAAGAGTGGAAGCGCCGGATGGAGGGTCGAAAGTACACGACCTTGATTCCACCCGGACAGAAGCCGCCCGCCAAAGTGCGCTGACATACAAAGTGGATGGAGCCACAGGCGGCACCGAGGTTTGAATCCGGGCGGGAAGGCAAGTTTGAATGTCAGAACACCGTCAGTGGCGATACAATGCCTGATGCGACCGATCTGGGCTGCATACCCGGCAACTGTGGGTCGCCAAAGCGGCCAATAGACTTTTCACAAGGTGCCCTGATGTCCCGCTCCCGCCCGTCGAGCCGCCGTGAGTTCATCCAGCGTCTGGGGCTGAGCGCGGCGGCGGTGCCGTTTGTGTTGAACCTGCCAAGTTTCGCCCCACGGGGCGCCTACGGGGCGGACCAGCCACGGAAGCAACGGCTGGTGGTGCTGTTCAGCCCCAATGGGATTGTTCCCAAGACCTTCTGGCCGGAAGAGGAGGGTGAGTGCTTCACCCTGCCGCCGATCCTGCAGCCGCTCGATGCGCTCCGCCACCAGACTTTGGTGCTGAACGGCGTCTGCGACAAGGTCCGCGGCGATGGCGACAACCATATGCGGGGCATCGGCTGCCTGCTGACCGGAATCGAACTGTTTCCGGGCAACATCCAGGGTGGTTCCGACACCCCCGCCGGCTGGTCCAGCGGCCGCTCCATCGACCAGGAGATCAAGGAATATCTGCAGGCGAAGGCCGAAACACGCACGCGGTTCGGTTCGCTGGAGTTCGGCGTGCAGGTGCCCGATCGTGCCGACACCTGGACCCGCATGGTTTACACGGCCGCCAACAAGCCCGTCGCGCCGATCAGCAGCCCCTACCAGATGTTCAACAAGCTGTATGGCCGGCTCAAGGATCAGGAGAGCCTGCGGAGCATTCTTGATGATCTGCAGGAGGACTTGGGGAAGATCCGCGCGGCGGTCAGCGCCGAAGACCGGCGGTTGCTCGACGAACATGCCACCCTCGTCCGCGAGCTGGAACTCGAACTCAAATCGAGCAAAGTGGAATCAGCCGCCGTCGCTGACTCCGCTCGCCAGCCTGACGCCGGGCATGCGGTTCCGGAACTGGCAGGCGGCGTCAAAGAGGACAACAACAACATCCCGCAGCTCAGCAAGATGCAGATTGACCTGATGGTCAACAGTTTTGCCGCGGATTTCGCCCGCGTCGCCACACTGCAATACACGAATTCCGTGGGTCAGGCCAAGATGCGGTGGCTCGGCATCGAAGAGGGCCACCACGACCTGTCGCACCATGAAGACAGCAAGCAGGATTCCCAGGACAAGCTGACCAAGATCAACACCTGGTACTGCGAGCAACTCGCCTACCTGGCGACCCGGCTGGCAGCCACACCCGAGCCCGGCGGCAGCGGCAGCCTGCTGGACAACACGCTGATCGTGTGGACGAACGAACTCGGCAAGGGGAATTCGCACACCCTCGACAACATCCCGTTCGTGCTGGTCGGCGGCGGCCTCGACTTCCACATGGGCCGCTCCCTGAAATACCGCAAGGCACCCCACAACCGCCTGCTGCTGGCGCTGGCCGGCGGCTTCGGCCATCACCTCGAACGGTTCGGCAACCCCGACTACTGCGGTGATGGGCCTTTGACAGGGTTGGTTTGAGCGTGTTGTAGGGGCGTGAGTGCCAACGAAAGACCTGAACCGCCATCTCCATGAGCATTGAACATGTCGACAGCCACCAGAATGACGGGATGCCATGTCGAAGACGGCATCGTGTACCCCGATGACGACGGAGTCGAGATGGGTGACAACTCCGCGCAGTTTAGCTGGATTGTACTGCTCTTCGAGAATTTGATGAGCCTGTATTTGGACGATCCGCAAGTTGCTGTCATGGGCAACATGAACTGGTACCCCGTGAAAGGGGAACCCCGGATTTGTCGCGCGCCTGATGTCATGGTCGCATTCGGTCGCGGGAAGGAGCGTCGCGGGTCTTACATCCAGTGGCTGGAAGACAACATCGCCCCCCAAGTGGTGTTTGAAATCCTTTCGCCGGGTAATTCAGCGACCGAAATGGTTGAGAAGCTAAGCTTCTACGAGCAGCATGATGTGGAGGAGTTCTATCTCTATGACCCAGATACCGACACTTTGAAGGTGTGGATTGGTAAAGGTCACCAACTCGTGGAGGTTCCTGCCTACCCAGCCTGTGTGAGTCCCCGCTTGCAAATCCGCTTTGAGCACACCGCTGACGAGGGTTTGAAAGTCTTCCAACCGGATGGCACGCCATTTCTGACACTGGCCGCTTCAGAGCGCGAACGACAAAAATCTGATCGCAGGGCGGCTGTTGCCGAATGGGAGCGTGACGAGGTGGCGCGGGCCAAGGCGCGAGTTGAAGCGGCCGCTTCCGCCGAAATCGAGTCTCTTCGCGAACGACTGCGGCAGGCGGGCCTTGAGTAACGCACGGATCGGTGCGGGGGGCATGCGAGCGTCAAGAATTGCCATTCACACGTGAGCCACGATGATGTCGACAGCCACCAGATTGCCGGGATTCTATGTCGAGGACGGCATCCCAAGTTGCCGTCATAATGAACATGAACTGGTATCCCGTGAAGGGCAAGAACACGATCCGTCGTGCGCCGGATGTGATCGTGGCGTTCGGGTGCCCCAGGCGAGATCGCGGGTGGATCTGAATCGGGTGCCAGCGAACTGATCCACGACAGGTGTGCCGAATTCCTGCAAACTAACACCGATACAGAGGCTGCTGGATGTTCCGTCTTGTCCCGTACGGACTGGCACTTGCTGTCATTCTGGTCACAGCCGCCTTCCTCCACGCCGAAGAACAGGCTGCGGCAACACCCGCCGAAGACCCCGTGGCTCAGGCCGATGCCCGCGTCACCGCGTCCGACCGCGAACACTGGGCCTATCAACCCGTGGCTCAGCCTGAGCCACCGGCGGTGAAGAACAGTGCCTGGGTGCGAAACCCCATCGACCGGTTTGTCCTCGCCAAACTGGAAGCCGAGGGCTGGGAGCCAGCGGCTCCGGCAACTCCGGAAGCCCTACTGCGGCGGATGTCTCTGGATGTGATCGGCCTGCCGCCCACGCTCGCCGAACGCACGGCGTTCCTCGACCAGGCGGATTTTGGCACTGCCGCCGACCTGCTGGCCGACGACCTGTTGAGCCGCACGGGTTATGGCGAACGCTGGGGCCGTCACTGGCTGGATCTCGTGCGGTACGCGGACACCAACGGCTACGAGCGCGACGGGATCAAGCCCCATGTCTGGCGGTACCGCGACTGGGTGATCCGCAGCCTCAACGACGACAAGCCGTACAACCGGTTCCTGCTGGAACAGTTCGCGGGAGATGAACTGCCCGACGCCGACACGGACTCGGTCATCGCCCTGGGTTATTACCGGCTTGGTCCGTGGGACGATGAACCGGCGGATCTCCAGGAAGACCGCTTCGACCAGTTGGACGACATGGTGGCGACGACCGCCCAGGCGGTGCTGGGGCTCACGCTCAACTGTGCCCGCTGCCACGACCACAAGTTCGACGCCCTGAGCCAGGTCGACTATTACCGGATGGTGGCGGTGTTCAACACGCTGCGGCGGCACCAGGCCGGCCGCGGCGACCTCGACGCCCCCGCCGGCAACCGCGCCCAACTGGCCGCGCTGGCTGCCCGCGATGCCAAGATTGCCGAGTTGAGCACCGCCAGCCGAAAGATTCGTGACGACGCTGCCATAGCAATGCTCAAAGCGGGCAAGAGCCAGTTCCCCGCCCCCATCGTGGCTGCGTTCCTCACTCCCCCCAGTGACCGCACGCAGCGTCAAAAACTGACTGTTGACACGAATGCTGCACTCCTCGAACGCAAAGCCGAGGCGGCTTACACGCCCGCCGAACGGCAGGCACTCGCCCAGAATGCCCTGCAGATTCAAGTCTGGCGTGAGGCGACGCCCGACCTGCCGCTGGCCTACTACGTTCACGAACCCTCGCCCGAGGCTCCGCCCACGCATCTCTTGGTTCGCGGCCGCGCCAACCGGCCGGGCGCGTTGACTCCCCCCGGCGTGCCGACGGTGCTGGTCAAGCAGCCTTTAGATTTTCCCAAGACGCCTTTGGCCGGCTCCAACACCAGCGGGCACCGCCTGACCCTCGCGCGGTGGCTCGTCGACCCTGCCAACCCGCTCACCGCGCGGGTCATCGTCAACCGCGTCTGGCAGCATCATTTTGGCGAAGGCCTGGTGCGCACCCCCAGCGACTTCGGCCTGCTCGGCCTGCCCCCGTCGCATCCGGAACTGCTCGACTGGCTGGCCAGCCAGTTCGTGAAAGACGGCTGGTCGCTCAAGAAACTGCACCGGCTCATTCTCACGAGCCAGACGTATCGAATGAGCCACGGGTGGCGGGAGGACTATGCGAAAACCGACCCCGAGAACGAACGTCTGTGGCGGATGCCTTATCACCGCCTGGAGGTCGAGACGATTCGCGATGCCATGCTGGCGGTCAGCGGGAAGCTCAACCCGCAGATGTACGGTCCCAGCTTTTATGAATACGTTCCGCCGGAAGCCCTGGCCGGCAGCAGCGACCCCAACAGCATCTGGAAACCGTTTGATGAGCGCGACGCCTCCCGCCGCACGATCTACGCCCTCACCAAACGCTCGCTGATGGTGCCGATGTTCGAGGTGCTCGACCTCTGCGACACCACCCGCACCGCCGCCCAGCGCCAAGTCACCAGCGTGGCTCCCCAAGCCCTGACCCTCTTCAACGGCCAGTTCGTCAACCGCCAAGCCAAAGCCCTCGCCGACCGCCTCGCCCAAGACGCCGGCCCCGACCCCACCCCCCAAATCCGCCACGCCTGGCTCCTCGCCCTCTCCCGCGAGCCCCGCCCGAATGAACTGGCCAAACTCCTCGACTTCCTCGCGACCGAAACGCCCAGGATTGCAGAGGAACGCGGAATCGACACCGACGCCGCAAGGAAGCTGGCCCTGGAACAATTGGCGCGGGGGGTGTTGAATTTGAATGAATTTGTTTATCCGGAGTGATGTGGATAGATCTCGACCTATGAGCCAGAGAGATTTGAACATTCCAGAAACTTGGCTTCGGGAGGGGCCATGCCGTCGGCTTCGTATGCTGTTTGGGTGAACGATCGGGCTTCAAGGTTGAATGAGGTTGAGATGCAGTGCCTTACCTCAATGACCCTTGCAGTCCCAAATCATAAACTGGTCGACGAGAACATACGCGGGGTCATTCTCCTGCTATCCGCGCATTTCCAAGGCTATTGCCGCGACCTGTACAGCGAATGCAGTCAACTGGTGGCGTCCAGAGTCAGGCCTACACTCCAGGTATTAGTCCAGCAGCAGTTTACGGCCGGCCGAGCCCTGGATCATGGCAATCCCAACATCGAAAACTTGAAAAAGGACTTCAATCGGTTTGGCTTTCCGTTGCAGATGGTCACGCATGACGCTGCAAACGCGGCCCGATTGACTGAGCTCGGCGAGTTGAATCGCTGGAGGAACATTGCCGCGCATCATGGCACGGTTCCTTCAACCGGTCTTCCGTCCCTCGCCGCCATTCAAAAATGGAGGAGTTCCTGCAATGGATTGGCAACATCGCTTGACGACATCATGTACAATCACCTGCTGAAGATTCTCCGCAGGTAGCCTTGGATTCCGTGAGCAAGGAGACATGCACCATGGCGAAGCAAAAGCAGGCCGACATCTCGCCAGCATTCAACATCGGCGACCGGGTGAGAATTCGCCATTACGCCGGAAATCCCGGCCGCATTGTGGAACTGCGTGGCGCGCTGGGGCCGGGTGGATCACAGGTTTATCGTGTCCTGGTTCAGCGCAAGCCCAGTGTCACCTACATCGAAGTTCGCGGGGACCAATTGGAGGCCCTCCCGCCCACCAGCGCCAAATTGCGTCTTCAACGGAACAAGCTGGCGGAAAGGCCAGACGCGCCGTCCGAAGCCACGGGTTCCACCGTTAAGTAACCGTCTCGCTCACCAACGCGACTCTGTTGAATCAGCCGACGAACTCTCTTCGTCTCAAGGCTGCCAGCGCCAGCCAGGCCCGACTCGCATTGACCAGCGCTCCTGCCCATGAGAGTGGTCATTTGGTGATGTCAGTTGCAGCAGGCTGTAGGCCGTCCATCATGGCCGGCAAAGCGGACTCTTCCCGGGCTTGAATCAATGAACAATCTGCAGCGACCCCAACAGCATCTGGAAGCCGTTCGACGAGCGCGACGCCTCCGCCGCACGATCTACGCCCTCACCAAACGCTCCCTGATGGTGCCGATGTTCGAAGTCCTCGACCTCTGCGACACCACCCGCACCGCCGCCCAGCGCCAGGTTACCAGCGTGGCTCCCCAAGCCCTGACCCTCTTCAACGGCCAGTTCGTCAACCGCCAAGCCAAAGCCCTCGCCGAACGCCTCGCCCAAGACGCCGGCCCCGACCCCGCCACCCAAATCCACCACGTCTGGCTCTTGGCCCTCTCCAGAGAACCCCGCCCCACCGAACTGGCCAAACTCCTCAACTTCCTCGCGGCCGAAACGCCACGAATCGCGTTTGAAGAGCAGATTCGTTCTCCGCTCGCACGGTCAAACAAGCCGGCCTGCGGCAAACTGAGTGATTCTCGTCTGCTGGCCCGCCGGTGCCACCATGCCGATGATGATGCTGGAGATCCTGGTGGAACTGGACGAACGCTCCCAAGAAGTGGACACCATGCCGCCGCCGTCCTGGCCCGCGTGGCCTATCGTAGGCGATATGAGTTCCGTTCATTGTACGCTGCCGCACTCCATAGTAGATTCATTCTCGGTGGCTCCGCGACAGGGCATGCTCCATGATCGTCCCAAACAATGGACTTGAGGCTGCAACCAAACCTGAGGCTGCACCCCGCCGGGCCACAACAGCCAAGCAGGTTTTTTTGAGCTATGCGTCATCGGACAAGAATCGGGCGTTAGAGCTGTGCCTGCTGCTTGAAGAGCAGTGCATCGCCTGCTGGATCGCTCCCCGCGATGTGATTCCAGGAAGCGATTACGCCGAGGCGATCATTCGCGCCATTGAAAGCACCGCGACGATTGTGCTGCTCTTGTCGGCGAGTTCAAACGCTTCGGTTCACGTCCGGCATGAAGTCGAGCGCGCCACCAGCAAGGGCAAACGCGTCATCCCCGTCCGCCTTGAAAATATTTCTCCGGGACCGGCGCTGGAACTGCACCTGTCTTCGGCGCACTGGCTGGATGCTTGGCACCTTTCACCCGAGCAAACCGCGGCACAACTGGTCCTTGCCCTGAAAAATGACCGACCGGCAAGTCATCCGCCAGCCTCCCTCGTCCGCCCGCGGCAGCCTCGACGCTGGATGCTGCTCATCGGCCTGCCGACGACGGCGCTAATCGTGGCCGCTCTGTGCTACACGCTCTGGCCCAACGGCACGTCACCGCTTGAAGACCTTCGGGTCAAATCCTTCCGCATCCATCATTTCGCGAAAACCAGCGAAGAGACTGCCACGGCGGAAGGTGTTCTGGGTGAGCAGTCCTTTGGCGCGCATGTGGGCGACCAGGTTACGCTCGATGTCGAACTCTCGCGTCCCGCGTACGCGTACCTCGTTGCGTTTCGTCCCGATGGCGTGATGGAGCTGATCTCCCCGGACACCGAAGACCAGCCGCCAGTTCTGAGCGATCGAATTCGCTATCCTGCGAGCGACCAACTCGATCAGCACTACGGCCTGCAGGAGGGCGCGGGCCTCTGGGTCTTCGCCGTCGCCGCCTCGGATCGACCTCTGCCCCCCTTCAAGCGGTGGGCCGAGGAGAAGCCAACCGCATGGGTGCCCACTCCAAGTCCAAATGGAAATGTCTTCGTCCACGATGGCACCTGGATCGACTCAAAGAGCGCACACGGAACTACCCGTGCCAAAGGCGAAGCCGCCCTCGGAGTGCTGGGTCGGTTCGTGAACGTCATGCAATATTTAAAGGGCCGATCGAGCGCGACCGTGGCTGCCGGTAATGGCTTCGCCGTGGCGACCAAAAAGTAAACAAACTGCCGCGATTTGACACAGTGGAAATCCAACACGACTTGCATCCCGAGACCACCATGCTTCACAAGACACTGCTGCTGCCTGGAATACTGCTTGGGACATTGACGCTTCTCTCCGCACAGGAGTTGCCGAAGGACGATCTCGCCAAGAAACCGCAATGGCAGCGAATGTTGGAGGGTGACGATGCGACGGCAGCCGCGGAGCTTCAAAAAAAGGTCAACGACAGTGAGCAAAAGGACGCCTACGACAGTGCCATCGAGTCAGCGAAGGCTCTCCTGGCAATTCGACAACGCATTCAAGGCCAAGACCATTACGAGACTGCGAATGCCAAAGTGCAATTGCAAGTCTTGTCCAAAATCTCCGCGCTGTCCTCGGCTGAACGGGAACAATGGCGGCAAGCGGTGCAAAGTGCCAGTCAGGCGAAAGAACTTGAATCGAACCTGAAATATCTGGAGGCGATTCCGATTTGGGAAGCCGCGGTGAAGGTTAGTCTGAAATTTCTTGGCGATAACCATCCTACAACTGCTGCAAGCTACGACGGCCTGGCGACGAACCTCCATGCACAGGGCAAACATGCCGAGGCCGACTCGTACTTCAGAAAGGCATTGGCAATCAATCGCCAGTCTTTGGGTGAGGCTCACCCCGACACCGCCTCCAGCTATGACAATCTGGCGGACAACTTAAAATCGCAAGGCAAGTTCCTCGAGGCCGAACCCCTGATGAAGAACGCATTGGCGATTCGTGAATCTTCGCTGGGCGAAGAGCACTTTCACATTGCAGCAAGCCACAACAATCTGGCATTCAATTTGGATGGCCAGAGCAGATTTGCCGATGCCGAGCCTCATTTTCGAAAGTCTCTGTCGATCATTCAAAGGGTTTTTGGAGAAGTCCACCCCCATACGGCCACAAGCTATAACAATTTGGGGATAAACTTGAATAAACTCGGCAAGCACGCCGAGGCGGATGCGCTTTACAAAAAGGCACTGGCCATCCGACAGAAAACGCTGGGAGAAAATCACCCGTCCGTGGCGAACATCTACAACAATATGGCTCTAAACCTAAACTCTCAGGGCAAGTATGCCGAAGCCGAGCCACACCTCCAGCGAGCCCTGGCAATCTGCAAGGCAGTGCTTGGGGAAGATCATCCAACGACCGCCACAAGTTACAATAATGCGGCATTCAACCTCAAATCCCAGGGTCGCCATGCCGATGCCGAGCCGCTTTATGCGAAGGCCCTTACGATCCGAAAAAATCTGTTTGGCGAGGACCACCCAGCCACTGCGCAGAGCTACAACAATTTGGCTGGAAGCTTGGACGCACAAGGGAAATGCCTCGAGGCGGAGCCGCTTTACAGGAAGTCTTTGCAGATCTACCAGGCGACGCTCGGGAATGGTCATTCTGAAACCGCCATTGGATACAGTGGGTTGGCGAATAACCTGAGCGGGCAGGGCAGACACGCCGAGGCTGAACCCATCCTGAGGTGGGCCCTTGAAATCATGCGGAACTCACTGGCGGACGATCATCCCTTCGTCGCCAGAAGTTATTCCAATCTGGCAGTCAATCTAAATACCCAACACAAGAGTGATGAAGCCACGGCGCTCGCCAGAAAGTCGCTTGCCATCCGAGAGCTGGTTCTTGGCAAGGATCATCCCGAAACCGCTCACAGTTACAGCGTAATCGCCGGCATTCTCAACTCAGGAGGCCTGTACGAAGAGGCAGAGCCGTTGTGCAGGCTGGCCATGACGGTTCGTGAACAGTCGCTTGGCAAGGATCATCCCGAAACCGCTGACAGCTATTTTGAGATGGCCTTCAACTTGAACGCGCAGCGGCGATTCACCGAAGCGGAACCATACTACAACCGTGCATTATCTCTTTATCAGCGGGTTCTTGGCGAAGGCCATCCGGAAACCGCTTCAGCATTTACGAACCTGGCCTTCAATTTGCGAGCTCAAAATAAGCTTGAGGAGACTCTGGCAATGCTGCTAAGGGGGCTCCACTCCCGTGAAGCCAGTCGTTTGCTGGCAATTGGCACTGGCGCCGCGCGCTTCACTGTCAGTAACAGCCGCAATCCGTATCCATTGTTGAGCGCAACCCAGGTGCGGCTTAAATTGCCGGCAGTGGCATTCACATCACTTGAATCCAATTTGGCTCGCGGCCTGCTCGACGAACTCGCCATCCGACGCGGTGCGAGACTGACCACGGACGAAGAGAGAGAAAGTGTCCTGCTCGCGAACCGGCAAGCCGCCATCCAACCGCGTATTTCGGACCTGGTCACACGCCATGAACGGTCGGACCTTGAAAAGCAAGAGCTGGCATCGCTCGAAACGGAGCGAAGATTGGTTTTGGGACAACTGAACAGGTTCGCTGTGGAATTGAGCAACCGCGAGGTGGCCACTTTCACGGAAATACAGAATTCGCTAACGGCGGACGAAGCTTTTGTCGCCTGGGTTGACATTGCTGAGAAATCGGGCGGGGTGAATGAACATTGGGGTTGCGTGCTTCGAGGGACGAAAGATCCACACTTCGAGCCGTTGCCTGGGCGTGGCGAAAGCCAGCGTTTCACAATTGACGACGATAAATTGGCGGAGCAATGTCGAGATCTTCTGCGACAGGGAACCGCCAGCAAGGCGGAAATCGTCAAACTCGCGAAACAACTCTACGACCAGCGAATCGCACCGTTGGAAAAGCATCTTCACGGTGTAAAGAAGCTTTACGTTGTGGCGGTCAACGAGATGGCCGGCATTCCGATCGAGGTGCTGACCGACAGGTACACCATCAGCTACGTCCCATCCGGCACGTTTCTGGCCCGGCTGAAGGACAAGGCACCGCCGAAGTCGGACGGAGTGCTGGCGCTTGGCGATCCATTTTATGACGTCGACACGGCGCAAAAGCCGGTCCCCACAGAGTTGCCTCCGGGCGGGCTGCTGGTGGAGCAGGTTGTCCCCGGGGGCAACGCCGAGAAGAACGGCCGGGTCCAGTCGGGCGACGTGCTGCTGTCCTATGCCGGCGTCGAACTGAAGACCGTGGACGGTCTCGCCCAGGAAGTTGCCAATCACGCCAACGACAAGACTGTCGCCGTGAGCATTTGGCGCGAAGGCGAAGCGAAACCGGTGGTGCGCGACTTCGCGCCGGGCAAGCTCGGCGTCGCTTTGGCCAGGGAACCGGCTCCCCAGGCGATCGCCAGCCGTCGGCAGATCGACAAGCTGCTGACCAGCCGGGGCGGGGAATGGACCGATCTGCCCGGCACCCGGCTCGAACTCAAGACGCTCAGCGAGCTGTTCGCGGGGAAGGCAATCGTGCTGGCCGACCATGCGGCCTCCGAATCGCAGGTCGAAGCGCTGCGCACGGGCGGGCAACTGGGCAAGTTTCGGTATCTGCATTTCGCGAGCCACGGTTCGGCGAACAACATTCGGGCGTTTGACTCGGCTTTGATCCTGGCGCAGGACGATCCCAACACTCAAGAATTTGCTCCCAGCGGAGAGCCTTGGATTAACGGCCAGATCACCGCGCGGGAGGTACTGGAGCACTGGAAGCTCGACACGGAACTGGTCACCCTCTCCGCCTGCCAGACCGGATTGGGTCGGGAAGGTGGTGGCGACGGCTTGCTGGGCTTCGCCCAGGCATTCCTTCTGGCCGGCAGCCGCAGCGTCTGCCTGTCGCTGTGGGAAGTCGACGACCGGGCCACCGCGCTGCTCATGGACCGTTTCTATCGCAATCTGTTGGGGAAACGCGATGGACTGGCGAGCCCAATGCCGAAAGCCTCCGCCCTCGCCGAAGCCAAGGCGTGGCTGAGAAACATGACGCAGGAAGAAGTCGGCCTGCAACTGGCCGGCCTGACGAACAGCGTGTCCCGTGCGAAGAATCAGCGGCCACTGAAAATCGTGGCTCCGACCATTGATGCCAATGCTAACCCCAGGCAGGTCAAACCTTTCGATCACCCGCGCTTTTGGGCTGCTTTCATTTTGATTGGTGATCCCAACTGAGCGAAAACATGGCATGCCTGGCATGCCTGGCATGCCATGATGAACAAGTGGAGTTCTTCTGACTGTTCGACGCGAGCTACGGCGGATGAACTGGTTGCCGCTGGTCAGTTCGGCCGGTGTGGCACTGTGCCACTGTGCCACTGGAGTCGCGCGGCTTCTGGACCTTGGCGTGATCGAGAAGGGGAAGGGCCGAACGCTGCTGCTCGCGAGGCGCTATTACGAATTCGTGGGACAAAAAGGCACTTATACGCGTAAGAAAGGGCTGGACCGTGAGCAGAACCTCGCCCTGCTGCTGAAGCACATCGAAGAGAATCCCGAGGGCTCGAAACTCGAGGAACTGTGCCAAGTCCTGCCAGCACTGTCAGTGACTCAGGTCCAATCGCTTGTGCGGACCTTGCAGCGGCGCGGCAATGCCCATTCAGAAGGCCGAACAAATCAAGGTCGCTGGTATCCGGGGCCGGATCCTACGGTGATTGACGCACTGTGACGCAATGTGACGTAATTCCCGTACTGACAGTGTGCACACAAGACCTTCCCTTGAAACGACTTGCTGTCATGACGGTAATTACGTCATCCGCAAATTGATGTAATCCGGCGGGCCACGACGCAATGGGGCTGCATTTTGAAAGCAAGTCCGTGAGCCACGGGTGGCGTCGGCTCAAGTCAACAACGGCGTGAAGGCCCTTCAGCCTGTCTCCTGGCTCATTCGCCAACTTGATCATCTATCTTCGCAATCGAGATTGGGCGTAATCCGCATCCCCAGTTCAGGGGATGCCCCGTCTTCCACCCAGCGGTGAAATGACGAGTGCGGCGATGGACGGGGACGGCGGACGGATCCGGGCTTGACCGGGTTCCAGTGGATGTCCTCGACATGCGCGTCGAAGTCGTCCTCAGCCTCAATGGTGTGCTCCCTGAAACGCCGCTGCCAGGACTCTCCGACGGCGGTTGCGGCGGCGTGATTCCGAGGTCTTGTGCTCCGTGCCTCCGGCGGGTGTGGCAGTGGCGAGATCGACCACGCAGTTGTGTGCCACTGGCTTTGCCAGTGCGAGCGTCTGACGACATTCTTCTCCTAGAGCTTGTGGTTGTCAGGTCGGGCGTGTGGCAATCGCGGACAAGGACGGACAGGCCCGAGCGGGGTGCCACGGGTCAGCCTGCTGCCAGCGAGCGAGTAACCCCGACAGCGGATGAAGGCGGCGCAAGCCACCCATCCGCGCCAGGGGTTCCGCAGCGAGCAAGACTGACCCGCGCGAACCTCTGGCGATGTCCCATTCGGAAAAGTCCACTGTCAGATTGGCGAAGTCGGTCCCCGTTCCCACTGGCAGACAAGCTGACCCGTGGCACACAGAATCGACAGCCTTTTTGGCAATGCCACACCCGCCGACAAGCCACGTGGCATCGGCTTGAGCCTGTAAGGCTCATTCTGTCAGCCCAGGGCAAAGCCGGCAGTGAGCGAGGAACCCCGACAGCGGATGAGGAAGGTGGCGCAAGCCACCCATCCGCGCCAGGGGCTCCGCAGCGAGCAAAAACCTACCAGTGCCGGCGACGCCCTGGGTCTGGGGGAGATTCCCGGCATTGACCCTGTCGGGGTCGTTCAACGTCCCAATCACCGGACAGTAGGGCAGCCTGTAAAGTCTCGTCCCAGCCCGCAACCCGACGCTGATGTCAGATGTCACGCGACGGACGACGTCCATGTTCGATCCTGTCAACCGCACACAGCGCGTCACGACACCAGAACTTCGGTCGGTCACGACGCTGTATGATCCCGCGGGCCACCGGACGGCGGGTGTGGCACAGTGGCACAGTGGCACCCATTCGAGGGTGTCGATGTCCGAGCGTCGCTGAGGCTGCGGTTCCACCGATCACCGATCCAACATTTATTTGCACGTTCTAGAAAGCGGTGATAAAGTGCTGAGGACGCTTGCGCAGGCAGGCAACGCCGCTTCGACTGGGGGGTCGCTCCGGGGGCGGTGGTTGTACCCGGGCCGTTCGCCGAGCGTGTCCTTACGGTGTCCACAGTGGCTCCCGACGATCCCGTCACGCTTTGGATGCGGCAGTTGCAACAGGGCGAAGCCGCCGCGGCGGGTCCGCTGTGGGATCATTTTTGCCGGCGGCTCACGCAATTGGCCCGCGGTCGGCTCCCGCGCGGGATTCGGGGGGTGTACGACGAGGACGACGTCGCCAACAGCGCCTTTCACAGCCTGTTTGCCGCGGTGCAGCAACAGCGGGCGGCGGCGCTCGATGACCGGGACAGCCTGTGGCGGCTGCTGGTCGTCATTGCCGAGCGGAAGATTTCGAACCGGCTGCGGGACGAGCGGGCGGCCAAACGAGACGTTCAACGGACGGTGGCCAGCGCCTGCTTTGACGGTCTGGATGGCGATGGGGCGGGGCTCGACATGCTCGCCAGCCGCGAGCCGACGCCCGACTTTGCCTGTGAAGTGGCCGAAACCTGCGACGGACTGATGAGCCAGCTTGGCGACGACACCCTCCGCGAGATCGCCCGACTGCGGCTGGAGAATTTTGCCCCCATCGAAATCGCCTCCAAATTGAACGTCACCCGCCGGACCGTACACCGCAAACTGCTGGAGATCCGCAAAGTCTGGGGCGACAAGACAGAGGACGGTTGACTGTTGTGCGAGCTTCATCGTGCAACTCCGATGCATCGGCAGAGCGTTGAGTTGGTGCACTACGGAATACTCTGGCACGAAAGCAGCGCACGACTGAATCAACCATCATCCTGAACTCGGCAAATTCTTATTCGTAGAGGATTGGGACTCGTGGTTCGACCTTTCGTGTTCTTCGTGCCTTTCGTGGTTCAGTGAACCGAGTGAACGAAGTCTGGGCCATCATTCAATTCCGTGAAGGAATAACCACGAAAGGCACGAAGAACACGAAAACGCGCGAGGATGACCGATATGAGTCGGAGACTTGAAACGTCGGAGCCGCAGGCGTGAATAACGGGAACGCAATTCCGAATTTTCCACGGTGAGTTTCATGCCGGGGATGGAAAAGGATTTTGAATGACAAGACAGGATGATGAGGCTGCAAGCCGGAACAGATCCTCTCTCATCCTTTTGCATTCTCTTTCATCCTGTCCCGCTCATCGACCTGATGCGTTTTGATTCCCCATACGTTAGTTCCGCACACAAACATTCAGCCAGAATCCAGCAAGGCTCATGACTCCGCCGAACGACGAACTCTCTGCGTTTAACGCCCTGCCGCTGGCCGACCTGCAGCAGGTAAACGCCGTGTGCGATGCGTATGCCAAGTCGTGGAGTGTGGCGGCGGCGGACGGGCTGCAGCCGATCGTCCAGGCGGTGCCCGAACATCTCCGCAGAGTGATGGCCGAGGAACTGGTGCGGCTGGATGTCGAGACGCGCCTGCACAGCGGAATTCCCGTCCCCCTGAACCGCTATCTGGACCAGTTTCCCGAGTGGATCGCACTGATCCGGGAGACCGTCAAGGAACTTGAGGCCGAACTGTCGGGGTCCGGCAGCAGCTCGGCCCCATCCGATCCGCATGCGGAAACCATCAATTACCTCCCCGGAGTGCAGGCGCAGGATATGCCCCCGCCAGCGGTGCCCCAACCCGCGGGGAGCCACCAGGACGCGACCCCGAGCGAATTTGTCGGCCCTTACTGCCTCGTGCGCAAGGTGGGCGAAGGCGGCATGGGCAGCGTATGGATCGCCGAGCAGACCGAGCCGGTGCGGCGGCAGGTGGCGCTCAAGCTGATCAAGCCGGGCATGGACAGCGTCCAAGTCTTGCGGCGGTTTGAAGCCGAGCGGCAGGCCCTGGCGCTGATGGACCACACGCACATCGCGCGCGTGTATGACGGCGGCCAGACTGCGGCCGGCACGCCGTACTTTGTGATGGAGCTGGTCGATGGCATTCCGATCACACGCTTTTGCGACGAGCAGCGTCTGTCCCTGCGCGAGCGGCTGGAACTGTTCGTGCCGGTCTGCCAGGCGATTCAGCACGCGCATCAGAAGGGGATCATTCACCGCGACATCAAGCCGTCGAACGTCCTCGTCTGCGTGCAGGATGGCCGGCCAATCCCCAAGGTGATCGACTTCGGCGTCGCCAAGGCGCTGCATCAGCCGCTGACTGACGAGGCGGATTTCACGGAAATCGGGCAGATTCTCGGCACGTTGGAGTACATGTCGCCGGAGCAGGCGGACCTCAACGCTTTGGACATCGACACCCGTTCGGATGTGTATTCACTGGGGGTGATGCTGTATGAGCTGCTGACTGGATCGACGCCGCACGACAAGCAGCAGTTGCGGCGCGGGGCGCTCTTGGAGATGGTGCGGATCATCCGGGAGGATGAGCCACAGAAGCCGAGCACGCGGCTGAGCGGATCGCACCAGTCGCTGGCGAGCGTGGCGGCGCTGCGGCGGATCGAGCCGGTCAAGCTGGCCCGCCTGCTGCGCGGCGAACTCGACTGGATCGTGATGAAGTGCCTGGAGAAGGACCGCTCCCGCCGGTACGAAACCGCCATCGGCCTGGCACACGACATCGAACGCCATCTGGCGGACGAGGCGGTGGAGGCCTGTCCCCCCTCCGCCGGCTATCGGTTCAGAAAGTTTTTGAGCCGCCACCGCGGACCGGTGATTGCCGGAGTTCTTGTCGGGCTGGCGCTGATTGCGGGCATCATCGGAACCACTGTCGGTCTGCGTCAGGCCCAGCAGCAGCGCGACTCGGCGCAGCGGCGGCTTGAGCAGCTTCAGCGGGGCAACGAGATTCTGGCCTCGGTGTTTGGCAGCCTCGACCCGTTTTCCCGCGAGAAGGGGGCGAAGCCACTGCAGGTGGAACTGGGTGAAAACCTTGATGCCGCTGCCGCCCAGCTTTCGGGCGAGGCGGTGGGCGACCCGTTGATCGTCGCGGAGCTGCAGGGCATCCTGGCGGACGCTCTGGCCGGGCTGGGACACTACGAAAAAGCGATCCCGTTGTATGAGAGTGCCCGCAAGACACTGCTGGCCGAGTTGGGCGAGGCGGATCAAGCCACGCTGAAGAATGCCAACGGGCTGGCGACGAGCCACCAGGCCCTGTCGCACTTCAACGAGGCGGTTGACCTGCTGGAAAAGACCCACATCGTCGCGCGGGACAAGCTCGGGCCGACGCATGAGACCACGCTGACGACCATGAACCACCTCGGGCTGGCGCTGATGGGTGCCGGCCGCCTGCAGGACGCGCTGCCGCTGCTCGCGGAGGTGCTAAAGACGAGGCGTTCTCTGAAGGTGACGGACAGCCGCGAAACGACCGTCAGCATGGTCAACCTGGGGCTCGCCGAATACCAGGCGGGGAATCTGAAGGCGGCGCTGGCGTTAAACCAGGAGGCGGTGGAGCGGATGCGTGCGGAGTGGGGGAACGACCATCCCCAAACCTGGACGGCCATCAACAACCTGGCGATGACCCATCAGCAGGTGGGTCGGGGGGATCTGGCGCTGCCCCTGCTGGAAGGCCTCGTCCGCAGCCGCCGAGCCCACCTGGGTGCCGAACATCCTGACACGGTGAGCAGCATCAACAATCTGGGGTTTGCCCTGTTCGAGGCAGGCAAGTTCGACGCCGCAGCGCCCCTGATGGAAGAGGCCTATCAACTGACCCTCCGCAACGAGGGGGCGGAGGACGCCGACACGCTGACCATGCTGAACAATCTGGCCTTGTGCCGGTGGCGGCTCAACGATCTGGAGCAGGCCACGACGCTGATGACACAGGTCGCCGAGCAGCAAAAACTTACCGTGGGGGCCGACCATCCAGATACCCTGCTGGCGAACAACAATCTGGCCCTCCTGTACCTGGAAGGCGGACAGGAGGAGCTGGCGGCGGACTTGTACGAAAAGACGATGACCTTGCGCAGGGCGAAGCTGGGGGCCGACCATCCCGATACGGTCGCCTCAATGATTGGCCTGGGCAATGCCCGGCGGCAGGCGGGGCAAACCGAGGCGGCCATCGCCCAGTTGACGGAAGCCCTCGAATTATCCCGTGCGAAGTGGGGGGCCGAAGATGCGACCACGCTGACCGCCGCCGAGGTCTTGGCACAAGCCTACGAGGCTCAGGGAGATTTGGATAAGGCGGCGCAACTCCTGGAAGACGCTCTCAAGGTGCATCGAAAGTCGGCGGGAACGGCCGACTTCAACATCTCGGATGACCTGCAGCTTTTGGCCCGGGTCTATCTGGCGCAGCAGAAGGCCAGCCAGGCCATCCCGCTGCTGGAAGAGGCGGTGGTGATCCTGCAGAGGCTCAGCGGCGCCGGGAGTTCGGCCTGGCTGACCGCCACGGGCTCGCTCGCTCAAGCCTGTCTGACGGACAAAAGATTTGATGAGGCGATGAAGCTGTACGAGAAAATCTACCGCCACCATGCAGACCAGGGGCTGACGAGCGCGGCGGCGCTGGACGCCGCCGACACGCTGGCCACGGCCTATCACACGGCTGGCCGGTACACGCAGTCGGTCGCCGCATTCGAGGAGGTGGTCAAGCAGCGCCGCGAGACGGAGGGAATCGACGCTCCGGCCACACTGCTCAGCATGAACAACCTCGCCTCGGCACTGTCCGCCGCCGGACAGTACGACCGGGCGCTGCTGCTCTACCAGGAGGTGTTCGACCGCCGCGTGCGCGTGCTCGGTCCAGACGATCCGCTGTCGCTCTTCAGCCGCAACGAACTGGCGGTGGCACACCAGTGGCTCAAACAATACGACAAGTCCACTCCCCTGTTCGACCAAACATTGGCCAAATGTCGGGAGTTTCTCGGCCCCCGCGACACTCTCACGTTGGGCAGCATGCAGGGGCTGGCCGGCGCGCACTTTTTTTCCGGGCGGTTTGCCCAGGCCCTGGCGCTGGATCAGGAATTGTTGGCAATTCGCACCGAGGTGCTGGGCCCGGACGATCTCAGCACGCTTGGCAGTCACCACGATGTGGGGAAAGCCCACCAGGCGTTGCTGGAGTACGACAAGGCCCTGGCGGCCTATGAGATTGCCTTCGCGGGCTTCGTGGCACAACGCGGTCCCGAGGCCCCGGAAACACTGAACGCGCAGTTCGGATTGGGACAGAGCCAGCGGTACCTGGGACACTTCGACCTGGCGCTGCCGCATTTGGAGCAGGTTGTGGCTGGCCGAAAAAAACTGCTGGGCTCCAACGATCCCGACACTCTTGCAAGCCTCATCGCCCTGCAACAAACGTACGAGGCGGCGGGAAAACCAACTCTGGCCGTTACGCTGCACGAGGAGATCGTCGCCATTCACAAGGTTCGATTCGGCGCCGATGCTCCCGCCACGCTGCAGAGCATGCACAACCTGGCCGCCGTACAGGTGCGTGTTGGTCGAAACGACCTGGCGGTTCCGATCTACGAGGAGACCTTGAAGCTCCGCGCGGAGAAGCTCGGGCGGATGCACCTCGACACGCTCGTCACGATGAACAACCTCGCCGTGGCTTACCAGATGACCAACAAGCTCGACCTGGCGCTGCCGCTCTACGAAGAAACCCTGCGGCTCCGCGTGGCTCAGCAGGGGCCGGCCCACGTCCAGACCGTGCTCAGCCGGCAAAACCTGGCTTATGGGTACTCCCTCGCGAAGCGCTGGGAGGACGCGATTCGCGAGTATGCCGAGACGCTCCGCCTCCGCCGCGAGAACCCCGGCCCGGACCATCCTGACACCCTGTATGTCATGCAGACCCTGGGATTCCTCCATCGCGATGTTGGCCAGCCTGAGCAGGCGATCCCGCTGCTGGCCGAGGCTCTGGACCGCCTGTCGCAGCGCGACGGCCCGGTCCCCGCCAACCTCCGCCCATTGCCCGGCGGTCTCGCCACCCTGTACGAATCCGTTGGACGGCTCCTGCTGGCCGAAACGATCTGGCGGCAGATGCTCGTTGACGAGCGACGGCAGTTCGGCGATGCGGACCTGCGGACCGCGGCGGCGATGGCCGGCCTGGGCATGAACCTGCTGTTGCAGCAGCGGCATGTGGAGGCCGAGTTGCTCCTGCGGGAATGCCTGCTCATCCGTGATGCGAAAGACCCTGAGGGGTGGCTCCGTTTCAACACCCGATCCCTCCTGGGAGCGAGCCTCTTCGGCCAGAAAAACTTCCAAGCCGCCGAACCCCTGCTGCTGGAGGCTTATCACGGTCTCCAGGAACGAGAAGCCAAGATCCCCCTTCAATTCAAGGCCCGCCTGACCGATGCCATCCAGCGGCTTGTGGAACTCTATCGGGCGTGGGACAAACCCGAGGAAGCCGAGCGCTGGCAGAAGACCTGGGAGGAGGCACGGAAAGCCGTGAAGACCTGATGCGCTGCTGGTCGCGAAATCACAGTCGCGAAATCACAACTCGAGACGAGTGAGTTCAAGTCAGCGACGTGGGAGCCACTGGTGCAGTTCGTCCACGGTCTTGAGGCTGAGGAGAGCCTCGCCCAACTGGTCGAGATTTGCGGTCGAAAGCTTGCCCAAATCTGTCTGAATGGCAGCGTCAATTGCCTGGCCAAACTTGACGGTCAGTTGCCGGATCATCAAAGAAAGCTGCCCACTATGGACACCTATCTCCATCCCTTTCTCCATCCCCCTCTCCATCCACGTTTCGGCCAGAGTTGGCATCAGTTCGCTCGCTTGCAGGGGAAAGGCGGCTTGGACGGCTGCAGACAGGTCAGACTCACTCAGCGACCCAGTGACGGAAACATATCGCAGCAACATTACCAGCAATTAAACTCAGCCGGCCTGATGGTGGCGAGAGTTTTCAGGATTTCCGTCATCCGCTCGTCTAGGTTCGCCGCCAGCCTCGTCTGGCTCGTGCAGCCCAACATAATCTACGCCATGGCGGTGGCGCTGCTGATTGTGCCGTCGCTCGCGCGGTTTCTGGCGGTCACCCGCTGACGAATGCGACTTTGCGGCAAGGCCGTTCAGCGGCGTGCGAGCCACTGACGCAGCTCGTCCACGGTTGTGAGCTTGAGCAGATCCTCGCTCAACTGACTCAGGTCTGCTGTCGAAAGCTCCCCTAGGTCTGTCTGAACTGCAGAATCAATTGCGTCTCCAAATTTGACGGTGAGCTGCCGAACGATCACGGAAAGCTGCCCGCTGTGGACACCTTTCTCCATCCCTTTCTCCATCCCTCTCTCCATCCCTCTCTCCATCCATGTCTCGGCCAGGGTTGGCATCAGTTCGCTCGCTTGCAGGGGAAAGGCGGCTTTGACGGCTGCGGACAGGTCAGACTCACTCAGCGACCCAGTCACGGAAACATAGCGCAGCATCACTTCCAGCAATCTTAACTCGGCCGGCCTGATGGTGGCGAGAGTTTTCAGGATTTCCGGCAAACGCTCATCGAGGTTCGCTGCAAAGACCGACTGCATCAGCGAAAACGTTGACCTTACCAGGGCGTCGCCCACAATCTGCCGCTTTGAATGCAGGGACAGATCCAACAGCTCATAGGAAAACTGCGGAACGTATCCGCGCATGTCCGCTGGGATGTCGCCGAACAGGCATTCGAATGTCTGCGGGTGATTCCACTTCGCCTCGCCATGATACATCACCAGCGGAATGATGAACGGTAGCGGCAACGAACCGGTTTTCAGGTGCGAGTGCCATTGCTGCACCATGTAGCGCAGCAGTTGGAAGGGCGTCTCCGCATCCGGCTGGCTTTTGTGCTCAAAAAGGACAAACAGATAGACATCACCAACGCTGCCATCTGGGTTGAGCCACTTGAGCCGGTACAAGACATCGGCGAAGTGCTGCCGGAGTTCCTCGTCGACCCACGAATCCTTCACGAGTTCCATGCTTTGCAGGTCGAGTCGCTGGACAATCGTCGGCGGCAGATAGTTGCGGGCGATGTCCTGTGCGGCGTCAACACGTGACAGCAATTCCTTGAAGAGTCCGTCGTGCGGATTGGGAATGTCAGACAGGACGGACCTCACTTCAAGGGGATCGAAGTCAGCGTGTAATACGCCTCGGGATGCAGCAGCGGCAAAGAGTCAGCCGAGCGGAGGCCCGGCAGGTGCAGCTCATGCACGTGCCCTTCCTGCAGCCCGGCAACGGTCAGCCGAACGCTTTTCTTGTCCTCGGCCACGACAGCTTTGGTAATGGTGGGTGTCGTGTGGTCGACCTCTGGGCTGCCATACGATGCCTGATAGATATAGGTGTAGGTCGACAGGGTGTAGGCGTCGATCTGGCTGGCGGTGGCGGTGTCCACTGGTTGGGTGAAGGTCAGTTCGAACCCATCGGGCTTGGCCCGCATCTCGTGGATCTCGAACGGCACTTTGCCGGTCCATTGCAGGCGTTCGACGGCGAACGGCTTGTTGCCGCGGGAGCCCCAGCCTCGGTTGGTGCCGCCGACAAACAGGCTTCCGCTGGGAGACATTTCCAGCCCCAACGTTCCCGAGCCGAACCCGTCGCGGAACGGGAAGCAGGCGCCCTGCCAGCGGCCGTTGACCGTTTCCAGGAAGCAGCGCATGACCGTGCTGTTGGTCTGCTCACCCACGAACATCTGCCCTTTGAACGGCCCAAACTTTCCTTCCGTGGTGTCGCACGCGATGCCGCTGGCCGACTGTCCCATCTTCTTGTAAGGGAAGAGGATCACCGGCGGCACATATTCGGGAATCCGCTTGGCTTCGATCACGAAGCGGCTGCCGCTGGTCGGCTCGACCGGTGCCTTGCCCATCGCCTGTTCAGCGAGGCTGTACCACTTGAACCCGCCGGGGTGCCCCATGAACTTCCCGGGGACGAGATGCTTCAAGTTGCAGGTGCCGTTCCACGGCCCCTGGTTGTCGGTGTAGAACATGTCGCCCATGGCATTCGTGCCGATCCCGCCCGGCGAGCGGATGCCGCTGCAGGTGGGGATCAGCTTGCCGTCGGGCGTGATGCGGACGCACCAGCCACGGTATTTCGATTCGCTGCTGAAGGAACCCGTGAGGCACAGCACGATCCACAGGTTGCCCTCCTTGTCGAACTTGGAGCCGAAGGCGTACTCGTGGTAGTCGCCGGTGATCTCCCAGTCGCCGTTGACCACTTCAAACTGGTCGGCCCGGCCGTCGCCATTGGAATCCTTGATCCGCGACACATCCGTCCGCTGTGTGACATACAGCCAGCCATCCCGCTCCGCGAGGCTCAGCACTTCATGCAGCCCATGCGCGAACCGCGAGAACTGACTGGCCTTCACCTCGTCCGCAAAGGGATCAGTGACCATCCACACCTCGCCGCGACGCGAAGCCACGGCCAGCTTGCCGTCCGGCATCAACTGGAAGGCACTCGCTTCCAGGACGACACCCTCGGGGATCTGGAAGGTGGCGAGTTTGTAGTAGTCGCTTTCGATGGGGAGTTTGCTTTTCGCGTCCTCGCCGAAGACAGGCAGGTTGTAGAAAGCGAGAACAGAGAAGGCGACCAGACAAGATCGAAAGATGGCCATTGGGCGAGAGACCACGGATGTTGTGAACTGTGGAGCGGTCATGAAAAGCACGAACAAGTGCGGATTCATCGCAATGTGGGTATGTATGTCCAGCCAATAGGCGGTGAATTTACGTTTCTTGGACAAATATAGTGGTTGTTGTCATGGCGAAATCGTCGGCTGCTTCGGACACTTTGTAACCGAGGGTCCTTGCTCGTTTGATCAAGGTTAGAATGTTGTCCTTGCCCCACTGATTGCTGACAGCGATCTTGCACTCCTTGAGTTCGATCAAATCTTCCGTGTTGACGAAGTGCCGTTTTTTTTTGGTGCTTATGTAGATATTGGTGGCGTGGCTCGCATCGGTAAACACCCCTGCAGGACCTTGGCAAGACTTTGGAAAGTCATTTTCGAGTTCGGCATAAGTAATGGCTGGATGAGTCTCGACGTGTCGCTTGATGAGTGCCAAAGCAAGTCGTCCTTTGTTGAGGGTCTCCCCCTCAAAGTCGTACAGAGTTGAGTCCTTGACATTGCTGGGTCTGCCGAAGCAGGTGTCAGTCGTTACCAAAACGGTTCCATCTTCACCGCGAAACCGCTGAATAATCAGTGCTGCAACCGGGATGTCGCCTTCCGCGAAATAGCCCTGCCGCAACTTTTGGGCGAGGTCTGGGCTGATTGACGATCCCGCGAGAACGCCAATCCACTTGGGGTTCACTACAATCTGTGGACCGAGAGTTTCTGAATATTTTTCGAGAACATGATTTCTCTTGGCGAGGTAGTCCTCTAGCTGTTTGAGGTGAATGTCTGTCAACTCTCCAAGTTTCAATTCTACAACTGCGATATACTCTGCTGCATAGGTTGCCAATATATCGATCCGCCCATCTGAATCGCGACTCGGCCTGCCTTCGGCAACCGCGAGTTCCGCTTCGACGATCTCCACATCCTTGAAGATTTTGTCGTCCAACTCCAGCACATTCTCATTCTCGATCAAGTAGGCTTCCATTGACAGTTCCCGTTGGAACGGGAATCGCTTGAGATAGAGTCCGTTCGCCGTTACGTGCCGGTAAATACGCATTGATCAAGCCCTATTTCCTGAGGTTGTGGGTCTCATGCTAAGCGATATTGTCACAGTTTGACGTCACCACGCAATCTCCTGCATCACCCCCGCCTTGCCATCCTTGAACTGCAGCGGCACGAGCAGCTCTTTCTTCCCGTCGGCTTCGCGGATGATGGGCATCTGGTTGGGCAGGCCGATGCGGACGAGTTTGTCGATCAGGTACGAGCCGTCGGACTGGATTTCGATCGTTTGCCCCGCAGCCGCGCGGAAGTAGAGGTTGTCGAGGGGTTTTGACGCGGTCACCGTGATGTGGCGGCGAAAGAGGGCCTCTTTGCCTTGAGCCACGGGTTCGGGGAAGTCTTCGACGGTGAAGTCGGCGGTTTTGTAGCGGAAATGTGGCCGGCTCTGGGCATCGAGTTCGTAGCCCGCAAAGCGGTAGCCACGCTCCTTGGGGCTGCCTGCGGGCCAGGCTTCGGTTCCGGAATTGAGTGTCGCCAGTGCGGCCGTCTTCTCGAACGGCATGACGTGGTCGCCCAGCGGACGTTGGAAGCCGGGGCCGCGGCCCTCCCAGTGCTTGCCGGCGTCGATGAAGCGGCCGTGCCACAGGAGGGCGAGGCTCATGGTGTCGGCGTCCCATGCCAGGTGAGCCAGTTCCGGATAGCCCACGGCGATGCCCCGCGGTGAGAGCCCCTCAATGAAGTTGCGGTAAAGGATCGGTTCTTTTTCTGGCTTCAACTCGATGATGTTGGCGACCAACCCGTCGGGCAAACTCGCCTGATCGCCATCCTTCAAAAACCGCCACATGGCGGAGATCTGCTGGCCGGGGTGGCCGTCCAGCACATCCTTGACGCTCGCCACGCCCCCGCTGAAGCTGCCGGGCATGCGGGTGCCGGGCCGGTACGCTTCGGGGTTGAGCATATAACGATAAAACCAGTCCTCGCGCAGGCGGGTGGTCATGGTCTGCAGGTTGATCGCCTGGATTCCCGTGGCTCGATGTTGCCCAAAGCTGTGACACTTGATGCAGCCCAGCGCCTTCTCGCCCACCAGTTGCCGCCCGACCGCCTTCATTCGTGAATCGGCCAGTGCTGGTGGAGGAACAGCGGCATCCGTTCGGCGGTCGGTGGCGACAAACGCGAGGATCAGATGCTGCACATTGTTGAGGCCAAACTTTGGCATCCGCGTCAGCATGTAGGGCCGGTCCTTGGCCCCTTCGCCAAGAACCTTACGCAGCCACTCGTCGTTCAGCTTGTCGCCCACGCCATCCAGCGGCGGCGGCACGCGGCCTTCGTCACCCATTTCGGGAATGGTCGTGGTAAACAGCGGGTTCCGGTCGCGCTCGGGTCCGCCTTTGCCATCCCGGCTGTGACAGGCATAGCAGTTGAAGGTGGTCATCGTCTGCGAAATCGTTTGAGCCGATTGATTTGACGGTTTGTCCACACCCGTGGAAGCCTTGAGCGCCGTCCGCTGCGCCAGGTTCAGGTCAAAGCGAGGCACAGGCGCGCCTTGGACCTTGGCACCGGCGACAGGCGTAGCTGGCGTGTTGCTCAGGCAGCCCAGCTTCAGATCCAAATCCTTCAGCGCCTTGGCCATCGCACCGGGAAGCTTCTGGCCGTTCACCTTCAACTGGTGGCAGTTCGCACAGCCGAGCGAACCGAACAATGCCTGCCCTTGAGCCACTAAGGAAGGATCAAACTGGAAACCCGCCTCGCCCTCCTTGACCGGTTCCGGCTTGGGGTTGCCCTGTTCGGTGAGCCACAGATTGCGGGCCAGCTCCTGCCGGGGGATTCCGGGGCCTTCGTATTCCAGGGTGACCGTCCATTCCCCGCCGCCTTGGAAGAAATCGACACGGATGGGATGCACACCAGCCTTGAGCCGCGCGCGGCCGCTGCTTTCGGTGTGCGGATGAACGCCATCGGCATCGACCACTTTCTTGCCATCAATGAACAGCAGGCTGCCGTCATCCGAACCGAGATGGAATGTGTAATCGCCCTCCTTGTCGAGTTTCAAAAACCCGTCGAAGCGGACGCCGAAATTGTTGGTGCGGTTGGCGACATTCAGATCCAGCCCGGAGCACTGTCCGGTCTTGATGGGCTTGAGCACGCCAAAATCCGGCACCTGGTTCCAGTTGCCCTCATAGACGGAGAACGTGAGGTTCGGATTTCGCGGCTTGAGCCGCACTTCGCCGATGAGGAAATGCGCCAGGTCGACGAAATCTTTCCCTTCGAGGGCGAAGCCTGGCATCCGGCCCGAAGGCCGCACCTTGTGCGGGTCCTGCAGGAACGCCGCGAGGCTGGGGATGCTGTACTTGGCCTTCAAGTCGCCCAGCGGCACGGAGACCCGCGTCGCCACGGTCTTCTCCATCCGCGGCGCGTGGCACGCCGTGCAGCCCACCTGATGATAGAGCTGCTGCCCATGCTGCGCCATCCGGTTTTCGCTCTCCTGTTCCGCCAGCGAACCGGTTGTCGCCAGGAAATTGACCAGGGCTTTGACCGCCGCCACGCGCTCGGTTTCCGGCAGGTCGGCCAGCAGGTCGGGCATGGTCGTGCCCGGCTTCACCGTGTGCGGCGCCGCCAGAAATCTCTCCAGATATTCCGGATGAATCCGCTTGCCGACCTCATCCAGAATTGGAGCCTGCCGCGTCGTGAGCTGCGCGGCGGCACCCGCTTCGGGCTGATGGCAGGCCACGCAGTTGAGTTCTCCCAGCAACAGCCGGCCTGATTGTGTGATCTCGACCGCGGTGGTCCCATGAAACCGTTCGAAGCCCGCCACAATCGGCCGGCGGGCCTCCTGCTCCGCCGAGCGGGGCACGATCCAGATGTTTTTGTACCGGACCGGATTGCCATGATCCTGCAGATAGATCGGACCCGGTGCTGAAGTCTCCTTCTGAGGTGCGGCGGTGGTGGTGTGCGGCAGTTCGACATCGTTCTGAATCAGGATGCCGTTGAGGCGCACGGTCGTCCAGGCGTTCGACAACTTTTCCTTGCCATCCTTGCTCCACCGGGCGGCGGTGAACTCCACGTCGTACGATTGCCAGCTCAGCGGCGGGAAGCAGGCATTTACATCGGCGGCTTTAATGCTGTACAGCCCGCCGCATTCGTTGTCCTTGGGCTCCAGCCCAAAGGAGTCGAGCATCTGCGCTTCGTACCGGCCCTGGTTGTACAGTCCGCTGTTGCCCCGTCCCTGGCCACGCGCCTCGGGCATGAAGGGGATCTGAAACTCCACGTGCAACTGGTAGTCGGTGAAGTTTTCCAGCGTCGTGGCGTGCGGCAGCAGCAACCCGTCCGGCCCCATTTTCGTATCCGGCCTCCAGTGTTTCGCCAGCGTGTCCTTCGTGCCGTCAAACAGGAGGGTCGCGCCCTCTGGGGCTGCGCTGCCCAGGGTCGGGCTCTTGCGCTCGACCTTTTTGGCTCCCAAGGCGGTCAACAGGTCTTTGACATCGTCGGTGGTGTCGTCGTCCTGGACCTGCTTGTCGGTTTCGTTCCAGCCGGCACCGGGCAGGCCACCCTTGAGCGTGAGAGTGCGAAATTTGCCATGGCCTTGAGCCACGACTTGCACGCCAAAGCGTTCGCTCAGGTATTCGCCCTGCAGGGCGAAGTCCGGGTCCGCGGCGGCTTCTGCAACCGTGACATACGCGGCCGGTTTGGCAGGCTTGTCCTGACCAGCCGTGGCTCGAGGAAAGAGCGCCCCGCCCAAGAGCACGCCGGTCAAGAGCACGCCGGTCAGCACGAATCCGGCCAGTGAATACAGAACCGCCAAACGACGCCACAATGACATGTTCACTCCTTCACGGGAATCCAAGTCGGCGGATTGTAGCCGCCGCGTCGGAATTCTTCACGGGAGCGGCAAAGCGCGCGCGATCAACCAAAACCCCACCGAGCTCGCCTCGGTGGATCCGGGCTTTTGCACTACGACGGTCACACGGCGCACTCTGGCACCTAGTGCAGAGGCCCGATTCCATCGAGACAAGCTCGAAGGGGATACGTCAAAGGTGGCTACATGACCTCGCGATAATAGGCGATCGTCTTCTCCAGCCCTTCGCGGAGCGGCGTCTTGGGTTCCCATTGCAGGAATTCCCTGGCCCGCGAGATGTCGGGGCAGCGTTGCTGGGGATCATCCTTGGGAAGCGGCAGGTGTTGCAGCTTGGACGACGACCCGGTTTGACGCAGCACCTCTTCGGCCAGTTCCAGCATCGTGAATTCGTGGGGGTTGCCAATGTTGACCGGCCCGACGGTCTGGTCCTGGTCCATCAGCCGCATCAAGCCGTTCACGAGGTCATCCACATAGCAGAACGACCGCGTCTGCTGCCCGTCGCCAAACACCGTCAGGGGCTCGCCGCGCAGTGCCTGGTTGATGAAGTTCGACACCACCCGCCCGTCGCCGGGATCCATCCTTGGGCCGTACGTGTTGAAGATCCGCACGATCCGGATTTCGACCTGATGCTCCAGGTGATAGTTCATGCACAGCGACTCGGCCACGCGCTTCCCCTCGTCGTAGCAACTGCGCGGCCCCAGCGGATTGACGTGTCCCCAGTAGTCTTCGCGCTGTGGATGAACGAGCGGGTCGCCGTACACTTCCGAGGTCGACGCCTGCAGAATGCGGGCATGGCAGCGCTTCGCCAGGCCCAGCATGTTGACCATGCCGACCGTCGAGGTCTTGATCGTTTTGATGGGGTTGAACTGGTACGCCTGGGGCGAAGCCGGGCAGGCCATGTTGTAGACCTGATCGACCTCCAGGAAGATCTCATGGACGATGTCGTGGCGAATCAGCTCGAACCGCGGATGCGTCAGCAGGTGTTCGATATTGACTTTGCGGCCCGTGAAAAAATTGTCCAGGCACAGGACTTCATCGCCGCGGGCGATCAGCCGCTCGCAGAGGTGGCTTCCCAAAAATCCCGCTCCGCCGGTCACCAAAATCGTCGACATGTTCATCTCATTTGAAGTTGCCACCAGCCCGGACCGGGCGAGGAAGCGCGGAATTGTAAGCCACGCCGACAAGGCGATACAAGCGGCATCCTGCGATGTGAACCATCGCGGCACGCAGGCACGATGGCCGCCGCCGTTCAGGGTTGCGTCGTTTCACCAATGCCTTTTCTCACCTCCTCCACGGTTTTCCCAATCACGATCCGGCTGTAGCCGCCGCGTTGAATCCGGGCGAGATCGAACGCGCCTTCGGGTTCGGGGATGCCGTAGCAGGTGCTTCCATGGAGGACGATGTTGAACCGTTCGTATTCTTCGATCAGCGTGGGGTTCGGCTCCCAGGGAGACGCGGCGCGGCCGGTGACGCGGTAGAGGTGGTACTCCAGCGCCATTTCTCGCAGCCACGGCCAGCCACGGCGGTCGGGGCCGCGATAGCCGTCGAATTCCAGGTCGGGTGGACCCGGCCAGGAGACGTTTTGTGGGGGGATAAGCCACCGCAAAGGGTCGATTTGTGGCCAGGCGAACCGGGCCTCGTCGGCGTCGCTGCTGTTTGCCGCGGCGACCTGCAGGGGCTGCATCTCAACCAGGTGTTCTTGCACGATGTAATGCGTCCGTTTGGTGCCTGGCTGCCCTGTCAGACTGGGAAGACGAACATCCAGCAGCAACACGCTGCCCGGCGTCTCCCGGGCCAGTAAGGCGTTGAAGGTGCCGACGCTGGTAATCCAGTCGCGTGAGTCTGGCGTGCCGCCGGACAGGGCCATGCCGCGAATGTGTCCGCCGCTGAACCAGGTGATGTCCTGAATCTGCAGTGCATTGCACACCACGGGTGTGCCCCGTGGCACGGAGTCCTTGAGCCACGTGGCTTGCCGGCCGATGGCGGTGTACAGCGTGGCGGTCGCCTGCCGCACGATCCACGGGTTCAACCCTTGATCCAGCACGACAACGATCAAGGCTGCCTGCGCAAAGCCCCTCCACCGTGACTTTCCAGCCGCCTCGCACAGTTTGCGGGTCCCCATGGCCAGCAACAGGCAGAAGGGGACCAGACAATACGCCAGGTGCATCTGGATCTTGAAGACTTTCAGAAATGGCAGAAATGTCGCCAGAAAAAAAAGAACGAGAAGCCACGCATCAAGGCTGGTCTTTGAAGGCGGAGTTCTGCCGGTCACGGACGTGCTTTCCGACGCGACGGTCCTTGATCGCCGGGAAACGAGCACGCCCGCAACAGCCAGGACAACCGCCGTGGGTGGAACGATGCTGAACAGGTCCAGAAAGATTCGCCAGTGCAGGGCCTGCACCGCCCGGATGACGGTCCCGGGGGAGATGTGGTCCGGCAGGGGTTTGACGACCGCCCCCAGGCTGCCGAGGCGAAACACGGGAGCCACGGGAAGGGAGGGGATCAGCAGGTGCATCAGAGCCGTGGGAAACAGCGCGTGCAGGAACGCGAGAGCGGCGAGGAGATGCAGCCAGGTCAGCCGGCGTGCCCTGCGCCACTCGGAGATGGCGATCAGCAAGGGGGCCATGCCGATGAATTCGCGATACCACGGTCCGGCGATGAAGACCGCGCAGAGACCTGCGAACCACATTCGGCGCGGCCAGCCTGTGGTGCTGTTCCCCTGCTCGTGACACACCAGGGCGAGGCACAGGGCCAGGGGCACAACGGCTTGAATGCCCGCAAAGATCACCAGCGCACCGGTCAGCATCGGCATCGAACACAGCAGTAAAAAAGTCGCATACAGTCCCCATCCGAGGGAACCGGTGGCGCGAATGGCCAGCCAGAAGTAGCTGGAAGCAAGGCAGCCCAGAACCACGGCATTCAGCGCGAGGACTGCCGGAGGCAGCACATGAGGATCCGTCGCCAGCCGTGTGCCCCAATGCCGGATCAGCGTGCTCAGGGGCCGGTATCCCCCGCCATGCACGCCGTGGAAGCTGGCAAACCAGCCTTCACCCTCCGTGACTTCCTGAAGCGCCGCGGCCGTGGCTGCCGTCGAGGTGTCGTCCCAGACCAGAGGCAATCCGGTTCGCCAGGCGCAGTATCCGCAACCCACCATGAGTCCCAGCACGAACACAAGCAGTCGCTGGAGCCACGGCGTCAAGAAATCACCCTCCTGGTGAGGTAAAACCAATTGTCCGTCCCTGCATGGTGGAATAAACGCAATGTGATTTAGTATATCCGTTTGCACAGTCTCGCCGAGACTGGAACGGCGAAAGCCAGCAAGACCGGAGATCGACCGCATGGCAATGACCGTCCTCGACAAATTTGCCGTGTCAAACAGCAGTCGCAAAAGGTTCTGCGTAGCCTTGTTGATCGGCTGGCTGCTGCTGGGGAGCGCCGAGCCACTGCCAGCGCAGACGGAGACTACCCCGACAGCGACGCGCCGGGTGCTCATCCTGTGCGGCCTCCCGGGCGATGACGAGCACCGCAAACTGTTTGCCAGCGTGGTCGAAGCGATTCACGAGGGGCTGACGACCAATTTGGGGGTCAAGGCGGAAGAGATCCGCGTGCAGTTCGGCAGCGCCAAGAAGCCGAGTGACGGGCCGGCGCTGACTGCCTCACGCGGAACCTGCCTCAAGGAGGAAATTGCCCGCGAGGCCGCGGAACTGAAGGCGTTGAAGCCCGAGGACGCGCTCTGGGTGATTGTCGTTGGTCACACCCATCACGATGGCAAGAAGGTGTGGTTGAATGTGCCCGGTCCGGACCTGACCGCGGATGAGTTCGGAAGACTATTCGCCGAGGTCAACTGTGGCGAGCAGGTCTTCTGGATCACCACACCCGTCAGCGGCTTTTTCCTGAAGCCCCTGGCCAAGCCCGGGCGGGTGGTGATCTCGGCCACGGAGGCCGACCAGGAGGTCAATGAGACCCTCTACCCGACGGCTTTGGCGGACGTGCTGAAAAACCCGCACCAGGAAACGCGGGATGCCGACAGCGATGGGCGGGAGACGTTGTTTGACCTGTATGTCGCGGCCGCTCGGAACGTGGCCTCCGGTTATGCTTTGGAGAAGACTCTGAGCACGGAGCACGCGCTGATCGATGACAATGGCGACGGGAAGGGGAGCGAACTGCAGCTCGAATTTCTGCCCGAGGATCAGGGAGGCCGGCCTCCGGTGGAGGGTACGCCGAAAATGCCGGACGATCCGAAGCTGGATGGAGGGCGGGCCAGGGCGATGGTGCTGCCGTGGAAGCTGCCTGAAAAGGGAATGACAAATGACAAATGACGAAATGACAAATGGGCCGCTGATTGGCGACGGTTTGTGACGCTGGCTGAGTTTTTGAATGTCTTCCAAGCGACGTAGCTTCCTGATCATTGCCGTTGCCGTCGTGCTGGCGGTGACGGCTGCGTCGCCGTTCCTGCACGGTTTGTGGCGCGACTATCGGCTGCGAGACCTCGCCGCGCAGTGTCACGCCGCGCAGAATGATGGGCAGTGGGCGCAGTTGTCGCAGGCGGCCGCACGCTGGACGGCGTGGGATCCCGCCGCCGGCGAGGCGTGGATGTACCGGGCGCAGGCGGCGCGGGCGCGACAAGAGTGGTCGCTGGCGGCCGACAGTTTATGGAGCGTCCCCGACTCGGCGCCCGAGGCGGTTCCCGCTCTGATTGAACTGTCGAAGCTCTCGTTTTCGGAACTGAATGAGCCGTTGCGGGGGGTGGCCGCCTGCGAACGGATCTTGAGCATTGATCCCCGCGCGGTGGGGGCGCAGGAACAGTTGATTTGGTTCTACGCCATGACACTGCAACGGCAGAAGCTGTTGCGGCAGATCCGCGCGGCGGTGGCTGCGGAGTCTGAGCCACGCGAGGCGTATGTGTACTATTTTCTGGCCTATACGCTCCGCTCGGCGACGGCGGTGAAACTCAACGAGCGGTGGCTGGAACGCGCCCCGGATGAAGAGCTGTTTCTCGTGGCCCGCGTCCTGCAGTTTCCCGAACCCACCACTCAGGAGACGGAAGCCGAAAGCCCGTCGTCAGGAGTTCAGCCGCCGGCAAGCGGGGGCCGCTCCAAACTCGACGAGGTCAACAGGCTGTTCCAGCGATTTCCCCAGAACCTGGAACTGCTGGCCTACAAGATTGATGAGCGGATTGAAGCGGCAGATGTCGCGACAGTTGCCGAGTTGCTGGGCCAGGCCCCCGTGGCTGCGCGGGACGACAACCGCTTCTGGCGGTTCAAAGGGTGGCTGCACGAGTCGAACAAGGAATTCGACGAGGCCGCGGAAGCCTACCAGCAGGCCCTGGGCATGCACATCATGGACTGGAACACCATGAACCGGCTGGCCGTCGTCGAACGCCGCCGTCAGCATCCCGCCGAAGTCGCGCGGCTGACCCGTTTGACCGAACAAGCCAATGAAATCCGCCGGGGACTGAAGAAACTCACGGCCGTGGAACTGGTGACCCCGCCACTCCTGCTGCAACTGGCGAAGCTGTACCGGGAGTGTGGCGAAGAGGACGTGGGGCCGGCTCTGCAGCGGCGAATGCGGCAGTTTTCAGGTCAGCCCCCGCAGTTGCGGTGACGCCAAGCGTTCCGCGCGGCTTCAGGCCAGGTTTGCAGTTGGCCTTACGGCGCGCCCTTCCTCCCGCTGAAGCGAGCCAGTTGTTTTCCGAGCGCCGCCGCAAACTGGGTGTCGCCGCAGTCGCGGGCGTAGTGGGCCAGTTGTTGGAGCGCTTCCGTGGGCATCTCGCGGGCATTCCTGGCCCCCTGGATCACCCGTCGGAGGGCATTGGCGCGATTGACCAGATCCCGCTGGGCCTTGGCCTCTGCCGGCCGGCCCTGCTGCTGCAACAGATCCGCCAGCAGGTGCCGCGTCGACCAGTCGAGCGGATGAAGTTTCAGGGCCTGGCGGTATTCGTCCTCGGCCGCCTGGGCCTCATCCCATTGGGCGTGAACCCACCCCTTGTACCGCCAGAACCGGTTGTCCTGTTCCGCCTCGGCGGGGGCCTGCGCCAGCAGTTCCACGGCGCGATCCACCTTGCCCGTCAGCAGGCACTGTTTCAATTGGTAGGCCAGAAGTTCCACATTGTGCGGATATTTTTTCAGCAACTTGTCCAGCAACGGCCCTTTTTTGGCTGTCGCCAACTGGGCCAATTGAGCCGCCTCGCGATCGTCCATGGAGATGCTGGCGTCGAGCGCCTCGGCGATGAACATCGCCTGGGCGACTTCATAGAGTTCGGAATCGGGTTCGCCCTGAAGCCACTGGCCATTCAGCTCGGCCCCGTTGGAAAAATGGAGCACGTCAGCCAGAAACAGGTAGACATAAGCCTCCCGCACCTCTGCCCGGTCCAATGACGAGCGGATCTCGCGGATGAGCCGGGTGCGCTGCAGGGTCATCGCCAGGAAGAACGTCAGCCGCTGCCGCGCTGCTGGCGACGCCGGGTTCACCTTCAGCAGCCGTTCGCAGACCTCCGCTCCAACGCGGGGCCGGTTCATGGGACCAAATTGCAGGTCAATTTCACCCAGCCGGGCCTGCGTCGCCCGTGGATCGGTGTCGGGAATTTTCTGCAAACAAGCCACCGCTTCGGCATACTGGCCTTGTTGCTGCAGCGCTTCCGCCTGATACAACCAGCCCGTGGCCTCCTGTGGCATCCGCGCCGTCCACTGGTGGCTCAGTTCGGCCAGCTTCGCCCAATCGCGATCCATCAGTGCCGCCTCGGCCTGTTCCCGAATTTGGTCGAGGGTTGGCCCACGATTGGGCAGCCACCAGCCGGCAACCCCAGCGAGGCCCAGCAGTGCGGCCGCGACAAGGAGTTGGAGGCGTTTGACAGCGGGCAGCGGCATGACGCGGGGAGTCTAGGGCAGAGGAGAAGCAGCCGCGGCATCGGGTTCAAACAACCGCAGCGTCTGGTCGATCGTGACGTTTTCAAGTGTTTGATGCAATCCGCCCGGCCACTGAATCTCCAACCGGCAGGCGGCCGCTTCCGCACCCAGCCCAAACACCAGCACCGGCTGGTTGGCCGCACAATACGTGGCTCCGCCGACAAGCTCGCGCAGGAATGTCTGCTGGCCGGATTGAAGTTTGACCCGCGTCCCGATGCCGCGGCGATTGCCCCGAGCCACGAACTCCAGTTTCAGCCAATGACCGCGTGCCGACTGGTTTTCCAGCAGAGCCAGCGGAGCATCCTGATTGACGATGGCCACGTCCAGGTCGCCATCGTCGTCGTAGTCGGCGGTGGCCAGACCGCGGCCAATGTATTTCTGTTGGAAGTAGTCTCCGCCAGTTGCCGACTGATCCTTCATCCGCAGCCCGGCGAATGAGAATAAATGGGGCTTCATCGCCAGCTCAATTCCCAAGTGGCCCGGGTCGTCCAAGTGGCCATTGGCCACAATCACATCCTCGTTGCCGTCCTGGTTGAAGTCTTCCATCACCGTGCCAAAACCGACCATCGGCAAGGTCGGTTCCACACCGCCAGCGGTGGCGGTCACATCGCTGAACCCGCGTGGACCGAGATTGCGGTAAAGCGTGTTCCATTCTCCCTCGAAATGGGTGAGGTACAGGTCCAGGAATCCGTTGTGGTCGTAGTCCGCCACACCGACCCCCATGCTGGCCTGCGCACGGCCCTCCCAGGTCACCGCGCAGCCGAGGGCGTCCGCCATGTTCTTGAACTGTCCGTCATGCTGGTTGATGAACATGAAGTTGGCCGTGGCATCGTTGGCGACATAGATGTCGGGCCAGCCATCGTTGTCAAAATCGGCGATGGCCACTCCCAGCGCGCGATTTCCAGGGCCGAACAGTCCGCGGGCCTTGGCGGCCGGACTGAATGTCCCATCGCCATTGTTCAGGTACATCTCGTCGGGAATCGGCTCGACCTCGTTTGGCTGGCACATTTTCGGCTCGCCTTTGGCCGTGCGGCAGAGCTGTGGATGAAAGCGGTCAAAGTCGACGTAGCGGCACACATACAGGTCGAGGTCGCCGTCACGGTCGATGTCGCCCCAGGCGGCACTGCTGCTCCAGGCGCTCGGCTGCTCCAGTAAGTCACTGGCGTCTGCGAAAGTGCCATCGCCCAGATTATGGAACAGCGTGTCCCGTCCAGCATTGGTCACCAGCAGATCTTCAAAACCGTCGTTGTCGAAGTCTCCGACGGCGACACCCTGGCTGAAGTCGCGGTCTTCGATCCTGGCCGGACCGGTGACCGCTTGAAACAGTCCCGATCCGGCATTCCGGTACAGTTGGTCGGAGGGTTGAGATGGGGACGGAGGGGCGGACGGGTTGCCTCCCTGGTTGAGATACAGGTCCCACTGCCCGTCGCGGTCATAGTCGATCCAGCCACAGCCGCCACCCGTGGGCTGGACCATCAATTGGGCTTCTTTGGGCCCGGACACGTAGCGGTGGTCAATTTTTGCCTCGGCCGCCCGTTCGAGGAAGACAGGGCTTGGGACCTGGATGGCGACTTTCGGCGTCAGTTTGGGACGCAGCAGGAACGCCTGGCTCGGTTTTGGAGGCTCCGTTTCGATCGGTTTGGTGGCAGTTGTTGCCGGCGCTTCAGGAGGTGGTGGGCGATCGCAACCGGCAAGAAGAATTGCCGCGAGTATCAGACAGACGAATGGTCGCATGGTGACGCGAGTCCAGCGGAGTCCCAATTGCGGCAGACAACAAAGAACAAGCCCACTGGCATGCCAGTGGGCTTGGGGGTGCATCAGTCTCACGTTCGTGCCGTTTCTTAGAAGTCGGCAGCCACTTCACTCCGGTTACGGGTGCCGATCGCCTGGCGGATCGTCCAGTCGATGTTCTCGTTGGCGAACTTCACCGCGCCGTCAGCCATCAGGCCATGGGCACCGCCGGTGTGGATGCTGCTCCACTGGTCGCAGCGGAAGTCGGTGCCGCCGTTCTTCTGCATGTCCCAGTTGATCGGCATCTTAATGCTGTGGATCGCATAGGATCCCATCCACATCGAATCGGCGAACGGGTTGTCACCAGGAAGGGCTTTGTTGATCCAGTGATGGTTCTCCATCACCGCCAGCGTCGTGGAGGTTCCGTCGGAGATGTCCTTGAGGTTGATGCAACCCTGCCAGCCGATCACGCCGTTGCAGTCAGACATTTTTGAGGCGAAATTCTGCACATCGGCCCAAGCCGCGCCGTTCCAGTTTCCGCCGTAAATCCCCTGGGGGCAATCGCGGTGACCAGCATGCATCCAGCCCATGTTTCCGACATAATCGGTTCGGCCACCATCGATTCCGTCTCCCCAACTGTCGGGGTTCGACGACTGACTGACGACGACAGCCGCCTGCGGGTTGCTTGGGCACAGATAGGGTGTCACAACCGTGCGGCGGGCAGCGATGTTCGCCGCGATGCCACCGTTGGACGATCCGATGATCGACGAGGCACCCTGGGAACTGTCGGAGAAGTTGATCGTGTTGTAGAGGGGACCCTGATCCATGAAGGGGAGGATCATTGCCATCCAGCCCACGTTGCCGAACGTCACGGGGAAGAGAGTTCCCCAAGCACCGGAGTTATTCCGGCCGCCCATGCGATTGAGCGGCAGGCGGTTGTGAGTGTCGTGGTAGTTGTGGAGCGCGAGCCCGATCTGCTTGAGATTGTTTTTGCAGGTCGACCGGCGGGCCGCTTCACGGGCCTGCTGGACTGCGGGGAGCAGCAATGCCACGAGAATTGCGATGATCGCGATGACCACCAGCAATTCGATGAGCGTAAAGGCGCGCAGGCGAAGTTGCCTGCCCGAAGTGCGGGAGATCATGGGATCACCTTGGAACAGAGAACAGAGAAGTGCCCGAATGGGCGGATTATGGTGTCCGAAACTTTCGCTTCGCCCATTATCGGCGAAGCAATGAAGAAAAAATCAACTTATTGCGAATGGGTCAATGACTTAGGGGATGGAGATGTCAATCACATTTCCTTTGTCGTCAGCCTTGACTTCTTTCTCGATGTCAGTCGTGGCTGCCTGCTGGTTTTTCTGGGGGATGCCTCCAACGCCGCCGGCATAGCCAGGACCCATCGCTCCCGGTGCCATCATGGCCTTCTGAGCCGACTGCGGGCTGGGGTTGAGAACCACTTTATACTTCCCTTCCGCCGCACCCTCTTTCCCATCAGAGGGATCCACCAGCTTGTAGGTGCCATCGGCAGCGACCACTCCGCTGTAGCCTGGAGGAGCGCCAGCAGGAGCCGTGACCAGCGCGAATCCAATCGTGCAGTCGCCGAGTGGCTTCCCGCCCTGTGTAACTTTGCCCGTGACAGGGTAAACTTTGGGTTTGGGTTTTGCGCTTGTGCCACAGCCCAGGACAAACAGGGACGCGCAGAACGACAGAAGAAAGATCTTCCGCATTGGAGGACTCGTAGAAATTGGGGATCGGTTACGAATTAATATAGGAGATTTACGGTAAGCTAAGAAAAATGAAAAGTCAATGAGGAACCGTTTTTTCCAATTTTACGCCTTGACATTATTCATTCGTGCCCGAATGAATGTCGTTTTTCGCTTGTGCCCGGCGGGCACCAAAAGCACAAGCCCACTGGCATGCCAGTGGGCTTGTTGAAAAAATCGGTCGAATTCTCCGCCGTCGCTTAGAAGTCGGCGGCCACTTCACTCCGGTTGCGGGTGCCGATCGCCCGGCGAATCGTCCAGTCGATGTTCTCGTTGGCGAACTTCACCGCGCCGTCAGCCATCAGGCCATGGGCACCGCCGGTGTGGATGCTGCTCCACTGGTCGCAGCGGAAGTCGGTGCCGCCGTTCTTCTGCATGTCCCAGTTGATCGGCATCTTAATGCTGTGGATCGCATAGGATCCCATCCACATCGAATCGGCGAACGGGTTGTCACCAGGAAGGGCTTTGTTGATCCAGTGATGGTTCTCCATCACCGCCAGCGTCGTGGAGGTTCCGTCGGAGATGTCCTTGAGGTTGATGCAACCCTGCCAGCCGATCACGCCGTTGCAGTCAGACATTTTTGAGGCGAAATTCTGCACATCGGCCCAAGCCGCGCCGTTCCAGTTTCCGCCGTAAATCCCCTGGGGGCAATCGCGGTGACCAGCATGCATCCAGCCCATGTTTCCGACATAATCGGTTCGGCCACCATCGATTCCGTCTCCCCAACTGTCGGGGTTCGACGACTGACTGACGACGACAGCCGCCTGCGGGTTGCTTGGGCACAGATAGGGTGTCACAACCGTGCGGCGGGCAGCGATGTTCGCCGCGATGCCACCGTTGGACGATCCGATGATCGACGAGGCACCCTGGGAACTGTCGGAGAAGTTGATCGTGTTGTAGAGGGGACCCTGATCCATGAAGGGGAGGATCATTGCCATCCAGCCCACGTTGCCGAACGTCACGGGGAAGAGAGTTCCCCAAGCACCGGAGTTATTCCGGCCGCCCATGCGATTGAGCGGCAGGCGGTTGTGAGTGTCGTGGTAGTTGTGGAGCGCGAGCCCGATCTGCTTGAGATTGTTTTTGCAGGTCGACCGGCGGGCCGCTTCACGGGCCTGCTGGACTGCGGGGAGCAGCAATGCCACGAGAATTGCGATGATCGCGATGACCACCAGCAATTCGATGAGGGTGAAGGCGCGCAGGCGAAGTTGCCTGCCCGAAGTGCGGGAGATCATGGGATCACCTTGGAACAGAGAACAGAGAAGTGCCCGAATGGGCGAATTATGGAGTTCCAGTTTTTCACTTCGCCCATGATCGGCGAAGCAATGAAGAATAGATCAACTTATCCCGAATGGGTGAATGACTTAGGGGATGGAGATGTCAATCACATTTCCTTTGTCGTCAGCCTTAACTTCTTTCTCGATGTCAGTCGTGGCTGCCTGCTGGTTTTTCTGGGGGATGCCTCCAACGCCGCCGGCATAGCCAGGACCCATCGCTCCCGGTGCCATCATGGCCTTCTGAGCCGCCTGCGGGCTGGGGTTGAGAACCACTTTATACTTCCCTTCCGCCGCGCCCTCTTTCCCATCAGCGGGATCCACCAGTTTGTAGGTGCCATCGGCAGCGACCACTCCGCTGTAACCTGGAGGAGCACCAGCAGGAGCCGTGACCAGCGCGAATCCGATCGTGCAGTCGCCAAGTGGCTTCCCACCCTGTGTAACCTTGCCGGTGACAGGGTACACCTTAGGTTTGGGTTTCGCGCTTGTGCCACAGCCCAGGACAAGCAGGGACGCGCAGAGCGACAGAACAATGGACTTCCGCATGGGATGACTCGTAGAAATTGGGGATCAGTTACGAATCAGAATTGAGTTTCACGGTACGCCAAGAAAAATGAGATGTCAATGTGCGCTCGTTTTTTTTCGATTTTTGGCCTTGACATTATTAATTCGCACGCGAATTAATTGATTCTCTACCTGTTCCCCAGGAAATCGGTATTCTGAACATATATCGGATCTCCTTTGGAGTTTGAGCCTTACGGTTTCGAGGCCCAGTTGGGATTTAGTCCGCCACAGGCAGGCAGACTCGGGGCGGTCGCAGTCCAGGCAGCTTGTCCAGTTCGGCCTCGGCGGCATTCACGTCACCCTGCCGCGTTCTGTGGGTCATGATCACCAAGGGGACAATTGGTTTTGAAATCGATCCGGCATGTTCATGTTCCGGCGCCTCGTGCTGGATCACGGACGCGATGCTGATGTGATTGCGCCCCAAAATGTCCGCGATGTCGGCGAGTGTGTGCGGGCGGTCTTCGACATTGAAGCGAAAATAGAACCGGCTCGAAAACTCCTCCCGCGGACGCATCGCGAACGGCGCTGGATTTCGCCAGATCTCCAAATGTGGGAAGGTGATCCGCGTTCGACCGCTCACCGTGTCGATCAGGTCGGCCACGACGGCGGAGGCGGTGGGCATCTGTCCCGCTCCCGGACCCGAGTACCACGTGTGCCCCACCACGTCCCCCACCACGGACACGGCGTTGAAGGCGCCATGCACTTCGGCCAGCGGCGTGTGATGCCGCACCAGTGTGGGCAGCACATGCAGTTCAAGACGCCCATCCACGAGCCGCGAAACGGCCAACAACTTGATGGTGTGGCCCAGCTCCGCCGCGTAGCGCAGGTCAGCCAGTTCCAGTGTGTCGATTCCCTGGCGGGGAAATTCGCCTAATTTGGGCTTCACCCCATAGGCGAGCTGGGTCAGCAGCACGAGTTTTTGTGCGGCGTCGGTGCCATCCACATCCAGAGTCGGATCGGCCTCGGCATAACCCAGTTCCTGAGCCTTCCGCAGGGCGTCAGCATAAGCGGCGTTTTCCCGCACCATCTGCGTGAGAATGAAATTCGTGGTGCCGTTCAGGATCGCGGAAATCGATGTAATCTGATTGGCTGCCAGGCTTTGCCCGATGGTGGCGATGATCGGGATGCCGCCGGCGACGGAGGCTTCAAAGGCGATGGTCCGTCCCAGTTCGCGCGCCCGGCTGAACAGCTCATCGCCGCACTCACACAGCAGCGCTTTGTTGGCCGTGACCACATCTTTTCCCGCTTCCAGCAGCGACAGCAGAATCTCGCGGGCGGGATACACTCCGCCCACCAGATGCACGGCGACCTGAATGGAGCGATCCTGCAAAACGTCCTGCAGATTGGTGGTGAGGACGCCGGCAGGCAGATCGATGTCGCGCGTCCGGGCCGCATCCCGAACAACGGCCCGGCGCAGGTGCATCCGCTGACCAGAGCGTCGCGCCAACCGGTCGGAGTGCTGCAACAGCACTTTGGCCACACCGGTCCCGACGGTCCCCATCCCCACAATCGCCACGTTGACGGCGGAATCTGACATGCGAAATCCTTCGCGCTCTTTCACGAATTCATAAACGACGCGGCCGGTCACAGCCTCGACAACAGTGCGTGATTCCGGGACACCTGTCGCGGATCGGCTCGCCTGCGCTCACTCCAGATCCGCTGGCAGTGTCGCGGAATCACGCAAGGCCATTTGGCAATGGCAAGCCACGCTGATGGATTTATAGTTTGCGTTTAGCCTGCCGGTCGAGGGCTGACCGCTGCGATCCTGCGAACCGCTGAGAACGGCCCAGGGTTGCGTTGTGCAGGGTCACCAAATCCCGCATAATGGCTGTTTGCGAGCCGGCATCTCGGCCGGTTCGTTGGCGTAGGACAGCGGCGGAGATTGTGATGGCGCGTCTGATCTGCCTGAGTGTTGTCTGGTGGCTCTCGATTTCCGTTTCGGCCTTTGCCGAGGAGAATACGCCGACAACCGCCACCGCTGAAATCCTCCTGACCGATGCAGCGGTTCGCGATGCCGTGATCCGCAGCCTACCTTACTTGGAAGACGCCGGTGTGGAGTGGCTGGAAGTGCGGGGCTGCATGTCCTGCCACCACGTCCCGTATCTCTTGTGGACGCACCGCGTGGCTCAGACCAAAGGGCTGCCTGTCGATGCGAAGAAGCTGGCCGAGTGGGAGGAGTGGTCGCGCAAGAATTCACTCGCCCAACGCAATTTGTATCGTTTGCAGAATTACGACCTCGGCCGGGTCGACGAGGCAAAACTTCCGCTGGCGATCAAAGAGAAGCTGAAGCCACTGATTGAACTGCCCTTCATCACCCAGGCCGAGTTCGTGGCGAAGCTGACGCCGCTGCTGACGGCCGAAGAATTGCAGTTGTACCAAGCCACTGTGGTGCAGACGGCCGAACGCGCGCTCAATGCCCCCGATCGCAGCGGCGGCGGGCTGGATGTGCTGGGCCAGTTGCTGCTGGGCAGCCACGGCACGGACAGCGGGCTGGCCAGTGCCGAATTCCGCGGCCAGACCGCGGAGCTGATGCAGCGGCTGCAGCGGCCGGATGGATCATGGATGCCGGGCAATCAACTGTTGTCGATGCGGCGGTGGTCGGTTCCCGCGGCCAATCAAACCACGACCATGTGGGCCTCGCTGGCGCTGGCTGCCTATGAGGCACCAGGGCAGAAGCGGGCGGAAGCCGTGGAAAAGGCGATCACCTATCAGCGTCAGCAGCCCGCGGAGCCAGACAACCACGAATGGCTGGCGACGCGGCTGCTGTTCGAGAAGCAGTTTGGCTCCGCCGAGGATGTCGCCAAGCTGCACCAGCAACTGTTGACCGTTCGCAACCCAGACGGAGGCTGGGGCTGGAGAAAAGATGCGCCCAGCGATCCGTACACAACCGGCATCGCGCTCTATGTGCTGGCAAAACTGGCGGCCAGCGCAGACGCGGCCGTGATTCTGGCGGCACGCAAATTCCTGCTGCAGGCGCAGCAACCGGACGGTTCGTGGCTCACCCCGTCGAAGTCGATCACCCTCGCCACGGACGAGACCCGGCTGAAGGCCCGCGACGAAATCTACCACTATTGGGGCACCGCCTGGGCCGCCCTGGGGCTGCTGGAAACTCTGCCCGCGCCGGAGCGGCCGGGGTCGTGATGTCCTTGGGTGGGAATTTCAAATTTGACGTTTCCGACAAAGTCCCGCCTCTGAATTCGATGTAATGTCAAATTTCAGATTTCAAATTTCACAGTAAAATTATTTTCGAGGCATCCACTCTGCGGGGCAGTAGTTACGCTCGCCCCCTTGAAGCTCAGTCGACAGTTCGGTGTGGCTGCACAGACTGTGAAAATTGAAATCTGAGATTTGAAATTAACTTATGTAATGTACATTGATGCCAAAGATCGCCGACGACGCTCAGGCCACCTCGAGTCTTTAAGCATGAGTGGCCAGCGACCTCCTCTTGTTCCCTTGTTTCTTCCGGTCTACACTCCCCGCGCCGCGACAACGGAGTCGGGTGCGGAAGTGATGACAGGAGCAGGCGATGGACCGGACAGATGTGGTGATCATTGGCGGTGGCGTGGTGGGGCTGGCCACCGCCTATCATTTGACGCAGCGCTTCCCACAGCGGCAGGTCACGCTGCTGGAAAAGGAACCGACGCTGGCCGCCCATCAGACGGGCCGCAATTCCGGGGTGCTGCACTCGGGGATCTACTACAAGCCGGGCTCCCTGAAGGCCAATAACTGCCGTTCCGGCAAGGCGGCGATGGAGGCCTTCTGCCGCGCCGAAGGGGTGGCGTATGACATCTGCGGCAAGGTGATCGTGGCCGTCACCGCTGATGAATTTCCCGCGTTGGAACGAATTCATGAGCGCGGGGTGGCCAACGGCGTGAAGTGCTCGTTGATTGACCAGGCGCGGCTCAAAGAGCTTGAGCCCCATGTGGCCGGGTTGCGGGCGATTCATGTCCCGGAAGCGGGGATCGTGGATTATCCCAAGGTCTGCGAACGGCTGGCCGCCCGCATCGTGGAGCGCGGCGGACGGATCCTGACCAGCACCCGGGTCGATTCCATGCGGATCGGCCCCCTCGGCGTGACCCTGGAGACGACGCAGGGCCCGCTGGAGACGAAGTGGGTCGTGAGCTGTGCCGGGTTGTACAGCGACCGTGTGGCCCGCATGAGCGGAAGCGGCCCGGATGCCCAGGTTGTGCCGTTTCGCGGCGAGTACTTTGAACTGCTGCCCGAAGCCGAGCACCTGTGCCGGAACCTGATTTACCCGGTTCCCGATCCCAAGTTCCCGTTCCTGGGCGTGCATTTCACGCGGATGGTGCAGGGCGGGATCGAGTGCGGCCCGAATGCCGTGCTGGCCTTCGCCCGCGAAGGCTATTCGCTGATGGATGTGAATCTGCAGGATCTGGTGGAGTCGCTGACCTATCCCGGTTTTTTGCGGATGGCGGCGAAGCACTGGAAGATGGGGATGGGTGAAATGTGGCGGTCGATCAGCAAGGCGGCCTTCGTGCGCGCCCTGCAGAGATTAATGCCGGAAATTCGCGCGGAACACCTGCGCCCCGCCCCGGCTGGAGTCCGGGCTCAGGCCCTCTCGCGTGATGGATCCCTCGTGGATGATTTCCTGATCGACGAGACCGAACGCGTGATCAACGTCTGCAACGCCCCCTCGCCCGCAGCCACGGCCTCGCTGACCATTGGCGATTCCATCGTCGACCGGCTGGCGACGCGCTGGCCGGAGACGAGCTTGAAGAAGGCCTGTTGAAACAAAACGCCAGCGTCGTCCGTGCGACGACACCTGCGATTGACTCTCCTTGTGGCCCCTAAACCAAATGGATTTCAGGGAGCCGGTGACGGAGTCGGAGTGGACGTGTTCGTTGCAGTGCTGTCCTGTGGCGGCACTTGGAACAACGACAACTGCTCCGTGCGGTCGGGACTGTAGTGAACGAGAATCGTCGTCTGTTCCCGAGTCAGGTTGTACAGTCCGGTTTCGTAGACAGGGGCCTTCTCGTCGCCCACGGTCCAGGCGAGCCGCTGGGTCTTCTTATCGAGTGACCCGGTGATCGGCATCGCCTTGTCGGTCCGGGCGTTGTAGTAGTTGCCCCGCAGGATCCCGTCGGGACTGATCGCCAACTGGAAGATGTCGTCGGAGGTCTTCTCGTCGGGCTTGGCCATCGCAAACACCCCCAATGGCGACCACTTGGTGTCATCGGGAGGCAGCACTGCGCCGCCAGCGTCGGCGATCTGTCCGGCCTGTTCGGCGTAGTCGGCTTCGGTGGCTTCGACCTTGTCGCCATACATGACATTGCCATCGACGTAGGTGACGTTGTTGCCATAGTCGTAGTAGATCGGTGCCGTGTCTTCGGCATAGCCACAGTAGCTGGAGGAATAACCCCAATTGGCCGAGTTCCAGATGGCGGCTGTCGCCAGCCCGGCGGCGTACCAGGCACCGGGATAGCGGGCGTACCAGCCAGTTCCGAAGGCCCCGTAATAGCCAAAGTTATTGCGAACGTAAAAACCCTGATTGGCCAGCGAGTTGTAGCCTACGTAGCGAGTTCCCGCGGCAAAACTTCCGTTGGGACCGGTTCCGGCCGCCCAGCGTCCGCCTCCCGCGACGGCACCGTTTGGCCCCGCGGCCGCGCCCCACCGTCCGCCTGTGGCGGCAGCTCCGTAAGGCCCAACCGCCGCCGCGCCATGCCGGCCACCGGCAACGACACCATTGGGACCGGAGGCCGCGCCCCAACTGCCGCCCCTGGCGGTCGCGCCATTGGGGCCAATGGTGACAGCACCGTGAGAACCACCGGCAATCGCATTTCCGTTCGGCCCGACCGCTCCGCCCGCACGCCCACCAGCCGCATGCACGTTGCCATTCGGTCCGATGACCACGCCGCCGCCCTTGCCCCCACCGACTGTGGTGCCGCCCGGCGTCGTGATCGTGGCTCCGCGACCGCCGCCGATGGCGACGCCGCCACGCGGACCGGTGTAAGCCCCGCCGCCACCACCATAGTTAATGGTGGAGCCGTTTCGCGTCGTGTAGGAGCCGCTGCGGCCTGCGCCCGTCGCCACGCCGCCGCGCGGGCCGGTGTAGGAGCCCGAAGCGCGATTGGAAATGCCACTTCCTCCCCCTGGACGGACTGTGGCGGAAGACGTTCGGCTACCTGCACTCACCCCACCGTACGGTCCGCGCGAGGCACTGCTGAAACTGCGCGACGCGCTGGCTGAGGGAGCGGGTCGCGCTCCGCTAAATCCGCCACCACCCGCATGCATTCCGCCGCCACCACTGAAACCACCGCCGCCAGCGCGAATGCCGCCACCTCTACTGAATCCGCCTC
>JAKFUF010000131.1 GCA_021732845.1 Planctomycetaceae bacterium | reverse complement strand
CCACAAACTCGCACTTCAACCCTGTCCCAGGTAAGACCATCAACTGGAGAGCCGGATGCGGGAAATCCGCCAGTCCGGTTCGGAGGGAGGGGGGAGCCGAAACCAATCGGCCCTCCCTACCCCTATCCGCCATGTCGCCCTGCGGATCGGTGCCGTTCAATGCGGCATGTCGCCAGCATTTCTGCCGACTTGTGTGTATCAACAAGGGCACAAGCCCACCCTGCAAGTGCCTACAGCCGGCTTCGAAACTTCTCGCCCGCCATCTTCCGAAGCGTGTTGAGCCGCTCGTCACTGATTCCCAGCTCGCGGGCGATCACGCCCCACTGCTCTCCCGCCACGTAGTGGAGCAGCATCGCCCGGGCGAGCAGTTGCAGATTGTCTTCGCCACTTTCCTCCCACTGTTCGATCTGATCGAGCGCGTCGGCGTAACCAATGGCGAATCGCTCCTCGAAGTATTTCTGTTTCTGGGCCGCGATGGGGGCAATGCCGAATTCCAGGTGTTTCCGCTGCGTCTTTCGCGACCTGAGATGGTCGCGAAACTGGTTCATCAGGACGGTGGCCACGAACCGTCGCAGATCAAACATGGTGGTAAAACCGCGGTCTTGGGACACGCGGCGTTGGAGCAGCTTGAGGAAGAAGTCATGCACCATCTCCGTGTATTGAACGCCCTGGTTCTGGAGCCGGGGCGTCAGGCCTTCCAGGGCTTTCTTCAGGGGATGATACAGCAGTTGGATCAGCGTGTTGACGGCTTCACGATGCTGCTGCTTGGCCTGTTCAATGGCCGCCGTGCCGTAAGGCACTTCGCGCTGAAGCCGTTGGACTTCTCGCGCCAGGCGGGCCTGTTCTTCCATCAAGTTGAGGATTTGATCTTCTTCCGACCGGGGCCGCACGATGGACATGACAGACCCTTTTCAAGGCAACATCTGGCAAAGAAATAAATGCGGCCCACCGGCATTCGCCAGTGGGCTGTCCGCGAACGTCTTCAGGTTACTGCGCCGTCGGGGTTCCTTCGACCGTAATCGTCACTTTTGCGGCGTCGATCTTCGCCGGCGCGGATGCTTCGGTTTTCTGTGGCTCGCGCTGGGTGGCCTTCTCCGTGCCAGACCCGGCGACTGTCTTCTCAGCACCACCCGCGTCGTCGTGAATCGCCTTGAGCGATTCCAGCCGGTTCCAGTGCCGGTCGATGCCGCGTGACGAGGAACGCTTCTCTGGACCGGACATCCCTCGGCGAGCTTCGTTGCGGGATTCAACCTGGTCGACCGAGCCCTTAAGCCGGGCCACGCTTTCGGTCATCACCGAGCCCACGGAGTCACTCTTCGCCGTGGCCGAGGAGACGAGATCGAGCGTCATCGATTCGACATTCGCCTGGTCCCGCCGACTGCGAAGCAGGGCGACCTCCTGCTCCGTGGCTTCGAGGGCATGCTTCATTTCCGCCAGGGCCGCATGGCCCTCCTCGACGCTCTTCTTCAGGCGGGCCAGTCCGGCGGTCTTGATTTCCACCTGCCGTGTTTCGCGGTCCTGCATCGCCAGCAGGTCATCCACTTCACGCTGAAACTCCGCGAGGGGGTACTCCTGGTTGGCAAAGGCGACATTCTGCTGGTGCCCGTCAATCGCCGCTTTCAGGACCGGGTAGGCATCGACCAGCAGTCGCTTTCGGCTGGCAACGGTCCCTTCCAGACTCGAGACTTCCGCGGAGAGTTGCTCGATCTGGCGGGCAGAGAGGTTCATCGCCACCTGGCGGTCGATGATTTCCTGCCGAACTGAACGGACCTCGGTGTCGAGCTTCTTGTCGTGAATCTCTGCCGGAATCGCGTCTTCGACCCGTTCCGCGGCGGCTTCCGCGGTGGCCCGCGCATACCCCCCGGCCTTGCGCGAGAGGAGTTGCAGACCCGCGATTCCGAGGGTCAGAACGATTCCGACGATGACGGCGAATTTCTTCATGGCATTGTCCCCAAGCGGTGACTGCTCACTGGTGGCCAGGCTTGATGTGGCTGGCAATTCAAGGGGCTGACGCCTGACGGAAACCGAATTCCGCGGCATTCCGGAAATTTCCTGGAAGAATTCAAAACTCCCCTGGAGCCAGCCCGCGTGTTGAAGGAACCGGCGTCAACTTTCAACGAGGAGAAAAGACTGCTCTCGTTAACAACCGCTGACCGGTCCGTTGAGCTGGAATTGACTCCGGACATTGATGAATTTCCTCTACGCAGCATCCGCGTTCAAACCGGCCAGCGAATCGACAAACAATCGTTTGTCATCGGAGACGCCGTGAAGGCGACTTGGACCAAAATCACGCCAGACTGGCTGCGGGCCGAGTTCAAACCGATCGAAGAAGCCTTTGATGATCCGACGCGCACCGCGCTTCAGAATCAATTGGTCAACGACCAGTCCGAAGCCGACCAGACGGCATCACGGCAGTTCGCGGCAGCGGTCAAGAAGCTGGTTGAACCGGAATAATTGCCGACCGATCTTCCCGATGGCGACCAGCTCCCCTCGCGCCGGGACCGTGAACGGGTGCGTCGCTTGGGCGGTGAAGACGATCCATTTGGTCATTGGGGCGTTCTGCCTGTCAGTCCGTCTTCAGCCGGATCAACTGCGTGCAGGGACCCGGCATGCCGATGCGGATGTCGCTGCGCCAGGTTTGGGCCACGACGAGCGAGAATGAGTGGCGACGCGGGAAGTCGCCGGGGAGAGCGAGGGGGACGTCGATTTTGCCATCAGTGATCGGCAGGTTTTGCGGCGGGCTGAGGCTGGTGGCGACTCCATTGGTGGCGATGCTGATCACCACCGGCATCTGCTTCAAGTCGCCTGCGTTGTGAATGCGGACCGGCAGGGTGGTGGTCGCGCCCGGAGCCAGCGTGATGTCGGTGGTAAGTGCTTCGAGCCACGGGCCTTGGGGACGGGCAACTGCAGCCCGCGAGGTGGAGCTGAAGCGGAAGAAACCCGTGTCGCTGGTATACAGCAATGTCAGCGGGAGTGATTCATGCTCGATGGTTTCGCTTTGAACCGCGGCGGTTGCGGAAGTCGTGACTGGCGGCGGAAGTTTCATGCGCCCCACGATGCGGAAGGGGACCGCGGTGCCGGGTTGGGCATCGGCCGGGGCGGTGATCGTCAGAAACTGCCGCATGGAATAGAAGTTGTATGGCTGCTGTGGGGTGGTGGAAAGCGAGGTTGCTCCGGAGGTCTTCCAGCCCTCGGGCAGGCCTTCCACGGTCAGGTCGATGTCGCCCGCGCCTTCGAAACGGTCGACACGGACGAGGACGGCGGCGGTGGTGCCCGGCCCCCAGACCGGGACAGCATCGGGGAAGTGACGCAGGTGAAAGTCGGGCAGGGCGGGTTTGACCGTGAAGCGATACATCGCACGTTCGCCGCCAGCGTTCGCCTGCTCGGTAATTCTGACCAGAAATTCACCTGCGGCAGGAGCGGCGAATGTTAGTTCGCTGTCTGTCGTCTTGTAGTCATGAAAACACTCATAACCAGGGTCGAGCGGGTCATCGTCGTTCTCGGCCAGCAGCTTGCCTTGGGAATCGAAGACCTGGAGCACGGTGTCGACTGGCGAACGCAGAAAGCGGTGAGCCACGGTTTCAAGCCGCACCTTCTGTCCGGCATCCAGCTTCAAACGATACCAGTCGACGTCGCCGGCACGGTCGAACCGGGCGTTGATGGTGACCGGCTCAGTGCCCAAGATCGGGTGAGCCTGAGCCACGTTGTCGTTCGGTTCGGTTTCGCGCGACTCGGCGAAATTGCCGATCGCCAGCGGAACATCGGTCCCGGCGGTGTCGATATCGTCCAGCGTGAGCCACGTCTGTGGAGACTTGTTCGCAACGGGGAACAGCACCTGCCGCAGTGTCCCGGTCGGAACATTGGGGCCGAAGAGTTCGACGGGGGTGGAGACACCGCGTTGTGCACCCGGCGGGAAGACTCCCGTCACATAGGGGACGGCACCGAGCGTTAACCGGTAAACCGCTTCCGGGAAGCCCCCGTAATTCAACAACTGCGCGCGGACAGTGTACTCACCGTCCGCCGGCACCTTGAGGGTGATCAACGGGTCGAAGCCCAGCGTGTCCTCCGCCGTGGCGATTGTTCTGCCCTGAGCATCCAACAGGTCGAGGCTGAAATCCGCAATCCCATAACTTTTGTACTGCCCGTGAATATCAATCGCATGCGCGGCGATCGCCGCCACCAGTGGCTCACCGGCCTTCGCCGAAAACCGGTACAAATCCACGTCAGCTCCGGGATCGACACGGCCATTCACCACCACCGGCAGCTTCACACCCTGTGGCTCAGCATTGTTCGGCTCGGCCTCAAGCTGCTCCGGCAGGCACCCCACCACAAACGTGGCACAATTCGTCAACCCGCTCCGCTCATTCAATACCCGCACAAACCGCCGGCCTGGCACCGCTTCCGGGGCGATGTCCAGCGTGGCTTCCAGCAACCGCCCGGAAACGCTCTTGAGATCCCGAGCCACGACTCCCGGCGGCCCGTCAACGATTATGTCCTTCGGCAGCGAGAGCCCCGCCTCAATGCCGCGAAACTCGACTTTGACCGAAGTCCCGCGCTGCCCGCCGACCGGATAAATGGAGTCGAGCCGGCACTCTTCGTAGTGCGGGGCAGCGGGTTGGGCGTGGAGGGGGCGCTGGGCACCCGCCGAAAGAGATGCAAGCACAAACGCAAAAATGCACCACAGGACGGGAACGAGTTTTGTTGTGCACATTGAACTTGTCTTGTCACTCAGTGGTGGAAATCAGCGAAGTCCGAGGCTGTGATTTTGTTGGCTCCCCACCGAGTTTATCTCGGTGGTTGCCGGGCCTGTGCACTACGTGCGAGTGGCATTTCGTAGTGCAATGGTCTGAATTCAAGAGGCCTCGTTTGATGGATCTGTTTACGCAAACACTTCACTGATCGGATGGCCCCCCGAATTAATCAAGACCGGTCTGCCGTCGTTCGTAATATATTCGCGCGTATCGTCGATTCCCATGATCCGGAAAATGGTGGCCGCGTAGTCGAGCGTGCTGTCAGCCCGGCCGGAGACCTGTTCACACTTGGCGTCGGTCTTGCCAACAATGCTTCCAGCGCGGATGCCGGCTCCGCTGAAGGCGATGGCGTTGCACAGTGGATAGTGGTCCCGTCCGGCAGCACCGTTGACGCGTGGCGTCCGACCGAACTCGCCGGCGCATAGCACCACGGTCGAATCCATCAGCCCGCGTTCCTGAAGATCCACGAGCAAGGCCGACCATGCTCGATCGAGAGTCGGCAGCAGCGGATCCTTGAGGCGAACGAAGTTCTTGTCGTGCGTGTCATAACCATCAAAGCTGACGGTCACAAACCGCACGCCGGCTTCCACCAGCCGCCGCGCGAGAAGCGTGGCCTGACCCTCACGCGTGCGACCGTAACGGTCACGCAGAGCGTCCGGTTCCTCACTGAGCTGAAACGCCTGCTTAGCGGCAGGGGAGGTGATGACATCATAGGCCTGGCGATAGAACTGACTCCGGTCGAAGACCGCACCGGAGGTTTGGTCGACACCTCGCTGCCACGCATCGAGACGGTCCAACAGTTTGCGACGACGGTGCGTCCGGTCGGTGCCAACCTGCGAGGGGATGGTCACATCATCGACCGAAAAATCCTTGTCGGCTGGATTGCGGCGCACCATGAGGGGGCTGTACGCCGAACCCAGGTAGCCACCGCCCGAATACGCCAGCTCGCCGCTGGCACACTGCACATAGGGCGGCATCCCATTAGTCCAGCCGAGTTCCTTGGCCACCACCGATCCGAAGCAGGGGTAGACGACCGATCCAACGGGGGCGGCGTTGACATCTGGAATCTGTGGATAGCCCGTCAGCATCCAGTGCGTGGCTTCCGCATGCTGCGACCCCTGATGCACGATCGACCGCACCTGGCACAGCTTGTCCATCTGCTGCGAAATGAGCGGCAGATGCTCGCAGACAGTCGTCCCGGGCACATTCGTAGCGATCGGCCGGAACTCGCCGCGATACTCCACCGGTGCCTCCGGCTTCATGTCGAGCGTATCCATATTGGCCAGCCCGCCCGCTGTCCACAGCAGGATGAAGTTGATTGGTTTGCGGGCAGGATTCGCCTTGGTGGCCTCAGCTTCAGCCTTCAACAGCTTTGGCAGCGACAGCCCAAACAGCGACAGCCCGCCAACCTGAAGCCACGCCCGCCGAGAGAGGCCTTCGCAGTTGCGGGAGAGGTCAGAGAGTTGAAACACGGTGGTCGTCTCCAGCGTAAAAGCTGCGGGTTTGAATAGATCAGCGAGAATTGGCATTACTCAAATGTTTCGGCAACCAGTCAAATGCCTGACCGTTTACGATGATTACACCGCCCATGACATCAAATTTTGTGCCTGCGAAGAGAATCGTAAACCTTCCCGGTAAGACGGTGGCATCATAAAACTCGATGGCCCCACCAGGGATCTTGGCTTCGTTTGACACGAGTTCGACTCGGAAATTCTCGCCTTTCTCGCGTGTGACTTTGAACTCGGGCGACTTCCGTTCCCGTGTTGGGTTGAAGAATTGAACGATTGATTCGCCGTCTCGGTGGTTCACTTGCATCACGAACGGGTCACCACTCACAAGTTCCTTATAGGCGAGCCCTACCAAGAGCGCCACAACGAAGAATAATGCAATCAACGATAACGGAATCAGCAAAGTCAAAAGCGGATGGCGATTTGTCAATTGTCTCTCGCCTAATGATTGAACACAAACTCCGAGCAGTTCAGCACCGTCCACAGCACATCCTGCCAGACTTCTTCCCTGGAGGGCGCGCCGGCCAGCGCTTCTTTCACCGCGTCCCGTTCATCCTGTGTCGGCTGGCGGCTCAGCGCGGTGAGATAGAGGTCTGTTAGGATGTCGTCGTCGCTGCGGCCAGCCTTCATCAATACAGCGAGGCGGCCGGCGGGGGCGATCACCTTGGCGTGGATGGCGGGGCTGTTGGCGAGGTGCAGGGCTTGGGAGAGGTCGGGGGCTGAGCCACGGGCGCAGAGGCAGGGGCTGTTGCGCAGGGGCCGACCAAACGTGTTGAGGAACGGCGAGGTGATGGTTGGGTCGGGCAGGGCGATGGCCCGCATGCCCACGGGTTGACCGGTGAACTCTTCCGTGGTGCCTGTGACCTGGTTGATGGCATCCAACAGCACTTCGCTGGAGAGTCGCCTTGGAACACGATGTGTAAACAACTGCCCGTCGCGGTCACGCTCGGGCTTAAGCTCCGCTGCCAGTTGGTAGGCGCGGGAAGAACAGATTTCGCGGATCAGATGTTTGACATCGTACTTATGCTCGACAAAATCCGTGGCGAGATACTCCAGCAATGGCGGGATGGACGCCGGGTTTGTGCCACGCAGGTCGTCCACGGGTTCAACAAGGCCGCGGCCGAAGAGGACGGCCCAGTAGCGGTTCACAAAGTTGCGGGCGAAGTAGGGGTTGTCAGGGCGGGTAATCCAGGATGCCAGTTGTTCGCGCGGGTCTTCTCCAGCCGTCGTGGGCCGGGAAACTTCCCCAAACACGCGTGGAGCCACAGGCATCAGCGGTTTGCGGTTGGGATTTTCTTTCGCGGAGACCCGCAAGCTCTTGGGACCGCCGAACCGGGCACCTTGGGCACCGCTGTCTTTGGTTTCAAGCTGCGAGAAGAACGCCGCCAAACCGTAGTAATCTTCCTGAGTCCAGGTCTCCTGCGGGTGGTGATGGCACCGCGTGCATTGGAGCCTTACGCCGAGAAACACCTGGGCAGTCGTTTCGGCCAGATCCTCAACCTTTTCGTCGATGAAGTAGTAAGCCACGGGTCCGTGCGTGAACAGGTTGCCCTGGGCAGTGAGCAGTTCGCGGGTCATGACATCGACCGGTTTGTTCTCCCGCACCGATTGACGGATCCAACCATTGAAACTGGCCAGCCCCTTGTCGCCCAAATAGCGGCGATGCGCGCGGAACAAGTCGCCCCAGTACAGCGTCCAATAGTCCATGTATTCGGGGCGCGCCAGCAGGGCATCAACCGCGTGACTACGCTTCTGCGGTGAAGTGTCCGCCACAAACTGCCGTGTCTCTTCGGCAGTTGGCAAGGTTCCGATCAAATCGAGCGAGAGACGCCGGAGAAATGTGCCATCATCAGCCAGCCCCGCCGGCTGTGTGCCAAGCCGCCGCCACTCGGCGGAGAGAAGGTTATCGATTTCGTGATTGGCCGGAAAATCGAACTGCGACGGAGAATCGAATGGGACGGAGACTCCGAGTGCCGTGACCTGACCAAGATACCGCACCGTCAGTGCCGTCTTTCCCGACTTCGCGGCCGTCAAGACGCCGGTCCGCGTTACATCGGCAATCATCTTTTCACGCGTGTCATAGAGAGCCCACGGCGTCACGTCGCGCGTTGTCCCGTCGCCAAAGCTCGCGAGAACCTTTAACGACACTTCCTGACCCACGGGAACCACAAGCTCGGCGGGTTCGACACGAATCCGAAGGCCTTTTAGATCATCCAAGGAGTCCCCGTCCGTCCCCAGCAGCGGGCCGGGTACTCCCGCGGACATCCAATCGCGAAAGATCGCCGCGATCTCGGAATCGGCGGACATGCGTTTGCCGCCGCCGTGTGGCACCGTGCCCGTCGGCTTCTGAAGCAGCAAACTGCGGTCGGGAAACGCCGTCCGCACGCGGCGGCCGCGAGAGGCATTGGTCAGCGCGGCATAGTCAAAAACCGGATCAAACCCGAGCAGCGACAACTGCAGGCCGCCCCGTCCCTGGAACGATCCATGGCATGCTCCGGCGTTGCACCCGGCCCGCGTCAGGGCAGGGATCAGGTCGCGGACAAAGCTCAGTGGTTGATGGGGTGACGGCGACTCCAGTCGTGCCTGGGTGACATCCGTGGCCGCGTGTGTCATTGATGCCGACGCAGCGATGGCTCCGAAGACCATCAACACCATGGTGACGCGCACGGAGAACTCTGAAGGCACGGAATCTCCCCATTTTTGGGATCGAGGCAACGCATCCAAGTTAGCAGATGCGACGACGCGAGGGAAGAAGGGGCCGTCGTGTTGTTTGTGAAGCGAGACCCAAAAATTGAAGGAGGCAGATCGGCTTTCGCCGGCTCGTCAGGTATACTGAAGCCGTGTTTTCGAACTCGGGGAGAGCCCGGGAGTTGCTCTGCGGAGGTGGCCCATGTCCCTGATGACGCATCGCCCCATCAGTGCCGAAGAATACGCACGTGCGGCTGCGGACTACTTGGCGAACGAGACGGTGTATGACATGTCCGAGAACACGCCAAGTTATCTGCAGCGGGGAATCACCGTCAGCAGCCTTGACGTGCTTCGCTCATCGCACCGACCGGAAGTCCAGACATACGGCGAATTGCTGGTGCTGTTTCCCACGGAAGATGGACCTGGCCTGGTGGTTCCCGACAATTTTGTGGTTCTGGATCCGTCGCCGATGAGGACATTGTCCAGTTTCATCGCCACGGAGACTGAACGTCCCTTCTGGGTCTTGGAGTATGTCTCGCCTGCTTCAGAACACAAGGACTATGAAGTGAGTTTCGAGAAATATGAGCAGCAACTGAAAACGCCTTATTACCTCTCTTTCGACCCGCTTAAGCAGGATCTGCGACTGCTGCAGCACAACGGCGCGAAGTATGAATCTGTCGAACCCAACGCAGAGGGGCGGATGGCAATTCGAGAACTCGATCTGGAAATCGGTCTGCTCGACGGTTGGGTGCGTTACTGGCATCGCGGCGAACTGCTGGAGATTCCCAAAGAACTGACGCGCAGAATCGCCGACCTTAAGAAAGCCCTCGCCCAGAAGGATCGGGCGTTGGAACGGCAGAAAAGAATGATCGGTCAACTGACAGAGGAGAAGGAAGTGTTGAAGGGGGAGAAGGAGCAGTTGAGCCAGGGGCTACAGCAGCAGTTGACTCGCATGCGGGCTCGGGTCGCCCGGCTGGCATCCAAATCCGGCCGCACGGCACTGCTGTCACCTATTGAAACGGCGGGTTTCGATCAACTGAATACGTGGCTCGACGAACTGGAGTGACCTGCAGTTTCGCTCGACTCGCCCGCCTCAGCATCTTGCCGTTGCCGACGACAGGACGGCTTCCGGGTTTGTGACGCCACTCTCCGCGGCCTTGACCAGCCGGGCCATCTCCCAGGCCGTCACATAATGGTAGTGAAAATTGGGATGCGCTTTCGCATATGCCGCCAGATCGCGATGGAAGGCGGCGGTACGGTCGCTGAGCCACAGGTCGAGGTTGCCGGGCTTGGCCCCATGTGTGTGCAGCTTCACGAAGCGCCATTGAGGATTTCCGGCGACGCCGACACCCGCACGGAGCCACGCGGGCAGGCGGTGGAGCGAGAGTGGCTGCGTGGCATGTACGTCGCCATTTTCCACACGGGGGACAACTGCCCACCTGCGTTCGTTCCAGTTGAAACCAAGCGGGCCTTGGATCGCCAGGAGACTCTCAGTCGGGGCTGTGGAACCGACCGCCGATGGAGTGCCGCGATTCTGCGAGCAGCGTCCATGGTCCGCGATGTAATAGATGCTGTTGATGATTTTGGTCTGTGTGTCCGAGGGTGCCGACGGCATGGTGAAATCGGCATAGCATCCAGTGTCGAGCAGCACCGGAATTTCGTGGTCGACGCCACACCAACGGCCGTCTGGCCGGGAATTGCAAAGCGCCCAGTTGCCGTGAATAAAGCCATAAACGATCTGGTTCGTCACCGGATCACGCCGGAGCAGGCCATGCCGTACATGCAGGGTTGCCTTGTATTGTTCGAGGGTGTCACGCAACCCCTCCGCGGTATCGTTGTCGTGATGCAGATGCACGTCGACATCGCCATAGCCGTCGTGGCACAGTTCCGCCAGGATGTCCAGATATTCTGGAGCGTATTCGTCAGCAGGGAAAAAATAGGTATGCTGTGGCGGTCGCCCGTTCGAATCCGCAAAACGGCTGAACAGGCGGGGGTACTCCGAGCGCCAGCGTTCAACTCGGTTCAAAGCAATGGCCCGGGCTGGCCTGCCCCACTGTGGCTCGTAATGATCACAGACGGCGATGAAGACATGCAGCGGCTTATCGGGGTCCGGGTAGGTGGACGCGGAGATCGCCTGTTGCGCGGACTTTTGGATGTAGGCCGGCAGCCAGCGGTCCATCCGCTTGCGGCGGAGGCCGTAAGCGGTAGTTGCCACCGCGCCTGCAGCCAGGCCTGCCGGAAGAGTCAACCAGTACGACATGGATCTGCGCTTTCAAAAGACTTCCGGCAGTGCCAGCATGGATTTGAACAGGGCGCGGCTCACATAGCGTTCCACGGCGATGCGCGACAGGCCAAGGTGGTCCAATGAACTGAGTTTGTTGATGCCGCGGTGGTAAGCCATGCCCAGCCGGTAGCCAACGGCAGCAGCGACGCGGCGGACCCCGGCGTTGTAAGCCGAGCGGCCACCGACGGGGTATGCCAAGACGTCCGCGGGTTGACGGAGTTGTTCTTGGATGGCGAGACGTGAATCGACAAGTTCCCGCTGCAGTTCACTCTCGGTCAGAGTCGAAAGGATCGGATGGGACACTGTGTGCGAGCCGAACTCAATGCCGCCACCCGCCATTTCACGGGCCTGATCCCATGTCATGGGCCGGCTTTCAGGCGCGGCCACATTTTGGGGCATTCCATGGTTGGCACACAATCGATCAAGAATCTGGAGTCGGAGTGTGTTTGGGACCTGCTTCAACTGGGACAGCACGCCACGGAGTGCTTCGCGGCGGGACTGCAGACTGCCATTGAGTTTGACGGAGCCGTTCAGCCCCTGAACAGTCAGCATCTGCTCTGGGGCCGTCAAGAATTGGTGCGCCAGATGATCATACCAAAAAGTCTTATTGCCGCCGATATAGTCCGTGGAAAGAAAGATCGTCGCCGGGATGCCCAAGTCTCGCAACACCGGCCAGGCATGGACATAGTTGTCTTCGTATCCATCATCAAACGTCACAATGACGGGCTGCCTTGGCAGCCGTTCCTGGCCGTCAATCGCGGCCAACAATTGGCGAAGGCTGATCGGGTGATGATGCTTCCGCAAGTGCTCCATCTGCCAGCGGAACTCTGCCGGCGTGGCGCTGACCAGCTCGGCATCGAAGGGGAATTGATCCTCATGGCGGATATCCCAGATGCGGTGATAGGCCAGGATCCGCACATCGGAGCGGACCTGCGATCGCAACCGCGACGCGATCGGCATGAGGCTGGAAATGCCCCGCGCAAGAAGTTCTTTTTTGCTCGACATGACGATCTCACTTTGTACGATTCCGGGACACCTGTCGTGAAGCCACTCGCTGGCGCTCGCTCCGGCTCCACTGGCGGTCCCGGAGTCACGCAAGGCTATTTCGGTTGTTGAATCAGAGTGTGGGGGATTGCAGTTGATTCGCCGTTGCTTCCCGAGCCGCCCGCTCGGTTCGCTTCCAGGTTCCCGAGCGGATCCCCTTGATCCACCGCCAAAAGCCGACGGCCAGCGCCAGGTTCATGCTCACGAACATCGCCGGAAGACGGAACGGCCGTTGCCAACCCTGTCCATGTGGCAATCGCAGCCCCACGAAGGCCGCGATATAGAACCCGATCTGGGCGGCCATCAATGCCACATAAGCTGGTTGCCGCAGCAGGCAGGCATTGGTCACGAGTGCGGTCAGCAGGAACGCCGGGCAGCACCATCGCACCACTTTGTGGCTCAGAAAGCAGAAGGCCAGCCACCCATGACGCGGAGAAAGCAGCGACGCGAGCCACATGAGGGATTGGAATCCACCCGCGCCAATTCGTGCCCGCCGGTGAAACTCCGCGCCGACGGTTTCCGGCGTCTCTTCATAAGCCACGGCCGTGGCATCATACAGCAGGCCGCGACCTTGTTGATGAACCCGCATGCCAATCACGAAGTCGTCAATAATGGTGTTCGCAGCCAGCGGCTGGTAGAGCGGCTTGCGGAGGGCATAGATGCCGCCATTCACTCCGAGCAGCGCCCCCAGCCGCGCTTCACACCCCTTCAGAAAGTTCTCGTACTTCCAGTACGCTCCGTCGACGTTTTGTCCCGTGAGGGGGTCGGTCAACTCCAGTTTGCCGCAGACCCCGCCAACATTGTCATTTCGGAAGTGCCTCACGAGCCGCCGCAGAGCCTGCGGGTGCATCATGGTGTTGGCATCTGAAAACACGACGATCTCGCCCTGCGCCTGTGGAATCACATCGTTCAGGACCGACGCCTTGCCGCGCCGTTGGGGAAACTGAATCAGTCGTACGCGGTGATCACGAAAGGTGCGTGTCAGATCGCCCGTGCCATCCTCATTTCCATCACACCCGACGAGGATCTCAAGCTTGTCGCCGGGATAGTCCAGGGCAATGGCGTTGTTCAATCGAGAAAGGATATACCGCTCCTCCTTATAAGCGGCGATGACAAGCGAGACAAAGGGCAGCGGATCGCGGTCTGCGAGGAGATCTGTCTGGACCCATGCGTCGCGGCGACCGCGCGAGGCGAGCCAAACCACCATGGGATACCCCACGTAGGCATATCCAACGGCTGCAATCGAGAGCCAGCAGGCGATCTGTACCAACAGCATATGAGACTCAAAGCAAACTGGTGATTGATCTTGTTCGTCACTGGAATTGATCGAGCACGGCGGCTAGCCGGCCAGTCAACGCCCGGCGACTGAATCGCTCAGCTCCTTTGGCACCGCAGCTTGAGCCAGCTTTCAGGATCTGGCCACGGAGCCAATTGGCAATGCCGGAGACGTCTTGAGGCACGAACTGTCCATGGGGGAAGAACTCACGAACCAATCCCGCAGTTTCGCCGGATGGAGTAATCCCCAGCACCGGGCGCCCGGCCGCGAGATATTCAAAGAGCTTGGCAGGGGCCACACGGTCGGCACCGGGCAGGTCGCTCAGCAGCAGGCACAGGCCATCGGCAGTCCTCATCAGCGAAACGGCGTCGTGATGATCGCAATAATCGGATTCACGCAGCAGGCAGCCGGTGGAGGTGACGCGCTGCAGCAACTGTTGTTGAGCCGGAGTTTTCCGACCGACAAACACCAGTTCCAACTTCTCCAGAAGGGCAGGGGACTCGCGCTGAAGTCGCTCAATCGCCTCAACGAGGGGAGCCACGGTCGTCAGGTTCCAGAGTGTGCCGGTGTAAACCAAACGATAGCGTTGCGAGTCGCGTGGGAGGACGTGGCTTTCCACGGGCGAGTTTGCGAAGTCGCTGTCGTCGTATCCGTTGTAGATGCAGTCAGCCGTGGCTTGGCTGCGAACCTGCCGCGCGCGTTCCAGCAGCCGCTGTGTGCTGACGGCAGTCGTGGCGACAATCGCATCGGTACGGTGCAGCACCCAGTTCTGCATTTTCTGCTGAACAAGGCGGGTGAGGCCGTCGCGTGACCGGTTTTCGAGATATTCCGAACTCAGATCCCATTCGTCGCGAAAGTCGCACACCAGCGGGATCTTGAAGCGTTGCTTCAGCAGGCCGCCGAGCAGCAAATTGGTGTACGCTGGAGCGGTTGCGAGAATGACAGCGTGGGGTTCCCGGTTGAGTAGCGCGGCGGCAGCTTGATAGGCGGCGGGAAGCCACAGAATTTGCGGGTCGGGCTGAAGCAACAGGCCGGCAAGACCACGGGCGACGCCGCGAATGGCCCGCAGTGGATTCAACCGTTTGGAAGTGGTGTTGGCGATCAGTTGCTGCTTTGCGGCATAACTTGGTTCAAGCGTCCGGGCCTTGAGAATCTGCAGATTCTCGGGCAGGTCGTGGCACAGACTTTCGTCAATGACAGGTGCCGATGGATTCGACGCCATCAGGACCGTCGGCTCCCAGCCAAAGTCGCGCAGATACTTCACGAACTTTGCCGGCCGTTGCACACCAGCACCGCCGACAGGCGGGAAGTGATAGCTGATCAACAGCACACGCCGTGCGGCGACCGACTCCCGGTGGTCCGGTCCAGCGGCGACAATCGGCTCACGGTCCAAACACGCAACAGCCATTCGAATACCTGAGTACTTAATTCGGGCGGAAACGAACAATGAATGATTCCGGGTCATCCGTCATGGATCGGCCCGCAGAGTCATTCAAGGCGATTGATCCAAGTGGGGATGGTCTCAAACGTCAGATTCCGCTCGTGTGCCGACTTGGCAATCTGGGGAATGAAATCCAGCACGAACGGGTGGTCGTCGTGCAACAATACTACGTCTCCCGCGGCTGGCTCATATTTTCTCGCCCAAGCCTCAGCCTCGGCGCTGGATCGCATCAGATAATCGCGAGGATCGACATTCCACATCACGACATGCTGGCGCAGGCGCCATAAATTCAGAATCTTTGCCACAGACAGATTGCCGCGGGGGGGGCGAAACAAATTGGAATGCAATCCGGTGAGTTCGTGGATCAGCTTCCGGCACTGCTGAACTTCCTCTCCCAGGGTCCGGGAGGAGGTCCCCTCTGAGCGATGCCACCAACTGTGATGTCCAACTGCATGACCTTCCGCCACGATCCGCCGAACGAGGTCAGGATGGTCCTCCATGCATCCCCCCACCAGAAAGAACGTCGCGCGAATGTTGTAACTGCCGAGCAGATCCAGCAATTTGGGAGTATGTGTTGCATTCGGCCCATCGTCGAATGTCAGCGCCAAACCGCCCGCGTTGGCAGGTCCGTTGAACAACATCCACTGCGGCGGCAGTAATGCTTGTGAGGCGCGGCGGACCATGCCGCGGGCCACGGATTTCCAGGTTCGGCGAGGTTTCGGCACGTGCGCAGCAATGAGACCGGCCGCTTCAACCACAGTTCTACCCGTCCTGACAATATATTGATGTTGCGTGATCAAGCGTGGACCAGGGCTGGTTGGGACTCGGATTTGTGGGACTGCGGCTCGATCTTTGCGGACTGTGGGTGTTCTTTCAGAGTCTGAATTAGTTCACAGAGTTGGTCGGCGGCATCCATCCACGAAGGCGGCATGAATCGCGGAGTTCCTGTCGGGCGCGGGGTGTTCAGCCGGTTGTGGATCGCCCCGGCCAGTGCTCTCGGATCGTTCGGCGGCACGAGCGTGTGATGTTGCTCGTCGGCGATGTCAGCGACGCCGCCCACATGGGTTGAGACAAACGGGATACCGCTGGCGAGCGCCTCCAGCAGTACGTTGGGGATGCCCTCCGAATGGCTGGAGAGCGCGACGAGATTTGCGGCGCGATACCAGTCGGCAATGACTTCCTGCGTCTGTGCGCCAACCAGCTTCACGGTCTCCTGCAGGCCCAGTTGCCGAATCTGCTGCTGCAGGACGCCGCGGAGTTCACCGCCACCGATGATCACCAACTGCGGCGGAGTGCCGGACTTCGACAACAGGTGCATGGCATTGATCAGGACTTCGAACCCCTTCACCGGGACGAGCCTGCCGACAGCAATCACGAGGGGGCGCTCCAGGTCGATTCCCAGTCGGTGTCGGGCATCTTCCCGATTGCCTGGACGAAAGATGGCCCGGTCCACCCCGCGCGGGATGAGAGTCAGCTTGTCATCGGGAATGCCATCGGCCAGGAGGGTGTCCCGCAGGTTGCCACTCACCGGCACCACGGCATCCGCGGCGTGCAGTGTTTGCAGGATCACGCGGCGGCGCGACCCGCTGCGGGCGAGGAGGAGAATGTCCGAGCCACCGACCATGGCCACCGAGGGCACTTGCAGGCGTTTGGCGAGACGGACGGCAACATCGCCATCGGGATGAGCCCAGTAGGAAACGATGGCGTCTGGTCTGAACTGGCGCGATTGCTGAAGAAGGTGGGAGCGCACCGAATGCCACATGAAGTGGCCATACTGGCTGCGAAGGATTCGCGGCGTGTAATACCAGCGCGGATAGGTGGCTGTCAGCGACGAACTCAACGTCGCGGAACGTGAGCCCAGTCCTTTCCCCTGACGCCACGCGGTCACTTCGTCCACCCAACTGATGGGCGAAACGACATGCACGGCGTGGTTTTGAGCCACGGCTCCCAGCAGGGCGCGGTTGAAGGGGCCGCGCGTCGGCTGAGCCGGGTTTGGGAACGCATTGGAGAAGAAGAGAATACGCATGGTATTGGGAAGAATCCCATGACAAGTAGTAGTGGCCTGTTGTCTGGAACTTAGGATCGGAGAAAGAATAACTGTCGTATTCTTAGCTTGGGATCGCGGCAATAATAACCTGGTGAAGTTGATTGGGATGGACGCCGATTGAGGGCAGATTCATCAGCGTCCCGTTCGTGGCGTTGGCGTCTTCCGATGATCCTCCAACCGGGGGCTAAGGCCCTCCGGCTCATTGGCTGTACAGTTTGTCAAAAGTCGACAGTTATTCTTGCAGCGGTCCTTATTGGGCGCTGCCGGATGCCGCCAATTGCACATTGACATTTTCACACGGCTCGGTTGGCTTTGCTTCGCGGACTACAACCCTTAGCTTTCCGGCCTTGGTCAGTGGTATCTCCGCGACGCGTTCGATTTGGATCTGCACGGACCAACCGGTGCAGGCAGTGATCGCATGCAAAAGCTGTTCTTCGGATTCGCGCGACATGTCGGGGGCAACCAGTTTGACAACGATCGTGTCGTCCGTTGTCTGCACCACCTGGAATCGCCGGACCGCAGTGAAATCCTTGATCAGATGCGGGAAGAACTCGCCGGGAATCTTACGTCCATCCGGCGTTTCCAACGTATCCAGACGGCGACCAGTGACACGCGTCAACAGGGGGAGTCCACGTCCACACGGACAGTTCTTCCATCCTGCCACCGCCCGGTCGCCATTGACATAGCGGATGAACGGCATGCCGTGGTTGAATAGATCCGTAATGACGATGTTCCCCTCTTCTCCGGCGGGTGTCGGGTGACCATTGTCATCCAGGATTTCCACATACAGATTCTCGTGGCTCAGATGCAGCCCCGCATGCTCACCGCACTCCGCGCCAATCAGCATGAACTCGCGCGATCCATACGTTTCGAAGACCTTGCACTTGAACACGCGCTCGATCAGAGTCCGTTGAAAGTCGTGCAGCTTTTCCGCCCCCACGATGATGGATTTGGGAGAGAATGGCTCAATCCCATGTTCGTCGAGGTAACGCGCGAATTCATAAAGCGGCGTGGTGTAGGCAACGATCACCTCGGGCTTGAAGCGGTCGAGCGCCTTCACATGAACCGGCATTCTCTCCGGAGTGAAATCAAAGCAGTTGATGATTTTGCGGTTGTCAAAAGCGGTATGGAGAGCCTGTTTCCACTGCTTCCAGCCAGCCGTGCCCGCCACCGGGCCGCCCCAGATGAAGAGCTGCCGGGTGCCGGGCTCGCCGCCAGCCCAACGGTAGCCGCGGTACATCATGGCGGTGCGGCGGTCGTTGCTGCCGGTATCGAGGTCGAACTGCAACGGAACGCCGCTCGAGCCACCAGTGGACTTGGGGATCAGCTTGAGTGGCTGCGTCGTTCGTAATTCGACGCGATGGTCGCGAATGGCCTCGCGGGTGAGCAGCGGGAAACTCTGGAAATCTTGAAAGGAGTTGACCTCTCCGGCCCGAAGCTGCAGGTTCGCCCAAGTCTCTCGATACCATGGACAGGTTGCCTCGGCATGAGTCAACAAGCTCCGCAGGTCTGTGAGTTGCTGGCCTTCGAGTTGAGCCCGCGAACGCCACTGAGTGTGCTCGAACGAATTCCAGTGCGTGAGCGTTTGACGTCCCTTAACAACACGGTCGAAGAACGGAAACAAGAGGTGTCGATAGAAGTAGCCGTACATGGAACGATGACCGGTGTAATGCAGGTTGGAGTGTGGAAAGCGTTCGCCGTGGGTTTCGAGGAGCCTGGCTGCAGTGCTGCGAGACTGGCAATCAGCGTGCGGTCTTCTGCTTCATCAAGTCCGCATACAACAGTTCGTAGTGGCCGATCATCTGGCGGATGTCAAAATGTTCCAGCACGCGCTGCCGGCCCTGCAGCCCCATGTCCCGCCACATCGGCTGGAGACGACAGAGTTCCACGATTCCGGCAGCGAGCCGCTCCGGACAGGCCGACGGCACAAGCCGGCCGGTCACGCCGTCGATGACGATCTCGGGATTGCCGCCGACCCTTGTGGCGAGAATGGGCAGGCCCACCGCGGCGGCTTCCAACAGCGTCAGGGAAATCCCTTCCGTGAGCGAAGAGGTCACGAAGAACCCTGCCTGCGAGAGGAGTTCTGGGATGTCGCGGCGTTCACCGAGAAACTCGACCGCCGAGCCCAATTGAAGTTCCGCCGCGAGCTGCTCCAACCGCTGGCGCTCGCCTCCATCACCCACAATCCGGAGCTTGAAATCTGGAACCAGGGCGAGCGCGATGCGAACAGCGCGGAGCAGAGTCGGAAAGTCCTTTTCATGGGACAGTCGGGCAACGGAGATCGCCACCGGCGCATCCGCCGGTCCGCGGTAGGCAAAGCGGGCGGTGTCGATACCGTTCCAGATGCAATGAATCTTGTCGCCAGGGATTCGGTCCTGAAGCCGCGACAACCGCGCGGCATCTTCCGAAACGGCCACGATCTGGTCGGCGAAGCGGCTGGCCAGACGGAACTCCCAGCGCAGTCGCCAGGACTCTCCATAACGCTGGCCATGGCGAGTATGGACGACACCTGGGACTCCGGCCCAGCGCGCCGCCAGCGTCGCATGAAAATGGGGATAGGCGTTGTGCGTATGGACGATGTCGGGCTGGATCTCGCCGAACAACTTGGCAAGGCGGCGAATGCTGTTGAACCGTCCGCCGCGCGCCTGCAGTTCATGCACGACCGACCCGCACTCACGAATTTCGACGGCCGGCTGTCCCACGTCGCGCAGCGCGACGAACTGCATCTCTGTCTGCTCGGGATCGTGGAACCGGGCAAAGTCCACGAGTAGCCGTTCCAGGCCGCCAGTACTCAAGCCGAGGCTCACGTGGCAGACGCGGATTGGGCGCTTTGCCGTCTCGATGTCCTGCGAATGGACTGGTGTCAACGTGGCGTGAGGCATTGGAATCTGCGATCCGATGGTTCCGTGTTTGAGGCGCTCTTCACAACTCGACCGTAGAAAAAACTCAGATGCATAACTCTAGGTCCGATTGTCGCCTGAGCGTCGAAAATGCGAGCAATCAGCACTTTTCGCCGGCATCGGCATCCGCCAGCTTCCGCGCGGGCTTCCGCCACGACTCGTAGCGGTGTTTCACCGAGCGCAGGAAATCAATCGCCGCGAATTTCCAGCGCGGTCGTCGCCATGTCGCCCAAATCATCGGTTGACAATCGGTCGACAGCTTCTGCTTATGGATGGTGTCGCCCGCAAGGAAGTCATAAGCGTCATAACCCCGTTCCAGTCCGGCCTGCATGGACAGATAGTCGGTGAGCAGTCCCAGACTGACCTTTGTATCGCCGCGTTCAGATCCCGTCTGATAGAACATCAGCCGGTTGCGGTCGATGAACAGTTGGACGCAGCCCAGCACACGCTCTCCTTGGCGGACGCGGGTCAGCGCGACCCTTCCCTCGGGAAGGAGGCGGGCGATCACGTCCTGGTGGAACTCCAGAAACGGCCGGCTGGCATAACAGCCGGGCTGGCCGACGGACTGCCATCGGGACTGATGCAGGCGGACGAGATCGGCAAAGATCGATTCAGCTTCGGCCGGTGTTTCGGCCCAGTCGAGTGTGACCTCGCCGGTGGCCTTGAGGGCTTGTCGAACGCTGCGGCGGGTGTTGCTGCCGAGCCACGTCAGCACGTCAGACTTCGCGTCCCGCACCGTCTGCAAGTCGAACCAGTAGTCGGGAACACTGCGGAGTTCGGCGCCGGAAAGGGCGGACAGAAACGGTTCTAATTCGGTGGTGGTCATCCCATCCAGATGGAGGCTGTCCCAGCCACGTTGGGCGTCAGCCATCTGCATCAGGGCGGCGGCAAACGCCGAATGATGCGCGGGCGACACAAGCAGACGGTTATATTCCACGAAGACACTGTCTTCGTCACGCTCGCCGGCGGTGCCCACATGCAGGCCGCGTACGCCGATCGGTCCCGCCGATCGGTGGCTGCGGGTCAGCAGCGTCACTCCCACGATCTCGTCGCCAATCTTGGCGGCGACAAACTCGTGGGGAACGGCAGCTCCGTAGTGCCGGAGCCACGTGTCAACCCAGGGCCACGAGCAAAACAGACCAGGTCGGTTAAGGCCGTGGCTCAACTGTTCCCAGGCAGCCCGGCCAGCCGCGCTTTCAAGGCAGCGCAATTGCAGCGGTGCGATGCCAGCTTTAGGCAGTAAGGCAGGCAGTGCAGTCTGTGTTTCAAGCATCATGCGGACTTGTGGTGGCTGAAGGGGTATGGAGTGGCGGATGTCGATCTAGCGTACTGCTGTGGTATCTGCTGGGTCAGACACAGCGCTTGTTGGTTAACGGCAGCCCAGCGGCAAAGATCGTTTTAGGACGCGCAGGGCGTCGACGACGGAGAACTTCCAGTGTGGCCGTTTCCAGACGCACCATTGCAGCCGGTTGGCATGGGTTGACAGATTGCGCTTTTGTTGAGTGTCGCCACCCAGATAATCGAGGGCGTCATATCCCCGCGAAAGCGCCGATTCGAGAATCATGTAGGTCGACAACAGCCCCAAGCTTGCGCCCGCTTCGTGCAACATGCCCGTTAGTTGGCAGAGCAGCCGGTTGTTTTCGACATAGAAATGCATGCAACCCATCGTACGTCGGCCTGTGCCAACTCCCGACTGAACGCGTGCCAGAACCGCCCGGCCGTCGGGCAACCAGCGGCGGGTCAGGTCGCGGTGAAAGGCCGTGAACCGCTCGCTGCGAAAGCAGCCGGTTTTGCCGACCGATTCCCAGCGCTGCTGGTGCAGCTTGACCAGGTCCGCAAACAGCATCTCCATTGCGTCCGGCGAGTCGGACCAGTCGACGCTCAGTTCTGGATGCTGCTGACGGCCGGTGCGAATCGAACGCCGCGTGCCTTTGCCAAGTCGGTCCCATACGGACTGGCCGTTGGCACGGGTCTCCTTCAGATCGAAGTAGTGCGCGGGAACTTCCCGAATCTCGGCCTCGCCACGCTGCTCCAGATAGGGTTTCGCCACCTCGGCCTGGATCCCATCGAGATGAAACCGCTCCCATCGCCCATCACAGTCGATGTGTTTCATCAGTGCCATGGCAAAGCTCTGTTCGTAGCCGTTTAGCACCAGCGGACTGTTGTATTCCGCGAAGACGCTGTCCGATTCCAGTTCTCCCGCGGTCCCCAAGTGCAGACTCCAAACCGGAAGCGGTCCCTCTCGCTGAAGTGTTGATTCGACCAAGAGGACGATGCCCACCGGTCGGCCGCGCGACGTGGCGCTGACGAACCGCCACCGGAGCAGGTCGCCGTAGTGCCGGATCCACGTTTCGATCCACGCCGAGCTGGCCGTCGCCGCGGCATTGGTGCGCGTCTCCAATTCACGCCAGATTCGCAACCCCGTGGCAGGGTTTGTGAATTCCCGCAGGACGAGTGCCGAACTCGACTCCAGCGGCACGGTTTTCAGCGCCATTGCCTGCAGTTCCAACAGATCCGATTCCGACAGCCCAAATTTAAGAAGTCGTGCATCCGAGACGGAATGTAAGGGCAGGCGGGACATGGGCTTCACCAACGAGTGACGCTGAGCTGGCAGGAGGATGAGGTGATGGTCAAGAGTCGGTGGCAGCAGGTTCAGCCTGCGTGAGAGGGACTTCAGATGCTTGATTCGGCCATTGCGGTTTGCGGCTGGAAGTCTTGTTCGTCACGCGAATCTGCAGCCACGGTAACCGGCCGCTTGGAGGGAGGCGCATTGGCTGGCCAGAGCGAAAGGTGAAATTCACTGAGGGATTTTTGCAGGGCCCACGTCCCAAAATGGACCGCGCCGCCACCCAGCGTGACGACCATCAGGAAGGCCCAGCCACGGCTGCCTGCCCAAGAAGAGTCAACCAGCCATGAGTACGCTGTCAGCAGCGCGAGTGGCGCGAGTGCCGGACCAACGACAGCCGCCAGCAGGCGGCTCGGCCGCAGGTGCAGCGTTCGCAGGGCGTAGGGCAGCAGCACTAAGAGTTCCAGGATGACAAACGGAACAGTGGTTCCAATGGCGACTCCAACCAGGCCGTGGCTGCGGATCAGCAGCAGACAGCAGACCAGGTTCAAGCCCGCCTGCAGCAGGCAGAGCAGGGCGGGGAAGCGGACATGTCCGCAGCCGAAGAGAATCTGCCGCATGACCCCCATCGGCAGCGTGACGAGCTGTGCTCCAAGGAGCATGAGCATCAGCAGATGACTTTGCGTGTAGGCTGGCCCCATCCAGTTCTCAATCAGCCGGTCGCCAAAAAACCACGCACCGACAAACACGCCAGAACTCATGAGGAACGCCATTCCCATCGAGCGGCCCGCCAGACGCTGAACCGCTGCCGCATCATTGGTGGCGGCCAACTGCCCGGCCTTCGGCATGTTGACATCGCCAATCTGCTGGATCGGCTTTTGGATGAACTGACACAGCCGCAGGGCAATGTAGTAGGGGACGACGGCAGCCTTCCCCATGAACTGGGCGATCAGAATTGTGTCCGTGGCGGCGATCAACTGGCCGGCGATGATGCCGACGAAGGCCTTCAGGCTGAAGCCAAAGCTGTCTCGGAACGCCTGTCGCGTGAGATAGCGCGGATGCAGTCTCAGGGTTGGCACAAAGCGGAACGCCAGGATGCAGTAGCAGACGCTCTCGACGACCGTTGTCGCCAGGAATGCGGCCGCGAGCGTGAACAATCCCCATTCCGCCCGCAGAAAGATGACCGTCACCGCCGCGCGAAACAGCGTGGCTGCCACGAAGACGGTGCGCTCAACGTCAAACCGCTGATACCCGAGCAGGACTCCCCCAAAGGAGCTGCCGACCATGCCGCAGGCGACGTTCATTCCGAGCGCCATGATGACACAGCGGACCTCCACCAGCGAGTCGCCGCTCCAAGCATGCAGAGCCGGAGCCTGCCACGCGAGTAGTGACGCCATTGCCATCGCCAGCGCACCCATCGCCGAATAGACCGTGAACACCACGGTCACCGAGGCGTTCAGACGCTCCCAATCCTTGCGGGCCGAGTGCCCCGCGACGAACCGACTGAGCGTCTGCCCGAATCCGAGGTACAACAGGTTCGAATAACTCGCGAGTGAGTTGATAAAGATCCAGGAACCGTAGGATTCCTGTCCCAATACGCCAAGGACATACGGCATCAAGCAGAAACCCACTGCCAGCATGATGGCGTGCCCGCCCCAACTGGAGAGGAGGTTTCGGTTCGGTGCCAGAAAGCGTTTCATCACTCACCTTGGGAAAGCGTTCAAGGAATGACAAATGCAGAATCTGCCGACAATGCGATCCGAGTGGGGCCAAACGGCTCGTCTGTAGCTGGTTCTGTCATCTGCTGCTTGTCATCTTTGGTAAATCTCACCTCAACTGCCGCGCTCCAACGGGAGAGGAGCTTTAAGACTCTATCTCGGCTTTGCGGATCAGCCGGCAAAGATCCGGACGAAAATATTGAAGCCGACAAGCGTGGTGACACTGGCGCCGGCCAGCCGCATGAACTGCGTCCGATCGAATCGGACCAGGGGTTCGGGATTCTCCCGGTAGCGGGACCAAATGGCGGCGAAAACCGCCACAAGCCCGAACACCAGGTACGGCGGAGCCACATAACAGCGCGAGAGTGAAAGCATGCCTAAGCCCCAATTGGCGATGATGGCCGCCATGTAGGGGTGAAACCGGGCCAGTTCCGAAAGCCGGCGGTCCGACTCCTGGCCCGGCAGTGGCGGCTCCCGCCCGATGCGGCAGAGAATGACCGCGGAGAAGTAGTAACACCCCAGGAAGAAGGTCCCGCCAAAGATTCCCAGTTCTACGAACGAGTGGATGTACGAATTGTGGGCCACGAGCTGGGCGATGTCGGCATAGGTTCCCGCTCCGGTGCCGAAGACGAAGTCGGACGAGCGCATCGCGACCAGCCCCTCCTTCCACAGATGGATGCGTTCGTTGCCTGTTCCCTCGTCGAGACTGAGGTCGCCCTGGCGGCCGCCCACGAGGGGAAGGGCGAGCAGGCCCGCGACACAGACGGCGATGGCGGTGGTGCGCCCATGCTGCAGATAGGTCCACACGACTGCGGCCATGCCGGCTGACATCAGTCCGCCGCGGGACCGGGTCAGCAGCAGCGCCAGCCCAAGCACAGCCATGGGCAGAAGCCACGCAGCGCGAAACACTCCAGCGCGCTCGTCATTCAGAAAGTAAAAGCACAGGACGCCGGCGGTGACAATCACCAGGCTGATGTCATTGGGATCTTCAAAAATCCCGCTGCCACGCATTCGCAGGATAAAATTTGCGGTGCCCTCGTCCGACACGCCATCACGGTCGGTGTAGTGCGTGATGAATTCAAAATCGACGATGCCCAGAAAGTCGATCACGCACATCGTGACCATGACGCAGGCGAACACGTTGACCCAGAAGAGGAACGTGCGCAGCCGCGCCGGCGTGTTCACCTGCGAAGTCAGCATCAGGAAATACAGAACCGTCTTTAGAAACAGTTCGCCGAAGGTCTTGATGCCGTAAAGATAGGCGTGTGACGCGTGGGAGAACACGACCCCGGCGAGGATTCCCAGCACGCAGAGCGTGATCGGTGCCTTCATCAGCGCCTGTGGCTGCAGTTGCTGGCGGATCGAGTTGAAGGAGCCGATCAGGCAGGAGACCATCAGGACTTCGTAGATCGGCAGCCCGAGCAATGCCGGGAAAATCTCCGCTGGCCGCAGGAAGAGCGTCGCGTTCACCAGGATGAACAGAAAAAATGTCACTGAACCAATCCGATCCGTGTGCAAACAGCGTTTAGGACAGCGGCAAGAATAACTGTCGACTTTTGACAAGCCGTACAGCCAATGAGCCTGAGGGCCTTAGCCCCCCGGTTGGAGGATCATCGGAAGACGCCAGCGCCACGAACCGGACGCTAACACGTGCCGGCTGATGAATCTGCCCTCAATCAGCGTCCATCCCAATCAACTTCACCATGCTATTATTGCCGCGATCTTTAAAACGCACACTTATTCTTTCTCCGGTCCTTAGCGCGTGGCAGCCCGAGTCGGTTGTGGCACCGGCACCAGTTGTGATTTGAACTCTGGCGGCCGCGGCCGTAGCGGCGCGGTCAGAGAGTGGTACACGCGTCGACCGCACTGGCCCAGTGCAGCGGGCAGGCAGGCCGAGGCCAGCAGCCCGGCAATGCGTGGCTGACGTCGATTGAACCGCAGACTCTCAAACAGGTGCCGGCGCGCCACACCACGCTGGCCGAGGTCCAATGCGGCTTCGCCGATCCAGGCATGGGCATCAGCGAACACCGCGTTCAGCATTTGCGGTGACAATTGGATCCGGTGGCGATGAGCGCCCAGCTCCCGTTCGATCACTCGCAGGAAGTTGCGGGCAAACGGCAGCCCATTGGCGGGGACTGTCAAACGGTCGGCGAGGCCGCGTTGATAACGGATCGAGGCCACGTCGAGAAACGCCACGGCTCCCTCACGGCATGTCCGCAGGTGAAAGTCGTAGTCTTCGCCGCCAGGCTGGAACTCCAGGTCGAACTCGCCCACGCGCTCAAGTCGTTCGCGGCGGATCAGCACCGTCGACGTATGGACGAGATTTCCCATCATCATTTGGGAGTAAATCTCACCCACCTGGACGGGAGTGTCCAAGCCGAGCGAGTCTGCCGCCGAAAAGACCTCGCTGAGGGGGAAGCGTTCCTCGAACAAGTCCTGCTCGGTGAACCAACGATAGGCGCCGTAGAAACTCTTGAGGTGTTTGGGATCGACGATCCGCCCTTCGGGATCGACCGCCTGCATGTCGGTCCACACCATGCCGACGTTGGGGCGTGCGGCCATCACCGCCAACTGGGCTTCGAGCTTCCACGGGAACCAGGTGTCATCCGAATCCAGCAGGGCGATGAATTCGCCCTTGGCATGGCGAAAGCCGGTGTTGCGGGCACCCGAAACTCCGGTGTTCGGCTGATAGACCGGCTTCACGCGTGGCTCAGCCCCGTACCTCGACCGCAGCAGGGACTGGGTGTCATCCGTGGATCCATCATCAACGATGATCGCCTCGACATCGGCGTGGGTCTGCGAGAGGACACTGTCAATCGCGCGCTCAATGCAGTACGCACGGTTGAATGTTGGAATAACGACGCTGACGAGGGGCATGTTGGGTGGCCACACGAAATGATGCTCGAACGCACGCAAATCACCGCGGATCTCTCAAACCCTGTCGCGCGGGAGTTGAGGGATGCGCAGACCGTGCTTCTTATCCAGGAGTGTTTCCGAAACGCTTCACCAATGATGTGCCACGGCGACACTCGTGGGGCAGCGGCAAGACATCCCTGCGGCATTCACGCCGAAACGCGTGAATTCCTAAAAATGACGCGGCTTGGCGCAACCCGTGCTTGAGAAGGTTTGCGACTTCTGTCGGCACCGTAGACTGCGCAAGCTGACCTGCGTCATACCAGTCTATAGGTCACAAACTGGCATCATGCCGCTTCCAAATTCGGAGAATCTTGCAGGACCGACAGAATCGAGCCACAGGCATCGGCTGGACGGCCCTGCATCGAAATTCAGCCAGTGCATCTGCGGAGAGTGTGATCCATGCTCGGAACCATTGCCCCGAAAAATCGGCAAGTTGAAGCTCATCCACTGGCGGCCCGCCGTCCCAAGTCCCTTCTCACAGCCAAGCCGGCCCGCGGCAGCATTTGGGTGGACCGGCTGCTGACGATGGGCCTGCTTGTGGCATCCCTGCCGGTGATGGCGATTGTGTGGTGCCTGGTACGGGCCACCTCCCGGGGTCCGGCCATCTATACCCAACGCCGCAGTGGGTTGCGCGGCCGGGAATTCTCGATCTACAAATTCCGCAGCATGCGGCACAACTGCGAAAAGGCCACGGGTGCGGTGTGGGCGCAGACCAACGATCCCCGCGTCACTCCCATCGGTCACATCCTCCGACGCTCGCACCTGGATGAACTGCCGCAACTCTTCAATGTTCTGGCCGGTGACATGCTGCTCGTGGGGCCGCGTCCCGAACGTCCGGAAATCATCGAGAGAGTGATTCAAGAAGTGCCCGGCTATCTGGAGCGGCTGGAAGTTCCGCCCGGGGTCACCGGTCTGGCGCAGATCTTCCACGGAGCTGATCTGACGCTGGATGACGTCCGAGCCAAACTGCGCTACGACCGGGAGTACATCGCCCATCGTTCAGTTTGGCTGGATCTACGGATCATCCTGTGCACCGCCCTCAAGGTCGTTGGCCTGAACGGCCCCTTTGTCCGCGACATCCTGTTTCCCGGCCTGGAGCAGCGAATGGGGACGTGATTTACGATTTACGATTTACGATTTATGATTTTCGATTGGTTTTCACGCCACAATCGATCAGAGTGGGCCACTTGCGTGACTGGGAGGCAGTCTCGGCGTCCCATCCAGTCCGTGCTTGGTGCCACAGCCAATCGAAAATCGAAAATCGAAAATGGCCCCTCTCCAACGACTCCACTCGCGCAGACGTAATACGGGTGCCTTGACCATGGGGATTTCGCAGCCGTAGCATGCAGCGGACTTCTTTGCGCCTGATCCTCGATTGCACCTTCGGTTTGAAAGTCTCCGTGAGCGCTTCTGCAACACCCCCGGGTCCGCCGTCGGCTGCGCCCGCTGCCGCGAGTCCACCTGCTCCCACCGGCTCCGAGTTCAATCCGGGTGGCGAAAACGAGCCGCTGACGCCAGAACTGGTGGAAGAAGAGGCCATTCGCGGCGATTTCGTGCTGCGGTGGGCGGTGGTCTTGCTGGCATTCCTGTACGCTTTGACGCAGGTCGCCGAGACCGCTTCGCTGGTGCATGTCAAAACGGGCCGATATCTGCTCGGGCACGGCGTGCTCCCGCCACGGACCGATGTGTTTTCGTACGCCGCCGCCGACCGCGTCTGGGTCAACCTCTCGTGGGGCTTCGACCTGCTGCTGGGTGGCGTCTATGCACTCTCTGGTTGGGGCGGCATTACGCTCGTGAAGGCAGTGCTGGCGGCCCTCACATTTGGACTCGTGGTCCACACCAGCCGCCGGACCGCGCCCACGTGGTGGTCGGCGGTCTGTGCCGCAGCCACGGTGCTGGCCGTACATGAACGGTTTGTCGCGCTGCCAGGGTTGATCACGCTGCTGGGTCTGGCCGCGACACTGTTCATCTTGGAGGGGAACCGTGGACTGACGACCGCGGCCGCCTCGTCCCGGCGTTACTGGACCCTGATCCCGCTCTTCTTCCTCTGGAGCAACCTCGATTCCAGGATGTTTTTTGGCTTGGCGCTGCTGGTCCTGTACGGCTTGGGCGACTTGCTGGGCAAGCTGCTGAAGACCGGCGAATCGCTGGACGCCAGCGCCAAACGACCGTTCTGGATGGCGGTGGGCGGTTCCTTCGCCGCCACGCTGGTCCACCCGTTCTTGTGGCGGCCGCTGCTCGCGCCAGCCACGGTTTACGGTATCGAATACCCGACATTTCGCGAATATCTGAACAAGGTCTTCGAAGGCAAGCTGCCACTGAACCAGGTGGTGTCGTTGATGCCCGTTTGGACCGACCGGTTTTGGGATGCGCCAAATCTGGCGGTCTGGTGTTCCGTCGGGGTCATCACGGTCTGCCTGATCATGTTGATCCTCAACGCGGGCCGCCTCGAATTCTCGCATGCCCTGGTGTGGCTCGGCATCACCGGTCTGGGGATGTGTGCCGGCCAGGATCTCGCTCTGGCGGCGCTCGTCAGTTGCGTGCTGGCGGCACTCAACGGACAGGTTTGGTATCAGGCCGACTCGCCGCTGGTGTACAAGATCGACACCTGGCCGCTGCTGTTTTCCCGTGGCGGCCGCGCCCTGACGGTCGTCTCCCTGGCGGCACTGGCGTTCTTTGGCGGAACAGGAAAGCTGCGGTCGACGACGGGACGAACTGGCATCGGACTCGACTACTCGCTCGGTGCCAACCTGCGCGGTCTCGAAGCACAACTCGAAGACAGCTTCGACAACCGGCCGTTCAATTCCGCCCTGCAGCAGGGCGACATGCTGATCTGGCTGGACCAACAGGTCTTTGTCGACAGCCGGATCCCACTGTTTGCCGGAAAGGGCGACAAGAATCTGCTGGATGAACACTGGGAAGCCAAACTCTCGCTGGAATCCACCACGCGCAACATTGCCGAGAAGCCCAAGTGGAAGACGACGCTCGACAAGTACAAACTGACACATGTGCTGCCACGGTTGACCGGAGAACGGCCGGAATACTCGCTGATGGCCGCCTTGCTGCAGGGGGCACAGACGTGGCACCCGGCCAGCCTCGGCGGAGCAACGCTGGTTGCCTACCGGCTCGACGTGAAAGATCCCGAACTGACCAAGTATCTGAAGACACGGCGGCTGGATCTGGTTCAGGCGGCGTTTCAGCGCGACCCGGTGTTGTTCACGCTCGACACCGCGGGAAAAGAAGTCGAGCGGCCGCTCGAGCAGATGACCCATGAGTCGTGGCCGCGCTCACCTTCGTTCTATGAGCAGTATTTCTGGAGCAAACGCCGCGAGGTGCCCATCGAAGTTCAGGAAGCCCTGCACCTCGTGCGGCTGGCTCCGCTCACGCCGTTTGCCGACGCCCTGGCGTTCCTCGGCATCCGCCGCGCTCAACAGGGGTTGAAGGTCAACCCCTCCTCGACGGATGGATACCTCGCGCTGGGCCTTGCCTACCAGTTGTTGTACGCCAATGAGGGACCCTTGATGGCGCCAAGCAGCCCGCAGGCGCCCAGCAGCATCCGCTACTATCAGGCGGTCGCCGCGTTCAATCTGGCTCTCACGGCCGATCCCGAAAACATGGCCGCACACCAGGCGCTGCTGTCGATGTATGAAGGCCCGCAGTTGAGGACCATGGCGCAGCAGGGACAGCGCAACTCGCAGTTTGCGGCACGCCCCGACCTGGCCGCGCGGGAACTCAAGGCGATTCAGGCGTCATTGCTGGCCAATCTCACACCGACCACCGAGCAGCGTCAACTGCGTGCTGAAATCAAGTCCCAACTGGCAACCTACGACCAATTGCTGGCGACCGTCAACCGCAAACTCGGCGAAATGAAGGCGCAAGCCAACCACAACACCCTGCAGTCGGCCGTGAGCGTTCTGGAACTCGGTCTGTATCAGACCGCCGGGCAGATCATTGAAGACGATGCCGAACTCCGATCCAGCCCTGTGGCTCACCAGTTGCTGGCCGTCGTCCACTTGGAAACCGGACCCGTCGAGAGCGCTGCCGAGTTCATGCGTGACATCAACACCAGCAACCCACAGGCCGCGTCGCTGCTGCGGCCCGTCGCCGTGGCTCACCTGGCGAACGGCGAGTATGCCGCGGCCACCACGAAAATGGTCGCCGCCGCCGAAAACTACGAAACACAGTTGGTCAACTCGCTCCTCAGTTCATCGTTCCTGCATCCGTCAGCCGGCGGACCGTGGCCCAGCGGCGTCACCCAAACCACAGAAGCGTTTTTCTACAACTACCCCTCGGTCATCGGCGACCTGTGGCTCAACTCCGGTCTCGTCCAACTCGAAGCAGGACGATTCAAGGACGCCGAGAAATCGTTGCGGGAGGCGCTTCGCACCAATCCCTCAGCACCTTATCGGGAACTCGTCGGCCGTTACCTCTTCCTGATGACCGGAAAACTCGACATCGAGATGCTGCCGCCATCGGAACTGATTCCCGTGGAGTTCGAGCCCGAACCGGCAGGGTGATTTTCGATTTTCCTGACCGTAACGGATTTGCGGGGCGGACCAGTCGCGTAGATGGAGGTGGCTTGGATATTGGACAGGATGAAAGAGGATGGAAGAGGATGAGGAACGGATCTGTTTGTGCCAGCTTTGAATCAGGACATCCTTTCTGATCCTCTGTCATCCTTTTACATCCTGTCTCACCGTCCAATCAAAAATCAAAAATGCGTTCACGCCTGGCGGACGATCGCCAGGCCCGCGTCGCAAAGCTTCCGCGCCTTGGCTTCGTCGGGGGCTTCGGCAATGACGCGGATAATCGGTTCGGTATTGCTGCCACGAATCTGCAGCCACCGGTCCGGCCAGTCGAGCCGCAGGCCGTCACCTTCCTGAGCGGTGGCGTCGGGGAAGCTGGCCTTGAGTGCCGCGCAGGCGGCAGGGACCTTTGTGGCCGGGCAGGTCACCTTGTCCTTCACGATGCTGTAGTGCGGCAGCGTGGCGACCCATTGCGACAGTTTTTCATCACGTGCCGCGAGGCCGTCCAGAACATACGCCATCGACGCGAAACTGTCGCGCACGAACCCTACCCGGGGCTCAATCAATCCCCCATTCCCTTCACCGCCAATCACGGCTCCCACCTCGTTCATTTTAGCCACGACATTGGCCTCGCCCACATAAGAGCGATGGAAGGCGCAGCCATACCGAGCCGCGAGGTCGGCCGTGGTGCGGCTCGTGGAGCCATTCACAACGACCGGCCCTGGTCGCTGCGGCAGGATGCGGTCAACGCAGAGGGCCAGTGTCAGCTCCTCGCCGATGTATCGTCCGGCCTCGTCGACAATGGCCAGGCGGTCGGCATCGGGATCCTGCGCGAAGCCCACGTCGGCACCGTGCTTCCGCACGGCATCGCACAGCGTCCCGAGATTCTGTTCGGTTGGCTCGGGTGGGTGTTCAAAATTCCCGTCGGCCTCGGAGCCCATCACGTGGACTTCGCAGCCGAGTTCGCGGAGCAGGCGTGGACCAAAGATCGCGCCTGAGCCACGGTTGCAGTCGAGCACCACTTTGAGTTTTTGTCTGCGAATAGCCAGAACGTCCACCAGCGGCAGCACCCGGTTCAAGTGGGGCAGGCTGGGGTCGTCCAGCAGTTCCACGGTGCCCAGCTTGTCCCACGTGGCATATTTGTAGGCCCGGTTATTGAGAATCTGCAGCAGCTTCTCACCGAGTTGGGCATTGAACACCGAGCCCTGCGGGCTGAACGGCTTCAGTCCGTTCCACTCCACCGGATTGTGGCTCGCCGTGATCTGCAGGCCGCCGGCTGCCTGATATTCGCGGACCAGTACGCCACACGTCGGAGTCGAAGCGATCCCCGCATCCAGCACGCGGCAGCCACCGGCCAAGAGTCCCGCCAGCACGGCATTCTTGACGAACGGCCCAGTCGACCGGCCATCCCGCGCCAACACGACGACACCACCTTCGAACAGCGTGGCCAGTCCGCTGGCGAATTCCACCAGGTATGTCGGATCCAGTCCGTCGCCAATCACACCACGAAGGCCGGAAATGCTGAGAATGCGCTGCATGAGAAATCCCGTAGGGTGTGTAGCGGAAAAAGAGGTAACAATCACGAATATCCCGCCTCCGCGCGACACACCACGAACGTCAGGCGGCGTCCTGATCAACATGTCTGGCAAGCGGCAGTCGTCACCAGCCCGTCTACTTTCCGGGTTTGATCCGTGGCTCTCCCTGGGCTTCCAAAGCGCGCCCCTGAATCCAGGCTTCGGCCTCCATCTGGCATTCCACGATCCGCTTGTGGACCAGAGCCACCAGTTCGTCTTCGCGTCCCCGGCCCTTCAGTTCGGCAACAATCTCCGGCGGGATCGGCTCTCCATAGACGAGCCGGATGCGATACGGTTTTGGAATGCGGTGACCCAGGCCGAACGAGCGGTGTGCGCCGGCGATGCCCACGGGAATGATCGGCAGGTCCGAACGGCGGAGCAGGGCGGTGAAGCCCGGTTTGACCTCCCGCACGACGCCATCCGGCGTCCGCGTGCCTTCCGGAAAGACCCCCACCAGAAAACCGAGCTTCATGCGGCGAATTGTCTCCCGCAATCCCGTGGTGCTGGCAGCGCGGTTCAGCGGCATGACGTAGGTGCGGGCCAAAATCCAGCCGACGACCGGAGCCTTGAACAGATCCTCCCGCGCCAGAAAACTGATCGGGCGGTTGAGGTACACACCGACCAGCAGCGGATCGAGAAAGCTTTGGTGGTTGCTGAGGATCAGTCCGCCGCCTGCCGGAAGCCGTTCCATGCCGCGCGTGCGGAAGCCGAACCAAGTGTAGAACAAGATGCGGCAAAAGAATTGAACAAACCGCCATACGGCGTTTCGGTGATGTGGCGAGCCCAGCGCGGGATCGATTTCCGGCGGACTTTCCACGATGGGTGAGGCAGGGGATGGGAGCGAGGTGGCTTGTGTGTCCGCGTCCATGCTGGATTCACTGGGGCTGTGACTGGCCAAGACTGATTTCGGCGGATGATAGCAGATCCTCAAGCCTGTACACATTGCCCATGGCCAGGGCCAGTCTTTGAAGCTTCAGAATAAGTCCGCCTCCGCGACAGGCAGCGCGGGCGGCAGGCGGGTTGGCGCTCGCGACATTGAACCGCGCATCCCAGCCGAGCTCGCCTCCGTGGATTCGGGCCTCTGCACTACATCAATCCGCCGCACCAATCTCCTTCATCAATCTGTTCGCCACCGCATGATTGGGCGACTTTTTCAACAGAGCCTCCAACCGCGTCTTGGCCTCCGCCTTTTTTCCCGAAGCGATTTCCGCCTTCGCCACTTCTATTGCCAAATCATTGTCGTCGGGCTTGATCTCGGCGGCGACCTGGAGTTCCTGCAGGGCCTTGGCAGGCTGTTCCAGACCCTCGTAAGCCTGGGCAAGAAACTTGTGCGTTTCCACGTCCATCACATCGACGTAGAGCGCGGCCCGGCCGTATTCGACGGCTTCGGCGTAGGCCTTGTCTTCCAGGGCGAGTTCGGCCAGTTTTTTCCGAACCGATGCGTCGTCGGCTTCGCAGTCGGCCAGGAGTTTGAGCGTTGAGCGGAGCTTTGTGCCATCGCCGGTGTTCAGTGCGGCGGTCGTCAAACCTTTCAGCAGTTCCACGTTGTTGGGGCGGTGCTTCAACCCCAGTTCATACAGTTCAATCGCCGTTTTGCCGTTCTCATTTTTCAATTGAAGCTGGGCCAGCAACTCCAATACTTGGGCGTTCGGCTTGGCGCGGTCGAGCGCGGGCTCAAGGTAGGCGATCGCGGCGGGGAGGTCTTCGCCCCGCATTTCCAGCTTCGCCAGCACGATGGCTGCCAGCGGTTGTTTTTTATCCTTCTCGATCACCTTGAGGGCCAGTTCGCGGGCATCCTTGCGCTTGTTGGCTTTCAACATGCCATCGGCAAACCGGGCCGCGGCCGTCAGGTCGTCCGGGTTCTTCTGATGGGCCTTCTCCAGCTCCGCCAGGGACATCTCCGGCTCGGAGTCGCCACCGGTCAGGTCGGCGACGATCTTGTTGAGATATTCCAGATAACCCTTTTCAAAGGCGGCCTTGCTAACCCCCGTGGTCCGCGTGATCGCATCTTCCGTCGTCAGATTGTCGCGATAACAATCCAGCATCTTGCTGATCGTCTCTTTGCCAAAGGTCTCGCTCATGTACTGGGCATACAAGAGGCTCTGGCAGTAAGCCATCTGCCAGTCGTTGGGGGTCTTGGGACGGATGAACCCCTGGTTGACCGTGTCCAGGTTCATCAACTCCCCCTTCGGCACCCGCTCCTTGAGCAACTGGTTCCACATCTCCGATCGTGGATAGCCCTCATTCAGCGTTGCCAGGGCCTCGGTGTACCAGTGCGGGATGTTAAACTTGGTTTGCTGCAGGGTGAGAATATGCACGTATTCGTGCTTGAGGACCCGCGCCCAGTTGTAGGGTGACTTGGCTTCGGTGGGAGAAGCGAGAGCCACGATCTTGCCGGTGGAGGCCCCGATTGTCTGGATCCACGGCAGGCCCACCATCCGCGCGCTAAACCACTGGTGGCCCGAGAGACCCTTATACTTATTGAAGATCTCAAACTGCGTCTTTCCCGGTGGCTCATAGCCAAACTGCTTCACCAGTCCGGCATATTCGGCCTCCAGGTACTCCGCCATATACCGCCCGAGAATGCGGTCCAGCTTGGAGTCCACGCGAATGATGAAGTGTTCGGTTTCGACGGTTTCGTAGGTGTCGAGGACCTTCAGCACTTTGATCATGTTGCTGACCCGGATGTGATACGGGTCGGCCTTGAACGCCTCGTCGAGAATCTTCCGCGCGTCCGCATTGCGGCCAATCCGCATATACAGCATTCCCAGATTCGTCCGTGGCTCAGCCAACTGCGGCATCGTGGTGATCGCCTGCGAGTAAAACCTTTCGGCCAGCTCAAACCTGCGGCGGCCTTCGACCACCTCGCCCAACTGCGACAGGAACACGCCCGGATGCGGATTACGTTTCGCCAGTTCGATCAGCAGTGTGGTGAACCGGCTGGGCTGCTTGACCTTTGCCTGTGAAATATCGTCGAGGTGCTTGAAAACCTCCTCCAGATTCTCGTCGCTGGGCAGTCCGTCGAGCATGAGATAGCAGGTCCCAACGCGGGCCAGCGTCCGCTCATCGTGCGGATTGACATGCAATGCGTCCTGCAAAATCTTGAGCGCCGCGGTGGCATCGCCCTCGTCGAGCTTCAGGTCCGCTTTGACATGCAGAGCCACGACCGAGCGGGGATTGATTTTGAGGGCGGAGTCCGCCTGTTGGCCCGCCTCCTCCAACTGGTGATCCTGCATCGACGACATGGCCATGGCCGCATGCACATCGGCGGCACGGGGGTTGATCGCCAGGGCCGCCTTGAACTCGGGCATCGCATCAGCCCGGTTGTATTTTTCCAGCAGCAGATTTCCCGCCAGATAGTTCGCCTGCCAGTGATTTTTGTCGTTCTTGAGGGCGTCCGGGCAGAGCGTGTTGACGATGAAGTCGAAGGTCCGCGAGACGCGGTTCCAGCGGGCGTACTGGGCTGAGCCACGGGCGACGAACATGAGCGTTTCGGCATCTTCGGGCTGGGCCTTGTTGTAGTAACGGACAAACCAGCGGTATTGCTCATCGGCCTGCTTGAGCTTTCCGGTGGCCGTGAACAAATCGGCCTGGGCCAGCCGGGCCGTGGGCAAGTCGGGGTTCAGCTTGAGGGCTTGAGCCACGTTCTTGTCGGCCTCGTCATACGCCCCCTGCTGCAATTGCACTTCGGCGAGCCGTGCGAACAGCGGGGCACCCGCCGCGTCCTTCCCATGTTTCGCCGCAGTCGTTATGAGCCCGGCGGCCGCCTGGCTCAGGTCACCCACCGCTTCCTGAGCCCGGCTGCGAATGAGAGCCGCCGCGATCGGATCCGCCTTTTCCAGTTGTTCGCAGGCTTCGATCGCCTCGTCGTAGCGGCCCTTTTGCAGATGCTCACGGGCGGTGTCGGCTGTGGCCTCCGCGGCCTGGAGGCAGGCTGAGAAGGAAAGCAGCCAGAGGGCTGCGGCAAACCCCATGGGACTGAAGCCGAGCCGCTGCAAATTCCGCCAGTTCATGACAGACCTCAATGTCCCGGATGTGCATCCCGCACAGATTCTTCCGCCAGCTCAGCAGGATGTGCCACGCTGGGCGTGGCTCCTGAAAATGGTAGACCGCTCTGCGTGAACCGTCCAGTTCGTACGGGGAAATGGCGATTTGCCTGTGGTCGCAGACATCGAGATGAACGACCGCAATTCTGGTCGACGTAATTTCAAATTTCAGATTTCAAATTTCACAGTCGGTTGGGCGGGTTCGATCTGTCGGCAAAATTTCAGTGCAAGACAGATCCCTCGCCTTGGCGGCGACAGACATCGATTTTCGCCGACAGATTCGTCGTCGCGAAAAAGCATTTTACTGTGAATTTTGAAATCTGAAATTTGAAATTCCCTCAGGACAGATCTAGACCCGAGCGGGACACATCAATTCGGAGTTCCCATCGCACGGGCTTGACCCGCGCGATGGACCACATTCAATTTGTACGTTCTCGATCAATTCTTCGGTCTCCGTATCTCACTCAGAGTTTCACCATGCGTTATCAGGGCAAGGCGGTCGTTGTCACCGGGGGCAGCAAGGGGATTGGAGAGGGCTGCAGCCGGGTGTTTGCCGCCGAGGGCGGCGTGGTGGCGATCCTCGCCCGCGGGGTCGAAGCCGGCACGGCGCTGGCAAAGGAGCTGACCTCCAAGGGACCGGGACGGGCGATTTTTCTGCAATGTGACGTGGCGGACCCCGAAGCGCTGCGGACTGCGATTGACACCGCCGCCCGCGAATTCGGCCGGCTGGACTGCATCATCAACAATGCCGGGTCGCATCCGCCCGCCACGCCGATCGACGACACCAGCATCGAAATGATGGAGAGCCTGTTGAAGCTCAACTACATCAGCACCTTCGCCGGCTGCAAATACGCCCTGCCCCACCTGCGCAAAACCAATGGGACGATCGTCAACATTTCGTCCCTCGTGGCTCTCATCGGACAGCCGGAATCGTCGGCGTATTGTGCCACGAAGGGGGCGCAGCTCGGGCTGACCAAGTCGCTGGCGGTCGAACTCGGCAAGGAAGGCGTGCGGGTCAACGCGATCTGTCCAGGCAATGTGGACACCCCCCTGATGCGCGACTGGGCCGCCACGCTGCCGGATCCCGCCTCGGCACTGGAGCGGGTCTCGGGGCTGCAAGTTTTCAACCGGATGGGAACGTCGGAGGAAATCGGCCGGATCGCGCTGTTTTTGGCAACGGAAGACTCGAGTTTTCTGACCGGGCAGGCGATTGAAGCGGAGGGCGGCGCCAGTCTGGATTACTGAACTCAATCGATTCAACAGGAAATTTCAGCGGATTTTCAGTGACATTCCGTCATGATCGGCCCCGCACTGCTTGAAATTTCAAGGAAGCAAGGTTGTAATGCTTTCGCTTCCATCCCCGTAATTCAACTCCCCGCACACCTGGCTCATCACTGGAGACCACGCATGCAGTCTGTACTTCCGCTCTTCGCTCAGGACAATGGCGACGCCGCCGCCGGAGCCGTTGGTGCCATCTGCGGTCTCTTCGGCTTCGCGCTGTGGCTGGCCGTCATTCTCGCGGTCGTGGTCGGGATGTGGAAAATCTTCGACAAGGCAGGGAAACCGGGGTGGGCCTCGTTGATCCCAATCTACAACCTGTATGTTCTGACCGAGATCTCCGGTCGTGACATCATCTGGTTCGTGCTGTGCTTCATCCCCTGCATCAACATCGTCGCCCTCGTCCTGATTTGGATGGATGTGGCCAAGAATTTCGGCAAGGATCCGGTCTACGGTTTGGGTTTGGCTTTCCTCTCCCCGATTTTCATTCCGCTGCTGGGCTTCAGCAAAGCGGTCTACCGTCCGGCCAAGAGCAAGTAAAACTCGCAGGCTCGCTCTAAACTCGAGATCCGCGGGAGTTCCCCGCGGATCTTCGTCTTTGGCCCAATGAAGAGGTCGCTCATGGGAGTGCTGATTGGGATGGACGAGGCCGGGTATGGCCCAAACCTGGGACCGCTGGTCATCACCACCACGGTCTGGGACACCGGCGATCATCCTGTCGACTGCGACCTGTGGGAAATTTTGGCGGAGGCGGTCACCAGTGCTCCGGCCGATCCCACACGCGTGCGGCTGGGAGATTCGAAAGCCCTTTACTCGCCAGCCACCGGTCTCGCCGCCCTGGAACTGGGCGTGCAGGCTGCCCTGGGACTCTTAAACGAAACCGGAGGCACCTGGAAGCAGTTGCTGGCGACGGTGCGGGCACCCGAAGTCGAGTCGGAACCCTGGTTCTCGGGGCAAGACCTCCCCCTGCCCCACGCCTGTGGCTCAATCGACATCGCCAGCATCGAAACGTGGCGGCGGATCTGCGACAAGGCGGGTGTGCGTCTCACGGCGATCCGCACCGATGTGGTGCTGACCAGCCGGTTCAACGCGCTGACCACGGAACATAACAGCAAAGGCCGGGCTCTCTCGGAGTGGTCGATGAAGCTGGTGCGCTCCGTCTGGCCCGAATGCCCCGTGACACCCGTGCTCGTCCAGGCGGACAAGCACGGCGGACGCAACCGCTACCAGGAGTTGCTGCCGCTGGTCATCGACGACGAGTTCATCATGTGCCGCGGCGAAAGCACCGCCAGCAGTTCTTACCGTGTGGGCCGCGCCGAGTTTCGCTTTGAAACCCGCTCGGAGCGCTACCTTCCCGTCGCCCTGGCCTCCATGGTCAGCAAGTACATCCGCGAACTGGCGATGGAACTGTTCAACCGCTACTGGGCCACACATGTCCCCGGCATCGCCCCCACCGCCGGCTATCCGCAGGATGCCAAACGCTATCGCGCCGAGATCGCCGATGCCCAGAAAAAACTGGGGATTGGCGATGATGTTCTATGGCGCTGCCGCTGAGAATGACATGATTAACCCGCCTGTGCAACAGGTGCGATTGACTCCACGGGAAAATACCGACTGCGGCACGCGTCGAGTTGAACCGCTTTGTCTGGCACGAACTACGCCAATCGAATAGTGACCAATCCACAAGATAAACAGAAGTAGGATGAATAGGACAAGCAGTTCGAAGGGATTTTCCCGCAGCACGAGCCAAATGACAGAAATCACCGGTACGGCTCCAAGCAAATACCAAGGCGATGGAAGGAACCAAGCAGAGGCAAATAGCGTGCCTATAAAAAAAGCGGCGAAGGCGCAGAGAAAAACGAAAATCCAAAGTTTTTCAATTGGCGTAAGTTTTGCTGGCAGTTCATCGCGCGTCACCATAATAGCGATTGCCAAGGCATAGGACTAATTGAGCTGCTGCCCCGGATGACATCCGCAGCTGGAAACAGGCAAAACTGCCGCAGTTCTTGGAGCGGCGATCCTTACTGTGAAATTTGAAATTGCATTGTCACTCGCGTCTCCTTACTTCTTGGCCGCTAGCAACTGCTTCACAGCCTCCACGGAAAGTGCCGCGCGGAAGCCGATCATGGAGCCACGGTAAGTTGCACCAGGTTTTGCCGAATTGCGGGTGGCCGACTCGCCGAGGCTGTCGTAGTTGAAGCAACTGCCTCCGCGAAAGGCACGTTTGGTCCCGCTTGTCATCCAACCGCCGGGGTTGACTGCGGGCCGCCCTTCGAAGCGGCCATAAATCTCGGGGTCCCACCAGTCCTGGACCCATTCCCAGGCATTGCCATGCATGTCAAACAGGCCGAACGGGTTGGCGTCGCGGGTGCCCACGGGGTGCGACACGTCGCCGGAATTGGAAATTGACCAGCTATCGTCATTGCTGTCGTTCTGGCCGGACCAATACCGGGTGGTTGTGCCGGCACGACAGGCGAATTCCCATTCGGCTTCGGTGGGCAGGCGGTAGCCGTTGCCGAACAGGGGTACGGTTTCGCCTCCGCTGCGATAGCTGCACGGGTGGAGTTGCTCTTTGAGGCTCAGTTTTTCGCAGAATTCCGACGCGTCGTGCCACGGGGTGCGTTCCACGGGATAATCGGCGGCGGTCTTTCCCGCCACACGCACTTTGAAATCACCCGTGGGAGAACAGTCTGAGGGATTCCGTTCCAGAACCTTTTCGAACTGGCCCTGGGTCACCTCGTGGACCCCCAGATACCATGGTTCGGTCAAAATGACGTGATGTTGGGGAGTGGCACTGTTCAGGTGCGTCGTCCAGTGTTCATTGCTGCGCCAGCCATTGAGTTGGGCTTCCAACTCGCTGGACGTCGGTCCCATCTCGAACTCGCCGGGCGGAATCAGACGAAATTTCATCCCCAGCGAATTGGTGTACTCGACAGGAACACTCAGGTATTTGGCCCAGGCCTCCTGATGTTTCAGTGCCTGAGCCACGTCGAAGGGGGCCTTGGCGACCGGTGGGCTGCCGGATCGAGGCGCACGTGGCCCGAGTTCGCAGACGTACAAATCCTGGTTGCCAAACCCGTTTGCGGGCGTGGAGGTCTGAAAATAGACCCGCCGGCCATCCACGGAGAGGCGGAAATCTCCTGCCCCGGTATACAGATTGAAGGAATCGTACGGGGTTTTCAGCGGCTGCTCGTTTCCAAACTCACCACTCCCCCCCGTCCGGGAGAACATCCGGTAATAGCGGAGGTTGTCGTGCTGGGCGGAGACAATGATGGCACCGCGGTCATTGGAGACCCAGTGAGGCATGTCCCACATTGGCGTGTTGACGTTGCGCAGGTGGCGCGGGTTGGCGAAGGGTCTATCGCGGGCTTCCCTCCAGAACATCCAGACCTCGCCGCCATTCTGGCGGGTGCTGCAGACGAGCAGCGTCAGGCCATCGCTAGAAAGAATCGGGTGCCGGTTGTTGAATGCACCGTTGACCGGATCTTCGAGCCGTACAGGTGCATCGAACGGATCGTTCAGATTGGTCCGGGTGTGTTGGAAGAACTGTTCCAGTTTGTCTTGCGCGGCGGACTCGACGAGCAGCAGGCCATCGCCAGAAAAATCTTCACCGGGACTGGTGCGGGAGCGTTCTTTAACGAATTTGGCGGGACCGAATGGATCTTCTCTGTGCCGGCGCTCACTGCAGTAAAGATTGCCATCGCCGCGGGCGAAATACACACGACATTCGTCGTCACTGATGCGGATCATTTGCTCGTGATAGGCGGAATTGACCCCCGGGCCGAGATTTTGGGGAGGTCCGAACTCGAAATCCGCCGAGGCGAGCAACGCGGCGATTTCTACACCACCCGGAGCTTTGGTGATTGGCGTTTCGACTTTCGGTCCCGCCGAGGTCGCGGGAGTTGGGAGAGGCTTAGCCGAATTGGGCTTGGTGGACGAAGTGGTGCTGCGTTTGCGATCCAAAAGACGGTCCACTTTCGATGCAGCATCGGTGCTTTTGGATCCAGGACGAAACAGGAAAAATGCCATTAACAGTAGGAGCGCACCGCCGGCCACCTGGATGCGGCGGTCCTGCCACCAGGCGGACCCGGTACGCCTGACTTGAGTCCTGCGCGTGGATTCCGCCACCGGAACCACGATCGTGTTCGCCGCCGACTGGGCGGCGTCGACGGTGACATCGCCCGACAGCGATGCTTTGTTCAGAACTTTGGATTTCGTCCCGGAGCGTATTGCCGAGTCATCACGGAAATTGCCGAGGAACTCACTGAGTTTGGAGTCCTCCGTGCGGCTGGTGATGCCGCTCAGCGCGAGAGGCTGTTCCGCGTGCTGGCAGGCCTCGACAGCGGCGATGACCTCGGTCATCGTCTGGAACCGCTGGGCCGGCTGCTTGGCCACCATCTTGCGAAACAGGGCCTCCACGACATCGGGGATGTCGTCGCGGACCGCCTGGAGGGCGGGGATGGGTGCCTCCCGGTGAGCGAAGAGCCGCCTCATCAGCGAAGCGCCTTCGTAGGCCGGCCGGCCGACCAGCAGGTACCAGAGCGTGATACCCAGCGAGTAAACATCGCTGCGGGCGTCCGCGGTGCGGGTGTCCAGCGCCTGTTCCGGGGCCATGTAGTCCACGGTCCCCATGACCTCACCGGTACTGGTGAGATCGGCATTGGTCCCCGTGTCCCCCTCGATCCGCGCCAGTCCCAAGTCGAGCAGCTTGACGGTGCCACCGTTGTCCAGCAGCAGATTGGCGGGCTTGATGTCCCGGTGAATGACCCCGTTCTTGTGAGCGAACTCCAGGCCCCGCGCAGCCTGGAGAATGCAGTCGAGGGCCTGGGCGACCGGCAGGGGCCCCTTGGTTTTCACAATCTGCGACAGGTCGCTGCCTTCAATGTACTGCATCACGAAGAAGTGGGTGCCGTGGGCCTCGTCGGCGTCATAAGCGATGACGATGTTCGTGTGTTCCAGCCGGGCCGCGGCCTTCACCTCGCGGCGGAACCGCGCCATCATCTCCTGGTCCTCGACCACCTCAGGTGCCAGGATTTTCAACGCCACGATCCGGTCCATCCGCCGGTGCCGCGCCTTCAGCACCATCCCCATGCCGCCCTGGCCCAGTTTTTCCAGGATCAGATAGTTGCCCAGCACCAGTGCGCGGGCCTTGCCGGCATAAACTTGTTTGGCCTGGTAGGCGGTCAGCAACTTCAATTTCACGAGCAGTCGGGCAAACTGCTCGGAATCGAGGGGAGCATGCTCCGCGCGCAGTGCCTGAACCTCCGGTGCGGGCAAAACGCCGCTGGCGCAAAGTTGCTCCACGAACGTGTCCAGCGCCAACGCCATAGCCCACCCGTGAAAAACCACTCTCAACCCTGGTGGCAAAACGCCACCCCTGCGAAGCGGGGCAGAAGCCAACCGATGCCGAGTTGCCGATTCTACGCGATTTGACACGGCATTTCACCACGCATGCAAGCCGTGACTGGGTTCGCGTCACGGAGCGACTCGGCAACATTGCGGCACTCCAGATCGGACGACGGCGGGCTGGTGGACACCGCGGCGGGAGGGCCTCAGTTCCTGTTGAGCCACGATGACCGGTGGACTGATTCCGTGTGTTCTTTCGCTCGCAAATGCTTGCCGAAGCGTGCCGGAAAGTGCCGCAACGTCGGTCGGCCAATGGCAACGAGCGCATTCGCGCTGATTCGCGGTTTGTATCCACGGACCTCATTGCCGATGGCGGCCAGTTGAATTGTTGGAACCGCGAATGAACGCGAATCGACGCGAATAAAGGCTGTTGTTTCGGCAGCCTGATCGCGAGTGGGGCGAACGGGGAACATCCGTCCCCAGGTTCAGAACCACGATGTGGGAAACGCATCACCGGGGCGTGCGCCGTGGGGCCACAAATGGACGGCGTAGTAGAGTCGTCTTTTGCTCCCGCCAAAGGACGTGGGCGTGGTCCGGCGCGGACAAGTACCGTGGCCCGTGATTCACCCGGCAGGGAGCGCCGCCAGACGTTCGCGTTCTTTTGCGGAGCAAAAGACGACATTACGCCGAAAGACACCCATGACTTTTGGCGATCGCCACCACCCCACCGAGTTCACCTCGGTGGTGAACGGGCCTTTGCACTACGCCCGGCGGACTGTCATCCGGTGTGGTGGAGGTCCGCATCCACCCAAACGAGGGGCCTGTCGGTTTAACCGGCACTTGCCATCGCCGGACCACGCCGTGCCTCTCGAGGGCCGAGAGGCGACACAAAGTCGCCGAGTCACTCCGTGACTCGCTGCCTGCGAGTTGGCTGGCCGATGCGAATGCATCCATGAGCCGGAATGCGTTAGCGTCCGGTTCCGGCAGTCGTAAAACCGGACGCTAAGGGTCGCAGCAAAAATAACTGTGACATTTGTCTCCCTATCCAGCAGCGAACGCCAGCAAGGACAGCGAATGAAGTTGGTGATGAAGTCAACAGGGCTGGCAAAACGGTGCGGGAATCGTACGGTCATAAATTAACCACGAATTTTCACGAATCTTACGAATATCACGAATGATCAACCGGCATGGCTTCGCGGGTGATGGAATCTTGCGCGTTGTTATTCGTGACATTCGTGGTTCCCCCTTCTCGTTGCCTAAGACCGGCCTTCGGTTAGCATCTTGAAGCGTGCTTTATTCTTTGTCCGGTCCTAATGCGCGCTAACGCGTGCCGGCTCATTGGGGGATCAACGAATCGAAATCGGACAGTTATTTTTGCGGCGTTCCCAACCTCACTTCGCCTCCGCACCCAGCGCCTCCTTCAGCAATCCCGGCCGGTCCGTAGTAATCCCCAGAATCCCCAGTTTGGCATAGGCCCTGGCCTTTTCCACGTCATTGACCGTCCAGACATACAGTTCGAGACCCGACTGCTGGATCGCGCGGACATACTCAAGGGGCAGGGCAGGGGAGTTGCCGAGGTCCAGGCCTTCCAGCTTGGCGGCTTTGGTTTGCGGGATCAGTTCGGCGGCGGTGGGCTTGAGTTCGCCGGTGACCTTGTCGGGTTTCACCGAGACCAGCCAATAGATTTTGAGTTGCGGCATCAGCATCTTGGCGGCTTTCACCGTGTCGTAGGCAAAACCGATAATCGGCGTCTGGGCGGGCGGGACGCCTGCCGCGTCCAGCACGCGTTTCAGTTCGGGAAGGATTTCGGGGCCAGCCTTGATCTCGATGAACAGCCGCTTGCCCTTGGGGACGGTCTTCAAGACCTCCTCCAGGGTGGGGATCTTCTCCCCGGCGAACTCGGCGGCCTTCCAGCGTCCAACTTCCAGTTCCCGCAGTTCGGCCAGCGTCGATGTCGCCACGGGCAGGTCTTTTCCAGCGGTCCGCTTGGTGGTGGCGTCATGAATCACCACGATCTTGTTGTCCGCCGTCAGGTAGATGTCGATCTCAACGGCGTCGCCCTCCTGCCATCCCAAATTCACCGCCGCCAGGGTGTTCTCCGGACGATCATGCGAGGCCCCGCGGTGCGCGACAATTTCCACCGCGGCCGCCGTCGAAAACACGCTCATGATGACGAGAGCCAATGCAAATGCGAAGATTTCAAGCCGTGGCATAACGAACCTTCAGCGAGGGCAGGGGGGCTGAGTCTGAATGCACACTGAAGGTATCCGCTCCATTCCCGAAAGGGCAGGTTCGAGTCACGGCACGGCTGGCCGGTTTTTGAAGATGGCGATTGCTCAATCAGCCGGAGGCCGTTAGGCCCCGGTTCTAATTTTGCTAAAAAGCGGCAATCGCGCAAGTTCGGGAACCGGACGCTAAGGCGTTCTGGCTGATTTTTCGACAAGACGTCCGCCATTTCAGTCGCGGCGTGACTTGCAAGTTCGTGCTGCGGATCGTTCCACACGGTTGCCATGTTCGCTCCCCGGCGGATAGTATCCACGCACGCCGATGCCTCTTTGCGTGGCACAAACATCGTGATGATAAGCGATTACATCGCCGCGCGAGCAGCGCAGTCGGTTCGGGCAGATCCCACGATCGACACCTCGAACAGGAACAGGATTCATGCATCCAAGCAGAATGCGGAACTGGGTTTTGGCAGGGCTGGCCTTTATCGTCCTCGCCTCGAACGTGGCTCAGGCCGACGTCAAACTGCCGAACGTCTTCGGCGACCACATGGTCTTGCAGCGGAACCAGAAGAACAAAGTCTGGGGCATGGCCGCCGCCGGCGAAGCGGTGACCGTCACCCTCGACAAGCAGAGCCTGACAGCGACCGCCGGGGCCGACGGAGCGTGGCACGTGATGCTTGAGCCACTGCCTGCGGGCGGGCCGCATGTGCTGGCGGTCAAAGGCAAGAACGAAGTCAAATTCGAAGACGTGCTGGTCGGCGAAGTCTGGGTCTGCTCCGGACAGTCGAACATGCAGTGGTCGGTCAACGCCTCCACGAATGCCGACCTGGAACGGCTCGCCGCCAAGAATCCGAACCTGCGGATGATCAACTTCCCGCAGGTTGGGAAGCAGGAACCGGTCTGGACACACGATCGCAAGTGGATGGTCTGCACTCCGGAAAATGTTGGCGGCTTCTCGGCCGTCGGCTATTTCTTCGGCCGTCAACTTCAGGAGACCCTGGATGTGCCGGTCGGCATGATCAACAACGCCTGGGGTGGCTCAGCCTGCGAAGCGTGGATCAACCGTGACATCCTCGCGGCCGATGAAAAGTACAAGCCGATGATGGAACGGACGGCAGCCAACGAAGCTGCGTTCGCCGCGCTGTCGGCGAAGCAAGACCCGACTCCCGAGGAGAAGAAACAACTGCAAGGCCTGGGTGGTTTCATGGGCGGCAATTCGCGGCCCGGAAACATTTACAACGGCGTGCTGAAGTCTCACCTCGGTTATGGCATCAAGGGGGCGATCTGGTATCAGGGCGAGTCGAACGCCGGCCGGGCCTACCAGTACCGAGACCTGTTCCCGTTGATGATCAAGAGCTGGCGCGACGAATGGGCGCAGGGTGACTTCCCGTTCTACTGGGTGCAACTGGCTGATTTCCGCGGCGAAAAGGCTGAACCGGCGGAGAGTGACTGGGCCGAACTTCGCGAAGCCCAGACGATGACCATGACCAAGCTGCCGAACACCGGCGAAGCGGTGATCATCGACATCGGCGAAGGCAAGGACATTCATCCGCAGAACAAGCTGGAAGTCGGCAAGCGGTTGGCTCGCTGGGCGCTGGCGAAGGACTACGGCGTCCAGGTTGCCTACCACAGCCCACAGTACAAGAGCATGGAAGCAGCCGGCGACAAGCTCGTGCTGACGTTCGACTTCATCAACAATGGCTGGCGTCCGTTCGACGTGCCTGAGCCACGGGGCTTTACGGTCGCGGGCGAAGACAAGGTCTTCCACAACGCCACGGCCAAGATCCTGCCTGACGGCAAGATCGAAGTCTCCAGCCCCAAAGTGGCCAAGCCCGTCGCCGCCCGCTATGGCTGGGCCGACAACCCGGTGGTCAACCTGTTCGACGCCACCGGCCTGCCGCTGACCCCGTTTCGCACGGATGACTTTCCGGGCGTGACGATCAACAACAAGTAGGCATGAAGATGATTCCTCCGGCGGCGCGCTGCGCCGCCGGAGTTTTTTTGATCTGAGTACGACAAAGGTGAGCGGGGCGGCGCAACCCAGCATTCTTTTAGGATCGCGGCAACAATAACAGGGTGATTTTGATTCGGAGTTGGTTGCCCGAAATGGATAGCTCCATCAGCCGGCACGCGTTAGCGTCCGGTTCCGGGAAACGTCCAAACCGGACGCTAACGCGCGCTAACGCGTGCAGGCTCATTGGCTGGATGGTGCGTCAAAAACCGACAGTTATTTCTGCCGCGACCCTTAGCCGCCACTCAATGATCTTTATGATGGAAAGGCAGTTGTTTAAATGGGCAAATCGACTAAAAAGGACGAATAGACGTTGTGGTGGAATGCTCGCATGGCGGCGATGGAAAAGATTCTCGGAAAGTCTGCGGATGTCGTCGGGCATGGCACCATCCCGTTTGAACTGGGCTATGAGCTGGGCGGGACGGCGGACATCGTCTACTTCCATCAACACTTGGCCGGCGTCGTTGCGGCCACAGCAGAATTGATTGGGCGTGAAGACCAACTTAAGAACGATCAGGGTAACTACGAATTGATGATTTGCACGCGGGAGAGCGAGGAATGGGGCGAGACGATTATCGGCCAGCTCGCCCATTACACTTTGGAATCGGTGCTGAATCCAGGCGAGACGATGGACATTGGTCCCGCGACTCCTGAGGGCTCGACGATTGCCGCGTTTCTGTTTTGCGACTATGGCCGGTTCAAGGTTCGTGGCCGGAAAGCGGGATTGCTGTTGTGTCTGGGGATTACCGCCGACGAACTATCCGAGTGTCGCGACGGCAATCGCGAGGATGTCGAATTTGCGATGAAACAGGCGGGTATCTTCCCGTTCACCGATTTATTTCGCGATTCTGTTTTGTGATTGGTTGTACCACGCGCGGATTCGGTGAGTCGGGATTGTGGCAAACTCACCGGCGATGATGCGTCGCGCAGGTGTATTAACGGCCCCGGAGTCATAGCATTTCGGAAGGCAGCTCATTTGATGACCACACCGCCTCAAGAAAGCGAATGGCAGCTCTGGTGGGATGCGCGGATTGCCGCCATGGAGGGCGTTCTGGGCAAGCGTGGAGACACGGTTCGGCATGGTTTTATCCCCTTCGATTTTGGACGTGAACAGGGCGGAGTGGCTGAGGTCGTCTGCTTTCACGAGCATCTGGAAGGCGTTGTGGCCGCGACGGCGGACTTGATTGGATGTGACCTGCAAATCGAGAACGAGCAGGGGAACTATGAGCTGATAATTTGCACCCGCGAACACAGTGAATGGGGTGAAGCGATCATCAGCGCGCTTGCACATTACACCGTCGAAACGGCGTTGAATCCAGGCGAGACCATGGACATAGGTCCCGCGACACCGACAGGCTCAACGATCGCGGCATTCCTGTTTTGTGACTATGGCCGATTCAAGGTTCGGGGCCAGGATGCAGGACTATTGTTATGCCTGGGAATCACCGCAGACGAGTTGCAAGCATGCCATGCAGGAAGACGCGAGGATGTTGAGGCTGCAATAAAGGGGTCGGGAGTCTTTCCGTTCACAGAGTTGTTTCGTGAGTCAGTTCTGTAGATCGCAACCGGAGTCAAAAGTAGCTTTTAAGAGTCGGTTGACGATTCGTGTAATTCGTAAGATTTGTGACAATTCGTGGTTAATTTCTGACCGCACGATTCACTCACCGTTTTGCCAGAGCGACAGGCTGGCCCAACACATTGATTCGTTGTCACTGCTGGCGTCCACTGTTGGGCCGAGATTGAAATGTCGACGGAGAAGACACCCGCCCTGGTGATTCGCCAGGCTGACTTCAGCAATACGAGCCGTGTTGTCACATTCATGACACGCGAGTTTGGCAAGGTCGCCTGCGTGGCCAAGGGGGCCAAGAGGCTCAAGAGTCCGTTCGACGCCGCGCTCGACTTGCTGACGCATTGCGGGATCGTCTTTATCCACAAGACCTCCGGCGCGCTCGACATACTCACCGAGGCCAGCTTCGTCCATCGCTTCAAGCCGTATGCGGGCGAACTCAATTGTCTGTATGCGGGGTATTACATCGCCGAGCTGCTGGATTCGCTGACTGAGCCACATGATCCGCACTATCGGCTGTTCGATGAATCCGTGCCGTTGTTGACACGTCTGGAAGAGACCCCCAACTGGCGACGGGTGGTTCTGCGGTTTGAGTTGCTCATTCTGGAAGAGACGGGCCAGTTGCCCAGCTTCGACGCCTGCGCCCTCTGCGGCCGGTTGTTGGAGGACTCCCCTCCCGCCGCCACAGTATTCATCCGCAGCGGCTTCATCTGTCCCACCTGCCTTCCCGATGCCACCGCCGAGGACGGAGTGAGCCGCCCGGTTTCGGCCGGAACAGCGCATATCCTCCGCGTGTTCTCTGAGGATTCGAACACCTGGCAGGATCTCCCCGTGACCTCTGCGCAAGCCAAAGAAGTCCGGGCGCTAATGAACTTACTGATCGCGCAGACGTTAGGAAAACGCCCGAGAATGCACGGCTATCTGCGCGATTGAATTCAAAATGGGGTCGGGTCTGTTTAATGACTGGATAACACTTGTTGATGCGGCGAACACACCTTACTTGGCAATTGCAGTGACGTAGGGTGGGTGAAGCCACGAACCGTGCTGCTTGCTAATCGAGTCGCCGCGGAACACACCACGGGCCAGAGACCGCGAAGTTGTTTGAAGCGCTTTCAGAGGCTGCGCCGCAACACGCTCGTGGTGTGTTGCGCTTCGCTGCACACACCCTACGCGGGCTTTCAAATTATGGAATCGCAGGGAGCGTGGCGACAATGTCAGAATTGTGCCAGGGGGCGGGTCTGCCCCCGTCGTCGATCCGGTTAAAACTAATGCTGTAAATTTGCAATTCACCTTTGACGACAGCAAACTTGAGGGGCTTTTCGTCGAACGGGTCGACGGGCAGATCGGGCAGAAATTCTGGCACAAGGTCGCCTGGAGTTTTGGGGTTCACCCCGCGCCGAAGTTGCCACAGCCTTGCCGCGAGTTGCGTTTGCAGCACGACCGTCTGCGCGTCGGAACGGTCATCCGAATCCCACGAACTCCAGGGAAACCCATAAGGCATCACCGAGTCTGCCAGATTCTGGCTGCCCGCACTAAACCATTCCGTGGCCGATTTGTCCTTGACCGTGTCGCGAACGTGTTGAAAATCACGAGCCAGCGCGTGGATCGCCGTGCGGCGGGCTGCCCGTGGCTTGAGTGCCGCAGCCGCCTCCCAGCGGTCAAACCAGAAATTGATTCTCCGCATGACGGCGTTCCAGTCGTAGGCCCGCCGGCTCAACTGGTGGGGAAGCCCAGGCACCGCCAGACCGATGCGCGGTTCGTGTCGTGGTTCGTATCCCTCACGAAAAGCCGCCTGAACCAAAGAGAGGCACATCCACCGCTCGGCTTCCTGTGCGTTGATGCCTTTGGGATGGGGACGAAGCTCCCGCAAATCCTGCAGCATCTGAACAGCCAAGTTGGCAGTCATCAGGGGTGACTGGGCGAGTTGACAGCTCGGCTGCCATGCCTTCCAAGAGGTTCCACGCGCCACGAGAAGTTCATTGCTGGTGGGGCAGGCGGAAGTCAGGCGTGACAAGCGGTGAAGTGCGAGCAGGTCCGACCAGGCGGCATTCAAGTTTCCCTCACCCAGCCGCAGCATGGCGCGGCTTGCGAGGGCCGGGCCAATGGATGAGTGAATAAGGCCGAACCACGGTGGCATGAAAGCGATGAACTTCCAGTCAAACACGGTGCTCCCGGGCCAATAGACTCTTGGCAGCCGAGAGGCTTCGACGGCCAGATTGATCTCCGGTGTATACTCCTGGATGTAGCGGGCCAACTCCGGAAATTCAGCCGCAGTCCACGGCCGGGTCTTCGCAGTTTCCAAGTAATCAATCTGCTTTTCGAGATCCGGCGGTCTGGCCGGAAGGGTTTGCAGGAATTGATCGTAGTCCAGCAGAGGCCGCACTCCGTGTGGAGGTGCCAGATTCATTTGCCTGTAGAATTCCGCAATTATGGGTGCTCCTCCATGCTTTGCCGGATCCAAGCGGGCGAACAGCACCGCCGCATTGTTCTCCGCCGTCACCCCCGCACCGCAGACCCGGTTGTGGTGCTGCAGATAGTCCACGAACCCTGCGTCATCGAGGGGTTCAGTGATCGCCGTGGTTTCCGGGCTGACGGTGATGCCTGACCCGCCACAGAAAACAACGAGTAGAAGCAGGGCGATGTTCAAGGCCAACAACGACCACAGCACCCGTTTGGGACGCTGAAACCAGGCTTTCAGGCGTCGCATCTGTGAAAGCTCCTGCTATGGAAGTGATGCGTCCGCGCTGGCGGAATGGAACCGCATCAGAGCAGGAACGCTTCACGAGACCCGACGGTTCACAGAAAAGCGTAGGGTGTGTGGAGCCACAAGCCGTACGGTTCCTTGAACGAGTCGCCGCGAAACACACCGCGGGCCACGGACGGCAGTGCTGACCGAATGCGGAAGAGTCGCCACGCTGTCAGACGCCCCTGGTGTGTTCCGCTTCGCTGCACACACCCTACTTCCCTACTTGGCGATAGCCGTCTTCCCTTGGAAGAACACATGCAGGCGCATCAATTCCAGGGGCAGGAAACGGGCGGCGGTGTAGTGGCCGGCGTCTAGCCACACCATCTGTGGCTCTTTGCCAATCGATTCATAGAGCGCCACCGAGCAGGCAGGGGGGATGACTTCGTCGTTCTTGGCAGCGACAAACAAGACCCGGCGGCCCTTCAGCCGGGGGCCGTAGGTGAGGGGGTCGACTTGGTTCAGCACGGCGGCGAAGGATTCGCGGGTGCCACCAGCGGCGAGCCATTTTTCGCGGAACTCCACCGCCTCGGCTTCGGGACGGTTCCACACAATTTCGGCAAAATTTCCGCCGCCGAGGTAGATCGCCACACTCGTAAAGCGTGGCTCAATTCCCCCCGCCAGGGCGCTCATGATGCCACCCAGGCTGATGCCAGTGATCCCCAGGCGGGTCTTGTCGACTTCGGGGCGGGCACTGAGCCACGCGGCCGCGCGGCGGATGTCGAGCACCCCTTGGGTCATCCCCAAGACGGTTTCGTGTGGGTCCTTGGAAATCATGCGGCGGCCAGAACTGCGGCGCTCGCCGTAATAGGGCATCTTGACGAACATCGCCGCGATCCCGTTGCGGGCGAGGTGGTTGGCGATGGTCTCGGATAGAACGAAGTCGCCGCCGAGGATGTGCAGCACGACTACCGCGGGAAACGGTCCCTTGCCAGCCGGCTGGAAGTATTCGGCGTGAACCGTCCGATTCGGGATTTCTTCCGTTTCGACGGGCGACGGGAATGTGACCTTGGACATCCGCACAATCTTGGAGGCTTTGCTTGAGGTAAAGCCCTCCATCGGCTGGGCAACATATTCGAAGTCGTGGGCAGCCTGCCGGAACGGTTCTGGGATGTCGCCTTCGGCTTCAGCGGGGTCGAAGCGTACGGTCCCCTTTTCGGCCAAAGACAGGAACTCGGGCTTGGGCTTCTCTGCGGCGGAAAGTGTCTGGCATTCAACAGGGGTGAGAAGAAACGCGCCTGACAGGCAGAGCAGGGACACGCAGGAGAACAGGCGACGCATGTGGCAGTCCAGAAATAGAATCACCCGGGCTGCGAGCGCAGCCCGGGGAGCGGACTGCGTCGCGTTATTTGAAGTTGTAGCTGCGGTTGCGGGCATCGAAATCAGCGGCGGTCAGGCCGGTGTTGATGCGGATCTGCGAGTAGGTGTACTGCTCCACCAGTGTTGGCTGTTCGCCTGGCTGACGGGGAAAGCCGTATTGTTCAACGCGAACTGGAAACTTGGTTTCCTTGTCAACATACAACACCGTGCGGTGGAATTTAAAGTCTTTCCGCGGAGTCGGGTGCGTCGACACCATCGCTTCACACTCGCGGTTGTCGACTTTGGCGGCCGGGAACGGCTTCACCTCGACTTCGCCGAACTGAGCTTCCGCCCGCCATTGGTGCAGGATCGTGTCCACCAGGTTCAGCATGCCGATCTGGGTGACAGGATACTTGTTCTCGGCGGTGACCTGGGGCGAGTTGAGCGGCAGTGAGAGCGTTCCCACCAGTGCCGCCACGCCTGATTCATGAACAAGCAGCTTGTTCTCGTTTTGACCTTCGACAAACAGGATCTCGCGGCCTTTCTCCTGGCCGTCGTACAGCATGTAGACGCTGAACGGCTCCTGCTTAAACTTCATCAACATCACTTGGGACTTCATCTTCTTGCCCAGCACCTCGCGCTTGCTGAACACGCAGGTGTAGTCTTGCACTTCCTTGATGGCCGCATGGCTTTGCTCCGCCAGCTTGATGGCGGGGGCCAGCGGGTGCGAGGGATCGACTGCCACATCGGCCACAATTCGCGGCGCAACTTCTTGTGTGGCCTGCGCTTCTCGGCTTTTCTTCTTGTTGCGCTGGGCAGACGCGTCCTGAGTCACTCCCGTCACCAAGGCGACGGCGAGTGCGACCGGCAGCCAGTTGGACAGGCGGCGTCCGAGCCAACTGGATTGTGAACAGAACAGAAGCATGGGGTCGACCTCTCTCGACGTCAGGCCATGACCGGCGATTTCCTGCGCCGCGCCTGCCCTGATGTAAAAACAATCGGCGTCACTCGCCACAATCGGGGAGTTTTATCCGGGATTCGCGACCGACGCTACAGCAGTTCTTGTGCCGACACGCGTTCCAACGATGCCGCAGAAATTACCACATAGCGAAAATGGGGTAAATGTGACGAATAAAACGCTTGAGACCCTTGGGGGTCGAGGATAGAATGTGGCAGAAGATTGTTTTGGTTGAGAACCTGATGAGGGGGCTGTCATGCGTCGCTGGATCCTGCTGGCTGTGGCTTGTGTCGTCCTGACGCAATTGAGTTGGTTGGCCAGTGCGGCGCAGCCACCGGTCCCCGCTCAGCCGACTGCCCCAGCCGCATCGCCTCCTCCTCCAAAACGAGAAGCGAAGCAGCCACTGATCCGGTCGCTTTTGGAGATGCTGACCGGAGCGGGCGACATTGAGCAGGCCGATCGTGACAACCTGGAGAAGTCGCTTTACGATGCCGACGACGAGTTGACGAAGGCCAAGGAACTCAACCGGCAGGCGATTGAGGAGACGAATCGGCAGGTGCCGATTGGCGGAGCCAAGAGCCCGAATATCGTTCTGATCGTGTTGACAGGGCTCGGTTACGGCGACCTCGGCTGTTATGGCCAGACCAAAATTCAGACGCCGCACATCGACGAATTTGCTCGAACGGGAACGCGCTTTACCCAAGTTTACGCCAGCGCTCCAGGCGGTTTGCCATCACTGGGAGGCTTGTTGACCGGCCGGAATGTCCGGCATTCTGGCCTCTATAACGAGCGCGACCTGCTGCCAAACGAGACACAAACCCTGCACACAGTGGTCTGGAAGGCTGGCTACACGACAGCCTCCATCGGCCCGGCCGATCCCTACGCGCTGCGTTCCCGTGAAGCGTTGTTGCGGCGGCGTGTCGATCACTCCATCACCTTTCTCAACGCCCCCGTGGCTGCATTCCCCAAGATGGCTTGGCGAAACGGAGTCGAAGTCACCGTTCCCAAGAATGCGGCTGGCGAGAAGGAACTGTCGGCCATCGATTTCCTGACGCTCGAGACGCTGAATTACCTGGATACGCGGCGAGCACCGGTCACCGCCGCCGACCGGTCCGCCATGCCACGCGATGCCCTTGCACAATGGGAGTACAAGCAGCACCTAAGGAACCGCGGACGCCCCTTCTTTCTCCACGTTCAACTCCCGATCCCGAACCTCGGAGACGAACCGGTCAAACTGGATGAGGCATGGTCTGAGGGTCAGAAGAACATCGCTGGCAGCATCACCCGCGCTGACGCAGCGGTTGGCCGGATCATCGAGCGGTTGCGGCTTCGCCGCCTGCTCTCCAATACGATCGTCGTCGTTACCAGCGACGGCGGCCCTATTGGCGAGGTCGATTTCTTCAAACGCACCGGTGGCTTGCCGGGGCAGGGGGGAGAATTGAAAGAGGGCGGTCTGCGGGTGCCGTTCGTCACCAACTGGCCGAACTCCGCGATCTTTTCCGACCAAGTGGTCTTGGCCCCGACGGGCATCGACCCGGCACCGGCCGCGGCCGATGTCCCCACGCCCGCGCCGGTCCCTTTGACTCCCGCCCTCGCTGACCGTGTCCACCCGGCCGCCCGCTCGCAGCTCGACCTGATTCGCTCCATCTCTGCCGCCGCCAGTTCGGTCCGCATGCCCCAAGACGTCGATGGCGGTTCCCTGCTCGGTTCCCCGCTAACTCCGGGAACCGCCCGCGTCTTCTACTGGTCCGACCCCAAGTCCGGCCTCGAAGCCGCCCGCGCCGGCAAGTGGAAGGCCGTCCGCACCAACCCCGATCAACCTGTCCAACTTTACAACACGGAGGCGGATCCGCAGGAAGCCACGAACATCGCCAACGACCACCCGGAGTTGGCGAAAAAGCTGGCGGGTGCGATGGACGCAGCTGCGAAGCCAGTGGTGAGGAAAGCGGCTGTGCGGCCGCAGTAAGGACGGCGGCAAGAATAACTGTCGATTTTTGACGAGCCGCACAGCCAATGAGCCGGAGGGCCTTAGCCGGCCTTAGCCCCCGGTTGGAGGATGATCGGAAGACGCCAACGCCACGAACCGGACGCTATTACCCCGGCACGAAAGAAACGCACGACGGAATCAACTTGGGAACCATCCTGCTTCGTCGAGGAGCGTGTGGCTCGTGGTGCGACCTTTCGTGTGAGGACGACTCCGACGACAGGCTGCTTTCGTGGCATCGGTTTGACCCGCCTTGAGCCGACGCGGCCATCAACTGCCGAAAAAATCTGGTTGTGGACGCAAGTCCAAGCCACGGGGGCTGACAGGGGGCGCACGACCTCTGATCGAAGTTCGCGCCATCGCCCGCAAACAGGCGGCGCTTCCCTGGAACCGCCCGACCCCTGTTCCACCGGCGGGCAGGCGCAGCCGATGTTTGAACTGGCCACCACAGAGAGGGGGCGCGAGACAGGCTGATCTCGTGGCGTCGGCTTGAGCCGACGCGGCCAGCTGTCGGCAACTTGGTTGTGGACTGAAGTCGACTGAAGTCCACACTACGGGTGCGGACAGGCGGCGCTTCGCCGGAACCGACCCCTGATCCACCGGCGGGCAGGCGCAGCCGACGTTGGAACTGGCAGTCAGAGATAGGGGGCGCGAGACAGGCTGTTTTCGTAGCGTTGGCTTGAGCCGACACGGCCATGATGAGCCGGCAACTTGGTTGTGGACTGAAGTCCACACTACGGGCGCGGACAGGCGGCGCTTCGCCGGAACCGACCCCTGATCCACCGGCGGGAAGGCGCAGCCGACGTTGCAACTGGCAGTCAGAGATAGGGGCGCGAGACAGGCTGCTTCCGTAGCGTCTGCTTGAGCCGACACGTTCATCAACTGCCGGCAACTTGGTTGTGGACTGAAGGCCACACTACGGGCGCGGACAGGCGGCGCTGACATTACACCATCCACACCCTCATCAGCGTCAACCGTCAACCGTGGCTCAGCATCACCGCGCCCCTCCAACACCTTCTTTGCGTCCACAACCTCGCGATCACCAGGTTTCGCGGCGCTCATCGTGACCATCGGAGCGGCTGCGAGCTGCTCTGCCCACAAGTCGTGCTGCCAGCCCCGGCGGCACTTGGCGAAGAACGGGCCATCGGGATCCAGGTGGCTCAGGCAATACATCACCGCCCACGGCTCGCCGCGGTCCAGCGCGACGACCAGCCGCCTGCTCAGCGCCTCCGCCAAATCCGGCCGTGGCTCACCCTGCCCAACCGGTTGAGCCACGCGATGAGAGGGAACCGACAGCATCTCCATCGGCTTTCCGGTGTCTGCCGGAACAGCGGTCTTCACGCCGGCCCGCGCTTGAAACTGCAAGGCCCATGCCTCTCCCGCAGCCACCGCCGATTGCAGCCGCTCGTTGGCATAGCCGATCATCACGCTCCGCGCGCCATCCCGCCCCGCCCGCAGACGCTTCGAGAGGGCCACTCGCTGAACCAGCGATGCCAGCGTCAGCCCCACGGAGAGGGCGGCGCAGGCCAGCACCCCAAAATTCTGACACAATGCCTCAAACAACTGGTTCTCCGTCACCGAACCGCGACCTCCAGCCCGCCGACTGGCTGTCACCTCTCGCGCCACCCCCGCCCCACCGCCCAATGTGGAAACGCCCATGCTCATCCCCAGTGCAATAATATACCACAGTTCATATCACTGTACGATACGAATGTCCAGTGCGGATGTCAAGCTAAAAGCGGAAACTTCGAAAAAAGTTTTGACATCTCTGCGATCCGTGACAGGGCGAGGGTGATGGAACATCACCGGACGGCTTGCGCCGTGCCGCTAATGCCGCTGGCCAACCGCCCCAACGGGGCAGGATTCGACAGCCCAGGGCGCAGCCGACGAATGTCGGCGGAGCCCTGGGTCGGAGTCGGTGCGAGAAAGGGAGCCCCAACGGGGTGAGATTCATTGAACATCCGACAAACATCACGGTCGCGCCCCGATTGGGGCTCCGTCGTTCGTCGTCTTTGCACCCAGGGCTCCGTTGGCGTTGCCAACTTCGCCCCGGGCTATCGAATTCTGCCCCCTTGGGGCTGACGATGCGACACTCCGGGGTGTTGGGTTTCGGGCAAGCCCGCGCCATGCCTTTCGTGGTTATTCCTGCACGGAATGATGGTCGAGATTTCGTTCACCTAGTTCACTGAACCACGAAAGTCAGGAAGAACACGAAAGGTCGAACCACGAGTCACATAATCCTCCACGAATGAGAAACCGCCGAGTTCAGGTCAATGGCTCCCGGGTCGATTTCGCCGTGCGAGTCTTTCGTGCCGGGGTAATAACGCGTGCCGGCTGATGAATCTGCCCTCAATCGGCGTCCATCCCAAGCAACTTCACCATTTATTGTTGCCGCGATCCTAAATTGGACTTGCGGTCGAGCCTCATACGCAGCTTCTTGGAGAATGGCTGTTGGCTATGGTAGATTGAGGAGTCAATTGTGCCAGTTCGGAATTCAATTGATCCCACGGTTGAGCTTCGCTCGCTCTCGCCTGGCGCTCGCGTCCCCTCGACCTCAGTACATGCCTTCCTGGAACAGGTCTACCAAAAATGTCGCCGGGGATCCGAGCATGAGATCGCCGATGTCCTCGTCGACGTACTGGAATTCGTCGACAAGCTGCTCGATGCCGGAGATCTGAGCCAGTGCGATGAGTTGCTCGTAAAGGTCAGTCTCAGCCGATGCCCGGCCGAAGTCTGGGTTGCAATATGCCTGCGGAAGACCGGTTGCGCCCATCGCGTACTACTGCTGTGCAGTGCCGATGATTGACGACATTCGAGCATAGGTGCTGGTGGCGCGCTGCCGTCAGATCGCTCGGCGGCAGGCAGACAACCAATTGCCGTATTCGTTTCGTTATGACCCTGCCGCAACGATCGAACCCAGCGGGACGATCGTGCTTTCCAAGGATGTCCCGTGGGATACTTGGCGATCACGGCCCGAAGACAGAGAACTCCATCACGTTCTGAACGTGCTGAGCGCGTCTTCGTAGCCACTTTTCTTGTGAGATTGACGATTATGACGCTGGCACAACATACAGCGCACTAAAGCGGATCGCCGCATTCTTTGCTCCCTCAAATACCACGCGAAAGCGGATGCGCGGGGGCAGGGATTTCAATTCGGATGCATTCTTCCAGTTGATCGGTGTCTGCAGACCGCTCTGACGGACGATGGCGGCGTTTGCTCCGGAGTACTCTGGCAGCGGAGCTTCCTTGTCATCAAGGATTTCCACCTTGAGCGCCGCATCGGGACCGAGCCCATCCGCGTTCAAGAAGAACCGGTGTGTGGGTTCTTTCGCGAGCGGAATGGCGGCCGTGGTGAACTCGCTCTGAATCTCGGGCAACTGGTAGGCCCCGGGGCCTTTTCCCGCCTCTTCGACGACGAGGTCGCCGAAGCGATCGCGTGGCAACGTGGCGATCCCCACGCCGCCGCGCGGTGCGAGGGGCTGACCGCTGCCTGTCCCGCGCGGATCCCAGGCCCCGTAGTAGATGAATGTCTGGTTGCCGATGTTCTCGAAGCCTTGTCCCTGGAGCAGTCCGCCCTGATCCCAGGCTCCGTCTGCTCCTCGTTCCAGGAATGTCCACTCGTGGGCCGGCTCGCGGAAATTCAGCCCGTCGTTGCTCACGACGAAGCCCAGGTCGACGCGGATGTCCTTCCATTCTTTGGCACCATGCCACCGGCCGTAGACACCCAGCAGCAGATTGCGGCGGTTCCAGACGCTGATCCCCTCGTGGTTCTGCTCGCCTTCGAGGCTGCGGCCGGGGCCGAGCCACGTGTATTGGGGCGTTCGCACAAACCCAATGTTGCTGGTTGGTGACCAGTTCACAAAGTCGCGGGACCGGTACATCCGTGTGACGCGACCCTGGTACCGCTGCGTGGCATTCATCGCATTCTGACCGCAGACATAGTACATGCCATCCCAGAGATACAGTCCGCCGCAGGGCTCGAAGTGGACCGCCGGCAGCACCAGGTCCTTGATGTCCAGCTCCCCCTTCAAGGGGGTGGCTTCCGTCAGCAGCTTCCAGCGCAGCCCGTCGGAACTGGCAAACGGGGCCAGCGTGCCGAGGCGGCTCTTGTGGCGAAAGTAGACGTGCGTCGAGATCTTGTACCGCTGCTCCGGATTGGCGGCCTGCGGATCCGCCAGCACCTTGACGTTGACGAACCCCAGGGGCGCGGGGTCGGTCAGAATCAAATTGTTGTTGGTGTTGCCCGCATACTCAACCAGTCCCAGGTTGGGCTTGATCCAGTGAACGCCGTCATCGCTTTCGGCATATGCCGCCCGCCAACCCTCCGAGGGGGCCTTGATACGGTCGATGTCATCACCCACTGCGACGTACCACATCCTCAACTTCTTCCCTTCGCGAATGACCGAGCCATAAAACTGCACCGCCCGCGCATCCGGCGTACCGGGCGCGCCCCGAGCCACGACTGGATTGGCAGCCAGTTTTGTCGGCTGCCGCATTTCCAGGCGAAGGTTTTGCGAGTAGGGAATCGAAACTTGGTCGAAGGCGAACACCGTGTGAGTACGGGTCTCGTCAAAGTATTCGCTGCTCGGCGGGTCTTCGGCCTGTGCAGGAAAAGCTGCCAACGCAGCCAGGAGCAGCGGCAGACAGGCGGCGGAGGAGAGCCTGCAGAGTTGTTGAGCCATGGCATTTCCATTCAGCATCATGCAGCCCCGCCAAAAAAATATGGTTACTGTCATGGTCGAGCGGCACACAAATGTGCTTTCCATCTCCGAGCATGATCGTTCAAAACCCGTGTCGCAATCCATCGGACGCGGACGCTGCTCCGCGACCCCGTCGCCTGGCGGCAGGGCGTGTCCTGCATCCCTTGGGAAACAGGCTCCATCCGACGACTTAATGGAACGGCAACGCTTGGTACACTGTCGGCGTCTCTGAGATCCGTCAGGCCGTTCTGCCGTCACCTTTGTCCGCTTTTCCCTCCAGGGTCTCTTGCACCATGTCGATGACCGTTCACTGCCCCAAATGCAACCGGCTGCTGGAGATTTGCAACTCCATTGATGACGAGGCGGAGACTCTGGCCGAGCAGCGGTTGATCACGGTCACTTGTCCGGACTGTGGCACGGTCTCCACGCAGAAGGATCTCGAACCGACGGCGATTTATTCCAAAACGCCGGACCTCCGCCAAAAGCAGGTCGGTCACTTCACGCTGATTCGCACGCTGGGGCAGGGGAGTGCGGGCGAGGTGTGGCTCGCGGAGGACATCAATCTGAGCCGGCAGGTTGCCTTGAAACTGCCGCGGTCGCCCGACCAGGAGACCATGAGCCTGCTGTTCGAAGCCAAGACGGCGGCGAGTTTGCGGCATCCGCACATTGTGTCCGTCCACGAAGTGGGGACGGAGGGCGACCAGGTTTTTATCGCCAGCGAATACATTGACGGCTTGACGCTGCGGGATTTTTTGACGCAGGGTAAGCCACCGGTTGCCCGGACTGTCGAACTTTTGACCCAAATTGCCCGCGCCCTGCACTACGCTCACCAGCAAGGAATTGTTCACCGGGATGTGAAGCCCGCCAATATCCTGCTGAACCGGCAGGGGCAGCCCTATGTGGCCGATTTTGGACTTGCCAAGCACCTGGATGCCGACGCCACGTTGTCGGGTGAGGGACAAGTGGTCGGCACCGCCAAATACATGTCGCCGGAACAGGCGAGCGGCAGAACGCGCGAGACGGACGCGCGGTCCGACCTGTATGCCCTCGGCGTCATCATGTTTGAAATGTTGACCGGCGACGTTCCATTTCGAGGGAATGCCCGTGCCATTCTGGATCAGAAGGTGAACCAGGATCCGCCCTCCCCGCGGATCTTGTATCCATCGCTGCCCAAGGATCTGGAAACCATCTGCCTGAAATGTCTGGAACGCGAGCCGGGCAAGCGCTACGCGACCTCCGAGGAATTCGCCGAAGAGCTGGGGCGGTTCGCCGCCGGAGAGCCGATCCGTGCCCGGCCGATCTCGCGGGTGGAGCGCTCCTGGCGGTGGTGCCGGCGGCGGCCGGTGCTGTCGGGACTGGTCGCCAGTTTGTTTCTCAGCCTGACCTTCGGGCTGCTGGCCGTGACCATGGCCTGGCGGGAATCCGTCCGCAGTGCCGATGCCGCGCGGCAGTCGTTGTACCGGTCGCAAATGAACCTGGCTGCGGTGCATCTGAGCCACGGGGACATCAGCGGTGTCCACGACATGCTTCAACGGACCGAGGCCGATCCGGGCATGGCCAGCCTGCGAGGATTCGAATGGAATTACTACGACCGCCTGATCGCGCCGTTGGAACCGGTTGCCAATCATGGCGACATGGTCACCGATGTGGCGCTTTCACGCGATGGAAACGTCTGTGCCTCCATCGGGGAGGACAAGCAGATTCGGGTCTGGGATGTACGAACAGGCGAACTGATCCGCACGCTCAAGGTTGACAATGACGTGACATTCCGGTCGATCGAGTTCTCGCCCATATCCATGCACCTGGCTTCGGGATCGTCCGACGGTTTTGTCCGGGTCTGGACCCCGTTGGAGAATGACCGCGTCTTGCGGCAGATGCAGCACGGCCCAAAGGTCATTCTCATCCGCTACTCCCCCAATGGAAAACGCCTGCTGGCAACCGCCGCAACCGGTGCGGTCCGGATCTGGGATGCGGAGAGTGGGGCGGTGACCGCCGAAATTCCGACCGGAAAAAGGACTCCCACCCGCGATGTCCGGTTTTCGGCGGACGGAAAGAAAATCACCGTGGCTTCCAAAGAGGGCCATTTGCGGGTGTGGAACATTGAGGGTTACAAACTGGGGAACAGCCCCGAGGCCGAGCTGGATTCGACGCCCGAACTGGAGGCGGTGGCACTGTCAGAACACGGCGAGCTTCTGGCCACCGGAGACTATCACGGACAGTTGATGCTGCACACGCCGGGAAAAGGTGAGCCACATCGGCACGCGTCTGTGTGGGGACGGATCGATGACATGGAATTCGTTCCCGGCATGCCGCTGTTGATGGTTGTCTCCAGTGACGGCCAGTTGCACCTGTTCGACACCAACCGCAAAGAGGAAATCCGCTCGACCTTCACGCATGGGCTGACGTTGGGCTCGCTGGCGCTGGCGGCGAATGGGAAGTCGCTGGTCATTGGCAGCGGCGATGGATCGGTCATCCGCGTCCAACTTGAGAGTTTGACGACGCCAAACATCCTGTGGCATGAAAAAGCAGTGCGCGATGTGGCGTTTCTGCCGGGTGGCAACGAAGTGGTTGCCGTTGATGAAGCCGGCACCCTTCAGGCTTGGAACTTGCAGACATGCACTTCAACACCCTTCGCCACAGCTCCGGTTCACGATTGTCGTGTTTTCTCCCTTCAACCCGGGGGCAGCCTGCTGGCCAGCGCGGGACGCGAGTCGGTGGTCGTGCTGTGGGACGTCAAGTCGCGAACCGTGGTTCAAGAACTCGCTGTTCCGGCAACCGGGACGGCGAATGTGCGCTTCTCCCCTCTAGGAAAGCGCCTGGCCATTGTTACCCGCGATGGGCCGGTATTGATTTATGACACCACCCAGTGGGACAAGCCACGGACCCAAGTGACGCCCGCCAGCGCGGTGGCAGCGCTGACATTCTCGCTGGATGACGAGCGTCTGGCCATGGCGCGGGAAGGCAGGATCGTCGAGATTTATGACGCGAACAGTGGCGTGGTGCAGGACACAATCCCCCTGAAGTCTGAGCCAATGGCTCTGCAATACTGTGACGAGGGTCGCCTGCTGGCGATCGGCACGAGCATCGGCGAAATTCATTTGTGGGACGTGTCTTCAAACAAAACGCGGACCGTCATCAAGGGGCACACGGGACAAGTCCACTGTTTGGCGCGTCTGCCCGGACAGTCAGCCCTCGTTTCGGGTGGCCGCGACCGGCACTTGAAACTGTGGGAAATCGCCAGCGGCGAGTTGATTACGCACCTTCCGGGACACAGCCGCCGGGTCTTTTGCCTCGCCGTCTCCCCGGATGGGGGCACAATCGCCTCGGGAGGGTTGGAAGGCGATGTGCGGATCTGGGTGGGAAAGTGACGGCCGCGGGGTTGCGAATGTGTTGATGGCGTGTATCGTAGGGTTTAATTCTCCCAGTCAAGTCAACTTCAATTCGAATGAGGCCTCGATGCCGGTCAAGAAAACTGAAGGTGGAATGCGCAGTGGCCATTTCAAACTTGCGGCCACGATCGGCGTCAATCGAGTCGGGACGCGGTATCGCATTCACAATTCTGGCATCACCGACGTTACGGTCACCGGTGGTGGTACGAGCACTTTTGTAGTCAAGAAAAAATCCTCGATTGATTTGATGACAACGGCTGCCGCCCTTGCCGTGAGCGGGGCAGGAGCAGAAGGTGTCTATGACGTCGTTCAGTTGGATCCAGAAATTCGTCCCGGTCATTTCAAGGTGAATGCGGCAGGCTCTGGAACGCTGTATTCAATTATCGACCTGACTGACCCAGTCGCGGCGGCAACAAGGCCGGTGGCCGTCTATCGGATCTTCAATACCGGAGAAAATTCACTTGAGGTATGGGACGCTGCACTGCGCGTCACATTGGCCATCGATCAATCTGTTGATATCCAACTTCCAATCACCGATGCGAACCGCCACATCAAAGTCAAGGCGACCGCTGCCGGTGGGGCCATCGAAGGTGTCTACGAGTTCCTGGGCGACGCAACTTAAGAAGCTGCGGAATCTGTTCGGTTACCCAGACGCGTGGGTTGGAACCTGGCGGCGGGAATTGAACCCATTCCTTGCATCGCCTCAAGCCCGTGCCTCTCGATATGTGTCCCAAGTTGGTGGACCATGACTCCGCTTTCTCCCGATGATGAACTCAAATACACCCGCCGCCTCTTTCTCCAGCACACCGCCCTCGCCACGACGGCGGCCACCTACTACTCCATCGCCATGAAGACGGATGCGATCGCGCAGGAGATACAGAAAGTTCGCGGCCCGGGCGACGCTGGCGACGGCATGCCGTATCCCTATCACATGCCACCCACCTGACCGGAGACATTCGTGGCCATCGCGAATGTCCTCTTGGTTTCGGGGTCGGCAAACTTTTCGACGCGCGATGTCTGGGACGGGTACCGGCTCGCGCTGGAGGCGGCGGGTCTGCGGGTCATTCCGTACCCCACGTTTTCCTTCCTCAAAGTGCTGAGCGTCGATGCCGTGTGCAACGACATTCTCGGCACGGCGCTCGATGTCGACAACCAGATTGACTGCGTGGTGTTCGTCGATGGACTGTACTTTCGCGGGTCCCGCGCCCGCGTCCCCAAGTCGCTGCGGCGGGCGGGACTTCCCACGGTCCTGATCGCCACCGACGATCCGTACGACATGATCGCCGACCTGGAGGATCTCTATACCTACCGCTTCACCAACGAAATCCGGTGCGCGGGCAAGCGGGGCATGGTGTATCTACCGACCGCCACGCTGCCGTTGCCGGAAATCCCCCGTGTGCGCAATCCGCGGTACGATGTCTGCTTTCTCGGAACCGTCTTCGAAGACCGCCTGCCATTGTTGCTCAAGATCGCTGAATTCTGCGAGCGGGAACAGAAGCGGTTTCTGGTGGCGGGAACCTTCGTCGCCAACATTGATGAGTTCCGGGATTTTGCCAGCACCGAAGTCCGGCATCGCACCATTGAGACCCTGGAAAAGTGGGAAATCTATTCGCAGTCCCGCGTGGCCCTTAACTTGTTTCGCGAATCGAAACAGCGGGCCGACTCGCCCAGTCCCCGCATCTTTGAAGTCACGGCCTTCGGCCAGGCGGCACTGCTCACCGGGCCGGCGCGGGCCGAGGTGACCCGGATCTATGGCGACTCCGTGTACTACTTCGATGACGACGACTCGGCCATCGAAATGCTGCAGGCGGCGCTGGCGGACGAGCCCGCGCGGTTGGAGAAGGTGAGCCACGCACGCGAAATCACCCTGCGGGATCAACTGTATGAACACCGGGCCAGTTCGTTCATCGCCACGCTGCGCGAAGCGGAACGCCAGCGGCTGGGCGCGGAAGCGGCCGAGGACCGGGTGGCGTGGCTCATTGGCTGCGGTCGCACCGGTTCCACGTGGCTCGCCGAAATGCTCGGCGACCTGCCCGACATCCGCCGCTGGCATGAGCCATATTTCGGCCGGCTGCTGCGGCACATTTACCACCAACCAGAAGAGCTTGGCCGGCGGGCTTCGTTCTTCGCCCGGCGCTATCAGGACACCTGGGTGGAGGGGATCCGTGAACTGTTTTTCCGCATGGTCCGCGAGCGCTTTCCCCAGTTCGGCCGGCACGCCCTAGTGGTCAAAGAGGTCAACACCCCCGAACTCTACCCGTGGCTCAATGCACTGTTTCCCAGCGGCCGGCTGATCCTCCTGGCCCGCGATCCCTTCGATGTTCTCGATTCCTACCTCGACCTGCGGAAGCCGGGAAGCTGGAATCAGTCCTTCGGCGACCCTTCCTCGCCCGCAACAGATATCGTTCGGCAATCCGCCGAACACATCCGTGCGACAATGACCCTCGCTTTGGAGACCTACGATTCGTATCCCCTCGAACAGCGGCTGATGTTGTTCTACGAACAACTGCTCAATGACCCCGCCCGTTGCCTCCTCGCCTGTGGTGAACTGCTCTCCACGGCAGTAGACCCAGAGCAAGCCCGCGAGATCGCGGCCCATCATTCGTTTGAGAACTACCAACAAACCGGCACCGGACAGTTCCGCCGCCAGGGAAGGGCGGGAGTATGGAAATCGTCCGCGAACTTCAGCCCGGAAGTGCTGGCGCTCGCCACCGAGATTCTCGGCCCGCTGCGCCGACGGCTTGGGTACGCGTGAATTTCGCAACCGCGGCTCTGCCGATTTCCAGCAGCGAACGCCATCAGGAACAACGAATAGAGGTGTTGGTCAGGTCGGAAGGTCCAGCAAAGCTGCGTGTGGATCGTATGGTCAATTTCTCGTTATCCAGAATCGGCCTTCGGTCAGCGCCTTGAAACGCACATTTATTTCCTGTCCGGTCCTTAGCTTAGCTTAGGACCAGATCACAATGTCATTGCCATCGAACGCGGCGAACCAGGTGCCGTCGGGAGCAACGGCGACATCCGCGCTGGGAGGAATCTTCTGCACGACGTCGCCATTGGCCGGGTTGATCAGCAGCGTCTCCACCCGCTCGCCGAAGAAGATGAGCAGGCTGGCGTTGGGCAGGAAAAGAGATCGGCCCCAGATCCCTGGCAGCCGGGCGATTTCTGCACAACTCGCCGTGTGCCACAGATGCAGGTTCTCGTCCAGATCCCAACTGGCGACGGTTTGGCCATCGGGCGAGATGGCCAGATCGAACACGTGTTTTGCATGGCCCGTATATTCTCCCAACTCCCGTGCGTCGGGCAGGCTCCAGAGGCAGACCTTGAAATCTTCCCCGCCAGTCGCAAAGAACTTTCCATTCGGGGCGACGGCCAGCGAACTCAGTGTTCGGGAATGCTTCGTCAGGCTGGCGATCTCCGTGAGGGTGGCCAAATCCCACAGCTTGATGTACTTGCCCCCGCAACTGATCAGCGTCCGGCCATCAAGGGACCAGTCAATCAGATGTGCCTTGCTGGTGTGCCCCTTCAGTTCACCCACCTTCGAAAAGTCTCCGCACTGAAACAGCTCAATCGTTTTCCCCTTGGCGCAGGCGAGCAGGTCTCCCATCGGTGAGAAGCGGATTTGCTCCGCGGAATTGTAAAAACCGCGTTTGACGGGATGAAGACGTTTGATTCGATCACCGGTTTGAGCGGCATAAACCTTGGTCGTGAAATCAGCCGTGCCGGTGGCGACAAACTGGCCACCGGGGGAAACGTCGAAGATCATGATCGGTTGCCGTGTCCCAGGATCCATGTCGTCGATGGTCCGCGCGAGAGACCAGTTCATCGTCTCCCAAAGCCGAACGGTCATGTCCGCGCTGGTGCTGACCAAGAGCCGGCCATCGGCCGAGACGGCCATGGCGTGGGGCTCGCGGGCATGGCCGGACAAAACTGCGCGGCGGCTGAGCATGGTCATGCGCCCCTACGGTTGAAATGGTGGATGCGACAGTTGTACGCGAGAGCAGGAACCGATCAAAGTGAGTCTGCCACGAGTTGTCGAGAAGAGTTGTGGTCGCCTGCTCCTTCACCTGCGTTGGCTCGACAATTCGGATTCCTCTACACTTCTACAAGACCCGGCCGGCGGGGAAGCTCGCAGGTATCACCAAAATTGTTGAAAGCTCCGCGTGGATTTTCCCGAGTCAGCCCCTTCAAATTCCCCCCAGCCCATAACGGCACCGATGCTGGAGGCTCCCGCCCGCCCCGTGGCTCAACTGCTGCCGATCGGGCAGGAGGATGCTGAGCCACGCGGTGTTGAGGTCAATCCCTTCCGGCTTCCGATACTGCTCTTCATTCTGGCCTGCCTGACAACGTGCATGCTCCATGGGTGGGTGTACAGCGTCTCCCTGATGTCGATTTTACTGGCGCACGAACTGGGGCACTACCTGCAGACATTGCGCTACAGGGTTCCCGCCTCACCGCCGATGTTCATTCCCATCCCCTTTGGTTTCGGGACGATGGGGGCCGTCATCGTTCAACGGGGTAACACTCCTAACCGCCGGGCGCTGTTTGACATTGGGGTCAGTGGTCCATTGGCGGGGCTCGCTCTGGCGATCCCACTGCTGATCTGGAGCGTCTCCTACGGTAAAATTGTTGCGGTGCCCCCCGATGCCATCCTCTATGGGGATCCATTGCTGGTGAAGTTTCTGATCTGGTGGTTTCACGGCCCCCAGCCCGTGGGACACGAGATGACCTTCGATGGCAATGGTGTTCTGTACGCCAGTTGGGTGGGACTGTTGATTACCGCCATTAATCTCATGCCCTTCGGGCAGTTGGATGGCGGGCATGTGCTGTATTGCCTCATCGGCCGGGGTCAACACCGCGCCGCCGAGGTGTTGTTCCGGCTGGTCCTGGCAACGCTGTTCTTTTACGGTCTGTTCGTCTCCTGGATGCCGGTCGTCTCCTGGATGCTGATGCTGCTGCTCATCACCCGCATGGGGTTGTGGCATCCGCCCACGATCGATGATTCGATCCAACTCGACCTCAAGCGAAAATTGATCGGCTGGTTGACGATGGCGTCGCTGGTTTTGTTGTTCGTTCCGGTGCCGATCCGCTTTGTCGAAGGCAGTCCCGCGCCCGCGGGCAAGGCTGTGCAACAGGCACCGTTGTAAGTCATCCGATCCGCTCGCCCCGCGAAAAATAGACCGCTACAATCGCGCGGACTTCGATCTGGGGCTCCAAGCGCGCGATGTCCGACAAATCAAAGATTTCACTGTCGAGCCTGCGGCAACTCGCCGCGCGGCTGCATGCACGGGCAGGGCTGAACCGCTATTCCGCCGTCGAGTTCCTCGTCGCGCTCATCCTGCTGCTGGTGGTGACCCCACTGGTCGAGGACTTGAGGCAGGCGATGCTGGTGGAGAGTGTGCTGCTCACCCTGGTCCTGGGGTCGGCGGTCCTGGCCGTGGGGGCGGACCGGCAGACATTCTTTACTGCATTGGCTCTTGGCGTGCCTGCGGTGATCCTACGGTGGTTGTCACACTTCTGGCCCGCGGCGATTCCCTTTGAGGCATTCCAACTGACAGGGATTGCGTTCATCACCTTCATCTTGTTCAGCCTGCTGCGGTTCATCTTGCGAGCCACGGTCGTCAACACCGAAGTCCTGTGCGCGGGCATCGCCATCTATTTGACGCTGGGGCTGCTGTGGTCGTTTGCCTTCCTGCTGGTCGACCGCAATTTTCAGCAGGCTTTCGCCTACTCAAATCGAACGGAATCCGGCCCTCTGACCGGTTTCGAAGCCTTGTACTTCAGCTATGTGACGCTCACGACGGTGGGGTATGGAGACATCCTCCCGCTCTCGCGCGCCGCCCGCATGCTGGCTGTGCTGGAATCACTGACTGGCACGCTGTACCTCGCGGTGCTTGTGTCCCGTCTGGTCAGCATGTACGCCGGCGATCGGCACGGGGCAGGTGACGCGAGTAAAGCGACGGAAGAACAGTGCCGAGCTTGATTCCAATACCAGAGTCATCAGTCTCACCCACCGGTGGCACGTCGTCCAATCCCGAGTTAAAGACGATGAGCCACCACGAATCACTCTGCCAGCAGCGCCTTTGTGGCGGGGTGCTGCGGGGATTCCAGCACTTGTTGTGGCGGGCCGGATTCGGCGATCACACCGGCGGCCATGACGTAAACGCAGGTGGCGGCGCGGCGGGCGAAACTCATGCCGTGGGTGACCACCAGCATTGTCTGACCGTCCTTCGCCAAGTCGGTCATCACGGCCAGCACTTCGGCGGTCATCTGCGGATCCAAGGCGCTGGTGGGCTCGTCGAACAGGACCAGTTCCGGATGCATCGCCAGGGCGCGGGCGATCGCCACGCGCTGTTGCTGGCCGCCGGAGAGCTGCGTGGGTGAGCTGTCCAGCCGTTCGCCCAGACCCACCCGCTGCAGGAGCTGCCGGGCTTCGGCAACGGCTTCGTCGCGGTTGCGGCGGAGCACATTCACCGGGGCTTCAATCACGTTTCCCAGCACCGAGAGATGCGGAAACAGATTGAACTGCTGGAACACCATCCCCACATGCTGCCGCAGCTTGAGCAGGCGTGCCCGCCGCTCTCCGGCTGTCAATTCTGATGTCAGCGGCTGCATGTCGCCGACAGTGATTGTTCCGCCCTGAAACTCTTCCAATCCATTCACGCAGCGCAAAAGCGTGCTCTTGCCCGAGCCCGATGGCCCGATCAGTACGCCAACCGCGCCCTTCTCCATCGACAGCGACACCCCCCGCAGAACCTCGCGGTCACCGTGCCGTTTGATCAAGCCGGAGATGGAAAGCATGGGCATGAGACAGGTCTTGAGAGGGAGGGGAAATGACAAATGGGCCGTTTGTCAGGCGGCAGTGGCTCGTTTCCTATTTTCCCTTCAGCGTGCGTTCGAGCCACGCGGCGAAGAGGGACAGGGGGTAGCTCATCAGCAGGTACAGGACGCTGGCCATCGCGGCGATTTCCAGAAAATAGCCAGTTGTTTTGGCACCCATTGAGTATTGCTTTGACAGCTCCTGCACCGAGATCACGGAGCAGACGGCGGTGTCTTTGAACAAGGCGATGAAGTCGTTGGCGGTGGCGGGGATGACCAGGCGGATGGCCTGGGGCAGGATGATCCGGCGGATGGCCATGGTCCGTGGCATCCCCAGCGACAGGGCTGCTTCAATCTGGCCGCGGGGGATTGCCTGCAGGCCCAGCCGCATGATCTCGGCTTCGTAGGCGGAATAGTTGACCGCGAGGGCGATCACTCCGGCCCAGAAGGCGGGGATCTTCAGGCCGAACTCGGGCAGGACGAAGTAGACCACCACCAGTTGAAAGGCCAGCGGCGTGCCGCGGACGATTTCGACATAGGTCGTCGCCAGGGTGTTGAGGAAGGGAGCCACGCCGAATTCGTGCCGGCCGGAGCCGCCCAATGCCGGAGTGTGCCACGTGCGCGCCAGGGCCGCACAGAGTCCAATGAACATCGCCAGCGGCATCGAGAGCACGGACAACAGCACCGTGATGCCGGCCGCCTTGATCAGCGGAACGATCTGGAACCCCAGGTCGCGCCACTTGTGCTCATCGCCGGTTTTCAGCTCGGATTTCCACGATTTCCAGATCTTGGGCAGCGTCTCCTGGGTCTTGTTCCACAGGTGATATCTGGCATAAATCTGCCGCAGTTCACCCTCGGCATGCAGCTCCTCAATGGCCGTGTTCACCGCATCAATCAGGGGCTTTTGCTCCGCCCGGGCGTACATCACGTACCAGCCCGGGGCCTGGGGATGCCCAACCGTGTGCAGGTTCGAAAATTTCTGCTGTTCCTCAATGAAGTACTGCAGGGCCGGCAGATCCTGCACCGTGGCATCAATCTGCTGCTGATCGACGAGGCGCAGGCATTCCGCCGTGCCGGTGTAGCGCTGGATGAGGCAGCCGTCGCCAAACCGCTCGGTGACGTAGCGGTCGGCCGACGAGGCTTCCAACACGGCAATTCGCCAGCGTGTTCCGTCAGGCTTGAGCTTTTCCAGAATCTCCCAGCCATGAATCGGTCCGTCCTTGCGGGCGCAAAGCTGAACTTCATAGATGTAATACGGGACGGAAGCCAGGTATTTGCGGGCGCGGTCCGGCGTGTATTCGTAGCCGTTGACGGCGAGGTTGATGTTCTCGCGACCCAGCTCCAGCAGCATCTGGTCCCACTGGCACTGGACGAATTTCGCCTTCTGTTTAAGCTTGCCGGCCACCGCCTTCATCAGATCGACTTCGAAGCCGATCAATGCGTCGAGGTTGTCGGGCTTGGTATAGATGTAAGGCGCGCCGCCCTCCTGGTCTCCCCCCCACCGCAGCTCCTCCGGCTCGGCTCCGCACAGGGGTGCTGCCGCAAGCAGGCACAGCAGGGGGATCCAGGCCGTCTGCCAAAAGTTGGGCTGCCGGGAGGCGTTCAATGTCAGGTTCTCTCTTGGGTTAAGAGGTTCCGCGCCCGAATGGACCGGCCTTCCAAGATGCCACGCGGCCCGCGCAACCTGGAGCAACTGCCGTTCAATCGAAGCTGCAAGAGGGTAGATGCCTCACTGCGCAAAAATCCCGACATGATCGCGGTTTGTGTGGTCAGACGTTGAAAGGGTGTGCGCCGGCTGCCGGTCAGCTTCAGCGTCTCAAAAAAAATACAATCTCACCCGCAGGCGCAGTACACTTAACAGATCGCATTCGCGGATACCATTGGATCAGAACAACCGTCCCATTGCCTTGGGCCGAAGATGTCCGAGCCGCGCAGAACCGCGATCCTTAGTGGGCCGGTATCGCGCTGAGGACCTGGAGGCCCCCGGATTCCAAGATCAGGTTCATGATCTCCTGGCGAGTACGAACGTTGAATTTCTTCAGCACCCGCGCGCGGCGAAACTGCACCGTCCGAACGCTGACAGACAGGTTGTCGGCCATTTCCTGGTTGGTCTTGCCACGCACCAACCCGTCGAACACCTCGCGCTCGGCGGCGGTCAACGTGCGCATCCGGGCCAGCAGGGTGTCACGGTGCGGACGCGTGCTGCGCTCGCGGCTTTCGCGGGATAACGCCTCCCGGATCGATGCCAGCAGTTCGGCGGGCTGAAACGGTTTTTCCAAAAACGTGACTGCGCCATTTTGCAGCGCCTGCACAAGAGGGCACCGACCCATGCCCCGTCACGAAAATGATGGGCAGCGAACTTCCCCGCGCCTTCAGCGCTTGCTGCAGGTCCGCGCCGCTGATTCCGGGGAGCCGCAAGTCCAGCACCAGGCAGCCGCACATCTCGGGCGAGTAGCGGTTCAGGAACGCCTCGGCGGAGGCAAACACTTCGCTCTGCAAACCCTGGCTGCGCACGAGCCGCGCCATGAAGTCGAGGACCGCCACGTCATCGTCAACAATAAAGACTCGGACGTCTTCAGGCATGGGCTTGTGGTCATTCACAGGGGAGTGTCATGAGAAACGTGGTTTCCCGAATTGTCGCTGCTACTAACCAGCGTCAACTTCCCGCCGTGGGCTTCGATCAAAGATCGGCGAATGGGAAGTCCCAACCCCAGTCTGCTTTCCTTGGTGGTAAAGAACGTCTCAAACAACCGTTCGCGGGCGGCGGGGCTGAGTCCCGGTCCGGAATCGGAAACGGCGATTTCAACCATGCTACCTACCTGGCTGTGCAATGCTGTATTCGTTGTGCGTCCCGCGCCCCGGCGTCAGTTCCGCCAGCCCATTGGGCCACACTGGCCGGTTCTCCGCCTCCAGGGTCTGCAAAATCGTGCGCTCATCCACGGGCAGCCGCAGAATTTCGCGCCAACCAAGAGTGACATATTCGATCTGACGCAGCACTGGATCATAGATCCAGAACGCCTGTCCGACGATTTGGCACAGATCATCAAAGCGTTTCAAAATGCACCACGGGAACAGGGCATCGGATGATGATCCAAAATGAGACCTGCCGGGAACTTTTCTGGGTCAACAGGAATCGCAGGGGCGGGGGCAGCGAAATCGCGGCGTGCCAACAGGCGACTTGAGACAACGTTCTTTCGTCTTAGAAGCCCGGGTGGGGTTTGGGAGGATTGGGGGGGAATGTTCGGTCGCATTATAGACCTCGACGCCAATTCTCCAATCGTGGCCGAACAATTGCGCAGGATGCGCAAGGGCCGGCCCGAACTCTGGCATACGCGGCATAGGCAACAGGCCGTCGTTGCGCGGTGACTGAAATCCGCCGAGAAGGTGCCGGTCATGGCGAGATTCATGGGGAAGTCTCTAATGACTGGTTCCCCCACGCTCAGTTTCATCAGCTTAAAGTGTCGAGTACCCGGCTCCTTGCAAGGATGTCTTTTGATGCGCATTCTGATTGTCGAATCACTCGGCTTTCTTCGTCACCAATATCAGGTCTGGCTGGAGCAGTGCGGGCATCAGACCGAGTCTGTCCCGCGCGGGCGCGACGCGCTGACACTGATGCGCGAGAGACACTTTTCGCTTGTCATCACGAATCTTGAAATGTCTGGCATGGATGGAATCGAGCTGTTCATTGAATCGCAGTCGATCTCCCACCGGGGCTCAATCGGCCAGCCACAGCGTTCGCGCTTCATCCTCATGACCATGAGCATTCCCGGTCGGGGTTCCGCGCTGCAGGCGCAGGTCAAGGCGCACGAAGCGCTGGAGGTGGGATTCGAGGCGGTCCTGGAAAAACCCCTGACAAAAGATGTCCTGGTCCGCGCCGTGGGAGCGATCGACCGCGCCCGGAACCGTCAGCAGGGCAAGAACGACGGCGGCCCCTCGCTGTTGGTGCTGCTCAAGGAGATCCGTCAAATCTCGGGAGACCTGGCCAACTCCGGCCGCAATACCGAGTTGGAGGAGGTTCACAAAATGCTGAAGCAAATGCAGGCCACACAGCCGGCAGTCTGACCACACGGTCAGTCTTCGCAGGAGAATAGTACGCGCCATTGATGCTGGTGACCGGCTGGCCGCCGAGCGGTTGCTGCCACTGTTGTACGATGAGTTGCGAAAGCTGGCGGCGGCCAAGCTCGCGCGCGAATACACCCCTGAACGGCATGCCTCTCCCTCGACTTCGACCCCTCGCGCGACACCGCTGTGTTGGGGTCGCCGCGGTCTCTCATTGTCGTCAACGGCATGCCCGTGGTTGAGTTTTGGAAGCAGGGGAACTGCCCCAGGGTCTCGTCGTGACTGATCGATTCGACTGAGTACCGCCGTTCCATCGAACAATGGGTGGCCGGACCGAGTCGGACTAGGATCTCGATTACACTTCCGTTGTTTCGTATCTTCGCTCAGAGATACCTGAATTTCGCAGCGCGGCTTCAGTTCGAACCTCGAAGTAACCCGCTGGTGGCTTACGTGGGGCACCCTTGACCTTCTTCAAGTTTCTCTTCGCGCGGTCGCTAACGCGTGCCGGCTCATTGGCGGATCAACGAATCGAAATCGGACAGTTATTTTTGCGGCGATCCTTAGTGGGCATGGGCAGAACATGGCTGCCTCCTCACCCGCTGGCTTCATGGCATGCGGTCAGGAGCCGCGGGCGGGTTGCGTCAGGAAGGCCAGCATTCCAAAGGCCACGAGCAGGCGGGGATCGACAGTGGGGGGAAGGCGGGTGACTATCAGCGTACCGTCGATGTTTTGCCGGCCTTCGTACTCGCCGATGGTGTCAGGATCCGACGCAGACGCGGTGGCTTCGAGCAGATCGAAGGTGACCGGTGGCCGATGGGTCAGGAATCTTCGTCTCGGGCGTAACAGGTACTGCATCACATCGGCGTAGTGCGAGGCTCGTTCCCGGGCCTGAGCCACAACAACCCCTTGCTGGTCGCAGACATTCCAGGTCCGCCGAAACAACGACCAGGTTTGATCGAGGTGGCCGAGCGTTTCACCGTCCGCGGAGGTCACAATGTAGCGGGTCCGGAGCGGCCAGTGGCCAGCCTGATGGGTCAGGTGCAGGATCGCCTCCGAATCGCTCGTCTCGCGGAACTCGACGTGCCAGCGCGGATTGAGCAGCAGATACGTCCCGACAATCCCAGCCACGACCAGCAGCGCCATCACCCCGGACAGCACCGCCGAGCCCGCCCGGAGCGGCGGCTGCGAATCGATCCACACCGTGATCATGACCGCCAGAGTGCCGAAGACCGGCAGGGCAAGAAACGCCGCCAATAAGGCCAGCATCGACCGGAAATAGCTCGTCCGCCGATGGGCGGTCAGGTCCGGACCCGTCTCTGAGGTGATGGTCGTTTGAGCCGACAAGACGGCGAACATGCCGCGGGCATATCTGAATCGATGGCCTCGAAAGAAAGCCTCGGGAACCGTTGCGGACATGGGTGACTCGGAGGAAAGGGCAGTGATCTTTGGAGAATATCACGATTTCACAGCCAACTCACCACCCACGACACCCACGACTGATGCACCGAAGATCCAGTCACCGTGTCACCCGACCAGTGAAATTCAGGCCATTGCATCCGTCGTCGGCAAAAACTCAACGACCTCCATGGGCACTTCCGGCGGGGGCAGCCGGGCCGTCAACAAGCGGTCCAGGTTCGCGAGTTCGCTGTTCAGGAACAGAAGCGGATTGGCTTTCTTGACGGCCTTGACGGCGTCCACCGCTGCCTGCGCACGGCGAGCCACTGGCTCTCACGCCAAGTGACAAGGCAAAGGCCATGATTCGCGGGCAGCTTGAAGCTCATGCCACGCCCGCTACCTGCGCCTCATCCCACCCCGCAAACTCCAGTCGTTGACAAGATCGCGGTACTTGATTGGGCGTGCCTCCGTCGTCCGGCATCCCGTGGCCGCACGGCGTTCTGGGCGAGTGAGATCATGTCCCCTTCACCTCCAACACCGGAACCTCATTCTCCTTCGGTTCCACTGTGAATTTGAAGCCGGAAGTGGCGGGGTTGCGATACATTTCCGGCAGCAGACTTTTGCCGTCGCGCACCATTTGGTCGCCGTCAGCCTTGAGTTCCCGCAGCTCAATCGTGATCGCATATTCGCCAGGCAGCGCCCCGTCGCGTGGCTGCAGCAGGGTCAGTTCAAAGCATCCCTCCTTGTCGGTGTAAGCCTGCGGTCTGGACGCGACCGGCCCCTGACTGGACTGGATGGGGTGAAACACGACCATCGCCTCTTCGACCGGGCGCCCATGCATCTCGACCCGCCCGCGCACCGGATAACATTTCGGCGCCACCGGCCCCCCGCACCCAACCACGCCGACAAGCACCGCCGTCAGGAGGGGGAGAAGTCTGGTCCGCAGACACATCGGCAAATCTGTCATGCACTTTCTCGTGAATCCGCGCGTCGTATGACTACGAATGGCTATTGAACTGACAACGAATGGCTCGAATTTGACGAATGGCACGAATGAAATTCACATGAACAAATGGGGAGTGAAGTCCATGCCAGGTGACATGGTTACACCGAAATCCGCTCAATTTCAGAGGGGGGTGGCGGCTAGAAGTCGCTGACCACCTCACCGCCGGCGCGGGTGACCAGCGAGGCGAGGATTTTGAGGTCCATGGAGGCTCCCATGAACCGCACCGAGCCATCGGCAAACACGAAGTTGGCTCCGCCGACGTGGAAGCTGTAGAAGCAGTGGCCGTACTCGTTGGAGTTGTTGATTCGCAGGGTGCCAGGGATGGTGGTCGTGCCGGGACCGAAGTTCGTCGTGATCCGCTGGCCGATGGTGTAGACGTTGTCGTTTGTCGCCCAGGCACCGCCCCTGGCGCGGATGTTCCCCGACCCATAGTCCAGCTTGTACAACGAGTTGCCGCGCCACACATCCTCCCGCCCGGCACACTCACCAAGAGCGATGGTGTTGGACGTTCCATCGAGAATGTTGGCAATGGTGTTGGCCGTGTTGCCGGAGGCATTGTAAATCGCCACGGCCCCCCGCAAGTCGGCCGTGGTGGAAAACGCCTGGGCCGGCGGCAGCGAATTGTTGATGTCCAGATGCACGCCACTGGGCGTGAAGTAGTCGCCACAGTGACCATACTTGGTCTCGGGCGTGTTCGGTTTGTCTTCGAAGCGCGGGCCGCTGGGGGTGGAGGGACACATCATCACCGGTAACGGAATGGCAGCGATCTGCCGGTTCGACACCGCCTGACCAGCATATGCTCCGGCGTTCGAATTCGCCGAGTCCCACCAGTTGGCCTTGGTGTCCCAACCGGTGCCCAGATTATAGGCGGTGGCCTGATCAAGATACGGCAGCAGTGCGGGAGCCCAGCTCGTCTGACCGCGCAAAGTCGGCGTGGTCACCGTGGCGGTATAGGTCATCGGCAGCGCCTTGAACGTGCCCTCGAAGTTGTGCAACGCCAGCCCAAGTTGCTTCATGTTGTTCTTGCACTGCGTCATGCGCGCCGCCGCCCGCGCCTGCTGCACCGCCGGCAGCAACAGAGCCACGAGAATGGCGATGATGGCGATCACCACCAGCAGTTCGATCAGCGTGAACCCGTTGGGGAGGGGGAGATTGGCACGCTGCAGTTGGCGACCGCGCATTTTTTGACCCAATTCGGTGTAGGCGATTTGCACTCACAAATCGTTGTCGTGCAGTTTCCACGCCATAAATTCGCAGATTTCAATTCTTTCCGCGGCAAACCGGTCGTATCGGGCACGGACCAGAGTACTTACGATTTCGCAATGCCTTCCGATGGAGTCGCACGCGACGGTCAACGAGACTCACCCAAGCGGTGAGTGGACGATTAATCGCCGCTTGTGGCGAAAAGCTGTTCGTGATGGCAGCCTATCTATGAAAAAAGGAGCCACCGAGCCCAGGATTGGGCGGCGAGAAGGACCCGGCTCAGGTTTGCCGCGCCGTCGAGGCCATCGGTCGGGCAGCTTGCATCGAGCATCTGCTGCTGGCCACAATCGCTACAACGCACGGGCCGAAGTTGCGGATTTGAATGGGGCAGGACAATGGCGGACGGGGCGACACCAAACAGAGCCACGGAGTTCAGTCCCCATTGTCCTTCCTGGGGCGGGGCCGTTTGGTCTTTGGCGCGGGGGCCGGGGACTGTTCGAGCCGCTGCATCTCATCCACCACCTTGTCGAAATCGCTCGTGGGCTGGGCGGCGGTCAGACGGAGGCGTTCCGCGTCGAACTTCGCGAATTCTTCGTGGGCATGCTCTTCCGCCAACTGATGTGACACTTTGCCCGCGTGGGTGAGAACGTTCCGCTCGTTGAACTGCAGAAAGGCGTCGAGCTTGCCAACCCACTCGTCCATCCGCATGGTCGTTCTGCGCCGCGCCTGATCCTCGGCGAAATCGAGGTACATCGACACGATGCGGTTGAGTGCGTCGAGTTCCTCCTGGGAGAGGTAATTCTTCGCGATTGTGACATCGGCCTTTCGGACGGGTCCCGCCGGCGCATTCTTCCAACTCGTGAGGCCCATGTTTGGTTGGGCTGCATCGGCGCGGAGCCGGACGATCTCGGCTGCCGTGCGACCGTGAATGGCCCAGTGTAGTTTGTTCTGTACAGTGGCGAAGAATTCTTTGGTGACCGCCGAGTCCTTGTCGTAGTCGATGCTGGTCGCGTAAATGTCGGTGATCTTCTGATAGAACAGCCGCTCGGACGACCGGATGTCACGGATGCGGGCCAGGAGTTCATCGAAGTAGTCGCCACCAAGCGTGCGGCCGGACTTGATCCGCTCGTCGTCGAGCGTGAACCCCTTGGTCAGCAGTTCCGAGAGCCGGGCGATGGCCCATTGCCGAAAAGCCGTGCCATTCGCCGAACGGACCCGCATTCCGACGGCGACGATGGCGTCGAGGCTGTAATGGTCGACAAGCCGGGCCACCTGCCGGGTGCCCTCGGTTTGAACTATCCGGAATTTCCGGATAGTTGCCTCCGGAGCAAGTTCGCCTTCGTCGTAAATATTGATCAGGTGTTCGTTTGCAGTCTTCACCGAGACAGCGAACAACTCGGCGATGAGGCGCTGCGTGAGCCAGACTGTTGCCCCATCCAGTCGGACTTGCAGGTTCAGCCCAGCATCCGTGTAGATGAGAATCTGCCCCTCGGGAAGGAGTGGCGCAGGGTCATCCGCCATGGTCGACTTTCGTGTGCCAGGCCCATTTCAGAAAAGGCAGGATCCGCTCGGCGGGCCAAGGTGAAATGCCGGAATGCGGCCATCGTACCGGCGGCAGGGCAGGGGTTCAAACGGGCGGATGGGGATAGGGGGAAGGGCTGTCCAGTTAGGTCCCGGTCCTGACCCGGCAAGAAAAGCGGAAATCGCGCAAGCTCGGGAACCGGACGCTAACGCGTTCCGGCTGATTTGTCGAAAACTGACCCTTTGACCCGCGCGAGCCACACCGTGACGGCGCTCTCGACCAATTGCGTAGAGTCGTCCTTGTAGCGGCACGGCGCGAGCCGTCCGGTGAGTGCTTTCGCACTTCGTTGGGTCACCGGAGGGCTTGCGCCCTTCCGCTAGCATGTAAGGGTCGAAGCTGTTGTGAGCGGCAAAGTTGCCGAGTCACTCCGTGACTCGAATCCAGTCACGGAGTGACTGGACGACGTTGCGATGCACCGTAGGGCTTGATGGGCTTCGAGTCACGGAGTGACTCGGCAACTTTGTGTCGCTTTTCGCTCCTGCGAAAGGGCGAGGGCGTGGACAAGCACGATGCTGCGAATCTGCTCTACTGGGATTGCCGCCGGACGTTCGCGTTCTTTTGCAGGAGCAAAAGACGACTTTACGCCGTTCTTGTAGCGGCACAGCGGAGGGTGTGGCACTCATGCCGAAGCATTGTCGAGCTGGCCTCGAAAAAGGTCTACTCCGTGGGCCTTCGTGAGCCTCAGGCCAGCGCATCCGTCGTTGGCAAAAACTCCACCACTTCCATGGGCACCTCCGGCGCGGGCAGGCGGGCTGTCAACAGGCGGTCGAGGTGGGCGAGTTCGCTGTTCAGGAACAGAAACGGATTGGCTTTCTTCACGGTCTTGACGGATTCCACCGCGGCCTGGGCACTTTCCAAGGAGTCCAGGCGGAGGGCGAGTTCGGCGCGGGCGGCGAGCATGAAGCCTTCGCCGGGGGCGGCTTCTTCGGCACGCTGGATCAGGCTGCGCGCTGAAACTTCGTCGCCCTGGTCGCAGGCGAGCAGGGCCGAGAGGGCCAGGATGTTGCCGTCGGTGACCAGTTCCGCGGCGCGATCGCAGGCGGCTTGGGCTTCAGCGGTCTTCCCGAGCCCCCGCAGCGCGCGGGAGCGCAGCAGCTCGAAGGCAGGATCGCTGGGGGCCTTTTGGCCAGCGGCCGTGGCTAATTCCAAGGCTCGTTCATGGTGGTCGCCATCCAAGTACAAGTTGCAGAGCAGGAGCGGGGCGAGCAGGAACTGCGGTCGTTCCTGCCACAGGGCCTCCAGGTCGGCGGAGGCCTGGTGGAAATCGCCCATCCCCGCCCGGGCCAGCGCCAGGTTGTAACGCAGCTTCGCGTCTCCGGTCTTGGCGGCGAACCGCCGGGGGTTGTTGCGGGCGAGGGTGATGACCTGGGGAAAATTCAGAGTGCTCAAAGCGGTGATCACCTGGGTCTGCAACAGTCGCAGGCTGTTGTTCCAGAGGAGGCTGACCAGACAGCCCACAACGGCGAGGATCGTGGAGAGCTGAATCGTTGTGGGATCTCTCGTGAAAAATGCCAGGATAGGAAACCAGACGGAAATGGCCAGGATGACCATCGGCAGCCGGCCGGTTGTCCCCTTCATTCGCCGCGCGTTCAATCTCAATTGAGACCACTGTGCGAGGACCAGCAGCGTGTAGGGGGCGATGCTGATGAGGCTGAGCCACAGGAAGACCAGCAACTCAGCCGGGGGGCTGGAAGGCCGCAAGGCGGTGAACAGCCCCAGTCCCAGGCTCGCGAGCCAGATCAACAGAGCCACGAGGCTCATGCGATGCCTGGCGGCAACCGTCGTGGCTGAGATTTCGACCTGCGGCCCGTCGTCGGGCGGAGCTTTGGCGCAGAGTACCGCCAGCCGTGCGTCGCGCGACGGGTGGCTCGCCGTGGCATAGACGAGCAGCGACAGCCGGCCCGTGTTGGAGATGGAATGCATCGCATGCACCTTCGCCAGGGCGGCGACGGTCTCACGAAAGCCGATGGCGCGGGCGGCCCGCAGGTCGCAGTCGTATTCGAGCCGCCGGCTGACAATCCGGAAGACACCGATGTAGAACGTCCAGGCGATGGCCACCCCCAGCCACGACGAGGTCACGCTCATCAACTGGACGTGGGTGACCGCCAGCAGGGGCGTCATCGCGGCGTAGAGCCACAGGGAATGGTTGGCGAGATGCCCCAGTTCGTGGGCGACGATGGCGTCCCGCTCGGTGGGGCTCAGCCGCTGGAGCAGGCCGTCGGTCACCGTGAGTTGCGGAGCCTGCAGCGTCCCCATGAAGGCCATCGTGGCGGGTGAGCCACTGCCCGAGGGCCACAGCCGGGTCAGCGGCGGCGCGAGCTTCATTTTCGCGCTCAGCTCCGCAATCCGGGCGAGGAACACGGGGTCGGTGACCAGCGGCAACGCCTGTCGCTGGTCATGGCGAAACCGCACCGCCTTCAAATACCGGTGCGTCGTGAAGGCGGTGATCAACAACCACACAAGCCCCGCGGACAGCAACGGCTCGACGGACTCCGGCCGCCATGTCGCTCCCGCGGCCGCGACGCCGAGGGGCAAGACGGCCAGCGCCGCGAGGCAGCCGGAGACCCACACCAACCGCCAGCGTGAGCCACGGGCATCGGCGGTCGGTCCGATGCCGACCGCCACATTCACCAGCAGCAAGACAAACCAACCGACTACCACCAGAAACCACGCCACGATGAACCACGCAACTGGTTCGCCGACGGGTGCCGGCTGATGGAACAAGGTGGAGAGATCAACGGGCTCCTGGACAGCCCACAGGATCATGGGGAACTCCAATTCTGCTGCGTCTCGCGGGCTTTCAGCTTCTCTTCCACGCGGCTCAGTTCCGTACGCATCAGTCCCCAGAAAGTAGAACGACTCGCTTGAGTCAAAGCCATAGCCGCGGTTCGGGGCAGCTTGCATCCAGCTTCTACTTCTGGCCACAATCTCCGCAACGCACGGGCCGAAGTTGCGGATTTGAATGGGGCAGGACAATGGCGGACGGGGAAACACCGGACGGGTTGCACGATACGGTCTCCCGGCACGTCGCCGGGGAGAATCTGGCGGAGCGGCTGAAGGGGCCGCGGCTGAGCCTCGGCGAATCTCTGTCGCTGGTGGCGGACGTGGCGGAGGCGCTGGGGCACGGCCATGCAAAAGGGTTGGTTCATCGGAACGTCAATCCCGCCAACATCCTGTTGGATCCCCGTGGCAAACCGACCCTGGCGGATTTCGGGCTCGCGCTATGGGAAGAACTTGGCAGCAGGGGGGAGAAGCAGACCGGAACGTCGGCGTACCTGTCGCCCGAGCAGGCGCGGGGCGAAGGGCACCGGGTGGACGCGCGGTCGGATCTGTTTAGCCTGGGCGTGGTGCTGTTTGAGCTTTTGACCGGCCGTCTGCCGTTCCAGGGGCCGACGGTGGAAGCCTTGATTGATCAGATTGCCACCGCGGAGGCCTCGTCGCCCCGGCAGTACGAACCCGCGCTGCCGGCGGAAGCCGAGCGAATCTGCCTCAAGGCACTGGCCCGCCGGGCCTCCGACCGGTATGCCACGGCCGATGAACTGGTGGACGACCTGCGGCATCTGCTGGCGGACCAGAGCCGTTTGCCGAGGCACGAACCGACGATTGTCCCGAGCCATCCGCCCACCAACTCAATCACCGCAGCCACTTCCGGAGCGCAGCCGCTCGTGGTCCCCAAGGGCCTGCGGTCGTTTGATGCCAGCGATGCCGATTTCTTTCTGGATCTGCTCGCCGGTCCCCGCGGCCGGGACGGGCTGCCGGAAAGCCTGCGGTTCTGGAAGTCACGGATCGAAGCGCCGGACCCGGCGCAGTCATTCTCCGTGGGGTTGATCTACGGACCCTCTGGCTGCGGCAAAAGCTCGCTTATGAAAGCCGGCCTGCTCCCGCGGCTCGGTTCGGGGGTCCGCACCGTCTATGTGGAGGCGAGTTCCGACGAAACCGAGGCACGGCTGCTGCGCGGTCTGCGCCTCGCCCTGGAGATTCCAAATCTTCCCCAGCATTCGGGGTCCAAGCCACAGGTTGAGGAGGCCGGGACCCGGCTGATCTGGCTGCTGACACAGTTGCGGCGCGGCAGTGACTCGTTGGTTCCGCCGCGGGTTTATGTCTCCTCCAGCTATCTGGATCTCGTCGAGCACCGCAATGCAGTTCTGCGGGCGCTGGGCGCACGGGGCTTTGATGTCTGCGCCATGGAGCATTATGGTGCCGCGGACGAACGCCCCGTCGAATTCTGTTTGGCCGATGTGCGGAGTTGTGACCTTTACATTGGAGTCTTCGCGCACCGGTATGGTTACGTTCCCGCCGACGGAAGCCTGTCCGTCACCGAACTTGAGTATCGCGAGGCGCGAAAATCCGGGTTGGCGACATTGATCTTCCTGGTGGATCCGCAGGCGGAATGGCCGGCTGGCTTTCGGGAATTCGGCCCGGGCACCAGCCAGCTTCTGCGTTTGAGGAGCGAACTGGAGACCGACCGCCTCGTGGCTTACTTCACAACGCCCGAGGATCTCGCCCGCAAAGTTGGCGAATCCGTCGACAACTGGACCGAGCAGCGGTCGGCCACCAGTCATTCCCCGGGTGGCCTCAAAACCCTGCTGGTGCTGGACCAGTTTGAGCAGTGGCTCGCGGCGAATCGCCATCTCGACACAGCACCGCTCACCGCGGCGCTGCGGCAGTGCGACGGCCAGCACCTGCAGGCCCTGATTCTGATTCGCGACGACTATTACACCGGAGCCACGCGGTTCTTCGAGTCCCTGGATCTCAGCCTGCAGTCCGGCCGCAATCAGGCGCTGGTGGACCTCTTCGACATTCCGCACGCGAGAAAAGTCCTCACGGCGTTTGGCGTCGCCTTTGGCCGCGTGTCGCAAGCGGGGCCGACCGCCGCCCAACAGGCGTTCGTGAACGAGGTCATCGACGAACTTGCCGATGAACACGGCCAGGTGATCTCGGTCCGCGTGGCTCTCTTTGCCGAAATGGTGAAGACCAAGGAGTGGACCAAAACCACGCTGCGGAATCTCGGCGGTGTTGCCAGCGTGGGGGTGACCTTTCTGGAAGAGATGTTTGGCTCCAGTTCCGCACCCGTGGCTTCGCGGCGGCACGAAGCCACCGCCCGCGGCGTCCTGCAGGCACTGCTGCCGAAAGATGGAACGGGGATCAAGGGGCAACGCCAGTCGGAGACGGCCCTCCTGGCCGCCTCCGGATATGAACGCCGGTCCGCCGACTTCGCCGATCTGTTGGCGCTGCTGAACACCGACCTGCGGTTGATCACGCCGATTGATGAAACCGACGCGGGACAGCCGGTGTCAACGACCGCACCGCAGCCGGAAGCCACGCAGCGGCATTACCAGCTCACACACGACTACCTCGTCCCGTCACTGCGGGAGTGGTTGACACGGAAGCAAAAGGAAACTCGCCGGGGCAGGGCGGAACTGTTGCTGGCCGACCGCGCGGCGGTGTGGAACGCACGGCCCGAGAGCCGGCAACTGCCGTCGCTCTGGCAGTGGTGCCAGATCCAGTGGTTGACGGCGAGGAGCAACTGGACGCCGTCCGAGCAAAAGATGCTGCGGGCGGCCGGCCGTATGCATGGCCTGCGGGCCGGCATGCTGGCGATTGTGCTTTTCGTCATCACGGGTGCTGGTCTCTTTCTCAGCCGGCAGTCGTACGAGGAGCAGCAGGCGACCGAAGCCCATGCGCTGGTTGACACACTCCTTCAGTCGAAGACGACAGCCATTCCTGAACTGCTGGAGAGGCTGCCCGCCTTCAAGAAGTGGGCCACGCCATACCTGGAGGCACGGCGAAAGAGTTCCGCTCTGGAGCCCACTGCACGGCTGCACTCGGCACTGGCGCTACTTCCCGATAACCCGGCACTTTTGGGCGAAATCCAGGAGGCACTGCTGACCGTTGACCTGAACGACTTGCCGACCCTGCGCGATCTGCTCAAACCGCATGCCAATACACTCGCGCCGTCACTGGCCCAGGTGCTGCTGGACGAGCAGGCATTGCCCGAGCGGCGGTTCCGCGCCGCCTGCCTGCTGGCCACATACACTTTCGATGGCAAGTCCGCAGTCCCGTTCGCCACCGACGAACTGCTGACGACCGTCACCGACGAACTGCTGACGGACGCCGTCACAGACGAACTGCTGAAGGACATCAACGACGAACTGCTGAAGGCCGTCACGGACGAACTGCTGACGGCCATCACCAACGAACTGCTGAAGACGCTCGGGGAGAACCCGAGCCAGTACGCGGCGGCGCTCGAGCTGCTTCGGCCGGCTCGGGCAGTGCTGCTCGACCCGTTGAGTGCCGCGTTTCATGAGACGGAGCGCGGGGAAGCAGAGATCATGCGGGCGACAACGCTGCTGTCAGAATATGCCGCCGATGATTCAGGCCGGTTGGTTGGCCTGATCTGTGATGCCGAACCAACGCCCTTCAAGACGTTGTATCCAGTTGTGTCCCGAGAGCGTGATCTCGCAGAGCTTGCCACAAAAGCGGCCGATGAGCTCGCCGAAATCGCGGCCGCAGAGCCACCGTCAAAACTTGGGTCCGTGGAGCGCGTGCCACACGGAAAGCGCCGGGCAAACGCCGCAGTGACACTGCTGCGGCTGGGGCACGCCGAAAAAATGCTGCCAATCTTCAAGGTGACCGACGATCCAGAGGCGCTCACGCAGTTTGCCTTTCGATGCCGGCCGTGCGGCGTGAGTGTGGAATCGCTGTTGGACTACATGGAATTGGTCAGCACGGGACCGCAAGATCCCACCGCCCAGAACGCGCGATATGCGCTGTTGCTGGCCTTGGGGGAGTATCCGCGGGAGGACATCCCACAGGCGCGGCGGGAAAAGCTGCTCGAACAGCTCGCCGACTGGTACCGCAACGATCCCAGTTCTGCTGTGCATGGGGCCGCAGGCTGGCTGCTGCGGGAATGGGGACAGAAGGATGTGGCCCTGCAGGTGGATCAAACGCCAGCCCCTTATTCCGCCGACCGCGAATGGTTCACCTTGGCGATTACCTGCCCCCTCCCAATATCCGAGGAAATGCCCAACGCGAATGCCCCCGCTCCTGAAAGGCCGAAAGGTGACGAATCAAATGCGCCGGCATCGAAGACGTTTTACTACACATTTATCGTGTTTCAACCTGGCGACTATTCGGTTGGACCGGTTGCCGATGAGCCACGCCGGCAAAAAGGTGAGGTTCGACGTTCGGTCAAATTGACCCGCGCTTTCGCAGTGCTGGAACGGGAAATCACCTTCGAGGAGTTCATCGCATTTGCACCCGAGCATGCGGAAACCATGAAAGAAGTTGAAGCCGGACCCACTGACGCGGTTTTAGCAGCCAGTTGGTACAACGCAGTTCGTTACTGTCGTTGGCTTGGTCAACAATCAGGCTTGCTGGAGACCGACCAAGCCTATGAGGACCCGAAAGCCTTGGACAAAGGACAGTATCCTGCTGATCCAAGCCCCAGGGCGGACGGGGCGCCTCGAAATTGGCCAATCAAAATTGAACAACGGGGCTTTCGGTTGCCGACGGAGGCCGAGTGGGAAGTGGCGGCTCGGGCTTGTCGAGGTAAGCCACGTCCTGCAGGCGGATCTCCAGATCTTCCAGGCACTGCCTCTGGCGCGCGGACGGCCTACGGCTTTGGCAGTGAGGTCAGCATGTTTGGACGCTTTGGCTGGGTCGAGAACAACAGTGACAACCACGTTCACTCGCCGCGGGAACTGCGTCCAAGTCTCCGCGGCCTGTTCGACATGCACGGCAATCTGATGGAATGGACTCACGACTGGCAGGAGGTAGGGGTTTCCGCAACCCTTCCCCAGAATGAAAGGAACGGAGCTGCGCAAGGCAGCACAGCCGTCACCGATCCGTTGGGCCCCCAAACGGGCACGAATCGCGTGGCTCGTGGCGGTAGCTGGAGCTTTAGCGAAGCGAGGTGCCAGTCCGCATTCCGTGGCTCGTATCCCCCAATAACGCGAATCGCCCATATCGGCTTCCGCCCAGCTTTGAGTCTGCCAGGAGTCGCGACAGAGATGGCAGGGAAGGGGGAAGAGAAGACGCCGGGCCGGAACACCGATGGAGACTCGGCAAAGCCATGACCGGAGAAGCAGTAGCCGGATCTCGCGGTGACGATCGCGCGAGCCTCAAGGTCAAGTCCGCATGATCGACAACCGCCCGCGTTGCCGATAGCCTGAATCTCCTGATGGATTCGCTTCCCCGGCGCTCTTTCAAAGCCTGGATTGCCGGAGGGGGCGGAATCGCACAAAGTTCAGTGGACACGACACTCATGCCCGACACCGCTCAAACTGCCGACCCGATCTGGACCGCCATCCGGGCGGAAGCCTGGTCGGAACAGGAACGCGATCCGTACCTGCGGCAGTTTCTCACCACGACGATTCTGAAGAGCCGCAAGCTGGAGCTGGCCCTCTCGCTCCTGTTGTCGCACAAACTGGCGACGGAATGCCTGATTCCGGAACTGCTGCGGTCGCTCATTGACCAGGCGTTCGCGCGACCCGAAATCGCGTCGGCGCTTCGCAAGGATCTGGAGGCGGTGCGCGACCGCGACCCAGCCTCCGGCGGCTACCTGCCGCCGTTCCTGTTCTTCAAGGGCTACCAGGCCCTGCAGGCCTACCGCGTGGCTCACTGGCTGTGGACCGACGGCTGCCAACTGCGGGCGATGCACCTCCAAAACCGCATCTCGGAAGCGTTCGGCGTCGACATCCATCCCGCCGCCAAAATCGGCTCGGGCGTGTTGATGGATCACGGCACCGGCATCGTGATCGGCGAGACTTCGGTCATCGAAGACAATGTCTCGATCTTCCACGAAGTCACGCTGGGCGGTACCGGAAAAGACTGCGGCGACCGCCATCCCAAGGTTCGCGAAGGGGTGCTGATCGGTGCCGGAGCCAAGGTGCTGGGGAACATCGAAATTGGCAAGGGGGCCAAGATCGGAGCCGGCAGCGTCGTCCTCGACAACATTCCGCCGCACTGCACCGCCGCCGGCGTTCCCGCCCGCGTGGTCGAACGCTCGATCACCTCCACCCCCGCCCTCGACATGGATCAACAGTTCCCGCACCATCAGGCCGAAGGCAGCGGGATTTGAGCCAGCGCAAGGAAGAGATTTCGCAGAAGACCACGGAGACACGAAGACATCAAAAAGCCAGAGTCTTCCAACAAAGCACGTAAGGGAAACCACGAATCTCACGAATAACACGAATAAGTTTGATGATCACAATCACCAGTGGCGAGGACACAATTTCTTATTCGTGAAGATTCGTGAGATTCGTGGTTCAATTTCCAACCGTTTGATGTCCAGAGCGTGTAGTCCTGTCTGCCGATGTTGAGTCCTCACTGAATTCCTGAGAGTTGCTGACCACCCACCGACAAGTTTCACTTCCTGATTCGCGAACAACGCTTCACTCCATGAAAATCTCCCAAATCGTCTGTCAAATTCTTCGTGGTCGGTCCGTCGAGGCCAAGACGGCCAGTTGTCAGGATGTCGTGCTGATCCGGGTGCGGACGGACGATGGCCTGGAGGGGATCGGCGAGGCCGATGCGTCGCCCGAGGTGGTCAAGGCGATTGTCGACGCGCCGTTCAGCCACAACATCGCCTGTGGCCTGCGTGAACTGTTGATCGGCGAAAACCCGCTGGAACACGACTTCATTCGCCAGAAGCTGTACCGGCGGACGATGTACTTCGGCCGGACCAGCGTGACGATGTGCGCCATGGCCGCCGTCGACATGGCGCTATGGGATCTCAAAGGGAAATTCTTTAACCAGCCGATTCACCGGTTGCTGGGCGGAGCCCATCGCCAGACGATTCCGGCGTATGCCTCGATCCTGTTTGGCAAGGATGGCAAAGCCACGGCTGACATCGGTCGCAAGTGGCGCGAGGCTGGATATGGAGCGGTGAAGTTCGGCTGGGAGCCGATGGGACAGAGCGAAGAGCTGGACATCGAGCTGGTGCAGGGGGCTCGCGAAGGCGTGGGCGAGAACGGCACCGTGCTGATCGACGCGGGCTGCATTTGGGATGCCCGCACCGCACTGCGTCGCGCTCAGGCGTTCTCACAGTTCAAGATCGAGTGGCTCGAAGAACCGCTGCGGCAGGCGGATGTCGAGGGCTACAAGTGGCTCCGCGACCGCTCACCCGTGCCGATCGCCTCCGGAGAGGGGGAGTGCGGCCGCGAGGCGTTCCGCCCGTTCATCGACCAGCACGCCCTGGATGTTTACCAGGTCGACCTCTCCCGCAATGGATTCACCGACGCCGCCTTCATCCGCGACCGGGTGGAAGAGATCGGTGCCCGCCTCTGCAACCACTGCTACACCAGCCCGATCACCGTCGCCGCCAGCCTGCACTGGCTCGCCACCTGCCGCGACGCCTTCATCTTCGAAGACTGCGTCGAAGATGTCCCGATGCGCAACGACCTCTGCACGGAACGCATTCAGGCCGTGCAGGGTGTCATTTCCGTCCCCAACGGGCCGGGTCTGGGGATCACGCTCAACGAAGAGTTCGTGAAAAAGCACCTGGTGGCGGAAAGCAAGTAAGGGAGGGAATGAGGCAATGACCAATGTCCCAATGACCAATGCTTTGGCCCGGATCCTTTGCAATACAGGCAACGCTGTTTGACTTGGTCATTGCGGGCGGCTTTCGATCAAAAGCATTGGTCATTGTTTCATTGGTCATTGGGGCATTCCCATTTCATTGAGTCATTTTTTCCAAAGGAAAGCCCATGCCTACGCCGCAGGAAAACGCCGAACACCTGGGTCTCAACTTCGCCAAGCAGGAGCCGGGGTATCTCAACCTCTGCGTCCGCTCGGGCAATCTGCTGTTCACCTCGGGCCATGTCAGCGACCTGAAGGGGAAGCTGGGGGCCGGGACGACGGTGGAGCAGGGCTATGAAGCGGCCAAGGACTGCGCCGCCAAGATCCTGCGCTCGGTCTACAACTCGCACGGCACGCTGAACGGCCTGCGCGTGCTCAAGCTGCTGGGATGCGTGAACTCAACCCTGGAATTCACCGAGCAGCATCTCGTCGTCAACGGCGCGTCGGACCTGCTGCACAAGATCTTCGGCAAGACCGAAGACGGCTACCACGCCCGCAGCGCCCTGGGCTTCGTGCAACTGCCCACGGGAGCGGCCGTCGAAGTGGAGGCGATTTTTGAGATCAAGGGATGAGGTTTTTGCTGGTGCAAAATGCCTGCCGCAGCCACAACGTGAGTGATGGATTGTGGGCTTGATGCAGAGTGAACGCACAAAAACAGGAGAGGAGAGCGGCATGACTCAGATTCTATCGATTGAGACTGATGCCTCGAATTGTTTCGGTCTGGCGACTTGATTCCGCATCGACCCTCCGTCTAAGATGCCAATATTCTTACTCATGTAAGAATATTCATCCTTCTGCGGAGCTTTTATGAGATCGTTCTTCCCTTCCCCGTCGAAACGCGGCTTCACCCTCATCGAACTGCTCGTGGTGATTGCCATCATCGCCATTTTGGTGGCTCTGTTGCTGCCGGCTGTCCAGCAGGCGCGGGAAGCGGCGCGACGGACGCAATGCAAGAACAACATGAAGCAGATCGGGCTGGCGCTGCACAACTACCATGACCAGTTCAAGCTGTTCCCCTCCAGCAGCATGAGCCCGCCGGGCAAGGGGGTTTGGAACTATCCCGGCACCAGCAATTTCGACCCCAACATCAAGCTGCACAGTTGGGCCAGCCTGATTTTGCCCGCCATGGATGGGGCCAACCTCTATAACTCGATCAACTACAATGTCTCGGCGCTGGATCCGCTCAACTGGAATGCCGCTGCCCAGGTGCTGCCGGTCTACAAATGCCCGAGTTTTTCCGGTTCGCCCTTCAGCCCGCACAAGCATTATGTCACCAAGGTCGGTTCGACAACCTTTGCCCTGCGGAATTATGTGGCGATGGGAGCCACAACAGTCCTGGGACTTTCATCGTCAGCCGCATCCAACGGCGTGATGGCCCCGCTGTCGCGGACGAGTTTCTCCGATATCATCGACGGATCCTCGAGCACGATTCTGCTGGCCGAGACGAAGGATGAGAATTCGGCTGTGTGGATCGACGGCACCTCGGCCTCGGTGGCGGCGCGGTGGTTCGCCCTGGTTCCGCCGACCTATTCGGGAAACACCGTGGCGATCAACTACAAGCCGTACTTTGATTACACGGCAATCGACTCGTCCGAGGCCGGTTCCATCAAGCAGACTTGGGGACCGTCCAGCAACCATACTGGCGGAGCGCATCACCTGATGGGTGATGGTTCGGTGCATTTCCTCTCCCAAAACCTGAGTGTGGCGACCTACGATGCCCTCGTCTCCCGCAATGGCGGTGAAGTCATCGGCGACTACTAAGTTTTTCGTGCTGCACACCATGCGCTGCCATCGCTGATTTCAGTCAGCCTGACAAGGTGCCGTCGAGGGCGACACCTTGTTTTTGATTTTATCGAGGCCGTTCCATCACCCCAAGGCTCATCATGCCGCTGCGTTTTTTTCCCTGGATTGGGGCATTGTTGGTCATCCTTCCGACTGTGACGCTGCAGGCCGAAGAGATGGATGTCATTCAAGGCTACTGGGAGGGCGAATGGATGCTGGAGGGCGGTGGGGGCGGCAAGCAAACGGCCAATGTCGTGGCGCTGGGCGGCGGTGAATACAGCGCCGCCTTCACCGCATACGATGGCAGCGAACTGCAGAACGAAACCTTCAAGTTCTCCATCCGCGGCACGCTGGAGCAGGAGAAGGTCAGTTTTGCCACACAGATCCCCTTGGGCGAAAAGCTGGGGACGTTCGACTGGAATGCCGAGATTCGCGACGGCAAATTCACAGGGAGCTACACCAACAAGAAGAACTACACCGGGACCTTTGCCCTGAAACGTGTGGTAAAGAAGCTGGAGCGTGTGGGAGCCAAGCCACTGCCGGGAGCATTGGTGCTGCTCGGTGACGAGGGCGGCCTGGAGGCATGGAGGCCCGCCTCAACTACCGCCTGGCAGTTCAAGGATGGCATTCTGACCACGGTCGCCGTGAAAGACGGCCAGAAGCCTGGCGAACATCTCGCCTCCAAAGAAGCTTTCGAACAGGCGGAAATCCACCTCGAATTCCGCACGCCGCTGCTTCCCGAAGCCCGTGAGGCCGAGCGTGCGCAGAGCGGAGTGTTTCTGCAGGGCCGGTACGAGATTCAGATTCTCGACAGCTTTGGCGAAGACGCCGGAGTGGAAATTGCTGGCTCCCTCTTTGGCCGCCGCGCCCCGGAGAAAAACGTCACGCTGCCGCCAGGCGAATGGCAGGCCTTCGACATCTCCTTCACGGCTCCAAAATTCGATGCTTCAGGCGAACTGAAGTCGGCTGGAGAAATCACCGTACGACACAATGACGTGCTGATCCATGAACGTGTGCCACTGGAGAAGCCCACTTCGGGAGCACCGCTGAGGAAGTCCATGGAGGCCGCAGGACTGATTCTGGAGAACGCCGGCCAGGCGGTGGAGTTCCGGAATGTGTGGGTGGTGAAGCTAAACTGAGCCACGCGGCGGTTGGCCACGCGTTTGTTGAAGAAAAGAGAGCCACGGATTGAACACAGATGAATCACGGATTTTTTGACGCATGCTCGGAGATATCAAATCCGTGTTTCATCCGTGGCTAACTTTGGCACTCTGCGTCGGAATCACGAATCTCGTCCATCCAGTTCACCAGTGCGGCATGAAACGCCTTGAGTTGGGTTTCTGTCCGTTCCTTAACGGTCGCCAACTGATCCGGATGCGGCACCTCCGCACTGGCGAAGACATAGAATTTGATCTTGGGTTCGGTGCCTGACGGACGGGCGGCGAAGGTGATTGTTGGCAACCCAGAGAGGGGCTGCGATTCGAAGATCAACAACCGGCTTTTGGGGTGGGGCAGGGGGGAACTGTGGGCGTTTCCGGGCAGGGTGCGAATCTCGTGCTTGGCATAGTCGCGCACCTGTCCCAGCGTGATCCCCGCGAGTTCGGCAGGCGGGTTATTCGTGAACGCCTCCAGGATCGCCGTGATCTGCCGCTGGCCGGCGGCTCCCACACAGGCCTGCGAGAACTGGCGTTCGGCGTGGTAGCCATAGCGGCAGTAGAGTTCATCGAGCTGATCCAGCAACGTCCTGCCAGAGGCTTTCAGTTCGGCGGCCGCTTCCAGCGCGTAGAGGGCGGCGACGCTGGCATCCTTGTCCCGAATTGAGCCACCGGCCAGATAGCCGAGGGACTCCTCCGCGGCAAAGATGAACTTCTCGGTGCCGAGTTCGTCCATCGTTTCGGCGATGTATTTGAACCCCACCAGCAGGTCGTCGACCACGCGCACGCCCGCCGCGCGGGCGATCCCGGCGATCATCGGTGTGGTCACCAATGTTTCGAGGATGTAGTGCTCTGCCGACAACGTGCCGACCTGCTTCCGCTGTCGCAGAATGTAGTCTGTCAGCAGTGCTCCCAGGCAGTTACCAGAGAGCGGGACATACTCGCCAGCGGCATTGCGGATGGCGATCCCCAGCCGATCAGCGTCGGGGTCACTGGCGAGGACCACATCCGCCCCGATCCGCTTGGCTTCCGCGATCGGCAGATCAAACACCTCGGTTCGCTCGGGGTTGGGCAGTCCTCCCGGGACCAGCGGAAACGTGCCGTCCGGCTCGCGTTGCGATGGCAGCACGTGGAGGTCGGCAAAACCAGCTGCAGTCAGCACACGCTCGACGGAGTGTTGGCCGACACCATGCAGCGGCGAATAGACCGCCTTGATCTGCCGGGCCGGAGAGAGGCTCAGCGCGGCGACATCCGCGGCATAGGCCGCGTCGAGTTCGTCGGAGACCCACGTGATCTGGCCTTCCTGCAGGGCGGCGTCGAAGTCGGCGGTGGGGATCTGAGCCACCGCGTTGACGCAGGTCATGATCCCGCCGTCATGCGGTGGCAGCACCTGCCCGCCGTTCGACCAGTAGGCCTTCACGCCATTGTCAGTGGAGGGGTTGTGGGACGCGGAAATCATCAGCCCCACGCTGCATTCCAAGTGCCGCACAGCGAACGAGAGCTGCGGCGTGGCGCGTGGCCCGGGAAAGAGCCACACGTGGAAGCCACAGGCGCACAGGGTGGATGCTGCCAGATGGGCGAAGTGCTTGGAGTTGATCCGACAGTCGTAGGCGATGACGGCCGTCCCTGTTGTGTGCCCGAGACTCAGCCAGTAGTGGGCGATCCCCGCGGCCGATTCGGCCACCGTCCGGTCGTTGACCGTGGCTGACCCGAACGGCCCCATCCGCCCGCGTCGGCCGCCGGTTCCGAACGGTAAAATCTCCCAGAAGGCCGCCTCCAATTCGGGAAAACGTCCCTCCTCCAACGCGGCCATCAGCGTCGGCTGATAGCTGGCATACTCCGGCCGGGACAGCCAGTGCCACAGGTTTTTCGCGGCATTGGCCGAGAGGTCGCCGCGGGAGGCGGCGGCTTGAATGAGAGCATGCATGGAAATCAGGCGGCGAGACACAGGCCGTTTTCAGATGGAAACTCCGGCAATGGTAGGAATCTTTTGGGGCAATGAAAACTGGTCCATCGGGGCAGCCCTCCTCAATGCAGCCTTCTGCGACCGGCTGAACTGTCGACGCGGGAACGACACGATGCCCCACCCGCTGCTATTCGCGCCGTCGCGCGACTTCCTATGATGCGACCGTCTCGACACTTGTGGTTCTCCGCGGCAGAAACGTCATGATCAACTGGCAGCATGTGTGGGAAACGATTCTCCTGCAGGTTCACGATCACGGTTCAAAGGTTTTGACCGGGGCGGTGCTGATGGGTCTGGGCTGGCTGGTTGGCCGCCGCAGGGCACGGGCGGACTGGACCAAAAAGGCATTTTTCGACCGCTTCAACATGTCGCTGAATACAATTCAGGGCGGAAAGCTGCTGATCCGGACCTTGTCGGAGAAGCGGCTCGAAGATGTCTACCTCAACGCCGTGGCTGCCGAACGCGTCAAAGCCGCGGCGCAGAAGACGACAACGCAGGATTCGACCCTGCCGCTGCCGAAGGAAGACTATTGGTACTATCTCAACCCCGTGCTCAACGAACTCTCGGAGCAGTTCGCTGAAGGGTTTATGAAGCAGAACCTGCAGTTGCCGACAAGCTGCGCCAGCTACCTGATCGCGATCACCAGCGAATGTGACGCGGAGCTGCGGATGCGAAAGGTGCGGGCGATGGTGGTGCAGAAGTCGTTGCTGACTCAACTGCCGGCTGAACCACCGAATTTGGAGAACAAGAACCACGCAACGCGGTGGCGCACGCTGCAACAACTGGCCGCGGAGTATGCCAAGAACCCGTACAAGTTTTTGGAGCTGGAGCTGTGCGTGTGATCGGCCGCCTGACGAGTTTGAAGCGCTGGTATCGCGGCGGCTTGTCGGCGATGAGCCTGTTCACCGCGCCCCTGGGGCGGGTCTATCGCGGGCCGCTGCGATCACTGGCGTCGCCCGAGCGGTTGGACAAGGGGCTCACCCTGATCCTGCCCGGCATTGAGGCGGAGAGCTTTTTTAACCACAGCGTCGCCTACGGCCTGGCTGATGGCGGCGTCCCCACGGCGATTGTGGTCCACGACTGGACCACCACCTGGATGCCAATGTTTCTCTATCACTTGCGGGCGTGGAAGCGGAACTTGCGAGCGGCTCAAACGGTGGCCGACCGGATTCTGGCCTATCAGCGCGACTTTCCCGGCCGGCCGGTGAACCTCGTTGGACACTCGGCCGGGGGAGCCATGGCGCTGCTCGCGCTACGGCAACTCCCGCCCGAGAATGCAGTCGACGCCGTGCTGTTGCTGGGGGCCGCGGTCTCGCCGGGATTTGACCTGACGGTTCCGCTCGCGCGGGTCAAGCACAAGATCTGGAACATCACCTCCAAATTCGACTGGATCTACCTGGGGCTGGGAACTCTGTTTCTCGGCACTGTAGATGGCCGGCATGCGGTCAGTGCCGGTGCCCGTGGCTTCCACCGCCCGCCGGGGCTGACGCCGGAACAGTCCAAGCTCTACGACGAGCGGCTGGTGGAGACGCCGTTCTCGCGGTCGATGCTGCGAAGCTTTAACCTCGGCGGCCACTTCGGCTATACGAACCGCGTGTTCGTCGAAGAGTGGCTCGCGCCGCTTTTGCTCAGCCCACCGCCCTCAATGTCTTCCTGAGCGGCGGGAGCTACAGGGAAAGATCAGAGGCAGATCTTGGAGAACGAGAAGGGGTACCAAGAGTTTTCACGAATACGACGAATCATCATCCGGCTTCACATCGCGGGTGATTGAATCCATCCAGTTGACATTCGTCTGATTCGCAAGAATGTCGCTCTCTTCAAGTCGCCAAAACTCTCTTCCATCGCTCAGGGAGTACGGCGAACGCCGCTGCGTACGTGGCTTCGAGCGGGACCATCACGCAGCCATTGGGTTCAAGGAACAGCGGCATGTCGGGAAGCGGCTGGCCGAGACCCAGCGGTTCGATAAACGCCCGCGTGGTCAGGTCGCACTCGTAGGCCACCAGTGTGAGTGGTTGATCTGCGGGGAGCTGGAACGGCTCAGCCGCCACCTGTTCCCAGATGGCAGCATGCACTCCCTGCGGATCCCTCGGTCCAGGAGGGAAAGGGTCCACAATCAACAGATGGATCCGTAGCTCCAGCAGTTCCGAGGCCTTTTCAATGAACGCACGAAAGGCCTGTTGACTCGACTTGTTGCCGGGCGAAATGATCTCGAGCATGGCCACGATCCGATCGCCGCTCACATGCCGTACGGCGACCGAACTCTTGCGCCGCCGGTAGAATTCAGTATCCGTCTCGGCGACAAAACGCGTCTGTGGACGGGCCTGCAGGGTTGTCGCCTGACCAATCCCATTGAGCGCTCCACGCCTTTCAACCTCTTCCTCTGAATCGCCCTGAAGCGTAAGCACATCTGGGCCGAACCCGGCCGCTACTTGCTCGGGCAGAGCGTAATAATCCGCGGGAAGCTGGCGGTTGAGCACCTCCGCGATTTCGGAGATCCACTGGTGATGAAACGCATGAAAGATCCCTGCCGCGACCTTCGTCCAGTCATGCATAGGCATCATCGAATTCCATGGTGAGGCGTTTCAGAACCTCGGAGAGAGACGGCGGCGGCGACTCAATGATACATGCGAAGGCCATGCCCTGTCTTCCGCGCTGGCGTGGCTCACGTGGCTCACTCCTCCAGCAACCGATCGGCCAGCCGTTCCAGTTGCTCACCCGCCGATCCCTGGAGCACCGTAAAGCCATCGACCTGAATCGGATCCTTGTCGACGATGTACTTGTGCGGCGTCCTGGCGAAGTAGGGGATGAGCGAGGCGGCTGGGTACACCTGGGCACTGGTCCCCACGCAGATGAAAACGCCGTTGTACCGCTTCACCTCCTGGCAGAGGTCGTCCAGCGAAAGCGTTTCGGCCTTGCCATCAACTTCAATCTGCATCGACTCCATCTGCACCGCTTCGCCGAACCAGACAACATCGGGGCGAAGCTGCCCCTGGCACCTGGGACAGAGTTCCCCCAAGGCAAACGGCGTGGTGCTGGCGACCTTGTAGTCGCAGTCGAAGCCGGTCTGGGAAACAGCGATCTCGTTGTGCCATTCACACTTTTTCTTCATGATCTCGCCATGCAGATGCCACACATGCTGGCAGCCCGCCAGTTCCAGCAGCGGATCAATGTTCTGCGTGATGTTGATCACGTTGAACTTCTGCTGCAGCCGCGCCAGCGCCAGATGCGCCTTGTTCGGCCTGGCCGCCGCAACCGCCTTGAGCCGCTCGTTGTAGAACCGCAGGACGAGCGCCTTATCCCTCTGCCACCCCTCGTGGCTCGCCACGTCCTCAAACCGGTGGTTTTCCCACAGCCCGTTCTTGTCCCGAAACGTGGGAATCCCGCTCTCCTGCGAGAGGCCCGCACCGCTGAGGCACACGATGGTTCGTTGATGCGGCATGATGGTTCCAAAGGGTGTCGACGCGTGACGTGAAGCCTACTCCACCCCAGCGGACACTTCGTTTCTCTTCAGGTTCGCCCCAGCTCAAAAGGTTGGACTTGGCGACCAGATGTCATTCCGAGCCAACCTCAGTGACCGTCCAAGGCACGGTGCCCGCATGGTTGCGATCGACAATTTTCGGGTGTGGATCGATCGCCTTCACAAGCTGCTTAAGCCGCTGGAGGAGATTCACTTTTCGCGTCTTCACCAACTGCACTGAGGAGCGCGGGGCGGGTTGTTCCAGGTGCAAAACGATTCTGATCTTGGGACACGCGAGAACCTGTCCTGCCAGAGTCTTCTCCTCAGCGTCGTTGGCGTTCCATTTTGCCGCCGCCAATGCCGCGAGGGTGTCCCGCGCTTTGAGAGCCACGACATCCGCCAGGAACTCGAGGTTGGCGATGCGAGTCAGCCGGTAGTCTTTGATTTCGATGAGCCAGCAGGCCGCATCAACCTCAATGGCGAGAATATCCACGCCTTTCGTGCCCGCCAGCCGCTTCGCGCCGCAGGATGCACATTCCAACACGGACTCGCAACTTGAGCAGTTGACCTCGGCGTTTCCGAGTTTGATGAACTGATTGCGGTAGAAGCTCCATTGATCAAATTTCGATGTCTTCCAGCCCTCTGGAAAGCTGAACTGGAGGCGTCCTTCGGCAATCACCGACATTACTTCGCCTCGGCCTCAAGGTAGCGGTCAGACTGACCCAGTTCTTCTTGAAGAGCGGCAATCTGCCCGATGTCGTCGATTGTGCTTCCTTGCTGAGAAACAGCCGCTCCGCGCTCAAGGTGAAGTCCAATAAACCGGGCTTCGACGTCAGTGAACTCAGGCGAACGGAGGAGCATGTCCATTTCACGCATCAGGAACAGGCTGTGGCTGGCGATGAAGACCTGAATTCCGCTTTGACACAGGTGCAAAATGACCCGGGCCACGAGCGTCAAAACTTTGGGATTCAAGTTCGCCTCTGGTTCATCCCAGAACAGGGATCCGGTTCCGACCAAGGCACCCGTGGCGATCAGTCTGGCAATCATGGCGAGCTTGCTCAAACCCTCCGCGAGCAACGGAACTTCCATCCTTCCGGAACTGACTTTCAGATAGAACCGGCCCTCATCAAGTTCAACCTTGCCGCCTAAAAGCTCTTCCAGAGGCTCCAGGTATGCCCTGATTACCGTGAGTTTTGAACCACGCGCGAGGGGGGCTCCCAGCAGCAGGCAGGTGTCGCGCCACGTTTCATCGAAGGGCAGATCTGTCGTCTCATAAAGGGAGACGAAGTTCGGGAAGATCGTCAACAATTCGCGTGTCGGCAGGTAAACTGGTGGCTCTCCTTCCCAGCCGTCGGGGCAGGTGTCTACCGTCACCTCCGTTTTGCTGGAAGAGTTGAACGAGAAGCCCATCTGTGTCGTCTTAAACTTCGCCAACACTTCGCAACGGTTGCGCCCCGGCTTGCGGGAAACCAGCCGGCCCAATGTATCCGGGCGAAAAACTCCCCGCAATTTTTTGGCGAGGGCCTTTTCCAGATATCCCTTGCTGGGAGTGTCCGATCCGGAATCCCGCCGACCCCAGGCGCTCACCGCAGCGGTCGTGTAGGCAGCTTTCAATAGATGAGTCTTCCCCGTTCCATTCTCCCCAACGATCACATTGAGCGCTGGTGAGAATTGAAATTCGGCATGCGAGAAGACGGTGAAATTCGTCAGAGTCAATGTGGTGAGCACGGACTGAACCCTCCGCAGATCACGGTTATTCTCCCACCACCGGCGACACCAGCGTCCCAATCCCCTCGATCGTCGCTTCCAGCTTGTCTCCGGCCTTCAAATAGGTGCCGGTGGTGTTGCCGACGCCGGCGGGGGTGCCGGTGGAGATCAGGTCGCCGGGTTCCAGGGTGACGAAGCTGGAGATGAATTCGATCACGGCGGCGACGGGGAAGATCTGCAGGGCGGTGGAGGCGTTCTGGCGGATTTCGCCGTTGAGCTTCAGGTTCATCGGCAGTTTTTGCGGGTCGGGAACGGCGTCGGCAGAGACGGCGCAGGGTCCGCTGGGGCAGAAGCTGTCGTGCCACTTGCCATGCAGCCAGTCGAAGAAGCCGTCCTTCTCGCGCTTGCTGCGGCCGGGGTTCGGCTTGAACTTGCGGTTGGAAATGTCATTGATGACGGTGTAGCCAGCCACGTAATTCAGGGCGTCGGCTTCCTTCACGCCTTTGCAGGTCTTGCCAATGATCACGGCCAGTTCCAGTTCCCAGTCGATCGCGCCGGGCGACACGGAGGGGACACGCACGGGATCGCCGGGGTTCACCAGCGTGGTGCTGGCGGGCTTCATGAACACGTAGGGAAATGTCTCGGCCCGCTCGGCCGCCAGGCCGCCGCCTTCGCGAATGTGGTCGGCATAGTTGCCCGCGAGGAGGAAGATCTTGTTGGGCTTGGGAATCGGGACCAGCAGCTTGGCCTGGGGCAGGGGGATGGTCACGGAGTTGGGGATCGACGGGCCGTTGCCGGCCACCCAGTCGGCCAGCGTCTTGACGGCGGAAAAGGCTGAGCCACCGGGGAGGACGTTGAGCAGGCAGTCTGAGGCAGGCAGTTCGATGGTTTTGCCCAGTGCGTGGCTGTAAACGAGTGCCGCGACCTCCAGAGGAATGATCCGCTGTTCATCGTAGAACCCAAGCTGAGGCCGACCGTTGAGCTGCACCCGGCAAATCCGCATCTCTCACCCCATGAATTGATTTGTGAAAATGACTCAATGACCAATGAAGCAATGACCAATGCTTTGGTGCATCGCGGCATAGGAAGGACGACAGCCCACTTCAGTTCTTCTTCCGTTCACGGACGTAGCGGATTCGGCAGCCGACGCCCAGCGTTTCCGCAGTCGCGGGTTTTTCGCCCTTGAGCGTCGCCTGGACCGCCATTTCGACGTAGCGGCTCTTGACCTTGTCGCTTTCGGTGTTGTCGTCCATCTTGCCCATGTAGACGACTTTTCGCTCTTTGTTCAGCACAAAGAACTCTGGAGTGAACACTGCTCCGTAGGCCTTGGCGATTTTCTGCGAATCGTCGTACAGGTAGGCGAAGTTATAGTCTTTCGCCTTGGCTCGCTCCTCCATCTTGGGCAGGCTGTCCTCGGCGACCTTGTTGACGTTGATGGCCACCACGGCCACGCCGCCCTCCTTGTCCGCATACTGCTTGACGAACTCCTTCAGGCGGTCTTCATAGGCGGTAGCCACGGGGCAACTGTTGCAGGTGAAGGTCACGACGACGACAGCCTTGTCCTTCAAATCGGCCAGCGAATGGGGCTTCCCGTCGACGCCCGGCAGTTCCGACCAGGCGGGGCCGGCATCGCCAATCTTGAGGACTTCGTTGAATTCGCCGGCTTGAGCCACGGTTGGGGGGATGAGTGCCAGTCCAGCCGTTGCTGCCAGGATCAGGCAGAGGTGGGTGAGTCCAGGTGTCAGTTTCCGCCTCATTGTCGGCTCCTTTGAAAACACGACAGATCGTCCGCATGCGCGTTGGTGAAACCATAGCCGTCCGGTTGCAACCGCGTCAACCGGCGGGAATGTGTCGCGCGGCCATGCTGAGCGACAAGAGGTTCGCTCTTAACCCGCGGGCAGTTTCACGAGCCGCATCTCGGCGGAACGACCAGCGCTTCCCCGTCTGCTATTCTGCCGCAGTGCCAACGGTGGCTCACACCATCCCCATTCACCGGAATCCGATCATGCCCCGCATCCTGGTTCTCGTGCCGACAGCCCTTGCATTGATTTCGTTCCTGCACAGCCCCAACATCTGCCGGGCGCAGGTGAGCGGAAACCTGGGCTACTCGGAATCGCACGCGAAAGAGCGGGCGAAGGCGCGGGAGCGCGGAAAGCACCTCTTGCCCCAGACCGAACTGCCGCCGACGAGCACCACGACTTTCGTGGAGGCGGAAGTGCTGATGAATGTGAAGGCGGACGAATACGTGGCGGTCTTCGGGGTCGCCCAAGAGGGGGCGACGACGGAGGAATGCACGCAGAAGATCGATGCAGTCGTTCGGCAGTTCAGGGATGCACTGGGTACGCTGGGGGTCGACAAGACCGAAGTGCATGTCGATTTCATCTCACAGACGAAGATCTACGGCTTTGAAGTGGCCGGCGACGTGGCGCGGGAAAAGCTGGTGGGCTTCGAGCTGAAGAAAAACATCCACATCCGTTACACCGATCCGGCGCGGCTGGACAAAATGATTGTCGCCGCCGCCCGCTTCCAGATTCATGACCTGATCAAAGTGGACTACATCGTCAAGGAGGTCCAGCCGATTCAGGACATGTTGATGGACGAGGCGGCGAAGATCATCCAGAAAAAGTCCAGCCGTTATGAGAAGCTGCTGGGGATCAAGCTCGTTCCGCCCGCACAGATCTATGCGGAACGGTATGCCACGCACTATCCCACGGAGATGTACGACTCCTTCGTCGCCGCAGAGTCATCGAACGTCGATTCGAACGTCGAACGCAACCAGAGAACGATTGTCAGGGCGCGCAAGAGCCGCACCTTCGTTTTCAACAATCTCGACGCTGACGGGTTCGACCATGTAATCAACCCCGTCGTGGTCGAACCGATGGTCCAGTTCACCCTGTATCTCAAGGTTAAGTACGAGGTGGAGCAGCCGAAGGCCAAGTGATGCGGGCCTGGACTTCAGCGCTTGTTCCCCACGCAATACAACGCCCGGTTCGAGCGCAGCAGCAGTTTTCCGTTGGCGACGGCCGGGCTGGCGTTGAAGTCACTGTCGTCGTCGAATTTGTTGAGCGCCAGGCTTTTGCCGTCGCCATCGGCGGCGATCACGAACGTGCCGTTCTGGCGGGTCACGAGGAACACCTTCCCATCGGCGGCCACGGGCGAGGCATAGATGCTGCCGGCGTTCGAGAGCCGCGCCTGAAATTCCTGATGGCCGTCCTTGGCGTTCAGGCAGCCGAGGATGCCGCGTTCATTCACGCAGAAGATCCGGTCGCCCGCGAGCACCGGCGAAGGCACATAGGAACTCAGCGACTTGTTCCACAGGGTCTTGGTCTTGGAAACGTCGCCGCGTCCCCCGGAGGTAATCGCCACGGCACTGCCGCCGCGGCCGCCCACGGCATAGACGATGTTGCCGCGGGTCACCACGCTGCCACAGATCGTGTCATCGGCCACGGCATCGGCATACCACAGAAACTTGCCGGTCTCCGGGTCGAAGCCCCACAGTTCGTAGGGGGCACTGACGACCAGTTCCTGCTTGCCTTCGGGGGCGTCCACCATGACGGGAGTGGACCAGGAACCAAACAGATTGTCCGCGTCAGACTTCCAGATTTCCTTGCCGGTCAGTTTGTCGAGACCGACCATCGCGCGGCTCTCGGCGGCGGCGTTCACGATCACCAGATTTTTGTAAATGATCGGGCTGGAACCGGTCCCCCAGCGGTTCTTGGCCGAACCCGTGCCAACCGGGGCCCGCCACAACTCGTTGCCGTCCAGATCGTAGGCCAGCACACCCGACTTGCCATAGAACACATAGACCCGCTCGCCATCCGATGCCGGCGTGCTTGTCGCATAGCCATGGTCGCGAATGAACCCCTGAAACGGGTCTTCTGGCTGAGCCGCGGCGACCGCCTTGTCCCAGAGAATCTTGCCGTCCGCCAGTGATGCACAAATCAGGTGCCGTTCCAGTTTTTGGATGTCGCCGGGAGCAGACCGGTCGGCACCATAGCCGGTGTAGCTGGTGAGGTAGACCCGTTCGCCAACCACAATCGGACTGGAGCTGCCGGGACCTGGGAGCGGGGTCTTCCACAGCAGATTCGTCTTGTCGTCCCACTTCGTCGGGAGGTCTTGAGCCTCGCTCACGGCCGATCCGTTCGGCCCGCGGAAACGCGGCCAGTCCGCCGCGTTCGTCAAGCAGGTTGTTGTCAGCAGCACCAGGGCAGCCGCCAGACAGAGCCCATTCCCTCTATGAATCAATCGGAGCATCGTGAACAGCCTTGTCACAGAACGTGCGGAAGGGAAGGAGCGGCCGAGTTCAGAATAGCAGCTCATCCCAGGAACTCGAGTTGAATGTCCACCGCCGCTCTCATGGTGGCCTGACACCGTCGGTGCGTTACCACTTGGCTGCCCTGTTTCGGGGCGGCGTCTTGCGGATTTGTAAATTTTGGCTTCGGACGAAGACTCCAGTTCAAATCGCGATGGGAATTAAACCCGCTGATCCGTCGATCGGGTCTGAGGAAAGTGACCGACGAATGAAAATTGATGCTGAAGCTTGTGACAAAGGCTTGAACTGTCGGTCAGGACGTTCAGTTCTGAGAGTGGCACGCAAAGGCGCGAAGGCGCAAAGAGAATGTATTGCATCCTGAGACCAATCTGGAACGAGGCCGTCTCACTGGAATACCGTGCCACACACTTTCTTTGCGCCTTCGCGCCTTTGCGTGCGCCCTTTTCCACCTAGACGATAAGCCTGCGCGTCGCGGTTCTTCCAGGCGCGCGAAAACTACTCTGCCGGCCCCACACGCAGGTTGCGGAACAGCACCTTGGTGCTGTGGTTTTGCAGGCCCAGAAATCCCCTGGTGCTTCTCAGGGCGAGCAGGGGATGCGTCTCGGCGGTGATGTGAACGACGGTTTTTCCGTTGTGTTGGACGGTGACCTGCTGCCCTTTGCAGGTGATCTCCATCGAATTCCACTCGCCTGCCGGCTTGCAGACGCGGGGCGTGGCTCCGGAAATGTCATACACCGAAGCGCTGTACTGGTAATCCTTCAGCGCCTTGTACTCCGGCGCTGCATCGTCGATCACCTGGACTTCAAAGCCTGCGGCGGGTTCAGTCGCGTCTTTGCGGTGATGGTTGCCATCCTTCGGAACACGGACATAGATGCCGCTGTTGCCGCCCGGCGAGACCTGGTATTCGTAGCGCAGCGTGAAGTCGTCGTACTCCTTGGCGGTGCGGAGCCACGGGCCTTTCGCGCCCGTGCATTGAATCACCCCATCAACCGCTTTCCAGCACAACTCAGCCGCGGCCTCCGCGCCCTCCCAACCGGCCAGATCCTTGCCATTGAACAATGGTGTGAACCCCAATTCCTGGATCTGCAGATTGCGAAACTGGTACTGTCCGCCGAGCGGGACTTCGCACTGAATGCCAATGTAGCCCCGGGCGTTCTTGAGCCCTGCCGCCTTGTAGGCTGGTTTCCCGTTGATGGCGAGAGCCACGGTGTCGCCGACCACAGTGATGTCAAAGGCGTTCCATTCGCCACGCTTCACGAGGCCGGTGCTCGCCGCGCCGGGCAGGTTGCCAATGTTGCCTTCCTTGTCCTGCAGCAGGTTGATCTGGTAGCCGTTCTTGGGAAACGGCATCCCTTCCGCGGGCGTGCGAATGTAGAGGCCGGCATCATATTTCTCGGCCTGGAGGGCCTTCCATTCGACGTGCCAGACAAAATTCGTGTACTGGAAATCGCTCCGCAGCCAGCCGTTGCCACCCTTCAGCACCAGCAGTTCGTCCTCGACGACGATCTGCGCCTGGTTTTCCACCGTCCAGCCGTGCAGCGACTTGCCGTCAAACAGCGACAGTGTTTCGGCCGGCGCATCGGCAGCCAAAGCCGAGCCGAGCGACAGCGACACGATCACGATCCACAGAACACTGCGTAGCATGTTGAATCCTCGAACTGTAGTTTTGCCTTTAGCCGAAACGTGTGTCGGCTAAAGCCGACGCTACGGGAAACCGTTCAAAAATTGATCCTCAGCCCATCATAGGCCAGGGCCACATGGTGGGGCAGGCGGGCGTTCGTAAGGTCATGATCCAGCCGGTGCGAAAGGTGGGTGAAGTACGCCTGTCGGGGCCGCACCTTTTCCACCACCGTCAAACTCTGCGCAATGCTGAAATGCGTGGGGTGTGGCTCATCGTGCAGGGCATCAATAATCAGGACATCCAGCCCCTCCAAGAGCGGCCAGCTTTCATCCGGAATCCGGCTGACATCCGTACAAAACGCCACGTCACCCAGCCGAAACCCCAGAATCGGCATCCGTCCATGCTGCAACCGGATCGGCTGAACCTTCAAACCCAGCACTTCAAACGGTTCGGTGGAAATCCGCTTCAGCAGGAAGTGCGGTGTCGCGCCGGGGTGCATGGTGGGGTCCGGAGCGGCAAAGGCATAATCGAACGACGCCCGGAGTCGGGATTCGACCAGTTCCTCACAGTACAGCGCCATCGGCTGCCGGTTGCGGTACTGGCACAGCCGCAGGTCGTCGAGCCCGAAGATGTGGTCGGCATGCCCGTGGGTGAACACCGCCGCATGGATGGCATCGATCTTCTCCCGCACCAACTGCAGCCGCAGTTCGGGGCAGGTGTCGAACAGAAAATTCCCCTCGGGACCGGGCACCATCACCCCGGACCGGGTCCGCTGATTCCGCGGATGCCCTGACTTACAGACCGCGCAGTGACAGCCGATCATCGGAACGCCATTGCTCGTCCCCGTCCCCAACAGCACCAGTTGCCGCTGCTTCATCGGTCGCAGCCCATCGTAAATCTACCAATCTGTCCTGCGACCCACGCCATCGTTCAGTCGCCGCAGGGTGAACTATAGTTGGTGAGCAGGTTTGCTGCACGTTGGGGCAGGGGCTCGGGAAGGATGCCTTTGGATGTTGCGGCGCTCCGTAATGAATCGGGTGAAAGAATCTCAAATTTCAGATTTCAAATTTCACAGTGTGTCTTATGGCGTCGAACTGTTGGAACAACCTCAGAGCAGGACGTTCATTCACCACAGCCTGAGTAGATCGACTCCCGACTGTCATCGACCGCGTGATCGAGTACCGGATGCAAAGCGATCCATGATTCCAGGAGTTCGACGAATTTTCCCGAGGAGACACGATTCACAGCCGTTGTCTCAGTTTTCAGGTCGAGGTTTTCAGCGACGATTTTCTGCACAAATGGGTTTACGTCCTGGCCAGCGGCTGCCGCGCAGCGTCGCAGCACACTCTCGAGTTCGGGAGGAAACTTGAGGGTCACATTCATGGTTCAATCTTCATTTTCTTGCGTTGCCCCTCGGAGCGAACACGCTGACGACCGCGAAGGGTAGGAGGCGCGGAACGAATCCTGTCCGTGGCTGTCGTTGTTTCTGATCACCGTGCGTTGCCGCGCCTTGCGACCAAGGCCCTTCATCACAGCGCATTTCTGTGCCTCAGCGCAAGCCGCTAGCACGCACAACTGAAAGGCGGGATCTTCGTGCGATATTCGCCCGTGGGGGCTTGCAGTCCGCTCACGATCTCGAAGTTCTTCCAGAGTTCTTCGCTGTAGTCATCAAAGTCGTACGGGGTGTCGAAGTAGAGCGAATAGTCGCCGGTGACGTGACATTCCAGGAAGTACATCAGCATCGCGTATGGTGTATACATCCGCTCTTCTTCGTCTTCGCATTCCTCGGCAGGCTGACCCCAGCCGAAATGGCCGCGGGCGAATTTGAGCAGCCACTCTTTGGCCGCCGGCCACCTGCGTTGCCGGTCGGCCTCTTCGTGTTCGCCTTGCTCCTCCAGCCAATCTGCATAGACCAGTCGCGTGGAGGAGTCGTCCTCGTTGTCGGCCAGGGCCTTGAGGAAAATCTGACGGTCGATCATCGCAGCTTCTCCCTCATGGCCGCAGCGGCAGCCGTAAATTCCGGGTGGGTCCACACATGCCGCAATCCGGTGACTGTGCCTGGGTAGAGACAGAGCCAGAACCGCTGGCCGGGTTCGACGTTTGTCGTCAAGAAGGGGTCTACAATCCCGATGTTGTGGGAGCAGGGACCCACCAGTTCGACGTTGTCTGCTTGAACCAGCCCGACATGCTGCCCCGGTGCCAGTCGTTCCGCCGCCATGACGGGAGCGAGAGCAATGTGGATGGCGTCACGCCGACGTTCGCCGTCGGGTACGAATTGCCCTAGTTGCGGGTTGTCGTCCATGGTTGCTGTCCCCACGGCTCTGGCTCAAGCAGTATGACAGATTCTCACGTATTGTGGTTCGATGCTGGCGTTGAACAATTTCGCGGAGGGTGGGTTGGGTTGCAAGCAATTCGACATTGCTGCCGCCGCCGCGCTCATCCCCACCGCTGCCGTTGCCACGCCAGTGCCCCCGCGGTGATCGCCCCGGCAACCATCAGCAACGTGGGCAC
>JAKFUF010000060.1 GCA_021732845.1 Planctomycetaceae bacterium | reverse complement strand
ACCTATTACGACGTCACCGAGCACAACGAACTGTGGGTGGCCGGCGATGGGACAACCATTGATGACAGCACTCTGGGCGACCTGGTGATGCTGATCGAGGACCCGTATGCGGTTGATCGATCGGAGGGTAAGGAGGTGACCGTTGATCAACCCGCGGAGAACGCTGTCGATCGACAGACTGTTGAAACGCACGAGGTCGGCGCCTCGCTTGAGAGCGAACCGTCGCAGACGATGATCGTTCAGGAGGTCGAGGGGGCGCAAAGTTTCATGGAGGACGAACCGCGAGGGGCGCAAAGTTTGAGTCAGACAAATGACGGATCGGGCGAGTTGGAGATTCGGGTTATCAAGGATGTGCAACCGCTGACGGCACAAAAAACCGCTTCGCAGGGGGCGCAAAGTCAGCGAGAACTGAACCTGGGCCATCGGCGCGGCGAGAGAACCGCCGTTGTCGAAGACGACCAGTCGGTCGCCGACAACAACCCCCGTGGCTCCGACCCAACCGGCCCGGGCCGCGTCCCACTGCGGTTGGAATGGGCGGGGAATGAGGTCGCCAAATCGCTCGATCCCGATGTGGAACGGTCGCAGGTCAACGCGGAAGATCACGCTGCCGAACAGCAGGGCGATGCCGCAAGAGGGCGATGCTCCTGCTGAGCCACGATGAACTTGAAACTCGCGTTGGATAGACGCATGCTTCTGACGATGGATGCATTCCCAGCTCAGCCAATACCAGCAGACCAAGTTGCCGAGTCACTCCGTGACTCGAAGCGGCTCACGCAGTGAGCAGGCCGGCAGACATGTCGGGCTGGCTTGTTGAGTTCGGTCGTTGAACAAATGGGATCGCCGAGCGAGTCACGGAGTGACTCGGCAACTTTGTCGTCACTCCGTGACTCGAAGCGGCTCACGCAGTGAGCAGGCCGGCTGGGTTGTTGAGTTCGGACGTTGAACAAATGGGATCGCCGAGCGAGTCACGGAGTGACTCGGCAACTTTGTGTCGCCTCTCGCTCCACGAGAGGACGCGGGCGTGGTCCGGCGCGGACAAACACGGAGGCTCTGGAATCACGCTGTCGACTTGAGTTCGGTCGTTGAACGAAAGGGTAAGGGTCGGAGAAAGAATAACTGTCGCTTTTTTACAACGGATCACTTTCGCAGGCGACGATGCCAAGAGATCATCCCGGAGGGATGAAAGCTCTTAGCCGGGGGTTGAGCGAAGCGACACCCCCGGTTAGGAACCAGGAAAAGATCCGATCCCGGAGGGATCGCAGCATGCCTTGCGTGATTCCGGGACACCGCCAGTGGAGCCAGAGCGAATGGCTTCACGATAGGTGTTCCGGAATCTCGCAATTTGATACAGCGAGGAACGGTGCTGGCACCCCTGCCGGGGTGCGTTCGTCACACTTGCGTTTCCGGGGGTGTCGCTTCGTGTCTGTCGACACTTCGCTCAACCCCCGGCTAAGAGCTGTGATCCCTCCGGGATCATCCTTGGTCACGCCGTGCCAATCAGAGCGCTCTTGTGCCGTCATCAGTGCACCGACATAAAGTTCACTTTTATTGATGGTGCAATCCTTAACGTTGTGCCAGCAGTCTTAAAAGCAGTTCTTCCATATTATGGGCACGACCCTAATGAGTCGGTTGCGCTGAATTAGGTTACTCCCCCAGGCAATATAAATGCCCCGTCGTCCGCAGATAAATCTTCCCATCGGCCAGGGCCGGGGTGGCGTAGGCGTCTTCTTCAAAATCTGCGCTGCCGATTTGTTTCCAGTCATCGACGGCGCTGATGACGGAGAGGCGGCCGCGCTGGCTGAGCATGAAGACTTTGCCGTCGGCGGCAACGCAGGAGGCGAAGTAGCCACCGGTTCCGGAGACGCGGCGTTCGAGGCTGGGCTTGCCGGTGATCGCGTCGACGACGGTGACCATGCCGCCGTCCTTGACCATGAACAGCTTCCCGTCAATGAACACTGGCGAGGGGCAGTAGGGCAGGCCGCGGTTGAACCGCCAGTCGACGTGGGTGCTGGTGATGTCGCCTGAGCCACCGGGTCGGATGGCGAGGAAGCCGTTGCGGGCGCTTTGAAACACCTTGAGCATCGACTCGTACTCTTCGCGGGTGATGCCGCCGGACTTGTCGCGGTCAATCTGTGTGAAGCGGGTCTTGACGGTGCCGTCGGTCGTTTCATCCAGTTGAATGATGCCGTCCTTGTTCGTGTCGCCGCGCAGGACATCCTCGAACTTGGGGGCTTCGATCCGCTGGGTGTCGTCGCCGCCGGGAGACCAGCAGGGGGCATACAGCCGGCCATCGTCGCCAATGGAGGGGGTCATATTGACGATGCGGGCGATGCCGCCCACGGTCCACACCTCTTTGCCGTTCTCGGCGTCATAACCAATGATCCGCAGCGTGGCCGGGATCACAATCTGCTTCTTGCCTTCGACATTCCACACAATCGGCGTGGCATAGTTGCGGGGGAACTCACTGCGGTCCACCCTCCAGATGACGTTGCCGGTGTTCTTGTTGTAGGCGGTGATGAACGAGCCGGTGTCGTGGTCCTGATAGAGAATCACTTTGTCGTCGACGATGATGGGCGAACTGCCGGCGCCGAAGTCGTTTTTGAACGGCCCCATTGGCTGGGTCCACAACGGGTTCCCGTCGAGGTCGTAGCAGAACAGGCCGCAGGAGCCGAAGAAGCTGACGACGACGTGGCCGTCGGTGGCGGGCGTCGGCGTGCAGTGGCTCGCCGTCGCGTGGATCTCCTCCAGTTGCTTGTAAGGCGCTTCGACGGCCCACAGCGTTTTGCCGGTGGACCGTTCCAGGGCGATCGTCAGCAGCTTCTTGTCGCGCTCACCGGTGAGGAAAATGCGGTTGCCAGAGAGGACGGGCGAGGAGTGCCCTGGTGGCAGTTCAACCTTCCACAGGACATGCTTGTCGGGTCCGACATCGGCCGGATAGTGAGCCTCGCCCTGTGGGCGGCCGCTGGCGTTTGGGCCGCGGAACTGGGGCCAGTCCCCGGCGGAGGCGGTTGCCAGCAATACCAGGCAGAGCAGTCCCATCATTCCAGCGATTCGCATCCGCATTGGTGTCTCCCGAAGCGTCACGTCAAACATGCAAGATCGTTGATTCGTAGGATACCTTCTGCGGTGGTCATTGAGCCACCGTGGCGGGTGTGCCAACACGAATTGATTGACCCACAAGTGAAGGTTGATGACAATCAAGTCGTGGATTCGCTTTGGATTTCAAACCGCAAATGTCAGATTTCACCGCCGGGAAGACACATCTCACGGTGAAATCTGAACAGGGAGATTTGAAATTCCTCCGAGGAGACCACGTTCGCCAACAGCACCCGCATCGAAACAGGCCGCGCCCGTGAACCCATTGCCAGCATTCGACGCCTCTGCCCTGCCTCCCGTCTCACGCCGGCAATTGCTGCAGCGTGTGGGGCTGGGCCTTGGCAGCATGGCCTTGGCGCACCTGCTCCAGCCGAATCAGGCGACGGCGGGGACGGGGGGGATTCTTGCGGGCACCCATCATCCGGCCAAAGCCAAGCGGGTGATCTACCTGTTTCAAAGCGGTGGCCCTTCGCATCTGGAGACGTTTGACCACAAACCGCTGCTGAACCAGATGCAGGGCCAGCAGTTGCCGGATTCCGTCCGTCAGGGCCAGCGGCTGACGGGCATGTCCGGCAATCAGGCGTCATTGCCACTGGCCGGTTCGATTTACAAGTTCAAGCAGCATGGGGCGGGCGGGGCGTGGATCAGTGAAATCCTGCCGCATACGGCCGCGGTGGCCGATGACTTGTGCGTCATCAATTCGATGTACACCGAGGCGATCAACCACGACCCGGCCATTACGTTTCTGCAAACCGGCTCGCAGATCAGCGGGCGGCCCAGCATCGGGGCGTGGCTCACCTACGGCCTCGGCAGCGACAACGACAATCTCCCCGCCTTCGTGGTGCTGATCACCAAGGGAAAGGGCGACCAGCCGCTGTATTCGCGGTTGTGGGGCACCGGCTGGCTGCCTTCCCGCTACCAGGGGATTCAGTTTCGTGCGGGCAAAGACCCGGTGCTGTATCTCAACAATCCAGCCGGTGTCGACTCCACGAGCCGCCGGCTGATGCTCGACCGGTTGCGAGAACTGCACGAGGCCGAATTGGAAGCCACCGGGGATGCGGAGTTGAATACCCGCATCGCCCAGTATGAAATGGCGTTCCGCATGCAGAGCAGCGTGCCGGAAGTCACTGACATGTCCGGCGAGACCGCCCAGACGCTGGAAATGTATGGGCCGGACGCCAAGACGCCGGGAACCTTTGCGGCCAACTGCCTTCTGGCCCGGCGGCTGGCCGAACGGGGCGTGAAGTTCATTCAGTTGTATCACCAGGGGTGGGACCAGCATGGCGGTCTGCCCGGCGGCATCAAGCGGGCCTGCGACGAAACCGACCGGCCATCAGCGGCCCTGCTGACAGACCTCAAACAGCGGGGCATGCTGGACGATACCCTGGTCATCTGGGGCGGCGAATTCGGCCGGACCAACTATTCCCAAGGCAAGCTGACAGCGACCGACTACGGCCGTGACCACCACCCGCGGTGCTTCAGCCTGTGGATGGCCGGCGGCGGGGTGAAGGGGGGCTATGTCCATGGGGAGACCTGCCCCTATGGTTACAATGTCGTCAAGGATGGCGTGCATGTCCACGACTTCCATGCCACGCTGCTGCACCTGCTCGGGATCGACCACCTGCGGCTCACCCACCGCTTCCAGGGACGGGACTTCCGCCTGACGGATGTGCATGGCAATGTGGTGACGCCAATTCTGGCATGAACCTCGGGCGAGGGCTGCTCTGCGGGCCAAACGGACTGGCTGCGAAAGATTTAATGAACCACGCATTCGCAAGATTCGTCTTATTCGTGGTTATTTTAAAGATGTTCGATGCACGGGACGTTCGCCCCCAACCTGCGGTCCGCGCGCCGCCGGAACCCTCTGTTCAGACTGTTTCCCGACCGCTATATTTTGCGGCAACTCATTGGTGAACAGGAACATTGAGCCACGCGGGCTCAATGTCGATGCGAGTGCTCACATCGCAAGGATGAACGAAATGGCGCACGAGAAGACGATTCACGAGAAGCTGCAGGAGTTGGCTGGAAATCTGTGGTGGAGCTGGCAGCCGGAAGTCACCAACATTTTTCGCGAGATCGATCCGGTTCGCTGGTCGGAAGTCGTCCACAACCCGGTGGTGCTGCTGAAGGAATACCCGCCCGAAGTTCTGGAGAAGCGGGCCAGCGACGCCGTCCTGCACACCCGCATCAACTGGGCCTACCGCCGCCTGCACGAGTATCTGTCCGCCGTCGACACCTGGGGCTCAACCCATGCCGGCGTGCTGGGTCAGCGGCCCGTGGCATACTTCTCCGCCGAATTCGGCCTGCACGAGTCGCTGCCGATTTACTCCGGTGGCCTGGGTGTGCTGGCGGGCGACCATCTGAAAAGTGCGTCGGATCTGGGAATTCCCCTGGTCGCCATCGGGCTGTTTTACGGCCAGGGCTATTTCCAGCAGCATGTGGATGCCACGGGCTGGCAGCAGGAAACGTATTCCAACCAGGAAATCGAAAAGCTGCCGATGGAGCGGGCGCTCACGCCCCAGGGACACCCGGTGCTCGTCAGCGTGGAAACCCGCGGTGGCTCAATCCACGCCCGCGTCTGGAAGGTGAATGTCGGCCGCATTCCCCTGTACCTCCTGGACACGAACGTCCCCGAGAACCGCGACGAAGACCGCCTGCTGACCTCGCGCCTGTACGGCGGTGACGTCCGCACCCGCATTCGCCAGGAAATCATCCTCGGCATTGGCGGTGTCCGGGCGTTGGCGGCGATGGGGATTCAGCCGGGCGTGATCCACATGAACGAAGGCCACTCGGCCTTCGCCGGCCTGGAAATGATCCGCCAGCGGATCGCCGAGGACGCCCTGTCGTTCGACGAAGCCTTGCGCGAGACCGCTTCTACCTGTGTGTTCACTACCCACACTCCCGTTCCGGCGGGACACGACCGCTTCGGTGCCGACTTGATCGACGAACACGTCGGCCCGCTGGGGGACGGTCTGGGGCTGCACCACGATGCACTGATGAGCCTCGGCCGCGTTGAGCCCCAGAATCAGGGCGAGGCGTTTTGCATGACCGTGCTGGCGTTCAAGCTGTGCCGCCGGGCGAATGCGGTTTCCAGCCTGCACGGGGTCGTCAGCCGCCGGATGTGGGCCAATCTCTGGCCGTGGCGCAGCGAAGAAGAAATCCCCATCGGGCACATCACGAACGGCATCCATGTCGGCACGTGGCTCGCCGCCCAGATGCGGATCATTTACGACCGCGTGCTGCCGCTCAACTGGTATCTGCGGACCGGCGAGCCGGAAGTCTGGGCACCCGTCGAATCGGTTTCGCCAGGCGAACTGTGGGAAACACATCAGGCCCTCAAGAGTCGCCTGATCAGCTATGCCCGCGGCCGGCTGATCAAGCAGGCCCGCCGCCGCGACGAGCCGGAAGAACTGGTTCGCATCGCCGCCAACGCCCTCGACCCGCGCGTGCTGACCATCGGCTTTGCCCGCCGCTTCGCCCCGTACAAGCGGGCCGACCTGATCCTCAAGGATCTGGACATGCTGGCCGAGATGGTCGGCAGTAGCACCCATCCCGTGCAGTTCATTTTCGCCGGCAAGTCGCATCCCGCCGACGAACTGGGGAAATCGCTGCTGCAGCGTGTCTTCCGCATCACCCAGGAAGAGCCGTTCCGCGGCCGGGTGGTGTTCCTGGAAGACTACGACATCAACCTGGGCCGGCACCTCGTGCAGGGCGTCGACGTGTGGCTCAACAACCCCCGCCGTCCGCTGGAAGCGTCTGGCACATCGGGTCAGAAGGTCGTGCTCAACGGCTGCCTGAACTGTTCGATTCTCGACGGCTGGTGGGCCGAAGCGTACGACGGCTCGAACGGCTTTGCCATTGGCAACGGACGGACCCACGTCAACCAGCAGGTCCAAGACGAGCGCGACGCCAAGTCGGTGGCTGACGTCGTGCGGAACGAAGTGATCCCGCTGTACTACTCCCGCGACCGGGACGACCTGCCGCAGGACTGGATCCGCCGGATGAAGCGCGCCGTCCGCACCCTCGGCTGGCGGTTCAATGCCGACCGCATGGTGATGGACTACGTTTCGCAAAACTACGTCGCCGCCGCCGGCGGGTTGAGCAGTGACATGACGGTCCGGTAATCCGGTAGGGTGTGTGCAGCGAAGCGCAACACGCCACGGATACGAATGTCACGAATCATCAATCGGCAAGGCTTCGCGGGTGATGGAATCCTGCTCGTTGCCATTCGTGCCATTCGTTTTATTCGTGAAAATTCGTGAGAATTCGTGGTTCCCCTTTTCGTTGCCGAAGACCGGCCTTTGGTCAGCATCTTGAAGCGTGCTTCATTCTTTGTCCGGTCCTTCGTGGTCAACGCGGAACTCGAAGAAATCTAGATTCCTTGGCGGAGCAGAAGGTTGTCTCGCAGTTCGGACGGTTCCCCGATCGTGTCGAGCAGTTTTTCGGTCGCGCCGCCGAGGATGTTGCCGGTGATGAGGTTGTCGCGGCTGTGGCCGAGGACTCGGATCGCGTGCTTCATCGACGGTGACGCGCGGCGATCGACAATCGTGTTGTTGGCGACTCGGCAGCGGACGCAGTCTTCCAGTTCGAGTCCGCGATGCAACGGGTCGAGGATCTGGCAGTCGGAAACTCCGCAGTCGCTGCAACGGACGAACGTCACTGCGGCTCCGCGTTCGGCGGAACCAGCGCAGAAACGCTGCGTCGCGAGACCGCTGAGCAGCACGTTGTCGCAATCTTCAAAACGAAGTCCGTCCTTCGGCGGTTCGGAATCATTGCCGCGCCAGGCGAAAGCGTTGCCGCTGACGACGATGCCCGCACTCTTCGCGGCGAACACGGACAAATCGGCCGAGTCGTAAATCGTGTTGCCGGTCATCGTGACGCGCGAGACGTGGCGGAGTTCGACCGCTCGCCACTGGCTGCCGAGCACATTGCCGGTGATGTTGATGAGGTGCGCGGTGTCGACCTTCTGCGTCTTCGGCGAGTCGGCTCGCTGAGGGCGTTCGACAGCAGCGCCGACGATGCGGATGTTTGCTCCGCTGGTTTGCACGGTCGCTTGAATCGTGTTGCCGCTGATCGTAACCTCGCTGATGACGCCGTCGGTCGCGTCGAACCAGATTTCTGATCCGCCCGGATGCTGCGACAAATCGGCTGGAGGCTTGCTCGCCCCCCCCGAAGTCGCGTTGTTGTATTCAATGTCGTTGCCGACGATCTGCAAGTTGTGAACGTCTCCTCCGAGCGACTTGATGCCAGCCACCTTGTTCCAACTGATGTGGCAGCCGTGAACGATGATCTGATGCAGGTTGCAGCGATCGAAGAACAAGCCGATCTCGTGATTGTCGTACAAGTGCGAGTCGGCCAGCAGGAAGTCGCGATTCCGTTCGACCAGATGCACGCCAATGCGGCAGCGGCGAACCAGCACCTGCGAGATCACGCACTTCATCGTCTTGCGAAGTTCAATGCCGACGGCATCGGGATGCTCGCCGACGATCTCGATGCCGCTGATCATGGGGAGCCGCTCCTGATCCCAAGTATGAGGCTGCACACTGCTCGGCGAGGCGGTTCCCTGATGATCGCCGATCACCCGGATCGCCGGTCCCGCTCCGGCCATCACGATCCGCGACGCCCCGCCCTCGCCGCGGACGGCCCCGAACCCCGTCTTCGTCAGATCGAGCACCAATGGCTTCGTGATCCGATAAGTCCCCTTGTTGAGCCGCAGCACTCCGTCGCCAGAATCGATCGTGTGCTGCAACGCCGCCGTGTCATCCGCGACTCCATTACCGACCGCACCAAACCCGAAGACGTTGGCCATCTTGAGAATCTCCTCATTTTCCTCAACGAAGTTGGGCGGGCGGGCAGCCTCGACCAATGTCAGTCAGTTTGCAACGGCCGCTCGTCCGTGACAAGGACGGCTTACTGCAGGACGGCTTACTGCCGCGTTCGCGATTGGAATGTCCTTCGCGACGACCTTCAATCCGGGGACGTGCTTTTCGTGAACTCGACGAGGTGGTCCTCGCTGGGCACACCAGCGAGAACGTGGTTCACCCAACTGTTTCCGGAATACGGGCCTGGGAGATCTTGGTTCAGCGTTGTTTCATTGATTGTCGGCGACCTACTAATGCTCTCGATTGCCGGATACTTCATCCGACAGCAGTAAATCCTCGCGGATCTCATCATGCGATTGACGGCTTTATTCATCAGCCTGCTGCTTGCCAGCATCGCCTTCGTGTCGCCTGCCGTGGCAGGCGATGGCGTGGCGGTTGTCGAACTGTTCACCTCCGAGGGCTGTTCGAGTTGTCCGCCAGCGGATGCCCTGCTGGCGAAGCTGGCCGCCGAAGCCCGGAAGTCGCAGCAGGCGGTCTATTGCCTTTCGTTTCATGTGGACTACTGGGATCGGCTGGGGTGGAAGGACCGGTTTTCCAGCCGGGCCTACACCCAGCGGCAGCAGGACTACGCGCGCTTCTTGAAGCTCGACAGTCCGTATACCCCGCAAATCGTCATCAACGGAACGGAGGAGTTTTTGGGTTCCGATGAGACTTTGGTCAAAGGAGGCATCAAGTTGGCGCTCGCGCGAAAGAGTGACGCGAGCGTTGACTTGGAGCCGTCCGCGAATGACGACGAGGTTGTGGTTGACTACAAGATCCTCGGCGCTCCGGCGGGAGCCACGCTGTGTGTTGCGTGGACAGAGGCGGCTGCCATGTCGAATCCAAACCGGGGCGAGAATCGTGGGCGAAAACTGGCGCACATCAATGTCGTGCGCGAATTCCAGACGATCACGTTGAAAGTGCCCTTCACGGGTCGGCTTTCATGGAAACGCCAAGGTTCGAAACCCGGCTCGGTGATCGGCTTCGTTCAAGATGCAACCTCCCGGCAGGTGCTGGGAGCGACCTCGCGGGAGATCATTGAGAAGCGTCGCTGAGAAATCGGAAGATCTGGAGCATGCCGTCGACCTCCATGCCCCACAAGAGCCCTGAGGGACGCGCCACTTTCTCGACCAGATCGGCCTGCGGCACCGACAAGCGTTCCCTGACTCGTGTGGAACGGACCGGTCAAACCACTGAGGCGATCCCGAACGGCAGGTTTCGCGGGGTGCCGCGAAATCTCTGATCTACGGTCTCCAACCTTGAACGCCACGCCAAGGTGCTTATGCTATCAGGATGCCGGTTCTGAATTCTGCCGCTGTGGATTTGCCTCCCTCCGCGCGGAAAATAGCGGTTGTCATGCGCTCGGCACCTGTGCCCCGCGTCGATCTCACCGAGTCCGTCGAAACGCCGGAAAATGTCGTGCTGACCTACCAATTGGCGGGTCCGGCACTGCGGCTCGGGGCCTACTTGATCGACCTGCTGATCAGCGGGGTGGTCTACGTGTTTTGCCTGATGATCGTCTTCGCGGCCGCGATGGCTGGGCGTGTCGGGCTGGGGGCCGGCGTGGCCCTGATCCTCGTGTTTTTGGTCTTCTGGTTCTACTTCGCGCTCACCGAGTGGTTCTTTCGCGGGCGAACGCCGGGGAAAATGGCGTTCCGTCTGCGGGTGATCCAGGACGGCGGGTACCCGATCACCATCTGGTCCGCGGTACTCCGCAACCTCGTACGCGTGGTCGACGCCATGCCCACGGCAGTGGGGGCGGCATTTCCTGTCTATGGCGTGGGGCTGCTGTCGGCATTCGCGACCGGGAATTTCCGCACGCTGGGCGATCTGGCCGCGCGGACCATGGTGATCGAAGAAAACCCCGTGCGGCTGCCGCGAGAGCCGGTCATCCTGGAGCGGATTCAGCCTCTCAATCGCAGTGAGATTGGGGGGTTTTCCCCCAGTGCCCGGACCCTGTCGCTGATCGAGGAATTCCTCGGCCGCCGCTATGTTCTGACCTACCGCCGCGGCCACGAAATGGCGCAGATGCTGGCCAAAGTGCTGGCCAAGCGGCTCAATTACCAGGGTGACCCGGAAGTGGTCACCCGCTATCCAATGGCGTTCCTGGCGAGCATCTACGCGACGTTTCACAAGACGCTGGATGACGACAAGGACACGGCCGGCCTGACGCGCGGGCCGGACGCCCGCGCGGGACAGAAACGACCCAGCCAACCCAGCCAGAATGCCGCGAATGGGGACCGGGCATGACCAAGCGCGACTTCATCAACAAACGCCGAAACGCCTGGCGGCGGTTTGCCGAACTGGTCAAGGACCTCAACCTGCGCCGCAACCGGCTCAGCGCCGAGGAGATGGCGGAGTTTTCCCGCCTGTTTCGCGGAGCCTGCTATGACTTGGCAACAATCCGCTCGCGAAACTGGGGCACCGGTCTTGAGTCCTACTTGAACGGCATGGTCACCCGTGCGCACAACGCCTACTACAGTGCGCCGCCAGGTAATCTGGCGAACTCGTTCCGCTTCGTCACCACCGAGTTTCCCCGCATTTTTCGCCGCAACATCGGATATTTCCTCGTTGCCGCCACACTCTTCTTTGTGCCTTTGGGTGTCACCTGGACGCTCGTGCGGCTCAATCCAGAGACGGCCAGCCGCATCATGTCCCCTGAACAACTGGAACAGATGGGCAAGATGTACGAGGCCGACGAAGACGAGAAGGACCAGGGGTGGCTCGGCTACATGGAGGGGTTCAGCAACGAACGCTCTGGCATGGCCGGGTTTTACATCTTCAACAACGCTGGCATCGCATTGCGGGTGTTTGCCCTGGGGATGCTCATGGGTATCGGCACCGTGTGGTATCTGGTCTACAACGGCATTTTCATTGGCGCGGCGGCGGGATACATCACCAGTTTGAGCGACGCCCATCGGGAAAAATTCTTGAGTTTTGTCGTGACGCACGGCAGCTTCGAGCTGACGGCGATCGCGGTGTCGGGCGGGGCCGGGTTGATTCTGGCTGACGCCATTTTGCATCCCGGCCAGCGAACGCGGATGGAAGCCCTCAAAGTCCGCGGCCGTGAAGCGGTGCAGATCGCGATCGGCGCGGCGTTCATGCTGTTCATCGCTGCTTTCATCGAAGCATTCTGGTCCCCCGCGCCACTGCCGGCCAACGTCAAATACGCCGCCGGAGCCACCATGTGGCTCACCGTGTTCGCGTACCTGGGATTCGCGGGGCTGGATTTTAAGAAGGAATGAGCAACCTCCCTCACGGAGGGAATTTGAAATTTCAGACTTCAAATTTCGCAGTAAAAAGTTTTTTATGATCGTTTGAGGCCCTGGCAGAGAACGCCACCCCTAAGACTTCGTTACCTTCGTTTCCCTCTGTTCAAAACTTTTTTTCGAACGTGATACACCCTCGGACATCGCCGAAAATTAGCGGCAGTCATTGGGGGTCGGCGGGTTGACCTGAGGATTTTTGAACAGAAGCAAACGAAGGAAACGAAGAATGATGAGTTAAAGTCGTCTCAAGTTTGACGTGTCCGACAAAAGTCCATTTGCTGGCTCCAACGCAATTTCAAATTTCAGATTTCAAATTTCACAGTAAAATACTTTGTCGCAGCATCCACACTGTGGGGCAACAGTTACATTCGCGCCATTGAAGCTCAGTCGACAGTTCGGTGTAGCTGAACAGACTGTGAAATTTGAAATTTGAGATTTGAAATTGGCTTTTGTCGGACACGTCAAATTTGAGAGATTTGAAATTCTGTCTCACATGCCTTGACTGGTTTGTAAGGAATTGAGCCACGGTAGCCATGCAGTTTGATCAGGCGACAATTTCGCTGAGCCCGATGAACACCGGACATTGCCTCGACATGGGGTTCCGGATGTTCCGCGCTCATTTTGTGCCCATTCTGCAGGGCTGGTGCCTGTTCGCCATTCCGTCCTGCGTCGGACTGTATCTCGCCATCGACCGGTTGGAATGGGGGCTGCCGGCGGCGGCGGCACTGTACGCGCTGACCACCAGTCTGTTTGGTGCCTACCTCATTGCCGGCATCGCCCCGGCGGCGTTCGGGGTGCCGTTCACATTTTCGTCCACCTGGAACATGCTGACCCGCGACCGCTTTCGCCTGCTGTTTGCCGGACTGGGCTCCCAGTTGCTCGTGGCTCTGGCCAGCCTGTTGTGCCTGATTCCGGGGCTGCTGGTGGCGGTGCGCCTCGGTTTTCTGCTGGAGCAGCGGGCCTTGAAGCCAATGGAGCGGCGGACCCACGAACGCGGCGTGCGCGAACTGGTCAAGAACGGCTTTGGCGACCTGACCGGCCGGGCGTTTTTCATCATGGCCTTCCTGGCCCTGATCTGGCTGGTGCTGTTCGTCACCGTGGATCAGGCTGGCTTCGTGCTGTTCAAGTTTCCGCTGGGGTTCTGCCGGATCGCGGTGGATTCCGTCTACATGGATTCCGTGGATTACACGATCACCTATATTGCCAGTTACTTTTGGAACGATCCGATTGTCGTCACCACCATGTACGCCTGCGCCCTCGCGGTTTATCCGCTGGGCCGGCTGGCATGGTTCTTCTGTTACATCGACCTGCGCGTTCGGCAGGACTGCTGGGATATGGAACTCCAGATCCTGCAGGAAGCCGAACGGCTGGAAGGACGGACTGCATGAGTCACACCAAGCATATTTTTGTCACCGGCGGCGTGGTCAGTTCCCTCGGCAAGGGGCTGACTTCGGCCGCGATCGGCCTGCTGCTGGAGCGCCGCGGACTGCGCGTGCGGATGCAGAAACTCGATCCGTACATCAACGTCGACCCCGGCACGATGAGCCCCTACCAGCACGGCGAAGTCTACGTGCTGGACGACGGGGCCGAGACCGATCTCGACCTGGGGCACTACGAACGGTTCACCAACAGCCCGCTGTCGCGCGACTCGAACACCACCACCGGCCGGATCTACCGCAGCGTGATCGAGAAGGAACGCCGCGGTGAGTACCTGGGGAACACGGTTCAGGTTGTGCCACACATCACGAACGAGATCAAGGCCCAGGTTCGCAAGCTGGCCAGCCCGGATGTCGACGTGGTGATCACCGAGCTGGGCGGCACGGTGGGCGACATCGAAGGGCTGCCGTTCCTTGAGGCGATCCGGCAGATCCCGCTGGACATCGGGCGGCAAAACTGCCTGTTCATTCACCTCACGCTGATCCCCTACCTGAAGGCGGCGGCCGAAGCCAAGACCAAACCGACGCAGCACAGCGTGGGACAACTGCGGCAGATCGGCATCCAGCCAGACGTGCTGATCGTCCGGACGGAACGCGAATTGGGCCGCGACGCCCGCGAGAAAATCGCCCTGTTCTGTAATGTTGAAAAGAACGCGGTCATCGAAGAGCCGGACAAGGAATTCTCGATTTACGAAGTCCCGCTGGGGCTGATGGAATATGGGCTGGACCAGCTCATCGTCGACAAACTCCACCTGCGGGCGGGGCCGATTGACATGAGCGAATGGGCCGAGCACCTGCACAAGGTCCGCAACCCGCAGCACGACGTGTCGATCGCCGTGGTCGGCAAGTACATGCAGCACAAGGACGCCTATAAGTCGATTTACGAAGCCCTCGACCACGCTGGCATCGCGCATCAGACGCGGGTGCAGGTCAAACGGATCGAGGCCGAGGAACTGGAACGACAAGATCCAGAAGTCCTGCTGGCCGGAATCGACGGGATCCTGGTCCCCGGTGGCTTCGGCATGCGGGGGATTGAAGGCAAGATCGACGCCATCCGCATGGCCCGCGAGAACGACATCCCCTTCTTTGGGATCTGCCTCGGGATGCAATGTGCCGTCATCGAGTTTGCCCGCAATGTGCTGGGTTTGACCGACGCCAACAGCACCGAGTTTTCCGGCGAGGTCCCCTACCCGGTGATCTGCCTGCTGAACGACCAGCGCAAGGTCGTGGACAAGGGCGCGACCATGCGGCTCGGCTCGCAGGAATGCCGGCTGGAACCCGGCTCGAAGGCCGAGCAGTGCTACGGCAAGCCCAGCATCTGGGAGCGTCACCGGCACCGGTATGAGTTCAACCCGGAATATCGCAAGCAGTTCGTCGAGGGCGGGATGAACACCTCGGGATTGAGCCCCGATCATCAGCTTGTCGAAATCGTGGAACTGGAAAATCATCCGTGGTTCGTGGCTGTCCAGTATCACCCCGAATTCAAAACGAAACCGGGAAATGCCCACCCGCTGTTCGCCGGCTTCATTGAAGCGGCGCTGGTCCGGCAGCAGCAGCGCGTGCAGTTGACGCTGTAGGAAAGAATGACCTAATGACCAATGAAACAATGTCCAATGCTTTCGCTCAGGCGGTGTCGTAAGGATCGCGGCAACAATAACATGGTGAAGTTGCTTGGGATGGACGCCGATTGAGGGCAGATTCATCAGCCGGCACGCGTTAGCGTCCGGTTCGTGGCGTTGGCGTCTTCCGATCATCCTCCAACCGGGGGCTAAGGCCGGCTAAGGCCGGCTAAGGCCCTCCGGCTCATTGGCTGTGCGGCTCGTCAAAAATCGACAGTTATTCTTGCCGCGGTCCTAAGAAGCATTGTTCATTGAGACATTGGTCATTGTTTCATTCTTTCCCGATCCCAACTACCAAGGAGTGACGACTTGCAGACTTTTCGCATCGCGGTACTCGAAGGCGACGGGATCGGTCCGGAAGTGACGCGGGAGGCGATGCGCGCCGCGGAGATCGCCGTGCGGCGCGAGCCGGCTGGCGCAGCGCTGGAGTGGACCAAGTTTCCATGGGGGACGGACTACTACTTCGAGCACGGCCGAATGGCTCCGGCCGACTATCTGGACCAACTCCGGCCGTTTGATGCCATTCTGCTGGGCGCGGTGGGACATCCAAAGGTCCAGGACCACATCACGCTCAATGGTCTCCTGCTGCCCATCCGCCGCAAGTTCGACCAGTATGTCTGCCTGCGGCCCTCGTATCTGTACGATGGCGTCGACAGCCCGCTCCGCGACAAGGCTCCCGGCAGCATCGACATCCTGGTGTTTCGCGAGAACACCGAAGGCGAATACGCCAACATTGGGGGCCGGCTGTATCAGCAGGTGCCGGAAGAGGTGGCGATCCAAACCGCTGTCTTCACCCGCCGGGGCTGCGAGCGGATCATTCGCGCCGCCTTCGAAGCGGCGGTCACCCGTCCGCGCAAAAAAGTCTCCTCGATCACCAAGAGCAACGCCCAGGGCTACGGGATGGTTTTGTGGGACGAAACATTCTCAGCCGTGGCTGCGGAATTCCCTCAGATCAGCACCGAGTCGCTGCTGATCGACCGGGCCGTGATGGAATTCGTCCGCCGCCCGGAATCGTTCGATGTGGTGGTCGCCAGCAACCTGTTTGGTGACATTCTCACCGATTTGGGGGCGATCGTCGTGGGCAGCATGGGTCTCGCCTCCAGCGGCAACATCGACCCCACCCGCAAGTGCCCGAGCATGTTCGAACCGGTGCACGGTTCGGCCCCGGACATCACCGGCAAGGGGATCGCGAATCCGTTGGCCGCCATTCTGTCGGCGGGAATGATGCTGGAGCATCTCGGTTTGAAAACCGCCGCGGCAGCGATTCACCAGGCCGTGACCGCGGGCTTGAAGCGTGGTGAGCCACGCACCCCGGACCTGGGCGGCACGGCGACCACCACCGAAGTCGGTGCGGCCGTGTGCCGCCGCCTGGAGGCCTGAACCACTGGCAAGCCCTGCTCGCTCAATCGTGAAGAATCGCTGGCAATGCTGGATCGCGGTGGGCCACGAAGAGGCTGGCGGCGATGATGTCGGCCGTGGTGCCGGGGTTGCGGCGGTGACCGTCGGCACGGAGCCACGCATCGAAGTTGATTCGTGCCTGCCGGCCAGTTTCGCTGTCGGCAGGTCCGGCCTGCAGCACGCCGCGCGCATGGGTGCGGGCCTCTTCTGCGACTTGCGGACCGCATTTTCGCAGGATCAGGCTGTCGAGCTGAGTGGACAGCAAATGCAACTGCAGGTCGAGAATGCGCTCCTCGGTCACTCCGTCGGCAAAGAACCTGGCGGACTCGAGAACCAGAGCAAAGTCGGTGACATATTGCTGTGCGATCAGGTCGCGGCCAGCGGCGAGCCGCATCGCCTCGCGCAGTTCGATGGTCGGGGCTTCGTGGACGTCGGCCTGCGCCACGCGGCCCAGGCCACCTGGCTGTGCCCGGCGAATCGCTTCATAGACAGCGTTGGCATCGGCTGGAGTCAGGGACTTCAGCACCGATGAGATCCCTTCAGCCAACGGCAGCTCTGAAGGGACGGCGGCCAGCGGTCCGATCAGCAGCGCGATGCCGAGATTGGTGTTGGTGTTGACGCGGTGGCGGGTGGCGGTGACCGCTTCCAGGATGGCGGCGCCGACTCCCAGCTCGCCCGCGCGGGCGAGCCACGGCGCGGCCGCTTCGGCGGAGGCGACGAAATCGCCATGGGTCAAATCGTCGAATGACGCCTGCGGATGCACATTGCCGAGTTTGCGCGCGGTTGCCTCGGCCAGGCAGGCCTCTCGAATGGCCGCTTCAAGTTGCAATCCACCGCTCATTCTGGCTGATGCCGCTCTGCTGGAAGATTCACCCGTTGGCACACCAGGTCGGCCCCCCGCCACACCCAATCGAAAATCTCCCTCACGGTCCCGCACTCGTCGTGCCGCCGGCCGCTTCGACCGGAGGCGTCGCCCGTGCCTGGCTGGCGGCAATGAAGACCTCGGTGGCGATATGTTCGCCATCGGCGGCTTCCTTGGCCGCACCAGGAATTTCCATGCGCAAGATCGCCAAAGAGCGTCCTTCCAGCGGGTACTGCACATCGGCCGCCAGCGGAGTCCCTTCCTGGGGAAGCTGGTTCGTGTCGAGTTGTGGCACCCAGAGTGCTCCCTCCACCGGAGCGGGCAGCTTGAACGGCACCCGCTCGTAGTGGGCGTTCATCAGCAACAGGACGCTTTCGCCACGGATCGGCTCGTTGTGGGAATCGACTTCGCCAATCAGTTCGCCGTCCAGAAACAGCCCGAGGCAGCGGACAAACTCTTCGTTCCAGTCGTGGTCACCCATCTGGGTGCCATCGGGCGAATACCAGCCGATATCCCGCACTTCCTGTCCGCGAATCGAGCGGCCCTGGAAGAACTTTTGACGCTGAAACACCGGGTTCAATTTTCGGAGTGAGATGACGCTGCGGACGAATTCCAGCAGCGACTTTTGCGCGGCGTTGAGATCCCAGTTGAGCCACGTCAGGTCGGAGTCGTGGCAGTAGGCGTTGTTGTTGCCGTGCTGGGTGTGGCCGAGTTCATCGCCGGCGAGCAGCATGGGGACCCCCTGCGACAGCAGCAAGGTGGCCACCAGGTTTCTCCGTTGCCGCCGCCGCAGATCAATGATGGCCGCGTCGTCCGTCGGCCCCTCCGCGCCGCAGTTCCAGCTCATGTTGTCGCTGGAGCCGTCGCGGTTGCCTTCGCCATTGGCGTCGTTGTGTTTGTCGTTGTAGCTGACCAGATCGTTGAGCGTGAAGCCGTCATGGCAGGTGATGAAGTTGATGCTGGCATAGGGCCGGCGGCTGCTGGAGGCATACAGATCGCTGGACCCGCACAGGCGTGTGGCGAACTCACTGAGGTGCCCGCCGTCGCCCTTCCAGAACCGTCGCACGCAATCGCGGTACTTGCCGTTCCATTCCGACCACAGCGAGGGAAAGTTGCCCACCTGATAGCCACCGTCGCCCAGATCCCACGGCTCGGCGATCAGCTTCACCTGGGAGAGAATGGGATCCTGGTGAACAATGTCAAAGAACGCCGACAACCGGTCGACTTCGAACAGCTCGCGGGCCAGCGTGCTCGCCAGGTCGAAACGGAACCCGTCGACATGCATCTCGGTGCCCCAGTACCGCAGGCTGTCCATGATCAACTGCAGCACGCGTGGCTCACGCATGTGAAACGTGTTGCCGCAGCCGGTGAAGTCCATGTAGAACCGCGGGTCGGGGGCGAGCCGGTAATAGGCGGAATTGTCGATTCCCCGCCACGAGAGCGTCGGGCCTTGTTGATTGCCTTCGCAGGTGTGGTTGTAGACCACATCCAAAATGACTTCGATGCCGGCCGCGTGCAGCGCGCGGACCATCGACTTGAATTCACGAATGATTTCGTCGGAGGTGCCGCTGGACGAATACCGGGAATTCGGTGCCAAATAGGCGAGCGTGTTGTAACCCCAGTAGTTGCTGCGGTCCCCCTCCAGGAGATGCCGGTCGTTCAGAAAGTGAAACACGGGCAACAGCTCGACCGCGGTCACGCCCAGCTTCCGCAGGTGTTCGATCGAGGCCTGCGAAGCCAACCCGGCATAGGTGCCACGCAGCGGCTCGGGCACCTCGGGATGGAGCTTGGTGAAGCCCTTGACGTGGACCTCGTAGATGATGGTTTCGTGCCACGGCGTGCGCGGCGGCCGGTCGTCGCCCCAGGTGAAGGCCGAATCGATGACCAGCCCCAGCGGGGCGAACGGCGCGCTGTCGCGGTCGTCAAAGCTCAAGTCGCCCGCTTCGTGGCCGATGGTGTAGCCAAACACCTCATCCGACCAGCGGACATCCCGGCCAATCGCCTTGGCATACGGGTCCAGCAAAACCTTGTTCACATTGAACCGCTGGCCGTTCGCCGGGTCATAGGGTCCTTCGACGCGGTAACCGTACAACTGCCCGGGCCGGCAGTCTGGCAGGTAGCAATGCCAGACCATGTCCTTCTTCTCCATCATCCGAATCCGTGCCGACTCTTTGGTCGCGTCAGCCGAATCGAACAGGCACAAGTCCACCGCCTGCCCGTTTTCGGTGAAGAGCGCGAAGTTAACGCCGTTGCCATCCCATGAGGCACCGAGAGGGTACGGCCGACCTTGCCAGACACGCATGGTGTAGTGTTAATCTTGAAAAGCAAGTTGGAAAACCACTCACGGCGGGCAACCCAAGTCGACAGCGTGGCGGCTGAAGCTGTAGCAAACGGCGTGACAATTGAGTGGGTTCCATAATCCGTGGAGTGGCTTCAAGAATCCAGCCAGAAGCTCGGCGCACTGGAACGCCTCCACCCACTGGTGAGGTCAGCGTGAAGTGGCGTGGCTTCCCGCCACGCAAGCTCAAGCAGGATTCTACGACTCGCTGGTCGTTCGCCCGCCAGTTGGGATCAACCCGCGGGACGTGAAGGGAGGGCGAAGCTCCTGCTGAGCCGCGGTCAACGGTTTGCGCTCCGAATTGGCAGCATTCTCGCTAGAAAAGTGGCTGCCAATTCGTGCCAAAACCGTATCGTTCATTGTTCGCGGCTTGTCAGGAGCCGCGCCCTCCCGCCACGTCGAAATCGAGGACCTCGGTGAAAAACTTCACGTCAGACCAAACGCCGCCTCCAGACATTCCAGTCCGCGCTGGCCGCTGGCGATGTCGATCACGGTCGAGATGCAAATCTCACTCGTGCTGATCATCTGCACGTTGATATTGTGCTCGGACAGGGCGTTGAACATTTTTTCGCCAACGCCCGTGTGGGTTCGCAGGCCGACGCCATGGACTGAAAGCACCGCGATGTCTCGTTCGCAGGAGATTTCGGTGTTCTGCCACTGCGCCAAGAGCGATTTGGTCACTTCCAGGCTCTGCTCCAGATCGTCGCGGTTGACCGTGAACGAGATGTTCGAATGGCCGCTCTGGCCCACATTCTGCACGATGATGTCCACGATCACCCCCGCCAGGGCATTGGCGGCGAAGACCTGCATCGCCACGCCAGGCGTATCCGGCAGGTTGCGGAGCGTGACACGGGACTGACTGTCGTTGAGCCGCACTTCGCTGACGACAATGTCCTCCATGCTGCCCAGCCGCTCGGCGACGTACCGCTCGAGTTCCGACTGCGGCAGACTGGCAATTTGAGACCGGGAGACGCGGGACGGGTCGCTTTCGGCCCCCTCAGGCAGTGGCTCAGACAGCCCGAACCCCTCGTGCACCGTCCGCATGGCAGTGTCGGCCTGGTTACGGTCGACGAGGACAGAGATCTTGATGTCGCTGGTGGTGATCATCTCCAGGTTGACGCCCGCCTGCGCCAGGTCCGTGAACATCTGCGCGGCGACGCCGGAGTGGCTCTTCATGCCGCTGCCCACCACCGAAATCTTGGACAGGTTGGTGCCATGCTGCACCGTGCCCGCGCCGAGTTGCTTCACGGCCTGGTCGGCGGCCGTCAGGGTTTCCGCCAGCTCATCCTGTGGCACGGTGAACGACACGCTGGCCAAACCGTCGCGGCCGACGTTCTGCACGATCATGTCGATCGGGATCTTGCGTTCGGCCATCCGGGAAAAGATCACACTCATCACGCCCGGACGGTCGGGAATGTCGCGGAGGCTGACGGTCGCTTCATCGCGAGCCACGGCCACACCGCACACGACAGCGGTCTCACGGCCGGTTTCGGGCGCGATCAGCGTGCCGGCGGCGTCAGAATACGAGGGTCGTACCAACACCGGAACGCGAAATTTTTTGGCAAACTCGATCGACCGGGAGTGCATCACCCCGGCCCCCATGCTGGCCAGTTCCAGAATCTCGTCATACGAGATGTGCGGCATCTTTCGGGCGGTTTTGACCTGCCGCGGATCGGTGGTGAACACGCCTTCGACATCTGTGTAGATTTCACAGACTTCCGCTTTGAGGACCGCTGCCAGCGCCACGGCGGTGGTGTCCGAGCCACCGCGTCCGAGGGTGGTGATGTCCGAGCGGTCGTTGACCCCCTGAAATCCGGCGGCGATGACGATCTGCCCCGCTTCGAGGGCGTTCCGCATCCGTTCGGTGGAAATCGACTTGATGCGGGCCTTGGTGTGCGTGGAATCGGTGACAATCCCGATCTGCGCGCCCGTCAGGCTGATCGACTGTTCGCCCAGCCGCTGGACCGCCATGGCGACCAGCGCCACCGACTCCTGCTCGCCGGTGGCCAGCAGCATATCCATTTCACGGGCCGGAGGTTCGGGCGAAACCTCCTTGGCCAATGCGATCAGCTCGTCGGTTTTCAAACCGCGGGCGCTGACCACGACCACCACCTGGTGGCCAGCCCGTTTGGCCGCCACCGCCCGCGCCGCCGCCGCCAGAATTTTCGCAGGGGTGGCGACGCTCGTTCCCCCGAATTTTTGCACGATGATAGACATGGGAAAGGTTTTTACTCATTCGGGGGCAAATAGCAAGCGGCTGTCGCGCGGGACTTCAAGACTGAACTGCTTTTTGATTGCTTTGTGCGGATAATTGTTATATTTATTGGTAATAGCCATGCCTGTGACCCTTTTTTCAAGCAGTTGTGTCAAATCATGCTTCTTTCGTTCAGTGTCGAAAACTTCCGCTCGTTCCGTGACCGGGTCGAACTCCGGATGGATGCGTCGACGGACACGGAACTGAAAGAGGTCGTCCGCCACGGCATCGCTGGGGTACCGGATGCGTTCCACGGAATCCTTCCTGTCGTGAGCATTCACGGGGCGAATGCGTCTGGAAAGAGTAATTTCGTCAAGGCGGCAGAGTTCTTGGATCTGCTGGTTGATTGGACTGAGAACCTAGATATCCCGAGCCGGCTCGCACCACGGACGTCCCCACTGAGCCGCGCAAGCTCATTTCGCTTGGACGAACATAGGGTCAACTCACCGACCACTCTGGAAGTGGTATTTGTCCTCGACAGCATGCGATGGGCATATGGGCTAATCCTCGACGATTCATCAATCCGAGGGGAATGGCTTTACTACTGGCCACGCGGAAAAAAAACTGAACTCTTTGCTCGCGGATGCGCTGTAACACCAAATCGAAACGCATGGATTCTTAATCGCGGCACACAGCGATTCGGTCGCATTCGTCGGGAAGTGAGCCATGAAGAGACCGCAAAACCCGCAACTGGACAGACTGAAGGGCTCGGACAGTGGACCCAGGGAGCAACAAAGATCTCGTCGCAGTTGCACGAATCCTGGACATGGGGAGCGGATTTCGAGAAGGGGATCTCTGAAGGACAAGCCCTGGCTGGTCGAACGCGGACCGACGTACCGTTTTTATCCGCAGCGGCCAGTTGGAACCATCCGCAGGCACTGCAAGTGTTGCAGTGGTTTTCGCGGTTGGGTGTCATTGACGCGACACTTGCGCAATCAATGGCTTTGGAGCAGGGAATCTGCCGCGCTTGCGAGGAGGACACGGAACTTCTCGCCTGGGTCCAAAACTGGATCAGGGCTGCAGACCTTGGCATTGCCTCGATCGAGATTGAGAAAGTTGACATCCGTTCTGAATTTGACGGAAGGGAAGTCGTGCGCAAGAGATACCAGCCGAAAGCTGTCCACAAAACAGCAACGGGCCAAGAGATCGCCTTCGATATGCGACAGGAATCTCATGGGACCAACCGTATGTTTGGTCTCGCACATACGCTGTATCAAACCCTGCAGCATGGCGGCATATTGATCGCCGATGAATTGCATGCCGGATTGCATCCACTACTGCTTCGGGCGCTTGTCAAGATCTTCCAGTCACCAAAAAGAAATCCCCATCACGCTCAATTGATCTTCACGACGCACGATGTCTCCGTGCTCGACAACTCGCTGTTGCGCCGCGACCAGATTCATATCATTGAGAAGAATGAGGCGGGTGCGTCCATGCTCTACAGCCTCTCCGACTTCGATGAAAAGCCACGGAAGGACTCGCCCCTGATCAAATACTATCTGTCTGGAAACCTTGGTGGGGTTCCTGATTTGAATCTGGATCTGGCATTTCCCTTGAAGGGCGGGGCTGGATCGAAGCCATGAAAGACCATGACTATGACAGGCCACGGTCCAGAAAGGCGAGACGATCGACGCGCAAACGGCTGCTGATCGTCACGGAAGGAGAAGTCACGGAGGTCGAGTACTTTGAAGCCCTGAAGGAGCATTTGGAACTGCAGTCTTCGCAACTGGATGTCGTCGTCGAGGCTGGACCGGATCATGAAGGGAACACGCCCAGCCGGGTTGTACGATCAGCAGTCAAGCTGCGTGACGCAGCCAAGAAAAACCAAAAGAGTCGCGACAGACTTGGCGACCTTGAGGCGCGAATCGCCTACGATGAAGTCTGGGTTGTCTTCGACACCGAGCGCGATGGCAAAAACGCCGACTTGTTTTCCGCGGCAGAGCATGCCCTCGACAAGGGCTTGTATGTGGCAATTTCCCGACCTTCGTTTGAAAGTTGGTTCCTGCTTCATCTTCGCGATGGCCTGCCTGCCATGGCCACCTGCGATGATGCCTGCAAGAAAATCAGCCAAATCACACGTCGCAAGTATGCGTGCGAGTATCAGAAAGACAGCAAAGATAATGCGGACCTTCACTGGTTGATCGACACGATCTTGCCGTTCACCACGGAAGCGATCGACCGTGGCAAGATCGTTGCCAAAACCGCCTTCACGACGCATGAGGCCGTCCCCGAAACGTCGGGAACAAAGGTGTATGAATTGGTCGAGGTCTTGTGGAAGTCCTCCCCGCGCGCCTTGTTCGGTCCGGAAACCAATAGTTCGGAAGCGGAGGCCTGAGCCACGACACCGCAACTCAAGGCCGCCACATGGTCACTCGGCGAATTTCCGCCGGAAGCGGGCCGCCGATGCGGCCGAGCTTCTCCAGGATCTCTTCGGCACCCGACTGGCGAAGTCCGTTTCCGTCGAGATTGATGTGCGTCTTGTGGGACCAGTTCGGGGAGGCGATCAGGTTCAGGATATCTTGTTTGGTCAGCCGATTGTCGCGCAGGCTGAGGCGTTCCAGTGATTTGAGCCACGGCCGGCGGAGCAGAGCATTGAGCCCCCGGCTTTCCATGGCGCTGCTGGCCAGGTTCAGGACCTTCAGGGCTGGCCAGTTGCCGGCAGCCAGCGCCTCGACGCCTGCCGGGCCAAGCTCTGCGAAGTTGAAATTCAGGGTCTGCAGCCGTGGCCAGTGGGCGGCTGCCATCGCCTGCAGACCTCCCACTTCCATGCCACAGAATTCCATCTTGAGGTGTTCGAGGCGCTGCGTCAGCGGCGAGGCAGCCAGCGTGCGACCGGTCTCGGCACTCAGCGGCTGGCCGGAGCCGGCCAGATCCCAGTCTTTCAGCTTTCCAAGCCGCGGACTCGCGGCGATCGCGCGGACGGCGGCATCGCTCAAATTTCGCAGGCACAGCACTTCGACCGAGCTGAGCCACTGGGCCGTCAACAGGGTCGTCACCCAGCTCGAGTCGACGGTCTGAATGGGTCCCAAATCCAGCGAGGCGAGTTTGGGCAACGACGCACTGGCCAGTCCCGAGGCCAGTACGCTCCCTATGGAGTAGGTCCCGTACAGACGAAAGCCACGCAGGTTGGCGAGGTAAGGAGATTGGAAAAAGTCTGCCAAATCCTGTTCGGGAAAGCCGCTGTCGGCGAAGTGCAGTTCTTCAATCTGTTGCAGGTGTTTTGCCTGGGTGAGCTTTGGCAGAAGTTTGTCGCCGGAGGTCAGAACGACCCGTCGCAACGGAGTTCGAGACATTACCCCTGCAACACTTTTCAGGAAATAACGGATGCTGATTGTGGCCGACTCGACGAACCCGCGGTGGTATTCCGGGTCGCGGAACTCCGGACCGGTGGCTCCCAACTCGGCGGTCCAATCCCTGCCATACCTCTGTAGGAACAGCTTGGCCCTGCGCCGCAAATCCGTGCGACGTTTGCACTCTCCCAACCGTGCCTCCTCGCACTGCATTCGAATGAATTCCGCCCGTGGGTCGCCGCGCTCCTCCAGCCAGTCGGCATAGACGAGCCGCGGTCCGTCGTCGTCGGGGGCGGCGATGATCTCTGCCAGAAATGATTCGTCCTCAGTCATTTCGAGTCCTGTTGGCGATTGGACTTCAATTGCATATCCGAACGACGCGGCGAAGTTCTGCAGAGAGCGAGCTCTTTGGGTCGAGCTTCACCAAGATTTCCTCGGCCTCCATTCGGTCGATGGAATTGGCGGAGAGACAGATTTTTGTCCGGTGGGACCAGTTCGGAGAGGCGATCAACGTCAGGAGATCCTGTTTCGTCAGATCATTGCCCACCAGGTTGAGGAGTTCCAAGTTTTTGAGCCACGGCCGGTGGAGTAGCGCCGCAAGGCCCTCACTTCCCATCTCGGTCCCGCATAAGTCGAGACGCTTGAGTGCGGGCCAGTTTCCTGAAACGAGTGCCGCAATACCCGCGGGACCGAGTTTCGCGCCGGTGATATCGAGTGTTTGCAGTGCTGACCAATTCGCTGCTGCCAAAGCGCGCAATCCTTCAATTGTCATGTTGCAAAAGCACAGGGAGAGCCGTTCCAAATGTGTTGTCAGTGGAGAGGCCGCGAGTGTGCGGCCGGTCTCGGTGCTGAGGGACAGGCCGATGTTTGTCATGTACCAATTCTTCAGGTTGCCCAGGAGCGGGCTGGATGCGAACCGACGGACCATCTCATCATTCAACCGGCCCAGATGCAGGGACTCGATTGTTCTGAGCCACGGAGCATTCAAGAGCGGCTCGGCCCAATTGGGATCAACTGACTGCGCCAGACCCAGGTTCAGAGCGGTCAACTTCGTAAAAGAGCTACTGGCGAGCGCAGAGGCAAAATGGCCCGAGTCAAAGTGGGAGCGGTGCAGTTCGAAAGTTTGCAGATTCGCCAGGTAGGGCGATTGCACGAATTCGGCGGCATCAGACTCAGGAAACCTGTGTTCGACGAAACACAATTCCTGCAACCCAAGTAAATGTTGCGCCTGCGCCAGCTTCGGCAGCAGTTTGCCACCGGAGGTGAGCGTCACACGTCTGATTGGGGTTTTTGCCATGAGTTCCGCGCCACTCTTCAGGCAGAAGCGGATGCTCATCTTCGCCGATTCTACAAACCCCCGATGGTAGTCCGGACCCCGAATCTCCGCCCCTTTGGCACCCAACTCTGCCGTCCACCCCGTGGCATGCTTCCGCAGCAACTGCCTGACCCGCCGCCGCAATTCCTCCCGGCGGTCGCTGTCCCCCAGCCGCGCCTCCTCGCACTGCACTCGAATAAATTCCGCCCGCGGATCGCCGCGTTCTTCCAGCCAGTCCGCATACACCAGCCGCGGTCCGTCGTCGTCGGGGGCGGCGATGATCTCTTGCAGGAAGGAATCGGCTGCTGACATTCTGAGCCCTATTCGTGGATTAAAGCCGGACCGCGTCCTTCGGTGACACGCCGGAGTTCGGCCCGCAACGAACCGATCCGACCGAGATTCTGCTGTATTTCTTGGGCGTCCTCACGAGTGAGTTGATTTTCGGCGAGATTGATGTCCGTCGTGTGGGACCAGTTCGGGGAGGCGATCAGATCCAGAACATCTTGCCTGGTCAAGTTGTTGCCCCGCAGACTCAGTCGCTCCAGGGATTTGAGCCACGGGCGGCTGAGGAGCGCGGCGAGGCCCGTGCTGCCCATTTCGGCCGCCGCCAGATTAAGAACCCTCAGCGCCGGCCAGTTTCCGGCGGCGAGCGCCTGCACGCCCGCGGTGCCCAGGTGGGCGTCGTTGAAGTTGAGATAATGCAGCAGTGTCCAGTTGCCGGCCGCCAAGGCCCGCAGTCCGTTGGCATCCATCCACCGACCTTCCAACTTCAACTGTTCCATCCGTGCTGCCATTGGCGACTCGGCGAGCGCGCGGCCGGTCTGGGCACTCAGTGGGAGCCGCAAAGCCGACAAGTCCCAGTCTTTCAATTTGACCAGCCGCGGGCTGGCCGCGACCTCGCGGACTGCCGCGTCACTCAATTCACGGAGACGGAGGGATTCGATGCCATGGAGCCACGGGGCTTCCAAGAAGGTCTCCACCCAGTCGGCGGCGATTGGCCGCGTGAATCCCAAGTCCAGTGCAGTCAGGTTCTGAAACGGCGCACCGACCAGTGCCCGTCCAAAGTCATTCGTGTGGATGCGATAGCCGTGCAGCCGGAAGGACCGCAGATTTGCCAGAGAGGGAGACTGAACAAATTCGATGGCGTCCGCTTCTGGAAACTCGTTATGGAGAAAGTGCAGGTCCCGCAGCCCCCGCAGATGTTCAGCCTGAGCAAGCTGCGGCAGGAGACTGTCACCAGAGGTCAGCGTGACGCACCGCAACGGGGTTCGCGTCATCACACCCGCCCCGCTCCTGAGAAAAAACCGGAGGCTCATTTTCGCCGTTTCCACGAAACCGCGGTGATACTCCGGATCGCGAAATTCATTCCCCGCGCCTGTGGCATCCAAGCTGTCGGTCCACTGTTTGCCGTGCGCCTGCAGCAGTTGCTTCGCCCTGCTCCGCAGTTTTTTGCGACGCGCACAATCTTCCAGCCGGGCCTCCTCGCACTGGACGCGAATGAACTCGCCGCGCGGGTCGGCGCGCTCCTCCAGCCAGTCGGCATAGACCAGCCGCGGCCCGTCGTCGTCGGGGACGGCGATGATTTCACGAAGAAATGCTTCGCCCTCTGCCATCGTGTGGCTCGAATCGTGTGACTTAAGTGAAGCGACCCAGGCCAAAAGGGTTGCAAAGGATCACTGTCACGCGCCGGAGGACGTTCGGCAAGTCTGCGATCGGTCAGTTTGGTATCGGTCACCGCTGGGCGGAGTCGACTACATTGCCGATGGCTCGGGAACCTCAAGGTCGAGGGTCGTATCAATCTCACTCCAAGTCCGCCGCAACGGAGTCAGAGCCGGATCGAAATGGGCGGCAGTCCACACGAGCGGTGTTGGTCCCACCGATTCGATGGTCAGGCGGTATCGCCCGGGTTTGAGCCACAGGGGACCGGTTGCGAGGTTGTCACGCAGTTCGAAGCGGCCGTCGGCTCCGCTGACACCGAAGCCGACGGGCTCCCAGAATCCCAAATCGCCCCGATGCACGGTGACATGGACGTCGCTCAAGGTGGTTGAACCACAGCGAATGATCCCGGTGGTGCCGGCTGGTGCCGGAGACGGGCCGCCGCATCCGATCAATGTCAGAGCGATTACTCCCCAGGCCAGGATGGATCGCGATGTCATGTTTGGCTCCGGTTCGAGATCATCACAGTTCGAAAACAGCGTGGCTCAGCGACGGCCCATTGGTCATTGGGATTTGGTCATTGAGTCATTGGCCACCGCACCACGACTCCCGATCCTCTGGTTGGCGACCGTGGCCCAGTCAGGACCGCGGCAAGAATAACTGTCGATTTTTGACGAGCCGCACAGCCAATGAGCCGGAGGGCCTTAGCCGGCCTTAGCCCCCGGTTGGAGGATAATCGGAAGACGCCAACGCCACGAACCGGACGCTAACGCGCGCTAACGCGTGCCGGCTGATGAATCTGCCCTCAATCGGCGTCCATCCCAAGCAACTTCACCATGTTATTGTTGCCGCGATCCTCAATGACTGTCGGCCCGGCCGCCCACCGCGATCACTTTGGAGGGAACGCCGCCGATTTGAAACGTGGCCACCGGCCGGCGTTCGTCCAGGGCAATCACAACCAGCGTGGCATCGCCCGGGTTGGTGAAGATGGCCCGGCGGCGGTCGGCATCGAAGGTGACACTGTGATGGCCGGCGTGGCCCTCCCCGCGCGCCGGTCCCACGTCGGTCTCCAGCGCCACCTTGGCGTCGGTCCAGTCGCCGTCCTGGTTGGGATCCGTTTCAATCAACGAGAGGCGGTTGGGAGCGGAGACATCGGCGGAATGGTCATGGAAGACAAACGCGAGCGGCGACCCTTTGCGGGGCTGAACGATCTCCAGTCCCGTCGGACGATTGCCTTCCGCCATGTTGATCGGCACACGGTGGATTTGAATGGCTGGCTTGGTCGCATCCATGAAACCAACCTCAGCACGGGAACCCGCTCCAGAATTGAAGGCGACGTGGCTGCCGAAGGTGGTGAATGCTCCGGTCCGGCGTGGATTGTCGCCGTCCTTGCCCAGCGAGAGGTGATGGATCTTGACCTGTTGCGGATCGGTCTGGAGCTGTGTGTCGGCGGTCAGCCAGCAGATGCCGTGGGATGGCGCGAAGAAAACCTTGCCCTGGCAGGCGGTCGCCCCATGAATGCCGCCCGCAGGCAGGCTCAGCGAATACCGCACCTGGCCCGCGCCGTCGGACCGCAGAGCCGCAACATCCACGCGGCCCTTGTTGATCCCCTCGCGGTCGATCCACGTGGAATATCCGACGGATCCGCCAATGGCGGCCAGCGTGATGTGTCCGCCGCCTCCCGCATGGAACACCGCCCGGCTCTTCACCGTGGCCGGATCCGTGGCGGCCGTCACTCCCTCGGGATCGAGGCGCGTGAAGCCGTTGAGCTTGTCGTTGGCCAGGTAGAACACCTCGTCGTAACAGTAGAGATGAGCAGGATTCCCCTGCTTGTCATCCAGAACGCTGGCCAGCACCCGAGGCGGTCTCACATAGTCCCAATGCGAGTGCGATTCGTGCTCCTCTTCGTCAACGCCAGTGTCAATCAGCGCCCAACCGCTTTGAAAATGTCCGTCGTCGTCATCGCGGACACCGATCAGGATTTTGCCGCGTGCCGCCTCCATCTGCACCAGGCTCTGCCGTTTGCCGTCGAGAGTCGGAAAGCCATCCACCCGGCTCACTGGTCCGAGCTTCAATTCGTTCGTGGTGAGGAGCAGGTCGGCCCACTTGAGCAACCGGCTGTCGTCATCCTGAAAGAAGACCCGCGTGGCGATGCGCGGAGCGGGAGGAGCGGCGTGCAGCGGATGTGTGAAGCAGATGGCGATTGTGAACAGCCCAAGCCACAGACCGGACTTCGCCGGTTGCGAGATAAAGCGTGGCTGGTGGCGCGGCGTGAAGATCATGGTGGACTCCAGTGTGAAGGAGGGAGGTGGTCACGGCCGGAGACAGCCATGACGCAGGCGTTGTCGAATTGGTTGGCGCGGGTGCGGAGTGCTGGCTGAGGCGTTCAAAACTCTCCGCCCGGTTCGCCGCCAGAGCGGCTGTAAATCGCGCGGTGCAGCGCGGCATCGATGCTGTTGCCCACAAAGCGGACGGCTCCATCGCCCAACAGGGCATGAGCCCCGCCCGTGTGAAAGCTGCGCGGCGCAAAGAAACCGGTTCCGTGCATCAGCACGTCGGGAATCAGGCTGTTGGGGGTGGTGTATCCGTTGGTGTTGACCGAGGCGTTGAGGCCACGCAGCCAACTTCCGCCGCGCCCCGTGCCGGTCGATGTCCCTGTCCAGTTGGTGCCCGCGGGCACTGCCGCCGCCAGGTTGGGGTTTGAGATCAGTCCCGCGGGCCACGCCCCACCGCTCGCGATATATCCCGCGGATGTGCTGCTGGCGGAGACACCACTCGTGAGGCTGAGCATCTGCCGATACGGAAACTGCGGCAGTGTTCCTGCCGGCAGGACCGTTGTCGGTCCGTCGCTGCGGATCGCTTCCGACATCACGACGGTGTTCGACGTGCCGTCCAGAAAGTCGCGGATCCGCACATTGGAATTCTGCCAGACCATGCCGTCGGTCGCATGGCGGTCGTCATAGTTTGTGCCGGTCCCACTGCCAAAACTGACCATGTAGTTGTTCGCCGCGAAGCCATACGTCACGGCCGGCGATCCCATCGGGACCTGATACACCGCAGGCGCAGGATCACTCGGACAGAGGAACGACGGCACGACCTGGTTGGCCACATTCGCGTAAAAGGGGTTCAACACACGGCTGGTGACCGAACCAGTCAGCAGGGGCTGGGAGAAATCGATGGTGTTCTGCAGATTTGCCTGCTCCATGTAAGGGAGCAGCCGTGCCTGGGCCGAATAGCTCGACGATCCCGAACTCGGCGGAAACAGGGTGTATGTGCTCTCGTAGCTGTGCAGTGCCAGCCCGAGTTGCTTGAGGTTGTTGCGGCATTGTGTCCGTCGCGCCGCTTCCCGCGCCTGCTGGACCGCCGGAAGCAGCAGGGCCACCAGAATGGCAATGATGGCGATGACCACCAGCAACTCTATCAGCGTGAACCCACACCGAGATCCCGTCCTCCGCCATCGCGTCATGGTGCCTCTCCCGCATTGATCAAGGTCTGCAATCCGCGGCGAACCGTCGCGCCGCCTCGGCAAGACTCTACGCAAGATAGACTGCAAATGCAATATAATTGCAAAAGAATTCTCGTGGCGATAACAGCGAGGTTGGCGGATGTGCAGGCAGGGGCGTTTTTCCATCAATGCAGACGCCAGTGCTGGCGGCGCGGTACACTGCCAACGCTTCGACGATTCAGATCCGGGCCTGTTGCACTTCATCGAGATGTCACCCATGAGCCATCGCGGATGTTCCACGGGAGTCTGCTGCCGCGTGCTTGCGGCCGTTACGGCCGTCTTCATCAGTGCCCCGGCCACGATGGCCCAGACGCCGCCGGCGCTGCGATATTTCGAAGGCCATGCCAAGTCGCCGTTCGCTGTCGTCTGGTCGGCGGATGGCAAGACGCTGGTCTCGGGTGGGTTCGACGAAACCGTGCGGTTGTGGGATCGCGAGACCGGGAAGCTGCTGCTGACGTATCCCAACGCGGGCCGGGTGCTGACTCTGTCCGTTTCCAAGGATGGTTTGCGGCTGGCGTCTGGGGGGCAGGACCGGCGGCTGCGGATGTATGACATGCTGGTGCGTGAGCCACTGCCGTCGTTCGGCGGCGCGAACCAGGGGAATGAGCCGACCGGGCTGGTGCTCGCCGCCGATGGCAAGACCATTTACGGTGTCGACAAGGGCGGGCTGGTGCGGCAGTGGAATGTGGCCGATGGCCGGCACCTGCGCGACTTTCCCGGGTCGTCGGGCGAATGCACCGGCCTGGGGCTGACCCCCACCCATCTCGTCGTGAGCTATGCCGACGGACTGGTGCGGATGTGGAAGCTGGAAAATGGTGAACTGGCAGCCACGCTTTCCACCCCGGGAACAACGGCACTGGCCATTCCGCCAAAGGCCGACTCGGTGGTGACGGCGGACAAAGAGGGGTTTTTGCGAATTTTTCGCGCACCTCCGGCGCTGCCGCGGCAGGTGGGGAGCCACAACGATGTCGTGACGGGGCTCGCCGTTTCCAGTGACGGGACGTTTCTCCTGTCCGCCGGCAACGACCAGCAGGTGCTGATGATCGACCCCGTCAAGGGCCAGGTGGTGCGGTCGTTCCCCGGACAGCCGGGGGCTGTTGGCGGACTGGCGCTGCGGGCCGACAATGCGGTGGTGGCGACGGGCAGTGCCACCGGTTTGCTGAAGTTCTGGAGCACCAAGGACGGAGCCGATCTGCGGACCCTGGGCGGCCATGAGGGGGCGGTGCATGCCGTCGCCTTCCACCCCAAGACAGGTCAGATCGCTTCCGTGGGGCAGGATGGCACGGTGCGGTTGTGGGATTTGCCACAGCCCCCGGTGCCGCTCGCGGGACATGTGCGTCCCGTGCAGGCGGCGGCAGCCAGCCGGGACGGCAAGACGTTTGTCACGGGCAGCACCGACAACACCGTCCGGCTGTGGTCGGGCGACGGCAAGCCCCAGGTCACGCTGGAAGGCCACGCGCAGCCAGTGACCGCCCTGGCGATCTCTGGCGATTCCGCCAAGCTCTTGTCCGGCGACAGCAGCGGGATGCTGCGGGTCTGGTCGCCCGCGACGAAGGCGCTGCTGGCCGAGGTCGCCGCGCACACGGGGGGCGTCACTGCCGCCGACTGGAGCCTCGACGGCAAACAGTGGCTCACCAGCGGCGGCGACGGCCTCGTGAAACTGTGGGAGCTTCCGGCCATTCCCGCCCGCCCGCTGGCGGGTCCGACGGAGGCGGTCCAGGCCGTTGCCCTTTCTGGCGACGGAAAGTCTTGGATCGCCGGCGGCGCCGACCAGACGGTGCGGCTGTTCGACCCGGCCACGGGTCAGTTGCAGAAGGCGTTGCCACCGCTGGGCGCGGCTGTCACGGGAGTTGCCGCCGAAGCCTCGGGCAAACTGCTCGCGGCAGCCACGGTGCAGGGGGGGATTCAATTCTGGAACGCCGATGGCACCGACCGCCACATGCTCACCGGCCATACTGGCGGCGTCAACGCCATCGCCTTCCATCCGCAGGCCGAGAAGCTGGTCTCCGCGGGACAGGATGGCACGCTGCGTGTCTGGTCGTATCCTGTCGCGCCCCGTGTCACACCCGCACATGACAAGCCGATCCATGCCGTCGCCATCAGCCCCAACGGAACATGGGTGGCCACGGCCGCGGCGGACAACACCGTCAAATTGAACCAGACCGCTGATGGCAAGGCGGGTCCTGTGCTCAAGGACCATCCCGGCCCGGTGATGGCCGTGGCTTGGAAAGGCGACAACAGCCAAGTGGCGACCGCCAGCGCCGACAAGGCCATCCGCATTTTCAATGCCGATGGCTCTCTCGCCAAAGTGTTGGAAAAACTGCCGGCCGATGTCCGTGCCCTGGCCTTCAACGCCGATGGCACGCAGATTCTCTGGGGTGGCTCGGACAACCTTGTGCATCAGACATCGATTGCCGACGGTGTCGAGGTCCGCACGATTGCCGGAGCCAGCCAAACGATTATGTCGCTGGCCCGCTCCGCCGACGGGCTGACGATGGCCGCCGGTTCCTCGGACGGTTCGGTCCGTGTCTTTCGTCCGGCCGACGGGATCGTGGTCAGTACCATCAACCATGGCGCGGCGGTGACGGCGGTCGCCTTCAGCGCCGACGGGATGCGCGTGGTCACGGGTGGCGTCGACACACAGGTCAAGTTTTGGATGGCCGCCAACGGCACGGCGATCGCCACGGGAATGGGGCACACGGGCGCGATTGCCGGACTCGCCTTCGCCGCCAACAATGAGCAGGCGGCCAGCACTTCGGCGGATGGCAGCACACGTCTGTGGGATGTTGCCGGCAGGTGCCTGCAGTCGTACGCCACGCCCAATCTGCAGCCAACCGGGGTGGCATTTGCCGCGGACAACAAGAGCCTCGCGGTGGGCCACGCCGATGGTTCGCTGCGGATGTTCACGGTTTCCATTGAGCGCGTCATCCCGGGACATGAAGGACCCGTGTTGAGCGTGGCGTTCGCGCCAAACGGTCAGGCACTGGTCTCGGGCGGACAGGACAAGACCGCCCGTTCGTGGAATCTCGCCGATGGCAAGCAGGTCGTGGTCTACGGCGGCTGCACCGACGCGGTGACCCGTGTCCGCGTCTCGCCCGACAGCCTGCAGGTGGCGGCGGTGAGCCTCGACAAGTCGTTGCGGGTGTGGAACCTGGCCAATGCCCAGGCGGTCGGAGCCGCGGTGGTGCTGCCAGCGCCAGTTCGCGGCTTGAACTGGAGCCCCGATGGGAAGAGCATGGCCGTCGCCGCGGACGATGCCATCGTCCGGGTGATCGACCTGGCGACCGGCAAGGAACTGCAGCGGTTCCCCGGCCATACCGGACCCGTGCTGGATGTGGCATTCAGCCACGATGGTCTGTCGCTGGTCAGCGGCAGCGCCGACAAGTCGCTGCGGCAGTGGCCGCTGGCGGCCCGGCGGCTGTATGTGGTGGACCCCGCCCGCTCTTACGGGGTGCGGTTCGCACCAGGCGGGCAGCAGTTCCTGACTTCTGGTGATGACAAGGTCGTGAAGCTGTGGGATCTGGCGACCGGCCAGATTGTGCGACCCTTTGGAGGTTGCGAGGCCGCGCCGCGCTACGTGGCTGTTCGCGGCGACGGTGAACAGGTTGCCGCTGGTGGGTCAGAGCTGTTGACCGACCGGCACCTGTACTTGTGGAAGGCGGCTGACGGAGCGGTGACCCATAAGATCCCCACGCCCGCCGCCATCTCTGGTGTCTGCTACAGTCCCGATGGCAGCTTCCTGGCGGTGACGGGAGCCGACCAGCATCTGCGGGTCTACCGTTCCGCCGATGGCAAGCTTCTGCAGGATACGCTTTGCACTGCACCGCTCACCTGTGTCGCGGTGGCGGCTGACAATCGCACCCTGCTGGCCGGTTCGGCGGACAATCAGGCGACGTTGCACCACTTTGCCACGCGGTTCCTCGGCGTGGGGCATGAGGGGGCGGTCACCGCGCTGGCATTCGCTCCGGGCGGTGCGCAACTGGTGACCTGCGGTGTCGACAAGACCCTGCGCGTCTGGAAGCTCAACGATGCCAAGGTCGGGGTCCCCGAGGTGCCGCTTTCAACCCTGACCGGAGCCGCCGACGTGCAGAACTGCATGCTGGTCACCCCCGACGGCACGCGCGTGCTGGCCGCGGGGAACGACAAGCAGGTGCGGGTATGGAGTCTCGCCGCCGCCCAAGGCGCCGCCCAGGTCGCGCCCGAGATGGCTCTCCCCCAGGCAGCGGTGGTCCGCAGTCTCGGGACAAACGCCGACGGGTCGCGGATCGCGGTGGGTGGCGATGACAACCTGATTCACATCTGGGACATGCTGGCCGTCGTCGAATTGGAGCGGCTCGCCGGGCATACCGCATCCGTGACCCGGGTCGCCTTCGCCTCTGACGGTCAAATGGTGACCGCCAGCAATGACCGCACGGTCCGCATGTGGCCGGTCTCGGCCCTGCGGTCGCTGGCGGCGCATCAAGGAGCGGTGTCGCGCATCGCCTTTTCGCCCGATGGCACGCAGATCTTCAGTTCCGGAGCCGACCGGCTGCTGCTCCAGACCAACGCCGCCGACTTGAAACCGATGGCCCGGTTCGACGTGCAGTCTCCCATCCGCAGCTTTGCCCAGTCGGCCGATGGCAAGTGGCTCGCCACCGTCAGCGACGACCTGCAACTGCGGCTGTGGGCTGCCGGCGATGCCAAGCAGCCAGTCGCCGCGCTCGCCATGCCCGCCGTGATGCACACGGTGGCCCTTTCCGCCACCGGGGATCGACTGCTCGTCGGCGGGGCCGACAAGATCCTGCGGCACTACGTGGTCAATCGCACCAAGGAAGCCACCGAACTCGTGCTGCGTCAGGAAGCCGTGGCACACACCGCCGACATCGCCCGCATTGCCTGGGAGCCCGATGGCCGGACAGCCTTCACCGCCAGCTTCGACCGCTCCGTCCGCCGCTGGCAGTTGTTATCCAACGCTGCCCATACCGACCTCCCGTTCACGGCACCGATTGATGCCTTGAGCTTCAGCGCCGACAACCAGCGGCTGGCCGTGGCTTCAGGTGCCCAGGTGTCGGTTCTCGACCTGTTGACAACGAAGCCCCTGACCACCTTTGGTGGACATTCCGGCCGGGTATACGGAGTCGCCATTCCGCCCAACAACCAGGGGATCTTTTCAGCCTCGGCCGACAAGTCGGTTCGCATGTGGGACACGCAGGGCAAAGAGATTCGCAGCTATTTGGGGGTGGAAGGCAGTCCATTGAACCTGACGCTCTCGCCAGACGGAAGCTGGCTCATCGCTGGCAACACCGCCCGGACCTGGCAGTTGTGGCACGTCAACGATCCCAAACTGCAGCGCAGCGTCGTCGGCCACAACGCCCCCATTTACCGGGCAGCGTTCAACCCCAATGGCAACCGCATCGCCACGCTCGACTATGCCGGCGAACTGTTCATCTGGGACCTCAACGGCACGATCCTGCACCACCAGTCGCTGCCGGTCGCTGCCGGGCACAATCTGGCCTATTCCCCGGACGGCAAAGAACTGGCGATCGCCACGCAGGATCCGCGAGTGCTGGTCCTGCCGATCCCGGCAGCGGCGCAATAGAGCCTGCCGCGACCGCATGCATCGCGGCCGTCATGCCGGCCCGGACGCATGTTCCGGGCAGTCCGCGCCCTCAAAGTCGGCTGGTCCGACGAAACGGTGCGTGGATCGCAAGGAGCGCAGCAAAATAACAGTTCGATTTGGATTCGTTGATCCGCCAATGAGCCGGCACGCGTTAGGACCGCGGCAAGAATAACTGTCGATTTTTGACGAGCCGCACAGCCAATGAGCCGGAGGGCCTTAGCCGGCCTTAGCCCCCGGTTGGAGGATGATCGGAAGACACCAACGCCACGAACCGGACGCTAATGCGTGCCGGCTGATGAATCTGCCCTCAATCGGCGTCCATCCCAAGCAACTTCACCATGTTATTGTTGCCGCGATCCTTAGCGCGCGTTAGCGTCCGGTTTTGCGACTGCCGAAACCGTCATGCCGGGCTAATACTGCCAAAATTCCTCTGGACCAAATCTGGCACGCCCGCTAGCATCCCCGCCCTCTCACCCCCGATGCCAGTTCTGATTTGAATTCTGTGTGGCTCCGGTCCGCACTCCGCCCGTCGGCGCATTCACGCGCCGCGCGGTGGACTGTGTCTGCCTGCCGCGGAGAGTTCCCGTTCACTCTCTTCCGAAGGGATGTTCCCGTGCGGAATCGCATTCTCTCGATGTGCCTTGTGGCTTGCGGACTTTTGGCTGCCGCACCCGTCGAGGCGTCCAAGATCGAAGCGGTTGAAGGCAAGAGCTATGGACTGACCGAACGCCACGGCCCGTGGATGATCATGGTCAAAAGCATGTGGGGCGAGACGGCCTCCGAGCAGGACAACGCCCGCGAAGGGGCGAAAAAGCTCGTGCTGGAACTGCGGAAGAAAGGGATCCCCGCCTACACCTACGAGCAGGGTTCGCAGGTGGAGCGCCTGACCATTCCCAACCGTCTCAACCAGGATGTCCGCCGGGTCTACGCCTCACAGCGCGGGATGATTGCCGTGCTGGCCGGAAACTACCCCAGCTTTGAAGACGCCACGGCGCAAAAGACGCTGAAATGGATCAAGAAGTTCCAGCCGACGATCTCCATCAAGGACAAGCGCGACGGCAAGAACGCGGTCAAAGAGTTTCCTCTCGACTTGTCGAAGGCCTTCCTGTCGCGGAATCCCATGCTGTCCGCTGAAGAAACGGCAAAAATCGTCAAGGATCCGATGCTGCTGCAGATGAACAGCGGCGGTGAATACTCGCTGCTGGAAAACAAGGGCCGCTACACGCTCATCGTGGCTTCGTTCTATGGCCGGGCCCATATGAAGCCGAAGGAGTTTGCCAACTTCGACCAGGAGATCAAGCACGACTCCGCACTGGCCGGCGCGGCGCTGGACAGTTGGGAGATGTGCAAGACGATGCGCGAGGTCAACAAGCTTGACGCCTATGTGTATCACGAAAAATTCCGTTCGATCGTCACTGTGGGCTCGTTCGATTCGCCGAACGATCCCCGCATCGCGCAGTTGACCCAGAAGTTCCAGGCCAAGTACACGCGGAACCCCCTCAACGGCCACGAGGTCCTGGTGTGTGAGGCGATCCAAATCCCGAACCGAACCGGCCGGGGCCAGCCCGACCGCAACTGGGTGATGGATCCCATCCCCAAGGTGATCGAAGTGCCGCGCACACGGTAGTCTGCGAACTTGTGCGACCGACAAGCTCCATGCGACCCGCACGTTGAAAAACGTGCGGGTTGTCGCGTTTGAGCCACGCCTACATGACAGGGCTCCTTTTGGTACGTTGCCAATGACCTTCACGCCCGGTAGAAGCAACACCGGGTTTGAACACTTCGCCCGTGGATGAAAGTCATGACCGACGAGGCTTCACGAAAACCATTTCCGCTGTTTTCGGTGTCGGCCGTGACCCTATTCACCCTGCTGGTGCTGTATGTTCTCAGCCCGGCTCCGGTGATGTTCATTGTCGCCAGATGCTGTCACTGGCTGGGGGTGGAACTCGACGGGCCTTTGGAATTTGTCGGCTATTTCTACACGCCAATTTCGGCCGTGGCTGATCGAATTCCGATGGTGAATGACTTCTACACCTGGCAATTTAAAGCTCTCGGCATGTAACACTCGGCTCTGCTTACCGTTGACTGAGTCTGAGTAGCCGGGAACTCAAACCGCCGTGTATCCTCCATCAGCCATGATGTGCGCTCCCGTCACATAAGACGCTTCATCCGAGGCGAGAAACAGGATGACGTTGGCAATCTCACGGGGATCGGCCACGCGCTTCAGGAGGCAGGCGCCGCCCCAGGTGGGATCCTTGTCGGCGGCGGCGCGGTCCAGGCCTGCCTCCCCGGCCAGCCGCTCCACGATCTGCGTCCAGATGGTTCCTGGGCAGACGGCGTTGACGCGGATGTTGTCGGGCGCAAGATCGAGGGCCATGCAGCGGGTCATGGAAGCCACGGCCGCCTTGGTGGCATTGTAGGTCACGAATTGGGGCTGCGCGATGAAACTGGAGATCGACCCCAGATTCACAATCGCCCCGCCGCCCGCTTTGCGGATCTCGGGCACCACATGCTTGGAGACCAGTGATGTGCCGATCACGTTGACATCCAGAATCTGCCGCCACTCCTCCACCGTGGCATCGATCCCCTTGAGCACGAAGATCGCCGCGTTGTTCACCAGGATGTCGATCTTGCCAAACGCCTTCACCGCCACCTGGACCATCTGCCGTATGCTGTCCTCGTGGCTTACATCCGTCTGCACAAACAGCGCCTTTCCACCCGTGGCTGCAATGCCCCGCGCGGTTTCCTCGCCAGCCGCAGCATTGACATCGGCGATGACCACCGCCGCGCCCTCCTCGGCCAGCCGGATGCTCGTCGCCTGCCCAATGCCCAACGCGCCGCCCGTCACCACCGCCACCTTGCCCGCCAAACGCATCGCGTGGATCCCCCGTCTTGAATTGTCGGTTTGAATACCACCTGTGACCATTGCAGACCTTCGCCGAAAATTCAATCATTTCGGTGAGATTGCACGATCCCTTCGGCAAGGTGCTCTCCTTCTCGCCCTGCATGACGTGGGTCATGTCGCCGAAGCGGCCCGGCTAAAAGCTTTCATCCCTCCGGGATGATCTGTTTGCATAGTTGAGCTGACGGCAGTGGTTTTGGTTGTCGTCGCTCTGTTTCCACGAATGCGCTCGAATCCCACGTGTTGCACAATTTGACCAAGCCAAATGGCTTTCATCCTGGCATCGCCATGGGCACGAAAGAGTGTTGAAATCAACGCGTCTAAATGCGCATGGTGCGCCGCCTTGGGTTGGGAGGTGAGTTGGCCAAAGTGCTGAGACAGCATGCGAATTCAGGCTGATTCGATTTCAACGCCCAACAAAGAACGCAATTGGAGGCGGAGCCGGTTAGAATTATTTGGAGACGCGGTTTTGCTCCGGCAGTTTTGCTTTCCCAGGATCCCCAAACATGTCGCCACACTGCCGCTCGACGCAATCGCCTTGGTTCGCCGAAGAATCTGCCCGTGGCTCACGGCGCGACTTCCTGTGGAACTATGGCGGCGGTCTCGGTGGCATTGCCCTCGCTTTCCTCTGTGGCTCAGAACTACAGGCGGCGGCCAGCGGATCGGGCCAACTGCGCGGCGGGATGCATCATCCGGCGAAGGCGAAGCGTGTGGTGCAGTTCTTCATGTCGGGCGCGGCCAGCCAGTGCGACATGTTTGACTACAAGCCACTGCTGATCAAACGCAATGGAGAGGCGTTCGATCCCGGCGAAAAAGTCGAACTGTTTCAGAGCGTGGCTGGCAAATGCATGGCCAGCCCGTGGGCATGGAAACAGTACGGCGAGAGCGGGAAGTGGATGAGCGACCTCGTGCCGCACTTGGCGAAGTGCGTCGACGACATGGCGTTCATCCCGTCGATGGTTTCCAAGTCGAACGTCCATGGCCCGGCGACATTCATGCAGAATACCGGCTTCGTGCTGCCGGGGTTTCCGCACATGGGCGCGTGGGTCTCGTATGGCTTGGGCTCGCTCAACCAGAACCTGCCGACCTTCGTCGTCCTGCCGGACAAGCGTGGCTTCGCCCCCAACGGGCCGGGCAACTGGTCGGCCGGGTTCCTGCCCGCCACGCACCAGGGAACGATGCTCCGCCCCAACAACCCCAATCCGATCGCCGACCTCTACCCGCCAGCCGATTCCGGCTTCATCACCGCCGACAGCGAGCGGGCCGGACGCAATGTGCTGGAACAGTTGAATCGCGCCCATCTGGCCACACGCGGCGGAGACTCGCGGCTGGAAGCGCGGATTGCCGCCTACGAACTCGCCGCGCGGCTCCAGCTCAGCGCGCCGGAAGTGCTGGACATTTCCCAGGAGAGTGAAGCCACGCAACGGCTGTATGGTCTCGACCAGCCGATCACCGAAGATTTTGGCCGCAACTGCCTGATCGCTCGGCGGCTCTTGGAGCGGGACGTGCGGTTCGTGCAGGTCTGGAGCGGGGCGGACAACGGGTTTCCCCGCCGCAACTGGGACAGCCACGAGGACATCGCCAAGGACCATGGCGAGATGGGTCGCAGCATGGACCAACCGGCGGCGGCCCTCATTCAGGATCTGCGGCAGCGGGGGCTTTTGGACGACACGATTGTCATCTGGACCACGGAGTTTGGACGGATGCCCTGCAGCCAGGGGACCAAGGGCCGCGACCACAACCCGTTCACGTTCACCTCATGGATGGCGGGCGGCGGCGTCAAGGGCGGCACGACCTACGGGGCAAGCGACGAATGGTCCTACAAGGCCGCCGACAAGCCGACCAACAACTACGACCAGCACGCCACGATTCTACATCTGCTGGGAATCGACCACACCCGCCTCACCTACCGCCACAACGGCATCGACCGCCGGCTGACGGATGTGCATGGACATGTGCTGAGCGAACTGATCGCTTAGGATCGCGGCAACAATATTACCCCGGCACGAAAGAAACGCACGACTGAATCAACTTGAGAACCATCAAGCTTCGTCGAGGAGCGTGTGGCTCGTGGTGCGACCTTTCGTGTGAGGACGACTCCGACGACAGGCTGCTTTCGTGGCATCGGTTTGAGCCGACTTGAGCCGACGCGGCCATCAACTGCCGAAAATCTGGTTGTGGACGCAAGTCCAAGCCACGGGTGCTGACAGGGGGCGCAAGACCGCTGATCGAAGGTTGCTCCATCGCCCGCAGACAGGCGGCGCTTCCCTGGAACCGCCCGATTCCCGATCCACCTTCGAGCGGACTCTGTCGTTCGAACTGGCCACCACAGACAGGGGGCGCGAGACAGGCTGCTTCCGTAGCGTCGGCTTGAGCCGACGCGGCCATGACGAGCCGGCAACTTGGTTGTGGACTGAAGGCCACACTACGGGTGCGGACAGGCGGCGCTTCGCCGGAACCGACCCCTGATCCACCGGCGGGCAGGCGCAGCCGACGTTCGAACCAGCCGCCAGAGAGAGGGGGCGCGAGACAGGCTGCTTCCGTAGCGTCGGCTTGAGCCGACGCGGACATGACGAGCCGGCAACTTGGTTGTGGACTGAAGGCCACACGACGGGTGCGGACAGGCGGCGCTGCCACCACACCATCCACCCCCTCATCAGCGTCAACCATCAACCGTGGCTCAGCATCACCGCGCCCCTCCAACACCTTCTTTGCGTTCACAACCTCGCGATCACCAGGTTTTGCCGCGCTCTCCGTGACCATCGGAGCGGCTGCGAGCTGCTCTGCCCACAAGTCGTGCTGCCAGCCGCGGCGGCACCTGGCGAAGAACGGGCCATCGGGATCCAGGTGGCTCAGGCAATACATCACCGCCCACGGCTCGCCGCGGTCCAGCGCGACGACCAACCGCCTGCTCAGCGCCTCCGCCAAATCCGGCCGTGGCTCACCCTGCCCAACCGGTTGAGCCACGCGATGTGAGGGAAGCGGCGGCGATTCCAACGGCTTGCCTGAGTCCGCCGACACACCGGCCTTCACGCCGGCCCGCGCTTGAAACTGCAATGCCCACGCCTCCCCGGCCGATACCGCCCCTTGCAGCCGCTCATTGGCATAGCCGATCATCACGCTCCGCGCGCCATCCCGCCCCGCCCGCAAACGCCTCGAGAGGGCCACTCGTTGCACCAACGATGCCAGGGTCAGCCCGACAGAGAGGGCGGCGCAGGCCAGCACGCCAAAATTCTGACACAGCGCCTCAAACAACTGGTTCTCCGTCACCGAACCGCGACCTCCAGTCCGCCGACTGGCTGTCACCTCACGCGCCACCCCCGCCCCGCCGCCCAATGTGGAAACGCCCATGTTCATCCCCAATGCAATAATATACCACAGTTCACATCACTGCACGATACGAATGTCCAGTGCGGATGTCAAGACGAAAGCGGGAACTTCGTGACAAGTTTTGACAGATCTCTGCGATCCGTGACGGGGCGAGGGGGCTGGAACATCACCGGACGGCTTGCGCCGTGCCGCTAATGCCGCTGGCCAACCGCCCCAACGGGGCAGGATTCGACAGCCCAGGGCGCAGCCGACGAATGTCGGCGGAGCCCTGGGTCGGAGTCGGTGCGAGAAAGGGAGCCCCAACGGGGTGAGATTCATTGAACATCCGACAAACATCACGGGTCACGCCCCGATTGGGGCTCCGTCGTTCGTCGTCATTGCACCCAGGGCTCCGTTGGCGTTGCCAACTTCGCCCTGGGCTATCGAATTCTGCCCCGTTGGGGCTGACGATGCGACACTCCGGGGTGTTGGGTTTCGGGCAAGCCCGTGATGTGCCTTTCGTGGTTATTCCTTCACGGAATGATGGTCGAGATTTCGTTCATCTGGTTCATTGAACCGCGAAAGGCACGAAAAGCACGAAAGGTCGAACCACGAGTCGCACAATCCTCCACGAATGAGAAAACGCCGAGTTCAGGTCAAAGACTCCCGGGTCGATTTCGCCGTGCGAGTCTTTCGTGCCGGGGTAATAACATGGTGAAGTTGCTTGGGATGGACGCCGATTGAGGGCAGATTCATCAGCCGGCACGCGTTAGCGTCCGGTTCGTGGCGTTGGCGTCTTCCTCCAACCGGGGGCTAAGGCCGGCTAACCCGAATTGCGCACCATGTTCCAATGAAAACGCCCCGCAGTGCGTATCAAGTGGGTGTGACATCAACACTTAACAACGCACGGGAGGCGAGCTGTGGGCGAATCGGAGTGTACACGGCAGTTGGAGCTGTTTGAAGTCGATCGGCAGCGGGTCACGGTGAGTTTTGACGGGGGTTCGGTGGTCAGCGATGCCGGGTTGCTGCCAATCGCTCAGCTGGACCGGGAGCTGGGAATCCTGGCGGAGGCGGCGCGGCGGCTGCCTGATCCGCGGTCGCAGCGGATGGTCACGCATTCGACCGAGGACATTCTCCGGCAGCAGGTGTTTCAGATCCTCGGTGGCTATCCCGACGGCAATGATGCGCAGCTGCTGCGGGACGATCCGCTGTTCAAAACCATCGTGGGTGTGGACCCGCGAAACGAAGACCAGCCACTCGCCTGCGGGTCCACGCTCAACCGGTTCTGGCATGCGTTCACCCGCCGCGAATCGGAGAAGCCACTGAAAGACCGCGAAGTGCTGTTCGAAGTGCGGGACGCGCAGATTGAACGGATCAACGGACTGAATGACTTTTTGATTGACGCCTATGTCCGGACGCGGACCACGCGGCCGGCGCATGTCATCATTGACCTCGACCCCACCGACGACCCGACGCATGGGCAGCAGCAGCTGACGTTCTGGCATGGCCATTACCGCCAGCAGCAGTACTTTCCCATGATGCTGTTTGAAGGCGTGACGGGCATGCCGCTGGGGGCGTGGCTGCGTTCGGGGACGGCGCATGCCGGAACGGGTGCGGTCGACATGCTGCGGACGGTCGTCGGCCGGCTCCGCCAGCACTGGCCGGACATCACGATTTTCGTGCGTGGGGACAACGGCGTGGCGAGTCCCGCGATGTATGAGTACTGCGAGGCCGAAGGGTTGATGTATACGTTCGGCTATGCCACCAACACGCGGTTGAAACAGCTGGTGGCAGACCGGGAGTTGGAAGCCCATGCACGGCTGCTGTGGTGGATGACGGGACGCCAGGAACTGCAGCGGTTTCACGTGCTGGAAGACTATCAGGCGGATTCGTGGGACCGGCCGCGGCGGATCGTCATCAAGATGGAAATCACGAAGACCGGTGGCACAAACATTCGGTATGTGATCACCAACATGAGCGGCGAGCCGGGCGGAATCTACCGGGGGTTTTACACGCAGCGGGGCCGCGTTCCAGAGCGTCCGCTGGGCGAACTCAAGAACGGTCTGGACATGGACCGACTGAGTTCGCACCGGTTCCTGGCGAACGGTCAAAAACTGCTGCTGCACGTTCTGGCGTATCTGCTGTACGTGCTGTTCCGGGAAGCCAACGCGAAGACCCCGGAATTGAAGACGATGGAGGTCGGGACCGCGCGGACCCGGCTGTTCAAAGCCGGGGCGCTGCTGAAGGCCACGAACCGCCGGATCTGGTTCGAGGTGGCCAGTCACTGGCCCGGCCGCAACCTGCTGATTGCCGCGGTGGACGCCGTTCAGGAACAGATCCGGAAAATTCGCCGGCTTTGGGACGCAATGAACCTGTGGGTGCTGCCAGGCAGCCGCGAAGCGCGAGACCGGCACAGAATTGACTTTGCTCCGCTCCCGCTCAAATAAGCTTCATCTCCCGCCGCCACGGGATCGGCCATCCCGCCGGTGCTGCGGCCTGCGGTCCGCGCCGGGGTCGCAGAAAAACGTCAAAAAACTGCCACACCGACGGCAATTGCACCCAGGCGAACTCCGAAGACACAACCGCGACCGCCTCATCCCAAAATCAGCCCGGCTCATCGCTCCGCGAACCCTTCCGCGGAACATGGTGCGCAATCCGGGCTAAGGCCCTCCGGCTCATTGGCTGTGCGGCTCGTCAAAAATCGACAGTTATTCTTGCCGCGGTCCTTAGATGGCATGTCCGAGAAGAGTGAGCCGTAGAATGGGCTTCCTGGCCCGTTCTTTTGGCGATTCGCGTCTCATGGTCGACGCACGGCCTGGGAAGGCCCTGCTACATTTCGAGTCACGGAGTGACTCGGCAACTTTGTGACGGCTTGCGCCGTGCCGCTACAGGTTCGGTTGAAAGGCGCAACATCCCGGTCCGTTTTCCTCACCTGCCACACTCGTTACTGTGGTACGTTCCGGGTTGCCCGGCCTCCCCTGTATGTTCAAGCCCTGTTGACCATGTCTGAAACACCAGCCACGCCCACCGACCGTCCCGCTGACCGCTTCGAAGCCGCGCGGATCGAGAAACTGCACGCCATTGAAGCCCTGGGTCTCGACCCCTGGGGGCAACGGTTTGACGACCACCAGAAAATCGGCGAGGTGCGGAAGCTCTGCCCGGAAGCCGCGGGCGAAGTCGGACCCAAAGTCCGCGTGGCGGGCCGCATCATGCTGCGGAACAACAAGGGCAAGCTGAAGTTTTTCCACCTGAAGGACTGGAGCGACCGCATCCAGTTGATGGTCTCCAAGGCCGACTTCTCGGAAGAGCAATGGAAGCTGATTGAGCTGCTGGACCTGGGCGACATCATCGGTGTCGACGGGGTGGTAAAGCTCAGCAACTCGGGCGAAGTGACCATCGGCGTCAGCCAGGTGACGTTCCTGACCAAGTCGCTGGCGCAGCCACCGGAAAAGTTTCACGGCGCGAAGGACATGGAACTGCTGCTGCGGCAGCGGTACATCGACCTGATTTACACCGACGGGGTGCTCGACCGCATGCTCCGCCGCGGCCGGATCATCGATTCGGTGCGGCAGACGCTCAAGGAGCGGAACTTCGTTGAAGCCGAAACACCGGTGCTGCACGCCATCGCCGGTGGTGCGGCCGCGCGGCCGTTCACCACGCACCATAACGCGCTGGACATGGAACTTTACCTGCGCATCGCGTTGGAGCTGCACCTCAAGCGGCTGATGGTGGGCGGTGTGGAGCGGGTGTACGAAATCGGCCGCGTGTTCCGGAACGAAGGGGTGGACGCCACCCACAATCCAGAATTCACGATGATCGAGTTGTACCAGGCGTACGGCAACTACGAGTCGATGATGGACCTGACCGAGGCGATCATCGTCAACGGAGCCCGCGCGGCTCACGGTCCGAATGCGTCCCTGGTGCTGCCCTGGGGCGACAAGACGATCGACTTCACCCCGCCGTTCCAGCGGGCCAAGTACGGCGACCTGTTCCGCGAGCATGCCGGCTGCGACATGCACGATTCGGCGGCGGTGCTGGAGGTCGCCAAGAAGTACAAAATCGTGACGGCTGGGAAGCATCCCGATGTGATCATCAACGATGTATTCGAGGAGACGGTTGAGCCACACCTGTCGGGGCCGGTGTTCGTGATCGACTACCCCGCCGCCATGTGCCCGCTGACCAAGCGGAAGCAGTCGGACCCGGCCATCGCCGAGCGGTTCGAGCTGTTCGTGCATGGCCTGGAAGTGGCCAACGCCTACACGGAGTTGAACGACCCGCGGCTGCAGGAAGACCTGTTCCGCACACAGTTGCAGGGGCTCAAGGAAGAGGATTCGATGGCCAAGATGGACCACGATTTCGTCCGGGCCCTCAAGGTCGGCATGCCTCCCGCCGGCGGCCTGGGGATCGGCATCGACCGGCTGATCATGCTGCTGACCAACAGCCGCAGCATCCGCGATGTGATCTATTTTCCGCTGCTGCGGCACGAGAAGGCCGAGGGTGCGGAGACGGCGGAAGAGGAAGGGACCGCCGAGTAGCTGGTCGGTGCCTACCAGTGTTCCACCGGGCCGGAGGGCACGGGGATGTGCAGGTCCGGCAGCGCCTCGTGGCGGCTGCCGGTGGTGGGGCCGTGGTCGACGATCCGGCCCAGCACCTGCTGCAGGTCGGTCTGGGTCTGGGCCTGCTGAAACGCGTTGCGCAGGTGCGCCGGGACGAACATCGATTTCAGATACCAGTGTCCCATCTTGCGAAAATAGGGAATCGAGCGGTCCGGGCCACGCAACTCGACGGCGTAATCGAGCTGCCGTCGCAATAGGTCCAGCCGGTCGTCAAAGCCGCCGGCGGGGTCGCAACGGCCGGTCCGTTCCCATTGGTCAAACTGTTTAAAGATCCACGGGTTGGCCAGCGCGCCACGGCCCACAGAGATCCCGTGGCATCCGGTTTCGCTAAGCATCCGGGCGGCATCCGCCACGCTGCGGATGTCGCCGTTGCCGATCACGGGGATCCGCCGCACGGCTTCCACCACCGCCTTGATGCCGGCCCGGTTCACCACGCCGCTGAACCCCTGGGCGCGGGTCCGGCCATGCACGGCGACGGCGGCGACGCCCACTTCTTCAAAGGCGCGGGCGAACTCCGGGGCAGTGAGATTGTTTTCGTCCCAGCCTAGCCGCATCTTGACCGTCACCGGCAGTTTGACCGAATTTACGACCCGTTCCACCAGCACCAAAGCGTCATCCCGGCGGCACATCATGCTCGCCCCGGAGCCGGTTTTGGTGACCTTGGAAACGGGGCAGCCCATGTTGATGTCGATGCTTTGGACCCCGCGGGCTTCGAGCCACTGGCTGGCCCGGGCCATCAACTCTGGGTCGCTCCCGAAGAGTTGGACGGACAGCGGCTGGTCCTCGGGGCAGGTCTCCACCAGCTCGAGCGACTTGGCAGAACCCTCCAGCAGGCCCCGCGCGTTGACGAGGTCCGTCGTGGCCAAGCCCAGGCCGCCGATGCTCCGCACAATCCGACGGAACGGCAGATTCGTGAACCCCGCCAGCGGCGAGAGCAGATAGCGCGTCGCCAGCGGCAGTGCCCCGTACGAAATGGGCGGCAGAACAGGCGGGGGCGGCGGCGGAATGGTGGCAGTGGCAGGCATAGCCGATTTTAGGCGAAGCCACCGCATCCGGCGAGAGGCAGTCCCGTGGACGCCAAGACTGGCCAGCTTGAAGTTGGCGAACCCTGAATCAGCCGGAGGCCACTAGGCCCCGGTTCTGGCCGTGCCAAGTAGCGGCGAACGCGCAAAATCTCGAACCGGAGGCTGATGCGTTCCGGCTGATTTTTCGAAAACTGGCCAGCCCTGCCGTGGACGCCACGTTCACACCAATTTTAGTGCCACGAAAGGCATGAACGACACGAAGCGGTTTCTGGGGAACCGTTCGTGTCGTTCATGCCTCAAACTGCCTTCAATTCCGCTGCCCGGTTTGCCTTGCGGCGGTGGCCGGCCGCTCGCCGCGTGCATTCGGTAGGGCGGCGGGCTGCCCTGTGGACGAACCAGGATTGTTCTTTTCTTCCTGCGCCTGGGCCAGCTTGTTCATCTTGGCGATCTCCCGAAGCTGAGCCGTCGAATAGACCTGGGCGGTCAGCTTCAAGATCTGCTCGCGGCGGAGTTCTGGCACGCCGTCCATCTTCTCGATGTTCGATTCGACCCAGTCCGGGCGGCGAACCATCGCGAACGACATCATCTTCAAGAACTGGCTGATCTCGGTGAAGGTGCTGTCGGTCAGCGAAGTGGTCAGCGGAGACAAAATCCGAGCCACGGCATCCATCGTCTGCGACGGGAAGGAGACAAACAGGTCAGCGCGATGCGTCACGCGAATCCGGCCGTCTTTCTCCTGCACGAACTGCGACTGCAGCAGCACGAGCGATTTCGCCTGAATCGACCGTTTCAAAATGGGGGACTTGTAGATGCCGTCGCAAACCACGAGGTTCATTTGCTCGCTGCGATAGAGCACTTCCAAGACCCCGGTCGAACCGTCGCCGGCATCCGCTTCGTATTCGTTCTTCCCGGTCTGCCACATCTGAACCTTGGAAATTCCCATCGCCCGCCAGACACTGACCGCCACATCCGGGTAGGCGGTGAAGAAGCGGTAGACTTCCGGTTCGACGTCGAAGCACAGCGTCGGCAGTCGCCGGAAGTAGCTGATATTGTTGAGAATCTGGTTGACACGCTTCGCCTGGGGCTCGGTCAACTGTTTCATCGGCAGCCCGGCAATCGCCGCCTTGCGGATGCTGGAAGCCGAACTGCCCTCCTCCACGATGTCGGGGTACTGACTGGCTTTCGGACCCCGTTCAGGGTCGGCAGCCTTAAGAGCGGACGCTCTTCCCGCCATCAGTCCGGCCACTATCCAGACCGTCAGCGTCAGCACTTTTCGTGCGCGGAACATACCCATTCCTTCGTGGACGACGGCGTTGGGTTCCCCCCCAAGTCCGCAATACCTTCATCATCGGCAAAGACGGCACGGCCGGACCAAGAAAACGAATCAAGAGCAGTTTGCAGAAAATCCGTATGGATTCCGTGCAGAAGTGGCTTCAATGCTGCCGCTTCGGGGCGCGGCCATCCGGCAGGAGCAAGGTTGGACCCGATGGGGTGACACACGCAGATGCTTCCGCTGCGCAGCTCTGCGTCCTCCGCGGTGCCGCCTCACGGCTGCAGCCAGGACCAATTGACCGCAGGAGGAACGCACCTGTTCATCAAGGTGCGCAGAGCGTACCCTTTTCCAGGCTGGATCCGACGTGCCGAGGTGGTTTCCCACCCATGGCGGTCCCTGAAATGAGCTGAGGAATCGAAGTCATGCCTTTCATCAACATCGACGACATCAACCCCATCTCGCCCGTTCCCGGCTGCCGCATGCGGACTCCATTCGGTCAGAACATCATGCTGTCGTACCTGGAGATGGACGAGGGGGCCGAGGTGCCGTTTCATTCGCACCCGCACGAGCAGGGCGGCATGCTGGTCCGCGGGCGTCTGGAGCTGACGATCGGCGACGAAACCCGCATCTGTGAAGCGGGTGCCATGTTCATGATCCCCCCCCACGTCACCCACCGCGCCGTCGCCGTCGGCGGCCCCGCCGTCGTCCTGGACGTCTTCAGCCCCGTGCGCGAAGACTATGCCAAAATGACCAACACCTACATCCCGCCCGTGGTGCGACAGTGAGCAAGTGGCCTGAGGTGGTCAGGAAGTCGGACTGTGGTGAGGTCCAAGGTCGATGAAGTTGAGATGTCGCTGTGGCACCATCGCTAACCAGCGACTGGACGTCGCAATGCAGTTGCCTCGCGGCGCGGGCGCACAATTTGGACCGAAGGCAGCCAGATCTCACCACCCGTCCGCCATGGTTCTCTGGTACCCACATTCGCTGATTTCAACCATCGGGACTGGTATACTTGGCCCCGGCAGGCGGCTGAATGTCTTGCCGGGCTGAGTACCCCCGATCACTGCTCTCCGACCGATCCGTGTGCTGATTGCTGAGCTGTCACTTCAGGGAATCACCAGTCAAATCATTGAATTGAGACTCTGATGAGCAATTCTCGAAGACCAATGGACCGTTTTCAACGCGGGTATTACCGGATGGCAGCAGAGCTTAAACATCACAAATTAAAACGTACAGAATTCCAGTCGTGGTTTGGAACAATCATGGGAGTAGCACACCCAGAAGATTATGAAAATATTCGCCTTACACAAGGAGACGGTGGACTTGACGGCATATTGCTGAGCACGAGTACCGCTTTCGCGGTGTTCGCGCCTCGCGAATCTTCCGGAAATGCAGTTGTCACCAAGATGCAAGCTGACTTTGTCACGGCCTGCAGCACAATGGAACGACGAGGAGCAAAACTTCTTGGTATGGTTTTTGTTCACAATGATGAAGGATTGACGAAAGTCACAGGACCGGCGTTGGTCAAATTGGCGCAGGCGAATCCTGGCGTACGGTTCACACGCTGGACTTTTGAACGCATATGGCAAGAGCTTGAGACCCTTACAATCGATCAGCTAACGGATCTGTTTGGGGTGGGACCCACGGAGGAGAATGTCGATCGCTTGACATTTCCATCAATCAGAGAGGTGATCGAGTTTCTGAGCCAGGCCGAACCTCGCACGCTTGCTCCGATCGGAATTCCAGATCCGGAAAAATTAGAACACAACAACTTGAGCCCTGAACAAGCTGACATGCTCCGCGTTGGCCGCCATCGCCAGGGCTTGGTGGGAGACTTCCTCGACGCCATGACCGATCCCACAACTGGCGAGCGCATCGCGGAAGCATTTCGGGATCAGTATGCGAGCCTGAAAGACGGCGGGATGACGGCACCCGAAATATTCACCGTGCTGTCGAGGTTTGCCGGCTGCGAGCACTTCACTCAACCGGATCAGATTGCCGCAGTGATGGCGGTCATGGCATATTTTTTTTCAAGCTGTGACATCTTTGAAAATGTCCGAAACCAGCCATGATTCTTCCCACAAAGCATCTGCCGATCGACAGAAGCCTCTTGGGCATCGGCGCGGAGGTGCTGCAGATCCTTGAGCACCCTAAAACCATCTCACGTTTATGGTCAGATTTACAATTGGCTCGAGGGGAAGACTCGCGCAGGCTCACCTTCGACTGGTTCGTTCTATCCCTCGACCTCCTTTACACGATCGGTGCAATCGGGCTTAGCCGTGGCTGCATCTCAAGGAGCTTCGAAGATGATTCATCAAATTGACAGCTCATTGAGCACCTTCAAAACGTTGACCTTTCGTCCCGGTCTGAACATCTTGCTGGCAGATAAGAGTCAGGGTGCAACGGACCGCCAGACGCGCAACAGCTCCGGTAAGTCAAGCCTGATTGAAATCATTCACTTCGTCCTGGGAAGTGACTGCAATCCAGACTCGATTTTTCGCAGTGAAAGGCTCGCGAATGAAGATTTCGTGGTGTCATTCGACCTAAATCACGGCAAGTCCGTCGCCTCCCGGAAGGGAAGTGCTGCAAATCGAATCGTGATTGACGGCGACCACAACGCGTGGTCAATCAAGCCGAAACGAGACAAAGCTACCGGTGAGGAGTTCCTGACGAAGCTGGAGTGGCGTGCGGTGCTCGGAGAGCAGATGTTCGGCATTGAAACAAACGACGAAGCACACGCACCTTCGCTTCGCTCTTTGTTTTCGTATTTCGCCCGCCGCGAGAACTCAGGAGGGTTTCAGTCAGCAAATCAACATGCGACCCAGCAGGCGAATTGGGATGTGCAAATAAACCTCTCTTATCTGCTGGGTCTCGACTGGAAAATCTCGCGCTCGCTCGAGCTGTTGCGCAAGAAGGAAAAATCGCTCGAAACCATGCGGAAAGAGATGAAGGACGGGCTTCTGGGCCAACTGCTGGGAACGTCGGGGGAGTTGCGCACGCGATTGACAGTCTTGGAAACAAAGGTGAAAAAACTGTCCGACGAACTCCGCGCATTTCGGGTGTTGCCCGAATACGAACAACTGGAGCAAGAAGCGTCTTCCATAGCGATCGAGATTTCTTCGCTCACTAATCTGAACGCCTTGGATCTTGAGCGAGTGGATTCTCTCAAAGCGCAGTTTGAAGAACCAAGCCCGCAGTTGGCTGATATTGGCAAGATTTATCAGGAAGCCCAGCTTGTGCTGCCAGAATTGGTGACCCAGCGGCTAGTCGATGTCCAGAACTTTCACCTGGCAGTCATGCAGAATCGCCGCTCACACCTTCAAGCTGAGATTGACGCTGCTAATCGTCGGATCACCTCCCAGACCGAAAGAAAGGATCAACTCGACAATCGCCGCCGTGAGATTCTCACCATACTCGATTCTCATGGAGCAATCGACCAGATGGTGCAATTGCAGTCCGAACTCTCCAGACTGCAAGCCAACGCAGAAGATTTGAAGAAGCGTTTGGACTTCGCGCGGCAAATTGAAGGCACAAAGACGGAATTGACGATCGAGAGGGCGACGATAAGACAACAATTGTCGAACGATATCGAAGACCGCGTGACGGTCCTCACCGAAGCGATCGTTGCCTTTGAGGAGTTCTCCGAGCGGATTTCGGACCACGAGGGCAGCCTGACCATCAATGTCACGGACAATGGGCCGGAGTTTGCGATTCAAGTCGAAGGTGGACGAAGCAAGGGCATCAAGAACATGCAGATCTTTTGCTTTGACATGATGCTTGCGGTCCTATGGTCAGCACGAGATTCCGGACCAGGGTTTCTGATTCACGACAGTCACCTTTTCGACGGAATGGACAGTCGCCAAATTGCCAAGGCTATCGAGATTGGTGCAGAGCAGTCTCGTCGTCACGGTTTCCAGTATATTGTCACCCTGAATTCGGACGTGCTGAAGGCAGCAGAATTTTCACCGAGCTTTGATCCGTCACGTTTCGTGAACCCGGTCCGCCTGAGTGACCTGACAGAAACTGGCGGATTGTTCGGAGTTCGTATTTAAAGGCCGGATTGAACCCGGGAGTTGAAGGAATGACTGTAAATCTGCCCAGAATGATCATGGCGTGACTCACAAGACAACATTTTGACGCTCGAGAATGGTGCCAGAATGACAATTCGCATGGCAGTCTCCACACTTGTCTGCTGCACATTGTTGTTTGCGGGCACCGGGGCAGCGGGCGGTTTCCTGTTGGGAGAGTTTGCACCTGAATATTACAGGACTGTGTTCTACGGCGGCCGGGATCCGGGATTCGATCCGGTCAGCAAGGGTGTCATGCTGAGGCTGGTGCAGGGCACGACGGCGGGCCTCATTGTGGGCCTGGCAATAATTGCAATTGTCTGCTGGTGGAAATGGCGGCTTGAGCAACTCGCTGCTCCTCGGACTGAGGTGGGCGAACCTGTGGTGCGTCGATGGTCGCTCGCGCGTATGACGTTATTGATCACGGGAACCATCTTTGGACTGGTCTTCTGCCTGTGTTCAGGTGTGATTGGCACCTTGATAGGCGAACGGTGGATGTATCACCGGAAATACTTGATAGAGAAGCAGCTTATGATGCCAGTCTTGGCCCGCGATCAGGCATTCATCCGAGTCGAGATTGAGGAGTATTCAGGTGGAGGTATTTATCTCTCGGGGACGGTTCCAACCGCCAACGATCGGGTCCGTCTCCGGAGCAGCGTCGAAAAGACACTTGGGCCACACGGCAAGTGGGTGCCGATTTCAGTCATGGTGGAAAGCGGCTCGGCTACGCATTGACCGGTCCCATCGGCTTGACGACGATCCGCACGCGGAACTGGGCTTTTTCCCGGTCCTGCCATTCGACGAAGTACTGAATCTGCACATCGCCCATGTCGGTGTGGGCGGTGCACGCTCCCTGCCGCACGATGGCGTCCGCGTCAAAACTTACTTCGCGGTGGCCGTCCACCATGGTCATGCCCGACTGGGCCAGCACTTCTCCAAGCACCCGCAGCACGTCGGGGCTGGTGCAGGAGGGCAGATTGGGAGTCTCCATGCGCACCAGGATCATCCCTTTGTCGCGGTCCAGCCACTGGATGAAGAATTTGACGGGCACGTCGCCCGCGTCGGTGTGGGCGATGCATTCGCCGTGGCGCACCTGACCTTCGGTGTCAAACCGCACTTCGCGGTACCCGTCAGTCGACTGGGTCACGGCGCTGAACGGTGCGTTCCGGATGACCGACTCCAGCAGTCCTTTCGTCATGGGGCTGGTGCAGGCCGGGAGATTTGGGGTTTCCAAACGCACCAAGATCAGGCCTTTGGTGCGGTCCTGCCACTCGACGAGGAACTTGACGGGCACGTCGCCGGCGTCGGTGTGGGCGGTGCATTCGCCGTGCCGCACCTGAGCCACGGGGTCGAACCGCACTTCGCGGTACCCGTCCGTCGAGCGGGTCGCGGCCGCGAACGGTCCGTTCTGGATGGTCTGCTCCAGCAGCCGCTTGGTCATGGGGCTGGTGCATTCCAGCAGTTCGGGCGGGGGGATGGCGACAAAGAACATCGCCCGGTCGCGGTCCTGCCATGTCACGGTGAACTTGACGGGAAGATTCCCGTCCCGGCCATGCACGATGCATTCGCCGTGTCGGATGCCGGCAGTCGGGTCGTAGCTCACCTCCCGGTAGCTGTCGATCACCGGCATGGTGGCTCCCAAGGGCATCTGCCGGACCAGCGACTCGATCATCCTCGCGACCTCGGGAGAGGTGCACGCGGGCAGTCCGGGGCGAATCAAAAGGACTGCTGCGAAGGGGATGGCCAGGAAGAGCACCGCCGAGAGCAGTGACGCCAGACCCAGGCGGGGTCCGCAGAACCGCTGGCGGCGGAAATACGCGATCGGGTACACCGCGATCCACAGCGCGCACATGCCGAGGAACAGCAGCAGCGGGCTCTCACGCCGCACACCTGTACGATCTGTGTCTCCCAATTGGCTGGCATCGACCGCGATGAGCAGCGCCGTCGTCAGGACCATGGCAAAGCCGAGACCGTAGGCAAGCGGTACGGACGTGATGAAGCATTGCGCCACGCCCGCCAGCACCGGCAGGATCAAAGCCACGCCCACCAGCAGCCAGCCGGGCCGCGGCGCGGGTGGCTGCTCTTGATCGGCCGACTCCACTGGGTCGGCCGGCTCATCTTGCTCGGCCTGTTCCTCTGCGAAGACTGGTTCGTCCGGGGAAACCGGTTCATCCTGATCGGTGCCCAAGTCGTCGTTTTCGATCATGATGCTTGGATCTTGCGGGAGAAATGCGCCAGCCGGCCCATGGGGGCGACCCTAAAAGATGGCTGATTCTCACTCTTTCGCCGCGGCGCGGCAATGGGCACGCCATTTCCACAGGGCTGGCGAGTTCTTCAAGATGGGATCTCGAAGCAGCCGGGGGGCTTCGCGGGCGATGGAATCCTGCTCGTCGCCATGCCCTCGGTCAAAATTCCGCCGAGTGCGACTGCCTGAACATGACCTAGCAAAAGGCCCGCATGGCGGCTCGCAATTATCACACAGTGACCCGGGGGTGAATGGTCCGTGAGGTCACGAATGCGTCCCGGCTGATCTTGGGATAACTGGCCGGCCGTGCCAGTTTCCCCGGACCTTACTTTGAGAAATCAGCGCCCCATCGCTGTTGCCAGCGTTCCGCGAAGACCACCTCTTCCAGCGGCAAACGCTTCTCCCATCCAACAGACTCCAGCATCGGGCGATCTTCGAATGCAACGGGAATCCCCAGGCAGAGCCAGGCGACGAGCACAATGTCGTCCGGGATTCCCAGCAACGGCTTCACGAGGGTGGGATCGAGGATGCTCACCCAGCCGACTCCAATCCCCTCACCACGGGCCGCCAGCCACAGGTTTTGAATGGCGCAGCAGGTGCTGTAGAGATCCATTTCCGGGATGCTGTTTCTGCCCAGGACGGCCGGCCCATGTCGACTTCGATCACAGGTGACCGCCACACTGATCGGCGCTTCCAAGATGCCTTCGAGCTTCAAGGAGTCGTACAGTTCGCGGCGCTCGCCGGCATAGTTCCCTGCCGCTCGAGCATTTTCCTGGGTGAACAGGTCATGGACTCGCTGGCGCACGGCCAAAGAGCGAATCACGATAAAGTTCCAGGGCTGCATGAAGCCCACCGAACCGGCATGATGAGCCGCATCCAGGATTCGGGCCAGGACTTCATCGCCGACCGGCTCTGTCCGGAACCGACGGACATCGCGCCGGCCGTAGATGGCTTCATACAACTCCATCTGACCCATTCGCTTTCAGCAGGAGGCTGGCATTTCCGTTCGAGCCCGACATGCGTATGATTTGTAACGACTCTGCGTGCTGATGCTGCACCTTCCGTGGAAATTCCGTACCTCTGGTGGAGAAATTCCCATCGCCAAAAATCAAAATACATTCGCCAAGCGACAACGTGAACAGGAAAAAAAACGCAAGGCCGACGATAAACGGGCCAAACGTGACAAACGGAAAGACGGTGAGATCGAACCAGTCGTGGATCTGCGGCCGGATCTGAATGCTCGAGATTATAACCCGCCCAACGAGTAACTGCGGGTCGTGCCGTCTTCGACGCTAACGAGTGCATTTTGAACCGCTGTGGCCCACCCTTGCGGTGGGCCACCCCAAGGATCGCCTCTCGCTGACGCTTCGGCTCACAAGCGGTGACGATCTGATGTGGGTTTCGAACCCCGGTCGGCTCTCTTCCCGTCGCCTTTCCTCCCCGCGCGGAATATACTGGGAGCTGATTGATCCCACCCCGCGATGAGGGCCTGCGCAATGCGCGGATGGCTGACGTTTTGGATTCCCGCCCCCGCTTCGGTCGCTCGTCTCGCGATGGCGGCATTTGTGTGTTGGACGATTGGGCAGGGAGCCTTTGGGGCTGAGCCACCGGATCTGTTTCGCGACAAGGTCGCGAACCTCCTGGAGCAGCGCTGCTTGAGTTGCCACCAGGGAGATGAGCCCAAAGGTGGCTTGTCGCTGTCGAACGGCAAATCGGTGGAAGCTGGCGGCGACACCGGGCCGGTCATCGTCGCTGGAAACCCAGATGACAGCGTGCTGATCCAAGCGGTCTCCGGTAAGCAGCCGTCGATGCCCAAGGGGGCTCCGCCGCTCTCGGCGGCGGACGTGGAGTTGCTGCGGCAGTGGATCAAGGCGGGAGCGACGTGGCCGGACGGCTTGACGCTCACGGACAAGCATGTCAACGGACAGGATGACCATTGGGCGTGGCAGCCACTGTCGAAGCCAGCAGTGCCCGTCATTGAAGGTGAGTGGGGAACACGTCCGATCGACGCCTTTGTGGCTAAGACGTTGCAGAACCACCAACTCGCTCCCTCCCAACTGGCCGACCGGCGGACGTTGATCCGCCGTGTGACGTATGACCTGCATGGATTGCCTCCGACTCCGGAAGAAGTGGAAGCTTTTCTGAAGGACGATGCGCCGAATGCCTACGAGACGCTCATCGACCGGCTGCTGGCATCGCCGCGCTACGGCGAGCGCTGGGGACGGCACTGGCTCGATGTGGTGCATTTCGGCGAGTCGCACGGTTACGACAAGGACAAGCCACGGCCGAATGCCTGGCCCTACCGGGACTATGTGATCGACGCGTTCAACCGGGACACGCCCTACTCGCAGTTCGTCCAGGAGCAACTGGCAGGCGATGTGCTGTTTCCCGACAGCCCACAGGGCATCGTCGCCACTGGCTTCGTGGCTGCCGGTCCGTGGGATTTTGTAGGACACATCGAACTCCGGGAAGGAACGCTCGACAAGAAGATCGCCCGCTCCAACGACCGCGACGACATGGTCGCCTGCAGCATGTCGACCTTCATGAGCCTGACGGTGCATTGTGCCCGCTGCCACAACCACAAATTCGACCCGATCAGCCAGGAGGACTATTACCGCCTGCAAACGGTGTTCGCCGGTGTCGACCGCGCGGACCGGCCGTATGACAGCGATGCCGCCACATGGCAGAAGCGGCGCGAGCTGGCGGCGCGGCAGGCCGCGTGGCTGGTGGCTCAAAAGCAACTCGATGAGCAGGTCGCCAAAATTCAGACCCCCGAACTCCAGGCGCTTGATGCCCGGTTGGCAACCCTGAAGGCAGCGCCGGCCGCAAGTGAGCCGGCGGGTTCAGACCCGAGCCCGAGCCTGGGCTATCACAGCGCGATCATGCCCGCAGCGGACGCCACGAAATGGGTGCAGGTGGATCTGGGAGCCTCACGGCCCATCGATCTGATCGCCTTGTTCCCCGCACATGTCAAATACGGCGGGCATCCGGGACCGGGCTTCGGGTTTCCGCCGCGCTTCCGCGTCGAAGCCAGCGATGACGTCGAGTTCCGCACGTCACAGATGCTGGCAGACCATACGCTGGCCGACTTTCCCTTTCCCGGTGACACACCAGTAATCGTGAATGCAGCCGGAGTGCGAGGGCGGTATGTGCGGATCACTGCCACTCGGCTGTGGGAGCGCACGAAGGACTGGATCTTCGCCCTCGCGGAATTGATGGTCTTGTCTGAAGGCCGGAGTGTCGCCTCGGGCAGCACTGTCACCGCGTTGGATTCCATTGAAGCTGGAGCTGCATGGGGCAAGGTGCATCTTGTCGACGGCTTCAGCAGCCGCTTCAAACTCCGGCCTGGCAGCACGAAGCCAGCCTCTCCCACGAACGGCTATCACAGTGGCATTGAGGCCGGACGTGATGTGGCGAAATGGGTCCAGGTCGACCTTGGCCGCAGCCTGCCGCTGGAAACTGTGCGGCTGCTGCCCGCCCGCCCCACCGATTTTACGGATACGCCCGGTTTTGGCTTCCCATTGCGGTATCGCGTGGAGCTGGCCAATGACCCAACTTTCAAAGACCGGCAGACGCTGGCCGACCATACGTCGGCCGATGTCACGAACCCCGGAGACGTGGCTGTCGAACTGAAAGCGAACGGACAATCGGCACGATACATCCGCGTGACGGCCACGCGGCTGTGGGAACGCATGAATGACCATGTGTTTGCCCTGGCCGAACTCCAGGCGGATTCCAATGGCACCAACGTCGCCGCCGGAGCCACGGTGACGGCCCTCGATTCGATTGAGGGCGGTCGGTGGAGCACGCGGCATCTGGTCGATGGCTACACCAGCCGCCAGGCGCTCAATACCAGCATGGCCGATTGGCTGACGGCACTGGGACGACAGACCGCCGCGCAGCAGGAACTCGCCGTCCTGACTCAACGCCGCGAGCAGTTGGTGCGGGCGTCGCTCGACGCAGTGACTCTGGCCTCCCTGAAAACCCAGGCCGCCGAACGTGCGGAGATCGACCGCTTGCAGACAGCACTGCCCCCCCAGAAGCACGTCTATGCCGCTTCGCACGGGTTCAATGCCGTCGGCTATTTCTCGGCGGCGAGTGAGCCACGGCCGGTCTATTTCTTGAACCGTGGCGAAGACAAGAACCCCGGTACGGAAATGGCGGCGGGGGCAATGCGACACATTCTGGGGCTGGGGGCAGAACTGCCAGCGGTGCCTCAGGCGCGCGATGAAGATGGCCGGCGGCGTGGCGGCCTGGCCCTGTGGCTCACCGACCACCGCAACGGTCTGCTGCGGCGGTCGATCGTCAACCGCGTCTGGCAGTACCACTTCGGCCGCGGACTGGTCGACTCGCCCAACGATTTTGGACACATGGGCCAGCGGCCCACGCATCCGGAACTGCTCGACTGGCTCGCCGCCGATTTTCAAGAACATGGCGAATCGTTGAAGCGGCTCCACCGGCAGTTGCTGACCAGCCGCACCTATCAACAGGTCTCCACCGGTGACCCCGAGCGCGAAACGATCGACTCTGGCAACCAGTTTTTGTGGCGGGCCAATCGGCAGCGGCTGGAGGCCGAGGCGGTGCGGGACAGCATCCTGCATGTCACGGGGAAGCTCGACCCGACGGCTGGCGGCCCGTCCGTGCAGCAGTTTGTGTTCAAGGACGACCATTCTCCCGTTTACGATTATGAACATTTCGATGTCGACAGTCCGGCAAGTTTTCGACGCGGCGTTTACCGCTTCATCGTCCGCAGTGTGCCCGATCCGTTTTTCGACTGCCTGGACGCCGCCGACCCGTCGCTGATGACACCCAAGCGGAACACGACGCTCACCGCGCTGCAGGCGCTTTCGCTGCTCAACAACCGGTTCATCATCCGCCAGTCACGGCACCTGGCCGAGCGCGTGCAGCGCGAGGCCGAGGGGATGTCCAGCCAGGTTCGCCGGGCGGTCGAGTTGACCTTGGGCCGCGCCCCCACGGCAGACGAGGCCAAACTGCTGGAAGGGCACGCGCGCGAGCATGGCCTGCCCAACACCTGCCGCCTGCTGCTCAACAGCAATGAGTTTTTGTTCGTGGACTGAGACGGCCACGGCTGCAACCACAACAAAACGCGCGTGCTGTGATCCCTTTCAGAACACACAGATTGGCAACGCATCCAAACACTGTGAAATTTGAAATCTGAAATATCTGAAATCTGAAAATAATTTGTCTGTAATTATCCCTGCGCGGGCGACACCATGTATCGCCGTTGCGCACCCGAGCGGTTTCCTCTTTCGTCCGGGCCGGGTAGAATCGCTGGTTCATCTCACCCTACCACGGAGTCAGCATGCTGGAGCGGCGCGAACTATTCCCCAACGTCATTGAAATGAACCGGCAGGCGCGCCGCCGGCTGGGGTGCTGCGTCTATCTCGTCCATTCCCAGGGCGAGTGGCTGCTGATCGACATCGGCTACGAAGACACCGTCACGGACATCATCGACATCATCCGCGACATGGACTTTCCCCTGGCCAAATGCAAGTACCTGGTGGTCACGCATGCCGATGTGGATCATGTGCAGGGGATGAAGCGGGCGCGTGAGCTGCTGCCCGGCGCGGTGATGGTCGGGCATCCGCTGGCCGCGGAAGCCCTGGCGGCGGGCGATCGGATTCTCACTTATGCGGAGATCCCCGCCCAGGGAATTTCCATTGACCTTCCCAGGATCAAGATCGACAAGACTGTCAGTGAGGGCGACATCCTCAAGGTCGGCGATCTGGAGCTGACGGTGTGGCACACGCCGGGGCACACCGAAGGGCAACTGGCCTTCCGCTGCGGTGAGCTGCTGTTCTCTGGCGACAACATCTTCCGCGATGGCTGCGTCGGCAACATTGATGCCCACCACGGTTCAGACATTGCCGACTTCATCAAATCCCTGACACGGATCCGCGACAGCGATGTGAAGTGGCTGTTGCCGAGCCACGGCCCGGCGTTTCGCAACGACCGCAAGCTGCTGCAGTCGACCGTCGACCGGCTCGACGGCTATCAGCACATGGCCGACTTCGGCACGTGTGCCGTCGATTGGCCGCTGCTGGATGAGTGGGATCGCGAACTGACGCATTAAGCGCGCTGGTCACCGTTGAACAGCGGTCCGACGTTCCTGATGAAGGACCGCAAATCCGCCGTTGAGGAATGGGAGCACGCGGCAAAAGTTCGGTTTCACGGTCTCCCCAAAGATGGGAGTGCCTGCGGAAACTTTACTGCGAGATTTGCGACCTAAGATTTGATATCATTTAGGTCACAATCTGCGGTGCGGCGGCGCGCCGAGTTGTGGGGCAAAGCCACAGGCTGCGCCGCGCGAACATGCCATGCGGCACGGTCTTCCCACGCCGTGGGACAACCGAGGGCTGCGAATCGCCTGAGAACGGGCTGTGAAGCCCGATCTGCATGTTGACCAGGTCAACGATACCTGCATGTTGACCGGGTCAACGATACTCGGAGGCCAGTTCGAGTTCGAGGTCGGACTCGTCGGCTTCAAGGAAGAGGTATTGTTCCCAGTAGGAAGGCGTCATGCGCGGGCATTCGAAGGCGAGCAGGACATGGTCTTGGTGGATCTCAAGGACGGTGACATGGATGTCCTCGCCGATGACCAGCCCCTCGTTTTCATTGCGCGAGATGACCTTCATCAGGTTGTTCCCCTGTTTGAGTTGCACGGTTGGAAGTGGTTGGGGTGACTGAATTGGCAATGCAATCCCTGGCACTGCGGGTTCGATCTGTTATGAAGAGCAACTGGACTCTTCGTCCCCAAGGGACCGTGTTGTTTTCGCTGCGGTGAATTCGCTGCCCTGAATTACACAGCACCGAAGCAGAGTCGCATTTTGCCCAACAGCGTTCAGAAGAGCAAGCACGAGTTCGTGAAAAAATACCCGTTTTTTCTCAGGGGTTTCCCTCGATTGACAGACCGGCAGGAAATTGAAACTTCCGCCCCTTCGACTGGCGTTCCCGACGGAGGGAAAGCGACGTCGGCTTGAGGTGCAAGATGGATTAGAACCTCCCGCAGCGCAGACTTGTCAGGCTTCCGCCGCGAACCGGTAGCCCACGCCCTGCTCGGTGAGGATGTATCTCGGTCGGGCGGGATCGGTCTCGAGCTTCCGGCGCAGGCCGGCCACGAAGACGCGGAGATAGTGGTTCTCCTGGGAGTTCCCGGGTCCCCAGACTTCCCGCAGCAGGAACCGGTGCGTCAGCACCTTGCCGCCATGCTTGAGCATCGTCACCAGGAGCTTGTACTCCAGCGGCGTGAGATGCACCTCGGTTTCCCCGCGGTACACCAGGCGGGCCGTCAGGTCGACACGCAGATCGCCCACGGTGAACGACGTGGCTTCCGGACCGGTGCGGCGGGAATGCCGCAATGCCGTGCGGATGCGGGCCAGCAGTTCACCGACGCCGAACGGCTTGGTGACATAGTCGTCGGCTCCATGATCAAGAGCCCGGATTTTTTGCGACTCTTGGTCACGCGCCGACAGCACGAGAATAGGCTGGGTGTACCACTCCCGCAGTCGCTCAAGAACGTCCTGGCCGTCCACGTCGGGAAGTCCCAGGTCGAGAATCACCAGGTCTGGCGGCTGGCGGGCCGCCATTTTAAATGCCTCTTCGCCAGACTCGGCCTCGCTGACCCGATAGCCCGCGCTCGCCAGCGACGCCCGCAGGAACCGCCGGATGGGGAGTTCGTCTTCGATCACCAAAACGTGATGGTCGCCGGGTGCCATGTGTTTATTCTACCACGACGTGTGGCGGATCCATCCCCAAGGGGAGGCGCGCCACGAATTCCCCGCCGCCGCCCGGACGATTGGACGCAACAATGCTGCCCCCATGCACCTGAACAATCGCCCGGCAAATGGCCAGCCCCAGTCCGCTGCCGCGTCCGGCGTCCGCCGTGGGCGAGGCGCGAAAGAACTTGGCGAAAATCCGTTCTTCCGCACCGGCAGGGATGCCCGGCCCATCGTCATCCACGGCGATCCGCAGCGTCGGGCCATCAATGGCGGCGTTGATCCAAACGTGGCTGCCCGCGGGTGTGTGGCGGGCGGCGTTCTCCAACAGATTGACAACCAGTTGTTCCAGCAGCAGTCCGTCCACGAACACAAGCGGAAGATCCACCGGCACGCAAACCACGACTTCGTGGTGTTGAATCTCCTGCCGCACGCGATGCAATGCCGACCCCACGATCTCTTCCAACACGTGCCACTGCCGGTTGGGCGCGGCCGCGCTGGCCTCCAGCTTCGACATCTGCAGGATGTTTTCGAGCAGACGGTTCAGGCGGACGGCTTCGTCAGCCACGGTCTCGAGCAACTGGCGGCGGGTGGTCTCGTCGAGATTTTCCGCTTCGAGCAGGCTGCCGCTCGCGCCGGCAATGGCCGCCAGCGGTGTCCTCAGGTCGTGAGAGACGCTGCTGAGCAGGCTGCTCCGCACCTGTTCGGCCTCCGCCTGAACCCGGGCGTCGGCCGCCTCAATGGCCAACTGATCCCGCTCCAGGGCCAGAGCCAACTGACTGGCACAGGCTTCGAGCAGCCGCCGCACGTCCGGTTCGAGCAGCCGCTGGTTCTCCGGCACCCGCACGGCCAGCGCGCCGAGAGTCTGCTGCGACCCCACCAACGGCAGGACCAGCGCGATGGCGTTGGGCAGCGTGTTTGTTCCCGCCCCAGCCATCTGGTCGTGCTGGATCACCCATTGGGCGACCGGCAGGCTGACCGCATGGGTCGCAATCGAAGACTGTTGTCCGAAGACCAACTCTGGCGTTCCCGAACTCCGCTGCAGATAGATGGCCACCTCGCCGCCGAGCATTTCTCCGATCTTCTCTCCGGCGGCGTTGGCAAGAAACGCGTCGCCATAGAGCGAGCTGAGCTTCTTGCCCAACTCGTACAGGGCCGACGTCTGCCGTTCCCTTCGGCGGGTGCTCTCCACCTGCGCTCGGAGCCGCGAAGTCAGCGTGCTGATCACCAGGCCGATGGCCAGCATGACGGCAAACGTGACCAGATACTGCGCATCGGCGACGGCAAAGGTCTGGTAGGGCGGAACGAAGAAAAAATCGAAGACCGCCACCGCCAGCACGCTGGCCAGAATCGCGGGGCCGCGACCGTGGCGAAAGGCGGCCCAGGCGACAGCCGCCAAAAACAGCATGACGGTATTCGCCTCGGCGTCCGCGACATGCAGCATCCGCAGTCCACAAGCCACGCCACCAGTCACGGCGACCAGCGCGGCGGATTTGAAATAGGGCAGCTTGTCGGTGGTCGCCGCGGGCAGACGAGTCGCCGCCGCGAGTGACTTCTCTTCGTCCCCATGAATGACATAGACATCAATCTCGCCGCTCTGTTCCAGCACTTCGTCCACCACGGTGCCGAAGAGGAGCCGGCGCCACCGGGACCGGTTGGTCTTGCCGATCAACACTTTGGTCACGTTGCGGGAGCGGGCATAATCCAGCATCGTCTCCGCGACGTTCTGACCCGCCAGCGTCACAGTCTCGGCACCCAGTCGCTCGGCGAGATTGAAATGCCGTGCCACCTGCTGCTTCGCGGGACTGCTGGGTGGCGCGCCCGTCAGATCGACCGACACGGCGAGCCACGGGGCGTCGAGGGCGGCCGCCATCCTCCGGGCCGTGCGGATGACGCGCGCCGTCGTGGGGCTCGGCCCCACGCACACCAGCAGCCGCTCGGCCGTGGCCCACGGGGGAACCGCGGCTTTCTCCCGCCGCGCGGACTCAACCTCCGTGTGGATCCGCTGTGCCGCCTGACGCAGCGACAACTCCCGCAGGGCGGTGAGGTTTCCTTTTTGGAAGAAACTCTGGATCGCCCGCTGCACCTGTTCCGGCACGTAGATCTTTCCGGCCTTGAGCCGCGCCAGGAGTTCTTCCGGAGTGATGTCCACCAGTTCCAGATCGTCGGCCAGGTCGAACACGCGGTCGGGCACCGTCTCGCGGATGACCACCCCCGTGATCTGACCAATCACATCATTCAGACTCTCGATGTGCTGCACATTGAGCGTGGTCCAGACATTGATGCCGGCCTCCATCAATTCTTCGACATCCTGCCAGCGCTTCTCGTGCCGGCTTCCGGCCGCATTGGTGTGGGCCAACTCATCGACGAGCAGCAGGCCCGGCCGCCGCGCCAGCGCCGCGTCGACATCCAGCTCCCGCAGCGCCACTCCGCGGTACTCCACGATGCGCAATGGCAGCGCCTCAAGGCCGGTCAGCAGGGCTTCCGTTTCCGCCCGCCCATGTGGCTCAACATAGCCAACCACCACGTCCCGGCCATCAGCCTGCGCCCGCCGCGCGTTTTCCAGCATGCAGTACGTCTTGCCCACGCCGGCCGCATAGCCAAAAAACACCTTCAGCGAACCACGCTTGGCCTGGGTCTCGGCCGCCTGCACTTGCACCAGCAACTCATCGGGATTCGGTCGGGCGTCCATCATGTGGCTCACTGCCTGGAGTGCTGGTCGAGAGCCAGATTGAGCCGCAGGACATTCACCCGTGGCTCACCGAGGATACCCAATTGACGCCCCTCCGTGTGGTCCCTCACGAGCTTTCGCACAGTGTCTTCCGACATCCTTCTCGCTGCAACGACCCGCGCCACCTGGGCCTCGGCCGCCGCTGGAGAAATGTGTGGATCGAGGCCACTGCCGGAGGCGGTCACCAAATCGACCGGGATGCCTTTCGTTCGCAATCCCCCGGTCTGAAGCGCGGCAATCCTGGTTTCGGCGGCCTGCTTTAGATCTGGATGCAACGGCCCAAAGTTTGAGCCACCGGAGGCGGCGGCGTTGTAGGGAACCGGACCGGTCGCCGACAACCGGCCCCAGAAATATTCAGGCTTGGTAAACGACTGGCCGATGAGTTCCGATCCGACTGTCCGTTGATCGACCTGAATCAGGCTGCCGTTCGCCTGCCGGGGAAAGGCGACCTGGGCAACCACACTGATGAAAAGTGGATAGACGACGCCGGTCAGTACAGTCAAAGCAGCGAACATCACGGTCGCCGCACGAAGTTGATGAAGCATTTGTTGGTTCCTTTATGGATATCAGCGAACCCCCACCGAGCTTGCCTCGGTGGATTCGGGCCTTTGCACTACGTATTTGGGCGAAAGCGGCGAAGAGTTGTGACGTAGCGCACAGGCCCGTTCACCACCGAGACAAGCTCGGCGGGTCTGATTGAAACTACTGACTGAGTCTCAAATCTCAAATCTCATATGTCACAGTTACTAAAATGTCGACCTCAAGGATCGCGGCAACAATAACATGGTGAAGTTGCTTGGGATGGACGCCGATTGAGTGCAGATTCATCAGCCGGCACGCGTTAGCGTCCGGTTCGTGGCGTTGGCGTCTTCCGATCATCCTCCAACCGGGGGCTAAGGCCCTCCGGCTCATTGGCTGTGCGGCTCGTCAAAATTCGACAGTTATTCTTGCCGCCGTCCCAAGTGGGAGTACACGCCTTATGAAATCTGAGATCTGAGATCTGAGATATCATCAGGCTAGGTTCACCGCCGCCAGCAGCATGTCGATTACCTTGATGCCGACGAACGGCACAACGAGGCCTCCCAAGCCGTAGATCAGCAGATTGTTCCGCAGGAGCTGAGCCGCGCCCACTGGCCGGTAAGACACGCCCTTCAGCGCCAGGGGCACCAGCGCGATGATGATCAGAGCGTTGAAGATCACTGCGGACAGGATGGCGCTGGCGGGAGATGACAGGTGCATCAGGTCCAACGCTTTCAGGGCTGGATAAGTTGCCGCGAAGGCGGCGGGGAGGATGGCGAAATATTTGGCGACATCGTTCGCGATGCTGAAGGTCGTAAGTGAGCCACGGGTCATCAGCAGTTGTTTGCCGATGTTCACGATCTCGATGAGCTTTGTCGGATTGGAGTCGAGATCGACCATGTTGCCAGCCTCCTTCGCCGCCTGCGTTCCGCTGTTCATGGCGACCGCCACATCCGCCTGGGCGAGAGCCGGGGCATCGTTGGTTCCGTCGCCGGTCATGGCGACAAGCCGTCCGCCCTTCTGATAGTCCCGAATCAGCATCAGCTTGGCTTCGGGTGTCGCCTCGGCGAGGAAATCATCCACACCGGCCTCGGCGGCGATGGCGGCGGCGGTCAGCGGATTGTCGCCGGTGATCATCACCGTCTTGATCCCCATCTGCCGCAGTTCCGCGAACCGCTCCTTGATGCCGCCTTTCACGATGTCCTTGAGTTCAATCACGCCCAGCACCTTCGCATCCTCGCTCACCACCAACGGTGTGCCACCTCCCCGGGCGATTTGTTGGACAGCCGTTCGCACATCTTCGGGGAGGAATCCGCCGAGAGTTCGCACATGGGTTTCCACGGCCTCGGCGGCCCCCTTGCGAATCGCCCGGCCGTCGATGGTCACTCCGCTCATGCGGGTCCGGGCCGAGAACGGCACGAACGTCGGCTGGTCCTGTTCGAGATCCCGTCCACGCAGGCCGAACTGCTTTTTCGCCAGGACGGCGATGCTGCGGCCTTCGGCGGTCTCGTCGGCCAGTGATGCGAGATGCGCCGCCTCCGCCAACGCACGTTCTTCAATGCCGGCCGTGGGGATGAAGCGGGTTGCCTGGCGGTTTCCAAGGGTAATCGTGCCGGTCTTGTCGAGCAGCAGAACATCCACATCTCCCGCGGCTTCGACCGCCCGTCCCGACATCGCCAGGACATTGGCCCGGCTGAGGCGGTTCATCCCCGCGATCCCAATCGCCGAAAGCAGTGCCCCAATGGTCGTGGGTGCGAGGCACACGAACAGCGCCACGAGCACGGTCAGGCTGATCGGCCGGCCCTGTCCCGAAACCTGCACGCTGAACACCGAGTAGGGCAGTAGCGTGGCCACCACCAGCAGGAAGATCAGCGTGAGCGCCGCCAGCAGAATCGCCAGGGCGATCTCATTCGGGGTCTTTTGACGTTTGGCTCCTTCCACCATCGCGATCATCCGATCCAGAAAGCTCTGGCCCGGGAGTGTTTTCACCTCGACGATCAGCCAGTCGCTGATCACGCGCGTCCCGCCGGTGACGGAGCTACGGTCGCCGCCACTCTCCCGCACGACCGGGGCACTCTCGCCGGTGATGGCGCTCTCATCGACCGACGCCACCCCTTCGATCACTTCTCCGTCGGCAGGAATTGTCTCGCCGGCCTTGACCAGCACGAGGTCACCCAGCTTGAGGTCGGTGGCCGGGACCTCCTCGGTCACCCTTCCCTTCAAATTCGACAAGCGCTGGGCGGCCACTGTCATACGACTGCTTTTCAACGAAGCGGCCTGGGCTTTGCCATGCCCTTCGGCGATCGCCTCGGCGAAGTTGGCAAAGAGGACGGTGAACCACAGCCACGCGGCGATGCCCAGCACGAAGCCCGACGATTCGCCCGTGGTGCCTGCCGCCTCACCGAGCGACTGGACCCACAGAATCGTGGTGAGAATGCTGCCGAGATAAACGGCGAACATCACCGGATTGCGGAGCTGCACTCGCGGGTCGAGCTTCTGAAAGGAAGCCGCCACCGCCTGGCCGAGGATCTTGGTGTCAAGGAGGTGCGTGGACGTTTTGGTCATGACGAGTTTCCGTATCTAAGAACTGCCGTTCAGCTCGACTTCGGCAGTGACAAATGTTCGACAATCGGCCCCAGCGCCAAGGCCGGCAGGAAGCTCAAGGCCCCCACGACGACCACCACGGCCACCAGCAGTCCGACGAACAACGGTGTGTGCGTGGGCAGCGTCCCCGCGCCGGCGGGAACAGTTTTCTTGGCGGCCAGCGAGCCGGCAATCGCCAGCACGGGGAGCATCACCCAGAAGCGTCCGACAAGCATGGTGAGCGCCAACATTCCATTGTAGAACGGCGTGTTGGCTCCCAACCCCGCGAAGGCACTGCCGTTGTTGTTCGACGCGGACGAGAAGGCGTACAGGACTTCGCTGAAACCATGCGGACCAGGGTTGAAGATGCTGGCCGTTCCCGCGGGTGAAACGACGGCGATGGCCGCACCGAGCAGGACCATCGCACACGGGGCGAGGATCGCCAGCGCGGCCATCTTCATCTCGAACGCGCCGATCTTCTTGCCCAGATACTCGGGGGTCCGGCCGACCATCAATCCAGAGAGAAACACCGTGACAATGGCGAAGATCAGCAAGCCATAGAGGCCAGAGCCGACGCCGCCAAAGATCACCTCGCCCAACTGCATCAGCCACATCGGCACCAATCCACCGAGCGGCGTGTATGAGTCGTGCATCGAGTTCACCGAGCCGTTGGAGGCGGCCGTGGTGGCGACGGCCCACAGCGATGAGTTCACGATGCCGAACCGCGTTTCCTTGCCTTCCATGTTGCCACCGGACTGCACGTCCGAAGCGGCCAGGCCGACGCCCAGGTTCTGCAGGACCGGGTTGCCCTGCTGCTCGGCGACGACAACCAGCACCAGCAGCGGGACGAAGACGACGCTCATCGCCGCCAGCAGCGCCCACCCCTGCCGCCTGTCGCCCACCATCTCTCCGAAGGTGTGACACAGGGCGGCGGGGATCAGCAGGATCGCCAGCAGTTGCAGCAGGTTGGACAGCGGGGTTGGATTCTCCAGGGGATGGGCCGAGTTCGCATTGAAGTAGCCGCCGCCGTTGGTGCCGAGCTGCTTGATCGCCACCTGCGAGGCGACCGGACCAACGGCGATGGATTGCGTGTTTTCAAGGTTCCCGTCTACGCCGACTGCTGGTTCCAGGAGCGTGACTTGGTGAGGGGCGCTGAAGGATTGCACCACGCCCTGCGACACGAGAGCCACCGCCAGAACGGTCGACAGCGGGAGCAGGATATACAGTGTGCCGCGCACCACATCGACCCAAAAGTTGCCGATGGTGTTGGTGGTGCTCCGCGTGAAGCCACGGATCAGGGCGACCAGCACCGCCATGCCTGCCGCCGCCGAAACAAAGTTCTGCACAGTCAGCGCGAGCATCTGCGTGAGGTCGCTCATCGTGGCTTCGCCGCCGTATCCCTGCCAGTTGGTGTTGGTCGTGAAGCTGACGGCGGTGTTGAATGACGAGTCGGGCGACACAGCCGGCAGGCCCGCCGGATTCAGCGGCAGCCAACCCTGGACTCGCTGCAGCGCATACACGGCCACAAAGCTCAGAAGGCTCAGCGAAATGACAGCAAAGGCATACTGCCGCCAACTCATTTCCAGGCACTTGCCAAGGCCCGCGGCGCGGTACAACCAGCGTTCGAACGGCCCGAAGAAGCGTTCGAAAAAAGGTGCCTGGCCGGAGTAAACCTGGGCCATATGCCAGCCCAGGGGTTTCACACACGCCAGGAGCAGCCCCAGCGCGAGGCTCAATTGCAGAACGGCGTTGGTGGTCATGAAAACTTCTCCGGCACGAGCAGGGCGGCGGCGAGGTAGATCCCCAGCAGCACCGCCACGACGAACGCGAGCATCGTTGCCCAGTCCATGGTCAGTCCTCCGCCCGCAGGCTGTCGAGAAAACGCACCAGTCCGCACGAGCCGAAGAAAAAGGCCGCCCCGGCCGCGAGCCACACAAGGTCCATGTCGGATTCCTCCTCAATGAGTTCCATTGAGGGAATTAGATCCGGTGTCGCGCTAAATTTGCGTTAAGAACGGACGGGTGGTTATCAATTCTTTATCAAGATCCGTGGGTGGCGCAGCGGTTTGAAAACGACCGCGCAGGCCGCGACTTCCGCGGTTCAGGAGGGATGCCGTCAACCAGAGGAGGTCCGAAGCGGGCGCTCATGTCTGAGGGGGGGGATTGCACTCTTGTTGCCGCGATCAGGCGATCAGCCCCGAATGATTCCCGCCAATGCGCCATCCAGCATGTCCATGCGGGCCAGACCAGTTCGCAAGGCGCGGGGAATCTCGTTCTCACCCCAGTGGGCACCCGCCAGTTGGCCACACACCGCACCGGTGGTGTCGGCGTCGTCGCCGAGGTTGACGGCCTTCAGCACTGCTTCCTCGAAGGTGTTGGCGGAGTGAAAGGCCCAGAGGGCGGCCTCCAGGCTTTTGACGACCCAGCCCGATCCCTGAATCTCGGGTGGCTGGCGGTCGCGAAAGCTGCCCTGAGCCACGGCGTCGATGAGCGGATGCAGTGGCTTGAGTTCGCGGAGTTTCCGCAGTGGTGCCCACGTCGGGGACAGCACGCTTGCCCGTGGCTCACCCTGGATCAAGGCCGCGAGCACCAGCGCCAGATACCGGCAGGCGGAACGGCACTGTTCGCTGGCGTGGGTTGTGAGACTCGACTCTTCCGCCTTCTGGACAAGGTCCGCGATGTTGTGCGGATAGAGACCGGCAAAGTGAATCGGCACGGGGGCCAGCCGCATGATCGAGCCGTTCCCGCTCGCCCGTTCGGAGGTGTCGCCCGAGGTCAGGGCGTTGTTGTTCTGGGAAAAGTGAACCAGTGCCCCGCGGGTGGTGAGACCGATGTCGAAGCACCGTCCCGTCACGGAGTACGCTCCGGCCCTGAACCACTGCACGTAGCGCGTGAGCTGATCATTCAGATCCCAGCCGACCTGGGCGATGCTGTCGGCCAGAGCCAGGGTCATGCTGGTGTCGTCCGTCCATTCTCCCGCCGCCAGACCATGCGGCCCGCCGCCGCGGTAGCCGGTGACCGGCTTAAAGCGACCTGGTGCCTGAAACTCCACCGCCGCGCCCAGGGCATCGCCCACGGCCAGCCCAATCAGCGTGCCCCGGGAACGATCGATGATTGAGGCGTCCATGGAATACTCGTGGAATGAGTGTGGCTTGGCGAGATTTTCGACAATACCGTCCCGGATGCCGAAATCGCAATCGTTTGCGATGCCGACAAGGATCGCGGCAACATCATTGCCCAGGGGACACACCTTGGTGCTTCACCGGCACGCCGGCCGCCTGCAATAACTGCTTCATGTCGACCAGCTCCGTCGTTGGCGTTGGGGTGGCGGTCAGCAACGCCTTGGTCAACTCCACCAAGTTGGCGGTGGGTGAATCTCCCAAGGAGGGCACATGCAGCATGAGCTTTGGCGCGGTGGCGGATTCGTAGTTTGCGGCCACGACCTTGTCGATCACATACCGCTGGAACGACTGGGCGAATTGTGTCAGCAGGTCTTCAACAACGGCATACAGAATCAGCATCTGCTGCGAAGCCAGTGCGTAGGAGCCTACCGCCTGGCCCTCGATTACCGTCTTCTCGGGAATGCCGAACGCCCGCAGCAGTTCGGCATCCAGGCCGTCGATCACGTTGTCGATCGGTGCCGGGTCGAGCGTCTGCGGGGGCTCGGTGTAGTTATACTCGTAGTTGCCCCGCGAGTCGCGCGTGTTGGGAAACAACACCGTCCCGCCCGAGACGCGTTGGTCGATGGTTTCGGCGGTGGCTTCAAAGTTGTCGACGACCTCGCCCTGCAGATTGGTCGAAGTGGGTGGGACGTGAGCCACGCCGCCACGAACGACGAACCGCTTGAGAAACAACTTACGCAGCCGGATCGCCTCGCTGTGTTCCTTCCATACGGTATATGGAGCACCGAGAAACCGGCTGCGGCCATGTGGCTCAAGCGGCGTGGCGTCGACGGCGAGCCACCACGTCTTCTCGGCCGGCAGCAGCCGCACCGAGCCCTCGTCCCGCCAGCCAGATCTCACGGCTGGTTCGCCGGAGGACGTGATCCACGCCGCCGATCGTTCAGTTGTGCGGAGTTCGATCCCGGCAAAGGCCCCTCCGGCGTTCAACTTGAGTTTCGTCTGCTCCGCCGGCAGTGGTTCCAGCTTGCGGACAGTCGTCAATTGCAGCGCTGGGTCGAACCCCCAGATCTTTTCGAACGCCACACGTCCGTCACCCAATGCACCGAGCATTGCCGGCAAGGCCTCCCGCCACAACTGGTGCAGCCTCGCCGCCAACTGCGTCGCCCGCGCATCGCCCATCCCCGCCGCGCCATTCACGATGACGCGCGTCGGAGCCGCGCGGACATTGGCGGCCAGCACGAGTTCGGCCAGCCGCACCTGATAGTCGTTGCGCATTTCCCTGGCCAGCGCCGGCACATCATGCGCCTCGGGCTTCATCATCCCCAACAGCGCGGTACTGGCGACGCTGCCAGTGGGCAAAGGTTTGGAAAACGTGTTGCGAAGTTGTGTCCACCAGCGCATGTGAGTCACTTTCAGTAGGAGGTGAGTTAATTGGAATTTCAAATCTCAGATTTCAAATTTCACAGTAAAATACCCTTTCGCGACATCAGGCCTTCCGGGCGAGAGTTACGTACTTCGCTACGGAGGCGTGGCCGATCGTTCGATGTGGTCGCACAGCCTGTGAAATCTGAGATTTGAGATTTGAAATTCGCTTTTGTTGGAAACGTCAAATCTGAGAATGGAGATTCATGGATAGTTCTGCGTTCTCGACACCGCCGGTGACATCCCTCGACAGCGTGCGTCATCCTGCCGCTTTCGATGGAAAACCACGTGGCGGATAAAGCACCCGCTGCGGCTCATAGGGCACTCCATACAGTGCGAGGGCGGCGGCCCAAAAGCGGTCGGCGTGGCCGGTCTCACCATGGTTCGTCTTCAGCATCGGCAGGCCGTTTGAGCCACAGCCCACCTCCTCGACAAGCTGCAGGTCCGCGTTCAGGTCCGGGTCATTGGGGATGCGAATCCGTCGTGACTGGAACGCTATCTTGAGTGCCAGTGCGAGCTGCCCCTGCTTTGCGGCATTCAACTGGACTCCTTCAGCCTGGTTGGAGTGCCGCGACACCAGGTGTTCGGCCATATGCGAGCCGATCCCGCCCTTGTCGATTCGCGTGGCCATCACGTTTTTGGTCATCCGAGTGAAAATCGCGGATTCCTGTTCGTCAAATTCGACATTGGCCATGACCTTGACTTCGCGTGTCCATAACACATCTCCCACCCGTTCCAGTGTCCAGATGACCGTTCGGTCCTTGCTGCGGCCGACATCAATCCCCACATACAGTTCTGGATGCTGGCCCTCGGGCACGCGGCCGTCAGGCCACAGGCAGTCGGCGTGACACTGCGCGATCAGATCCCACTCCAACAACGGTCGATCGATCGTATCGGTCCAGATGTTGTCGAGAACGCGGCGGGCCACGCCGCGATCCAATGATTCGCGCAGCGACTCGATCCCCTCCGTCGACATCCAGGTCGCGAGTGTCTGGCCAACCGGTGCTTCATAAACCTTCCAGTGCCGGGTGTTATTACGGGCCTTCTCCAGGAGTTGGTGCTGCCAGGACTGTTTGAACCCGGCATTGGTGATGATCGCAAACACGCTGTCGGGCCGCTTCTCGCGGCCCGAATACAAGATGTCAAACAGCGCGCGGCTCCTCCACATGGTGAGTTCGTCGCAAACAATAATGTCGGCCTTGAGCCCGCTGCTGCTGCCGGCGTCGGCGGAAATCACCTGCAACGTCCCGCCTGGTCCTTCAATTTCAAAGGACTTGCAGATGAGGTGCTGCTTGAGCCACGGATTCAGCGAGAGTTCACTTTTCATCGATTGCAGAATGAGCCGCGCCTGGTCGAGATCGGCTGCGGCGGCGATCGCCAGGAGCGGATGCCGCGCATAGGCGATCGCCCAACTGCACAGCCGGCCAATCATCCCGGTTTTGTCGTGCCCCCGCGGCAGCACATAAAAAAAGGACCGCGGCCCCGCGTAGTCCGGCTGCAACCCGGCGACTTTCTCGACGGCAGGAACCATGGGACCAATCACGTCACGCTGCCACTCTTCAATACATTGGCACCAAGGGCGTGGCTCAGGCCGGCTGTCGATCACAACATGCCTGAGATAGGCGTCGAGCGACAGGCGCGATTCTTTATCGGCTTTACTGTCGTCTTCGCTGAGTTCCTGTGGTGGCTTCTGTCGTCGAGGCATGGGAGGGAACGGTCCTAAATGGATCTAGGATTGGAGGGGAATGACTCAATGACCAATGAATCAATGACCAATGTTTTGTTGGGTGAGCCGTTTTAGGATCGCTGCAACAACAACAGGGGCATTTTGCTCGCGAGTTGGCTGGCCGATGTGGACGAGTCCATGAGCCGGGACGCGTTAGCGTCCCGGCTCATGGCGCTGGCGTCTTGCGATTATCCTCTAACCGGGGGCTAAGGCCCTCCGGCTCATTGGCGGGCCAACGAATCGAAATCGAACAGTTAGTCTTTCTGCGTTCCTTAGTTAGTTAGGCGCATGGGATAATGTCATGCAGCGTGCGGGCGTGGCCGCAGGGCACTGCGGGAAGCATCAGCAACGTGCCGCCGCTTGCTTTAAGGTCCATGCCCCAGGCCCAGTCGTGGGCTGGCACCTTTTTCCAGTGGCTGCGCCATTCCCTGGGAGTCCGGCTCGGCCAGTACATCAGACATCCGGTTCCCGTAAAGTCGACGGCAACAGGTTGTTGATCGGGGAACATCGTGATCTCTTCGGGGTGACTTTCGCGCCACCAGCCACCCACAAACTGCGAGGGAACGTGACGATTGCGGTAGGTCCCCGCCACGGCATGCGGCGGACGCCAGCCGGCAGTGACGGCCTGCCACAGGCGGTCGCCACCCTGCAGCGGCACGAGCACATCGTCTTCCACCAGCCAATGGATGTCGCCGTGCAGTTCGGCACGCAGGCGGTTGCATGCGGTGGCCATGAACCCAGCCACCGCGTCGCGGCGCTGCTGTTCAGACTCCCAGCCGAAGCGCACCGGATAGGGGATGATGCGCACGCTTCCGAACGTGCCGTGGTAACGCGCTAGTTCGGTTTGCATTGTGTTCGTCAGTTGTTCATTCCGGGAGTTGTCCAGCAAGAGTAGTTCCGGTGCCTCTGACAATGTCATCAACTTGACCGACTGGGCGAGTTGCGAGAGCCACTTTGGAAACAACCCCGGCAGGCGTCCGCTGATGATGCATCCGATGGACAACTTCGCATTCAGGCGGCGGACACCAGGCATCAACGCGCTGCGGTCTTCGGCTGTCTTTTCACACACCTGGTGCGACCACGAATCGGCGTGCTGCCGGTAGTGCAGACAGGCGGCACTCGGCCGTGGCGTCCCCCAGCGCGTGGCTCGCAAGGCGAGGTCCCAGTCCCACATCGTCTTGACGCCGTCGCGCCATCCGCCCACCGCTTCGAACGCAGTTCGTCGCCACAGCGCCGAGGTGTTGACGTAGTTTTGCTCCCAGAGCCGGCCGACGTCGTGAGCCGGCGCTTCCCAGTACGAGGCATGGCAGGCATCGCCAAAGGCCGCGGCCGGACCATAGACAAACGGTGCCAGAGGAGCGTTGGCCATGGCCTCCAGGTGCCGTTGCACAAAATCGATCGGCAACACGTCGTCGCCATCCAAAAACACGAGATAGTCTCCCGTGGCGAGCGCGGCACCGGCGTTGCGTGCGGCACACACTCCGGCATGGGGATTTTGCTGCACAAGCTGCGCGCCGCGGTCGAGGTATTCGCGGATGATGCTGGGTGAATCGTCAATGGAACAGTCGTCGACGGCGATCACCTCGCAGGCCACGCTTTGAGCCAGCGCGGAATCCAGCGCTTCATGCAAATAACGTCCCTGATTGCGCGACGCGATGATCAACGACACGCGTTCTGTCCGCGGCGGGACTGTTGTCGCGCGGTCGGGCAGCGACACCGCTTCCAGCAGCTCACGCCAGGGGGACATCGAGCGTTCAGCGTCTTTGTGCTCTGTGAGAAACCGCTCGTGGGCCGCCTCGACAATCCGCTTGCGCAGTGGCTCATCAAAGGCCAGTTGAGACGCACGATAACTCATCTCATCAGAGCTGCCACAGAGAAATCCATTCTCGCCATCTGTCATCAGCTCGGGAAGCCCATAATCCCGTTCTGCGATGACCGCCACTCCGCTGGCCATGGCCTCAATCACCGCGCGGGGCCAGTTCTCCCGCGAACCGCCGGTGCGGTGCAGCAGCACATGAATGCGTGGATAGAACTCAGAGACCGGAAGGGAACCGGGCGACCAGACCATGTAGTCGAGCCAGTTGCAGGGCGGGATCTTTCCGGTCTTCCCCATCGCCTGCGAACCAAAGCCGAGGATGTAGGTCTTCGTTGGCAAGGGACTGGTCACTTTGGCGAACAGCCGCCACATGTCGTCGGGATACTTCGCCGCATCGTCGCGGGAAATGCGGCCCATGCCGAAATAGTCGGCAGGTGCGCGATACTCATAGTTCAACTTCTGAAGCGCGTTCTGCGGCGAACAGTAGGGACGGTAACCTGCCAGTTCCTGAACCGGCATTCCGGTGGCGCTGAGCGGCGGAAGCAGGCAGCGGCGCTGATAGTCCGACTGAAAGGCGTGCCGGTCGATGAGCCCCGCTTTGTGACACTCCAACTCCTGGGGAAACGTCCAGGTCATGCAGTTGATCCAGACGACCTGCCGCGGCCGGCCTTCCGCACAAATGGCCGGAAGCCGGTTTAAGAACTCTCCATTGCACAGCGAGACGACGAGTTTGTCGCGGAAGATTCCGCGGCGGTCAGTATGAGTGATGCATCCCCGGCGGTCGCAATGGGCGCGGATCGCCCGGTCAGGCTCGCCGTTGGGGACCAAATGCACCTCGACACCGAACAACCGCCACAGGTCGATCAGGTGGTCCAACTCGGTGTCGGCACCGCCGTAAGCGGACGGGTATCCGGCCACCCAGAGTTCTGCTTCGCCGGGACGATAAGTATGCATGGCAACAGCCCATCTGAGGGAATACGTGGTAGCGGCAGGGCGCAAGCCCTCCGGTGACCGACCGTGTGGCCCCGCCCATTAACCGGACGGCTCGGGCCGTGCCGCTAAGGATCGCGGCAATAACAACATGGTGAAGTTGATTGGGATGGATGCTGACTGAAGGCAGATTCATCAGCCGGCACGCGTTAGCGCGCGTTAGCGTCCGGTTCGTGGCGCTGGCGTCTGCCGATGATCCTCCAACCGGGGGCTAAGGCCCTCCGGCTCATTTGCTGTACGGCTTGTCAAAAGTCGACAGTTATTCTTGCTGCGGTCCTAAATCTGCCACGGCCCGCTCGTCCGGTGTTCACAACCGACACAGACTGGCAGCTTCGGCGCCGAAGGCGCGGGGCGGAGTCCGGCTGCGTGAATCGTGCATTCGCCAAACCAGAAACAGCGGTGGACTTCGACCGGCTTGCCGCGTGAGCCACACAGCTTGCAGAGTTCGATCCGCAGCACCGGTCCGCGAAATTCGCAGGGAAACTGCTCTTCATCTGTTGGTGCGGCATTCAAGTGCATGTCCATTGTCCCTCATGCACCACAAGTTGAATCTGCGCCGTGCCCGCGCCCTCGCCGCAGCAGCTTCTGGGGATCGACAGCACATAATGCACGCGCAGCGGGTTGTATTCGATGAGATAGGCGACCTTCATCGTCGAGAAGCAGCCGGGATTGGTGGAGACCGCCATTGCATATTGTTCGCCGCCCACGCAGAAGAACTCAAAGAGCCACGTCTGCCCACAGGACTCCAGCGTTCCGTTCCACCGGCCCTCGGACCAGGTCAATGTTGTCTCCAGACAGTCCAGGCACGGGCAGCGATCCAGGTCGTCACGTGCTGACAGGATCAGCGTGCAGGGCTGATGCCCCGCACAGAATTCCGAGCCACACTCCCCGCCGCTCGAAGACATGGAACTTGAGGAACTGGACGCGCCGCTGGAGGAGCTACTCGAACTGCTGCTGGAGGACGAGCTGGACGAGGAACTGGTGGAACTGCTGCTGGTCGAGCCGGAACCAAGGGGCACCGGCGGACCGGTCCAAGGGTAGCCGGCAAACTCTTGTGGCGTCTGTCCCGTTCGCTTCCACAGACGCTGAATATCGACATGGTGTTGCTGTGCGAGCTGTTCGGCAAAACGATCTCGCGCCGCATCACTGGGAACATAGGGAAGTGGCATAACGGTCCTTGGATGGTTTCAAGGGGTGCGAAGTCTTTTGCGACTCTCTTACGCGGCTACAAGCCATCAGCCGGCACGCGTTGGCGTCCGGTTCGTGGCGCTGGCGTCTTCCGATTATCCTCCAACCGGGGGCTAAGGCCCTCCGGCTCATTGGCTGTACGGCTTGTCACAAGTCGACAGTTATTCTTGCCGCGGTCCTTACGACACCGAGTAGCACACCGAGATCTCAATCATGTCCACATATGCCGTCACGAAGGCGCTGCCACTGGGTGACTGCGCCCGCAGCATCGCGCCGAACGTTGGGGCGTTGATCTCGTCCGCTGTCCAGGGGGCCTCCCACAAATCGTCCGCGTCACCGTAGACCGCGAAGTCTTCTGTCACCGGCCAGATCTCATCCGACCAGCGCGGCGCTCCGACTCCTGTGACGCCGTTTTTGGTGAGCCACACGGACTCATCAATAACAGGGGCGTGAACGTCGCGGCTGCGCCAGACGCGGACATAGATTCCGCCGATCGTTGCGGCGTCGGGAATGTCGAAGCCATGGGTATTCGAGATTAACCTCGACGACATGCCACCTAAGCTGGGAAGCAAACAATGGGCCGCGCTCGCCTCCGCGGAGCTGATCAACGTGGGATCGCCCCAACTGACATCTCCCGACCCGTCTTCGCTGCCCGAACCGGCCGCCCGCACTTGCAGCGTGCCGCACTGTGGCGGGGTGACAACAGTTGGCGGGTTGCCGACAAATCCCTGAGGGGCCACGGTCAGCCGTCGCCAGAGGCGTTGAATGTCGACATGCCGCTGCTGCCGCGCCTGGTCGCGCCGATGCTTGTTGGAGGAGAAGTTGGGATGCATGGCTGCCGTCGGATCGGTTGAAGTAAGGGCATCACTTAATGAGCCGGCACGCGTTAGCACGTGTTGGCGTCTGGTTTGACGTACACCTGAACCGGACGCTAACGCGTGCCGGCTGATTAGTCGCTATCCAAGCTCGCCGGTCTCCGGGTCAACCCACGCTTTCCCGGCGTTGACAGTGATCGTGGATTGCAGGGTGTCCCCCACAAAGTGGAAGCCGGTGGCATCCGAGGAGAGCCGGTTGCGGAGCGCGGTGCCGTAGCTCACCTGGGACCAGGTTCGCAGCTCCAACGCGCGAATCCGCAGCCGCTCCTTCATCTGTTCCGGATCCATGCCAATCATTTCCAATTGATCGCTGGAAAACTGCACGGTAGTCAGTTGTTGTTCGAAGTCGTACTCCACATCGGTCACAAGCGCGCCGATCGCCTCCCATCCCGTGGTCACTGCCGCACCATCGGCGTCGACACCCGCGAAATTGACACGGCGGTTCAGACGCTGAAAGCGATAATCGAGCCCGTCGAGGGTGCAGCCACCGGCATGGATCAGGTCCCGGCGCATCGCGTGGATCCGCTGCGCCAGGATCTGAAACTGCGCCATGCGGTTCGGCGTGGTGACTGGAGTGCCATACTCGTAGCCGACCGCCAGCATCTCGTCATAGAGCTTCAATTCATTCTGCAGGCCGGCCACGGTGTACGCTGAGCCACTGAACCCCACGTCGGGATACCGCACGCTCAGTGGCTCGTCGTAATACGAGCAGACAAAGCGAACATCGGTCGGATTCTCGTGCTGTGGCTGCCCCGACGCCGGGCTCGGGTTGAAGCGATAGACATAACTGTTGGGAAACCGGATGACTCCAGTCTTGCTGTCCAGGGTCCAGCCCTGGATGACACGCCAGCCGGCGTTGCCAGCGCTCGTCATTGGCCAGTAGCCCAGCAGCACGGGCGAGCGTGTCGTGGCGTAGTAATAGTCGCTGTATTGCACCGCGATGGCCTGGTTCAGCAGCCGCGCGATGCGCCGCCGGCTGGCGTTGGTGATCTGCCATTGATTCAAGCCATCGACATTGCAGCAGGTGCCAATGTCGTTTTGCAGCAGGATCCCGCTGGGGATGACCGTCAGACCGCCAGTACTGACCTGCAACGTGATATCGGTAGTCTTTTCCGGGCCATAAATCTTGACGGCGGTATACCGGCCCTCCAGCGACCGGTGCAGTTCCAGGCTGAGAACAACGGGAGGCTCAATGTCATTCAAAGTCAGCGTCGTGGCTTCGGCCTGGGTCACATCAAAGAACCGCCATTGCCGCGTGCCGGGCTGCCACAACAGTCGATAGGCTGGCTCCCACTGCAGCAACCGTTCTAAAGCAGAGCGGACGCTCTCCGATTCGAAGACCAGTTTCTCTTGCGGGCGAAAGCTGAGCAGTGTGAGATCATCAGCTTCGTAGGCCAGCCCATTTCCTTCGGAACTGCCATCGCCCGGGGCGGCATTCGACCAATACAAGGGATGATATTGGTCCTCAAGAATTGTGCTGATGATCTCCGCCAGGGAGTAGTCGTGCGCCCGTTCGAACGCATAGTCATCGTCGTTGTCAATCTTGCTGTTGAACACCAGGCGTGGATAAGTTCCAAAACCCTCTGTGGGAGGTGCCTCGCCAATGCTGCCCGTGTCCCAGGCGGCGGACATGACGCACAATTCGGCCGTCGCCTTTCGCGTTGGGTCATAAGCCACGTATCGAACTTCGCCGGATTCGGCACCGGGACTGACCTCTTCAATAAAGCCTTCGTAGTGTGGATTACTCTCGGACTGCGAAGGATCGGCATCGTCCCACAAACGGATGAACTGGCGGATTCCCAATGGCAGCGTGTGCTGGGGATGGAACATCGTCCAACTGGCGATCGCCGGGTGCCCGTAGCTAAACCGCGTCTTGAGCCGCGCGATCCGCCAAACGGTGAGATCGAGCGTGGTGTAGTCGCCGAATGGTGTGACTTGGACTTGAAAGTGAAGCATGATGGCGGCTCGTCTCTCCTCAGCGTTGCGACCCCGCACGGGACGCGCGGGTGATGCTGTACCCTGGATCGGCTGTCAGTTGTTGAATCTGCCGCTGCAACAGCTCGATGGTGCTGCGGGCCTGTTCACTGCGACGCACTTCATCGGCCAATGCGTCGACCGCCTGCTGCAATGCCTGGGTCGCCTGCTGGGTGACCTGCTGCAGCTCGCGCCCCAACTGCGTCAAATCAGTGGTGGATTTGCGGAAGCCGTCCAACAGCGGGCCGATGGTGCCGAGACTTTTGTCGGGACGGACGGTCGTGACACGCGGGGCGGTTGCCCGCTTCGCGGGCGCTCGGGGTTTGCGAGTCTTCGAACGAGAAGTTCGGCGGGGTCGATTGTTCATGATGTCAATAAGGATCGCAGCAACAATAACAGGGGCATTTTGCTTGCTAGATGGCTGGCCGATGTGAACGAGTCCATCAGCCGGCACGCGTTAGCGTCCGGTTCGTGGCGTTGGCGTCTTCCGATCATCCTCCAACCGGGGGCTAAGGCCCTCCGGCTCATTGGCTGTGCGGCTCGTCAAAAATCGACAGTTATTCTTGCCGCGGTCCTAACCTCGGGACGTTGCATCAAACGTTGAGATGTCACGCCGTTGACCAGGTGATCGTCAGATCCGGGTCGGTGTCATCCGGCTTCAGCACTTCAAAGCGCAGTGGCTGCCGGTAGAGATCGGCCAGCGGTCGCGGCGCGTCGGCGTTCACAAACGCCAGTCGCGGAAAGTCCAGCGTGGCGACGGTCATCGCTCCAGAGGGGCCGCTGCCATTATGCAAGCCACGAAGCACGATCTGCCCGGCCTTCTCCAGATCGGTTGTCGCCCGTTGCCACGCACTGTAGGTGTCCGCCGATTTGATCGGCGTCAGTTGCAGACTCACGATTCGCGGGCCGGCGGACAGATGCGCCATCGTGGCGGCGTTGAGGAATGTGGGCCGCAGACTGTTTTCGATTCGCAGGCGGAACGCGGCGATTGGCAGTGCGCTTTCGTCGAGGGTCACGCTGACATCGGGAAACTCGAAGTCCACCATTCGGTGCCGATTGGCAGGCAACGTCTGGGCCGAGGCCAGTGCCGCTTCCGCCGGTCCGATCAGTTCCAGTTCCAGCGAGATCGTCCCCGACTCGGCCGTGCCGCTCAGCGTGGCCGCCTGAACCCGGAGACCGTTTTGCCGGACATTGGCGACATTCGGCCCCTCGGCCCACTCCGCCAGCTTGCTGGGCAGTTCCGTCTCGTCCGGTGCAGCGAACGCCCAGCCCAACAGATATTCGGCGAGACTCATCGAGAGGCCAGACGGATACCAGCCATACAAGGGACAATCCAGCCGGCCGGCGCATTGGTGGTGCAAACTTCGCCCGTGGCGTCGCTCGCGGACGCCCAGAAACGCCGCGGCGTTTCTCCGCTCGCGGGTGACCGTGACCGTATAGTTTGTCACGGGGACATGCACATAGACGGGCGATCCGGGCGTGACGCCCCAGGTTGTTTCGCTCGCCAGCGTGAGATGACTTCGCTCGCCATGGATGGGTGTGGGCATAATGTGTGTCAACTGTAGGGAATAATGTGATGGGGCCAGCGTACGAGCATCGGCAAATTCATCAGCCGGCACGCGTTAGCGTCCGGTTTGACCGATGTACTAACCGGAGGCTAAAGCGTGCCGGCTCAATTGTCTGATTGAATCTCATCGCAAACTGACAACAACGTTTGCCTCGCCCGTCAGGCGAACGGATCAATCATCACTCTCAGCCCCAGAGTGAATCGCGCCAGCGTGACCTTCGGGCCGCGGTCGCCGGCGCGAACAAACTCGAACGTCAGCGGACCGAGCTGTCGTGGGTGATACCCGGTTGTGGCCTTCACATAGCTCACGCCCGCAATCTCGCCAGCCTGATAAATCGCCCGGACCGTGGCTTCCAGCAGTGCCTCTGCTTCAGGCAAGGACCAATCGGCCGTCCACAAGCGGAACTCAAACAACAGCGGCCACTGCTGCAGCTCGTGCGAAAACCACTCGGGCGCGGATGAAACCGGCAGAATGGCCATGGCGGGCAGGTCACCGAGGGCGGGCTGAATCGCCGTGCCGAGGTCCGAATCATCGTTAAAGCGAAACGTCTGTTGAAATGCGCGGCCGGTGGTCGTGGACTCGGACTCCAGCCCCGGCCAGTTGTCGATGGCGTCCCAGAGCGCGTTACGGGCATCAGTGAGTGTAGGCATGAACGGAATGACTCAATGACCAATGAAGTAATGACCAATGGTTTGAAGCAGGATTCAGTCAGTCTTCAGACGGGTTTACAACGCGGGGAGCAGCGCATGGGAGCTGGCAGTCGGTCCTGGGCTGCGGAATGATCAGGCCGGGGATGCACTGCTGGCGTTGCTGCACGCGTTCGAGGAGTTGGAACGCCTGCCGACAGGCATCGGACAAGGCCGCCGGTGGCTCACGTCCGCCGTGGCTCGCGGCGCGATGGGCGGCCAGGTCCACGGCGCGGTCGGCGAGCCACGCGTTTCCAGCCGCCCGGGCGACAGCCGGTGGCACAATCCCACACAGCGCGGCATCGATCAGATTGCTGGCATAGGCCAGCGCCGTGTCGAGATAATCGGCGGATTCGTCCGATGACACGCCGCCGGACTTGTTCCGGTCGGCCACAAAGCGCAGGCCAGCCTCCGTCAGCCGGCTCTGCAGTTGCAGGAGTGTGCAATAGTTGGGCACGGGACACCTGGGGGAAAGAATGAGATAATGACCAATGAAACAATGACCAATGGGCGGGCGGGACACGCCACACACTGTGAGGGCGAGGGTTGGCTCTCTTGAGATGCGGAGCACACAATCTGCTTGTGCTGCCGGTTACACAACGCTGCCTTGGGACGGTGGCGTAGCAACGCCCCTCATTGATCATTGTTTCATTGGTCATTGGGACATTACGGAGCTACGAGGGGAACGCCGTGGCGATCCAGATCGCGCCGGGCTCGGCATAGTGGAAGCCGAACACGTCGCCCATGTAGAGGTGCATGAGCGTCGGGTTGTGCGAGACTTCGGCATACGAATAAGCGCCGAACTTCTCGTCGAGACTGTTGAGGGCCGCACGCCAGTCGGGAGCCACACCCACGGTCCGAGGCACAAGCGTCAGGCCGTTGGTGGCCCGCCGCCAGCCGCTGTCGGGCGGGGGCGTGATGACCGCGATGCTGGCCGGCAGATAGTCCTTCACGCTGCCATCGGGAGCCGTGTAAGCCCCGCTGAGGAAGTGCCAGCGGAAGCCCCACAGGTTCTCGATGATGTCGCCCTGCAGCACAACATCGGTGGCCCGGTTGTTGTACTGCGCCCAGGTCTTGAACTCCGTGTTGTCACGCAGATACGCCTTGTTGACGGCGTTGACCCAGATGTCCGTGGGACGCTCGACATTGGCCCGGACGGCAGCGCGGACGATGGTTTCGAGCTGCCCGGCAATCTTGGTGGAGGCCTCCGACCACAGCGCGGAGATCTTGCCATCCAGATTGCCCTTGTGCGTCGCAGCCACGTTGAGATCGACCGTGACCGAGGCCCCGGACGAACTCTCCAGCACGGCACCGGCAGGGTTGAGATAGACCACGCCTGCCGTCAGCGATTTCGCCAGGATCAGCTCCTTGGCGATCTGATGCCGCAGGCCGAAGTCGTCGAAGACCTGCGACACCGATTCAATGCCCCGCGACTGCAACTCGCGGTTGTCGGGGTTGCGAATGGCGACGACGGCGTCGCCATCCACGGGGATCTTGTTGAAGAGGTGATAACAACTGGCGAATTTCCGCGTGGCTCCGCCAGCCGTCAGCACATGCGCCGCGCCGCCGCGGACATTCATCGGTGCCGGTTCCGACATGGCCGGATAGTAAAGAAAGCTGAACTCGCTGGACCGCACCTGCCGCGGATTGGCGAAGAACGCCTGCGTCAGCGGGAAGTTGTGTCCCTGGCCGAGCTGCACATAGCGCTCGGTCAGCACATCCGGGTCGAGAAGTTGTTCGAGAGTCTTGTCGGGCATGAGTGATCCTCGCAGTGAATGTTGGTGGATGAAAATGGTTCCGCGGATCGCAAGCCCCCGCAGGGCGGAAGCGAACTGCCAAGCCAGCCCTCACGAGGGCGGTATCAATGAGCGCCCATGGCGGGGGCGGCTAACATTGCTTTAAGGGCAATGGTGTTCGGGATCAGACTGAGGGGGCTTGCGGACCACGGAGGTGGATCGGGCGACTGCTGCATTGCCGTCGCGGTCTTGAGGGAATGACTAATGACTAATGACTAATGACTAATGACAAATTGGTCGTTTGGTTGGTGACGGTGTGTACGTAGTCATCGCATTTGTCATTTGTCATTTGTCATTTGTCATTTGTCATTTGTGCTTCAACTCGCTCCCTGCTGGTCGCCCCAGAGGATGCCACGCAGGCAGGCGTTGGTGTCGGCGCGGATGGCGGTGAGGTCGCCCAGGATTTTGGTGTCGTCCACGAAGCCGGCGATGATCAGCCGGCTGGTGGTCCGGTCGCGGAGCACGCCGTCGTCCAGGCTCTTGAGTTTCACGTATTCGCCGAGGATGGCCCGGCAGGTGGCCGAACCGTCTTCGGCAATCACCACGTCGCCGTCGGCCACGGTCGTCGAGGCGATGGTGAAGGTGTTGGTGCCATAGTTGATGGCGGAAATGGTGATCCCCGTATCACCGCCGATGGTGATCACATCGCCGGCCTTGAACGCCCGGGCGTCACGAACGACGACGCTGGTCACCGCTCCCGCAGTCCCGTTGACGACAGTGCGTTTGCAGGGCACCCAGGTTTTGGTCGTGGTGACGCGGCCCATGGGTGTGCCGGCACGCAGTTCATCCTCGTAGCTGGTGTTTGCTCCATCGTACGCCTTGCCGCTGTGAATCACCCCGGTGATGTAAAGGACCCGCTCATAGGACAAAAGGCACTGACGGGGCGACATCGTTCGGCCGTCCCGCTGGCCGGGCAGACTGTTCATCGTGAGAACTCCGTTGAAGTTGTGGTTGAAGAAATGTGAGTGTCTTGTGGGGACGCGCCGGCCGGATCGCGGGCGCGGAACTGCCGTGGCAACACACCGACTGGGAAGGCGGAACAGTCGGGCATGGACAGCAGAACGCACTGCCGGCAATCAACAGCCGGCGCATCCCGCAGGATCGCACTGGTTTAGATTTGCGTGATTCCAGCACCTATCGCGGAGCCACTCGCTGCCGCTCGTTCCAGCTCCGCAGGCGGTGTCCCGGAATCACGCAAGGCGATTTAGTCGAATTTGCAGCGGTCGGGTGGACTCGCTGCCTCGCATGGCGCGGGCGTTTCACGGGTCTGCCCCATGAAACGTTCGAGCCAAGATTTCACTTCAAGGAATGCTCAGCCGCCCAAAGCCTTGACCGCCGCCAAGAGTTCTTCAGGCGACTTGCGGGCAAGTGCGCCAGGGACCGTGGGGGGCGTGTTGGTCGCGAGGCTCTGAGCCACGCGGCTCATGTCGATCATCCGCACGTCCTGGAACGGTTCGAGCAGCGCCAGATCCCAGCCATGAGCCTCGCCGACACGCTTCAGTTTCGTGAGCGTTTTGGCGTCGATGTTTCCGGCCATGGCGAGCGAGTTGAGTCTCGTGTCGAACGCACCTCGTCCGCTGGCATCGGCTTCGGTGGGGCTGCTGGTCGCTGGCGGAGTCTGCCGCAAGGCCGCGACCGTTTGTGCCAGGTCGCGCAGTTGCTGAGTCAGGCCCGCCACGGTGTGGCTCAAGTCGTTCGCCTCTGGTTGAGCGTCGGCAGCCTCGTCGGCGGGGGTGTCGGTTTCCTGAGCCACGACTTGCTGGACGAGGGCGTCGAGATCGTCCGCGAAGGTGGCTTCGGTCGTCGACTCGGGGAGCGAGAGGTCCCAGTAGGCCAGCAGGGTGTTGACCACGGCACGCAGCCGCGGCAGGTCGATGGGCATCGCAAGATCTCCAATGGAAAATGGGTGAGAGGAAGCAGGTTTGGCAGTGGCGGAAAGGCCGAGTTGGCGGAACGGACCCTGGCTGTCGACGACAGGCTCGTCAACCAGGGCAACATGCAGCAGCATCAGCGGATAACTGCGGCCGGCCCCGTCCAGCCAGTGTTCCATGACCCGCACGCTGACTTTCTGGGCGGGGTTGCACAGCGTGCGGGCCTCGGCGGGGGTGACATACGCACTGACCCACAGGGTGTCGTTCGCGACGAACACCTGGTCGAGCGGAGATACCAGGTCGTCGGCATGCACCGCGCCGCTGTGCGGATCGCCGTGGCCCTTCACAAGGTTGTGGGAAATGCCCCGCGACTGGGCGAGGCGATACTGGTCGGCCAGTGTCCGCAGTGTCTGTGGCTTGACCTCCCAGAAGGTTGGCCCGGCCATCGTGGCTCCGGTCTTCCAGCGGCCGACCCGCAGGACATCTTTTACAACGCGCGTGCGCGGCAATGTGGGTTCCGCCAGTTGATCGGCGGGCGAGAAGCACGGCGGCGCAAGATCCGGCAGCTCCGGCAACCGCCGCGTGTGACCCACCGCCAGGAATGGCGGCGCGGGAGAGTTGAGAGTGTATTGCGGCATGAAGATCTCCCGAATCGGACGGAAGGAGGAACCAAGAACTCAGGGCGCGGCCTGGCGCCGACAGACGATGAACCGCAATCGCCGTTCGCGTCTTCGCACCAGAAATCGGCCGCGGGCAGTGTCGAACTGGCCGGCCATGGATGTACACCATTATTACGAACGACGAGGCGTCGTCAATAGTGTTTTTACAATACCTTTATTGTTTTTTTACCAAATAATTGAAATCTTGCGGCGTGGCTGTGCGGCCGCGCAGGGCTCCGCGCGGTCATCTCGCCAGAAATGCCTGTGGCTCCCAGCCACGGGGGTGACAGGCGTGTGTCCACACGCCTGCCTGACCGTGGAGCTGTTTCCACAGCCTGCCCACGCCAGGCCGGTTCTTCTACACTCTGCACGGGAGCAGCGGCTTACCTTGGATCGGCGGGCGTGGAGGAACGATGCACAAGTACATCATCATGGGCGTGCAGGGCTGCGGCAAAGGCACTCAGGCGAAGCTGTTGAAGGAGGCGCTCGACCTGGTGCACATCAGCGTCGGCGACATTTTTCGCTGGCACATTCAGAGCCACACGAAGCTCGGAGCCCGGATCAAGCGGATCATGGCCGAGGGGCAACTGGTGCCCGACGACGACGTGGAAGAGGTGGTCAGGCAGCGGATGGAGATGCATGACTGGAACTACGGTTTCATTCTGGACGGGTTTCCCCGCAATCTGCGACAGGCGGCGTTTTTTCTGGAGTCCTATGACATCGACGCCGTGCTGCTGATCAATGTTCCCGATGAAGTGGTGCGGGAAAGGATTTTGAACCGGCGGCTCTGTCCCAAATGCGGCGTGGACTACAACCTGATGTTTCACCGCCCGGCGGTGGCCAATACCTGCGATGTCTGTGGCTCGGAACTCGTGTCCCGCGCCGACGACACGCCCGCGGCCGTCAATGCGCGGATTCAGGATTTCCACACGAAGACGCAGCCGATCTTGGAGCTGTTCCGCCGCAAGGAGTTGGTGGTGGTCGTGGATGGCACGCAGCCGGCCGAGGTCGTGCAGCAGGACCTGCGCCGTCAGCTTGGGCAGAAGGTGCTGAAAAACGCGAGCACGGAGTCCGCGATTTTTGCTCAGTGAGCAGGGCTGGATCGTTGGTTCAGACGAGGGCACTTGAATCAGCCGGAGGCCGTTAGGCCCCGGTTCTGGCCGTGCTCAGGATCGCGGCAACAATTACGGTCACGATTGAGTGTCACTCTTATAACCCGATGCGTAAGCGAGGGAAGGTTCGCACAGCGCGCCGCCGCGACCTCACGCGGTTGGAAGTCCACAGCAACGCACGCTCTTGCTTACGCTTCGGGTTACAAGCTTAAGGCTCGGAGCAAGAATAACGGACGCATTTTCAGAACGAATTACCTTCGCGGACGACGATACAAACAGGTCATCCCGGAGGGATGAAAGCTCTTAGCCGGGGGTTGAGCGAGCGGTAGCGAAGCGACACCCCCGGAAAAGCGATCGTGACGAACGCACCCCGGCAGGGGTGCCAGCACCGTTCCTCGCTGTATCAAATTGCGAGATTCCGGAACACCTATCGTGAAGCCATTCGCTCTGGCTCCACTGGCGGTGTCCCGGAATCACGCAAGGCATGCTGCGATCCCTCCGGGATCGGATCTTTTCCTGGTTCCTAACCGGGGGTGTCGCTTCGCTCAACCCCCGGCTAAGAGCTTTCATCCCTCCGGGATGATCTTTTGGCATCGTCGCCCGGGAGAGTAAATCGTTCCAAGAATGCGATAGTTATTCTTTCTCCGACCCTTAGCGTCCGGTTCGTGGCGTTGGCGTCTTCCGATTATCCTCCAACCGGGGGCTAAGGCCCTCCGGCTCATTGGCTGTACGGCTTGTCAAAAGTCGACAGTTATTCTTGCCGCGGTCCTCAGTCTGTCCCGTCATCAATGCACCGACATAAAGTTCTCTCTCATTGATGATGCGGCCCTAAGCACGACAGTTGTTGAACCGTCGATCCTGAAAAGCGGTGATCACCCAAACCCAAGAACCGGACGCTAACGCGCGCTAACGCGTTCCGGCTGATTTTGAAACTGCCCAGATCCCGGGATCAATCGGAACAGCTCTTTCGCTCCCGAGAATCTGCAAAGACGGCAGAGTCCGCCTGGGTTTCCGAAAATCAACATCAAAGCCGGCTCGGAGTGGCACAGAGTTTTTGACTCGATCCATGGCGGACTTAGCTTTCAGGTGATGCTGTCATGCTTTCCATGACAGCATCACTGAAAGCCGATCCGAGTCTGCCATGCACCGCAACCGCAACGACCGCCGCAGCCGCCTGACTCCGCGCATTGAAGCTCTGGAAGTGCGCTGCGTGCTCTCCGCGGTGATGGAGACCGAGCCGAACAACGTCCTGACAGCGGGAACTCCCCTGGGCGCGGCGGACGGTTTGGTCCTGGAGGCCAGTGGAACCATCGGCACCGGCACCGATGTCGACTGGTTCGACTTCACCCTCGCCGATGCCGCCGAGGTGACATTGACGGTCTCCAGCGGAGTCGTGGGGCTGTACAACGACGCCGGCTATGACCCGTTTGACAACCTGACCCCGAATGGCAACCGCCTGCTGCAACAGGCCGCGGCCACAACCGGCAACCCGGGTCAGATCGTCCGGCAACTGGCGGCGGGGACGTATCATGTCGCCATCAGCGGCGCGGGCAACCTGTATTTCAACCCCTTGCTGGCAGACAGCGGCATCGCCGGAGAGACGGGAAGCTACGATCTGACCATCGCGGCAACTGGCCTGAACATCCCGCCGCTGACGGTTGTGCCACTGGCCGTGGATGCTTCTGCCGTGGCGTTCCGGATCACGTTCAATTCTCCCGATGTCGACGTGTCGTCGGTCCAGCTCTTCGACTCCAACGCCAACGAGCTGTTTCCCGTCGTCAATTTTAATGCAGCGGTCAACGAGCTGCAGGTGTACTCGCCGATCGTTCTGCCCGCCGGCACCTACACCGTGCTGGTCAACGACCTGAATGGCACGCCGCTGGGACCGATCAGCGTCGTCGTGACCGCGGAGATGAGCGAACCCATCGGCGGCGACGACACGCCGACCACGGCCATCGAACTGGCCACGGTGGGATCTGGAAACCTGATCCAGGTTGCTGGCTTCATCGGCGACGACCCCTACTACGACTTCATGGGGAACACCGAGAGCCCGGGCAACGATGTGGACCTGTACCACTTTGCCATCACCTCGTCGACACCCCAGGGGCTGAAGATCGAGGCGTTCGCGGGCCGCATCGGCTCGATCCTGGATGTGGGGCTGAGCCTGTTCCGGCTGGACACGAACACGGGACACCTCGTGCTGGTGGCCGGAAACAACCACACGCTCAACCCGGTGCTGGCGACGGATGGGTCCACACCGCTCAGTTTCGACTCGCTGTTGACGGTCGGACTGACGGCAGGCGACTACTATCTGGCCGTTTCAGCGGGATGGAACACACAGTCGCCGCTGGAAGGCCAGGCCTACAGTCCGTTCAGCGGCTATCTGGATCCTGAGACCTCCCACAGCGGCCTGAATGCCAGCGTGGGTGGGGCCTATGTGCTCAACCTGCAGCTTGTGGAGATCCCGAACCCTCCGGAGATCATCGCGGCGTCGATCGCGGCGAATGACATTCTGACGGCCGTTCCCACGACGCTGACTGTCACATTCTCGCAATACGTCGATCTGCCAAGCCTGTTCGCGGCCGCCTATGCAGCCACGGGGAGCAGCGCCCTGGACAGCATCTTCATTGAAGACTCGCTCGGGCAGAAGTACTACCTCCGCCTGACGGACTATGATGTGCCTTCACTGACAGCCCAGTTCGTGTTGTTCGACCGGCTGGCCGACGGCGCTTACGAACTCCACTTGAGCGGCAGCCTGGGGCTCACCGATGTGGCTGGCCAGTTGCTGGTGGGCAATGCGCCCTCGGGCGACTACGTGGTGGCGTTTGCCGTCGCCACCGGTCTGACGGGCAACCCGCTGGTGCGGACCTATGACGGGCAGTCGGAAAGCCCGGCGACACCCCAGGACCTGGGGCCGCTGTTCCCACAAGAGCTGTCGACCGGCGTGGCGGTGCAGCGCGCGGTCGATGTCCTGAGCGGCGATACCGCCGACTACTTTCGGTTCACGGTGGTCCACCACCAGAACTTCGCCTTCTTGCTGAGCGGAACGCTGCCCTCGGGCGTCGCTCTGACCCTGTTCGACGCGAACGGAAATACAATCCCCGCTGCCGTGTCCAACAACGGACGCACGCTGCTGGTGCAGCTCAACGCGGGCGTCTACGACATCAAGGTGGGCAACTGGCTCACGGGCGATGCCCCGACGGTCACCTACAGCCTGCTCATCCAGATTCTGGGGTTGAACGACAACCCTCCGCCGCTGTTGTCCGGGCCGGCCCCAGGCGTGGGTTTGCGGCTGGCCAGCGCGGTCGTTCCTCCCCCTCAACCTTCTCCGCCGCCGTTCGTGCCCCCGGTGAGCGACCCCGTCCCGCCTGCGCCGGTGCTGTCCCTGCAACCGCCGCCAGCGCCATTTGTCGCGCCGATTCTGGCCAGCGAGACGACGGTGACCAACCGGGTGGTGCTGCCATTCAGCCTCGGAACTGGTGTGAACACAGTGACAACAGGTTTCTCCGGACAGGCTTCGCCGTTCGTCCGCGTCAGCACGATTGCCAAGCTCGACGGTGAGCCAGACTCGACCTACGACATCACAGGATTGGGGGAACTCGCCGATGGACCGGTGACCGGCCGCGGGAGCGGGGATGCCACGCTGCCGAAGAAGTCTCCGGCACCTGGACCCACACCGATGCCAGAACCTGGACCCGACGTTCCCGACAACGAGGACCCTGATTCGATGTCGGACGCCCTACCGGACATGGGCGAAGCCATCGAAAAGACAGCCGAAGAGACCGCCACACCCACCGACGGCGAACCGATGGACAAGACGGCGGACGATTCGGCGAAACCACCCGACGCGAACACCACCAAAGCCGCTTCGCCCACGCCGGCTCCAGTCACTCAGCGCCGCCGGGGTGGTGAATCGTTCGTTCACGTGGCTCCGCTGGTCGTGGCCACGGAAGTCGACCGGGGTTTTGCCGAGTTCCCGGCAGTGGATCTGGAAGGCCAGTTGGAATCGGCCTCCCCGCCGACTCTCAGCCTGCGGGACCGCTGGTTGTTGCAGGGGGCCTGCGCACTGGGAATGGGGGCGATTGCCGTCAACTCTCGCTGGGGCCGCCGCCTGCCACAGTGGGTGAGGTCGCGCACGCTGACCGGTGCCCGCACAGGCCGACAGTCCGCTTCAGAAGCTGATCCCGTTTCCTCCCGGGTCTGACATGCCTTCGTCCGCCTCGCCCTCACAGTTCATGCTGAACGACCGCGATGGGGCGGACAGCATGAACCTTGACCTGTTGTCACATCCGTTCGAAGACTCTGCCGACGCCGACCGCTCTGCGCCTTCGGAGCTGCTGCAGGGCTGGCTGGAAGACCGGTCGGGGGGATCGTCCGCGGATGACAGCCTCGCCTCCGGCAGCCGCGGCAGTCATGACAGTTCCAGCCTGTTCGACCAGATCGCGCGGCAGCACAGTCACTTGTCGTTGAACGAGTCGATCCTGCCGCCACAAGGCGAGGCAGCCCTGCTGCGGACCATGGGCAGCCACCAGCGCCCCTCGCGGCTGACGGGCACGGCGCCCGCCGCGCTGGCGCTTCCCGACGTCAATGACGAAGTCTACGGCTTCAAGCTGCGGCATCAGTTAGGCAGCGGTGCCTTCGCCCGCGTCTTCCTGGCGAAGCAGCAGAATCTGGCTGGCCGCGAGGTGGTGCTCAAAATTTCGGCCATTGAGGGAACTGAGCCACAGACGCTGGCTCAGTTGCAGCACACCCATGTGGTGCCGATCTACTCGGTTCACGAAGACGAGCAGACCGGCGTGCGGGCGGTGTGCATGCCCTACCTGGGTGGCGCGGCCCTGTCAGAAGTGCTGCGAGATGTGTGGGGCCGCGGCGTGCCAGCCACGGGGCGGCAGTTCATCGCGTCTCTGGACCGCGTTTCGGGACCGGCACCAGAGTTCCGCGCCGGCCGCAAGCCACGCGCCGGCGCGCCGAATGGGATCCTGCAAACTGACACCACCTCACCCGCCATTGCCCGCACCGCGCTCGATGGCATGTCTTACCTGCATGCCTGCGTGTGGCTCGTCTGCCGGCTGTCGGAGGGTTTGCAGCACGCGCACGACCGCTCGGTCCTGCACCGCGACATCAAGCCTTCCAACATCCTGATCAGCGCGGAAGGGCAGCCACTGCTGCTCGACTTCAATGTCTCGCAGATTTCGGCAAGTGGTGTCGAATCGGTCGGCGGCACGCTGGCCTACATGGCCCCCGAGCATCTCCGCGCGGTGGCCAAGCGCGACGCCGCTTCGGCGGCGAAGGTCGACGAGCGCTCGGACCTGTTCGCCCTGGGGCTGGTCCTGTTCGAAATGCTGACGGGAGAAAACCCCAATGTCCCCGCGGCCCGGCTGACGGGTGACGTGGATCAACTGGAGGCGATGCTGCGCGAGGGTTCAGTCCCGCCGTCGCTCAAGCAATCTTGTCCATTCCCGGTTCCCTGGAGCCTGGAAAGCATCGTCCGCAAATGCCTGGCGAGAAATCCGCTCGACCGATATGCCTCGGTCGCCCAACTGACGGAAGACCTGTCACGGTTCCTCAGTGACCGGCCGCTGCGGTTCGCGCCGGAATTGAGCACGTCCGAGCGGATGCGAAAGTGGTGCCGGCGGCATCCCCGACTGACCAGTGCCGGGTATGTGGGCTTGGTGGCGGTGCTGCTGTTCATCCCTGGACTGCTGGCGTTGCATTTCACGCTGAAGCATCTCGGCGTCACACAAGGCGCGCTGACCGCGGCCCAAAGCGAAGAACGTATACGCAACTTTCACATGGGCACACAAGGCGCATTGTGTTTGATGAAGACGGTCATTCCGAATGAGGAAAAGCAGCGCTCTGGAATTGCCGCGTCTGAAGCGAACCTGAACCTGTATGGGGTTCTTGCCAGCAACCAATGGCAGGCGTCTGCCGAATGGCAGATGGTCAATGAACAGGAACGCCGGTCACTCGCGGAAGAGGTCCGTGAATTGTTGATGGTCATGGCCTCGACAAAGGTGCGGTTGAGCGGAGACACCGAGGTGCCTGGGGCCATGGCACTGCTGGAGAAGGCCGAACGGATCGAGGGTCTTCCGCCGTTGCGTGCCCTGGCCATGGAACGGGCACGCTATCTGGATCTGTCCCACCGCCCCAAAGAGGCCGAGCATTGGCGCATCGTCGCGGAGTCGATCCGGGCAGAGACCGCTCATGACCTGTACATGCTGGGATCGGCATACACCCGGCTGCAGACACCGGCGGGCTATCGTGAAGGGGTCCGCCTGCTGTCAGAGGCGACTCAGCTTTCGCCACGGCACTACTGGTCGTACTTCGAACGGGCGCTCTGCAACCAGGAACTAGGCGAGACCGTATTGGCGACGTCGGATTTGGGAACCTGCATCGGCCTGTGGAACGAGTCGCCTTGGGCCTACTTCAACCGTGGCTGGCTGCTTGAGAAGCAGGGGAAGAAGTCTGCCGCCGTGGCTGACTACACCGACGCCATCCGGCATGCGCCCGAGTTCATTTCACCCTGGTTCAATCGCGGCCTGATCCGGCTGGAACTGCGGCAATACTCCGCGGCCCTTGCGGATTTTGACAAGGCCAAATCCCTCGGCCGCCAGGATCCCGTCGTCGATGCCGGACGCGCGATGGCATTGGAAGGCCTGGAACGCCACGCGGAAGCCGACTTGTTGTTTACAGAAGTCCTGGACCGCAGCCGCCACCCCGCCGATGTTACGGGAGCCCAGATCCGCTGGACTTACGCGTTTGCCGTGGCTCACCGCGCACCGCTGATTTCCCGCCGCGTCTTTGATGAGATTCTGGAGAAAAGCCCGCACCATCCACAAGCCTGGTATGGTCAGGGGATGCTCTCGATGAAGGAGGGGGAACTTCGGGAGGCAATTGTCTGCTTTGACAACGCCCTGCAAGCGGAACCGGAATTTGTGCAGGCGCGGCGCTACCGGGCGATCGCGTTCGCCCGCCTGGGACAGATCCCCCAGGCCGTCACGGACATCAACACGTGTCTGGGTCGAAACCCGAACGATGCCGATTCGCAGTATGTCGCCGCCTGCGTGCAGGCGCTGGCCGCACAGGCGTATCGCACCAATGAAGCGTACGCCAGGGTGGCGCGAACGGAGGCCCTCAATTTTCTGTCGCAGGCGATCGCGTTGGGCCAGCCGGCCAGCCGAGCCACGGCTGACCCCGACCTGGCCTCCATCGCCGATGATCCGCGGTTTCTGCAGTTGACGGGTGCCAAAGAGTGAATGGACCCGTGCCCCCGTTCTGAAGAAATGGCGGGCTGGCATGACGCCGACGGCTGGCCGGTCGTCAACAAATCAGCCGGAACGCGTGAGCGTCCGGTTCCCAAACGTCGTGTGATCGCCGGTTTGCAGCGAGACGAAAACCGGGGCCTAACGTCCTCCGGCTGATTCGCGCTTCGCCATCTTCAAAAACTGGCCAGGCCCGAGACGACGCCCCGCCCCCATGCCTCCGCATGTCGCTGTTTGATAACATGAACCGTGTTCAAGGCGGGTGAGGCACCGCACGGACGAAAGTGAACACACACGGCGGGTCAGAACATGGCAGAGGCGGATCGCAACTTGTTGTTTGGCATTCTGGCCCTCAAGTTGGATCTCATCGCCGCCGACCAGTTCATGGCGGGCGTGCAGGCCTGGTCAGCGGACAAGTCGATTCCGCTTCCCGAGCATTTGAAGAGGCTTGGCCATTTGAGCCACGCGGACCTGCTGTTGCTCAGCCCGCTGGTTGAGGAGTATTTTCGGCAGGGCGGGCACGGCACGGAAAAGAGCCTCGCACGAATCGCCAGCGGCACGCTGGTCCAGCAGATGCTGTCGATTGTCGCCGCCCGCGACGCCGATGTTGCCGACAGCCTGTCGCAATGGACTACGCCGACGGCGGATCCGATGGCGACCGAGATTCCCACGAATGCCATCGAGATCCTGGAAACATTCGTGCCGGGCAACCTGTCGGGAACATTGAATGTTTTCGACGTCGAGTCCAGAGCCCAAAGCGCTGGAGAGCCACGGTTTCGCATCGTCCGACCCCATGCCGAGGGTGGACTCGGAAGGGTGTATGTGGCCCGCGACACCGAGCTGGGCCGCGATGTGGCCCTGAAGGAGATCAAGCCACAGTACGCCGACGAACTGCAAAGCCGCGGCCGGTTCGTGCTGGAGGCAGAGATTACCGGCGGGCTCGAGCATCCGGGAATCGTCCCCGTCTATGGCCTGGGAGCGTATGCCGATGGTCGTCCATTCTATGCGATGCGGTTCATTCAGGGAGACAGCCTCAAGGAGGCGATCGAGCGGTATCATCATCCACAGGCTGAGAATCAAACCTCTGACCAGGCCAGCCGCAACCTGCAGATGCGCGAACTGCTGGGCCGGTTCATCGACGTGTGCCAGGCCGTGGCCTATGCCCACAGCCGTGGCGTGCTGCACCGCGACCTGAAGCCGGGCAACATCATGCTCGGAAAATATGGCGAGACGCTGGTGGTCGACTGGGGGCTGGCCAAGGCCTGCGGGCGGGATGTGCCCGGCGGTAATGTGCAGTCCCCGCTCACACCGCCCAGCCAGAGTGGCAGCGGCGTGCTGCAGGTGGTTGGGTCCGGGTCGGGCATTGATCCCACAATGGCCGGCGCGGCGATGGGCACGCCGCAATACATGAGCCCCGAACAGGCGGCGGGAAAGATCGACGAACTCGGTCCCGTTACTGATGTCTACAGTCTGGGGGGAACGCTGTATCACATCCTCACAGGCCAGCCGCCGTTCGCGCACTGGACGCGCGAAACCGACCTTCTGACGCGGCTGCGGGAAATTCAGCAGGGTAAGTTTCGCCCGCCTTCAGAGATCGACCCGCGCGTTCCGCCACCACTGCAGGCGATCTGCCTCAAAGGGATGGCGGTGAAGCCCGAGGATCGGTATCAGTCGCTGCTGGACATGGCCGCCGATGTGGAACACTGGCTGGCCGATGAACCGGTCTCCGCCAGTCCCGACCCCGTCTCCGTGCGGGTCGCGCGCTGGTCGCGCAAGCACCGGACCCTGGTGGTCAGCGGCGCGGCGACCGTGCTGGTGGCGTCGATTGCGTTGATCGGATTGACGGTCGTCATTCTGCGGGACAATCACGCCCTGCAACAGGCGAATACGAGGGAACGAACCGCGGCCGAACTGGCAGTCGCGCAGAGGAATGAAGCCGACAAACAGCGGAAACTCGCCGTCGCCAGCGAAGCGGAAGCGCAGCGGCAATCAAAGATCGCCAGGGAAAACGCAGCCACGGCTCGCAGCCAGAGCGAACTGGCACTGCAGACGCTCAACGGCATCGTCTTCGACCTGAATCACAGTCTGGAGGCGTTTCCCAGCGGCGGAGAGGTGCGGCGGCAGATGCTCCGCACGGCGCTGACCAAGCTCGACAAGATCGCCACGGCCTTTGTGGGCGGAGCTACGGTGGACTTTACGACCGCCGTGGCTCTGACTGATCTGGGCACGATCGTCCAGCGGTTTGGTACCGGCACCGTGGCAGACAACAGCGGGCTGGATGCTCTGAGGAGCCAGCTGGTGACAGCCGCGGAAGACCGCGACGCGCTCAAGCTGGCGGCGAAACTGTTCGGAGAAGCTCACCGGATCCGCGAGAAGCTCGCTGCCGCCAACCCTCAGGACCGCGAGGCCCAGCGCGGCCTCGCCAACTCGTGGCTGCGCCTGGGCGACGTGCAACTGCAGACGGGTGACCTGGACACCGCCACCAAGTCGTATGCCGAAGCACTGCGAATGATGGAGGCCCTGGCCGGCTCCGCGCCGCAGAGCCTGACCGTCCAGCGCGATCTCGCCGTCGCCTTGACTCGCATGGCAACCGCAGACCTGCAGCGTGGGATGCTGGAGTCCGCCCGAAAAGGCTATCTTCGCTGTCTCGAAGTCTCCCGGAAACTCGTGGCTCAGTCAGGCACGAGGCAGGCTCAGGACGACCTGGCCATCAGCCTCAACAACCTGGCCGATCTGTTGATGCAGACGGGTGATCTGGACGGAGCGTGGCAGGCCTACAATGAAGGCATGCAAATCCGCTCGGAGTTGGTGGGTGAGAATCCTAGCGACGCGGAAGTTCGCGAAGATTTGGCGTTCTCGTGGCACAAACTTGGAGATTTTCTGGTACAGGCCGGCGATGCCGAACGTGCCCGCTCCGCCTTTGTGAAGAGTCTGAGCATCCGCCAACAATTGGCGAACGAAACGCCCGCTGATCAGGAAGCTGCCCGCAGCCTCTCCACGACGCTGGTGGCCCTGGGTGATGTGCAACGGACCCTGGGACAACACGACGCGGCAGCCAAATCCTATGAGCAGAGCCTGCGAATCGACCGGCAACTCGCCGCGGTCGCCCCCACCGATGCCGGGCGACAACGGGATCTGGCGATTACGCTGGACCGCATGGGCGACATCGCGCTGGCGGCGGGGGATGGCAAGAAGGCCCGCGGATTCGTCCAAGAAAGCCTGGAGCTCCGGCAAAAGCAGCTTCAACAGACACCCGGTGATGCCATGGCACAGCGGGACCTGTCGGTGTGCCTCGATCGGCTGGGCGATCTGGAACTGAGGGAAGGGCAACTCGACAACGCCCGCGAGGCGTACCAGAGGTCTTTGGAGATCCGACAGGCGCTGGCCAGCGCGGCACCCGAGGACATGCAGGCCCAGCGCGACTTGTGCGTTTCCCTGAACCGGATGGGTGACCTGCAGCTTCGCGACAACAACACCGAGACGGCGCGGGCCACCTATGAGCAGGCACTGGGTCTCGCTCAAAAGCTGGCAGGAAAGTCTCCATCCGATGCCCGGGCACAGCGTGACCTTTCCGTGGTTTATGAGAAGTTTGGTGATTTGTACCTTCGTGAAGCCCTGGCTCAGCCGCCGCAGGAACCAAGCCAGAAACGAGCGGCGGCGTCCTCCGCATTTGATGCCTGCCTACGGATTCGTGCGAAGCTCGCTGCCGCCGCACCGGCGGACGCCTCCGCGCAGCGCGACCTGATGGTGGCGACCTACAAGCAGGGGCTCGTTTGCACGGCAGGATCCAATTACCGATCGGCAAAAGTCTATTTTGAGGCAGCCCGCGATGTGCTGCGGAAGTTCAACGAAAGATCGGGCATGTCCGCCTTTGCCGGAGAATTGAAGCAACTTGATACCGAGATCACCGCCTGCGAAACCGCCATTCCGGTCACTGAAAGCCTGGAGGCCACGCTCAAACTACCACCAGAAACGCTGCCCCAGTGGCTGGCCGTGCGTTTCAAGGCTCAGCGCGATGATGCCGAGATGCAACCTGTCACGTGGCTCCCGCACCTGGAAGAGGCCGCCAAGGCGGCCCAGGCTTTGCGGGAGCGGGCCGGAAGCGATACGAACTTGCTGTACGTCACAGCACGGGGCTATTCGGCGTTGATTGGCGATCTCAACCGGAAAAAGCAGGCCGAAGTTCGCGAAGGGGTGGAGAAGATCGCGCACAGTGCTGAAGTCACGGCCGCGCTGACCCGCTGGCAGACGGCCTGTGTCGAATGCCTGAAGGCGGCCGTGGACGCAGGTTGGAAAGATGTGGAGCGGTTCGCGAAGGACAACGAATTCGATGTTGTCCGTGAGCTGCCAGAAGTGAAGATGCTGTTGGAGGAGGCTGGCGGCAATTAATCTTGTGGCGCAGCTCAACCACACAGGACTGCCGCGCGCGGCGGCGGAGCAGAATAGATTCCGCGTGGCTCATTCTCGTCCCTGCCAATACCCCGGTCTTCGGCGATGATGGGCCAGAGCGATGACGGTCAATTCGTTGCCGATTTCGCGGTAAATCAACTGATAGGGAAACTTCGTCGCCACGATCATGATGCGGTGGCCGTCGTCCAACAGCGGCCACCGCTCTGGGAAATTCGAGATCTCCTGAAGAGCGCGGGAAACAGCCTGTTCAAATTCCTCCGCAATTTCTCCACTGCGTTCGGCATACCAGTGCAAAGCCTCTTCGTATTCAGCGGCGGCCGCAGGATGGAATGTCAATTCAGGCATGTGCCACTACCCGACCTCGTTTTTCTGAAAACGGCTCATTTCAACGGGAGAGCTTCGCGCGCTCCCGCGCACGCTGCTTGACTTCTGTCCATGGAATCGTCTGCACTTTTCCTGCGTCCAGCTCCTTCGACCGGCGGTCAATCTCGGCCAGCCAAGCGTCGTCCAACACCGTGGCATCAGCTGAGTTCAGCGAACTCATCAACTCTTCGACAAGTCGCACACGCTCAGCTTCGCTGAGTGACTGGGCTGTCCGCAGCACATCGTCGTAAGTCACCAAGGATGACATCGTTGCCTCCTCATGCGTTTGGATCACCGAGTCCACTCTAATTCATATTGCAGCGGAACGCCAAAGGGTGGTGCAAGCCCTTCTTTCGCGCTGAGCCGCGTTCCAAGTCCCAAGCCAGTTGCCTACGCGACCGATGGTTCCCAAGGCCCAGAGACAAACACTGCCTCATCGTTCCCAGGCCAGGGCGGCAACGTTACAGCGACAGCCGCAATGGGCAGAGTTGCAGAAGCACGGAACTGAAAGTGCGTCCCGACCGGAATCGTGAGGCAGACACCCGGTTCGAGGGCTACAACTTCCTCCCGTTCACCCTGCCTCCGCCACATCTCGCCGCGACCGGAAATCACGTACCAGACCTCTTCCACGGTTCGATGTGTGACCGCTTTGGCCGTGCTGCCCGCCGCCAGTTCAAAGTGCGCCATGCTCCCGGCAGCCAGCGGCAACAGCACACGCACGGATGAACCGTCCGGAGCCACCACTGTGGGATTGACGGGCAGCAGCATGGTGGCAAAGTGACTCACGTCTCCTCCGTTGATGGCTGAAAGAGAATCCCATCTACAACTATGCTACCACGCCAGCGGAGTGCCCTGATGGCGTCAACAATTCCTGCCATTCGATGCGTCATGTCACCATTTTGAGGCCGGAACCCATGGTGTCCTCATACAATCCATACACGTCCAGTTTGAAAGGCACGTCTGATCGATTTTTTAGTTCGCTGAGCAGGTTTTCCCCGATGCCATCAGACATCTGGCCGTCATATTCCGCTTTCAATTGAGCGAGTTCCTGTTCATTCAGTTCTCTCGCAGTTTCGAATTGCGTCACTGCCGTCAACAAACCGTTGCCTTCACCCAAGGACAGCCTGATTCCACTGGATTTCGTAACGAGCAAGGAAAGTGGCTCTTCCATAGACGCCACGAAGTCCTCTTCATCGTATTGCAGACCATCGAGCACCTTGAGTTGTTCGATGGGCACGTGCTTGAAGTCCCCGCTTTCTGTGAATCCGTCATACGCAATCAGCGGTGTACTGCCTTTGTAGACTGGCATCGCTCACTCCTGAACCTGGCTGTTTGTGGAGCCAAATGGCCCTGCGCGATTTTGAACTGCCGACGGTGGGTTACCGCCTCAGAAATTGAACGGCAATCCGCGGGCACGCCGCCAGATCGACAGTTGTCCCACGTGCATCCCGAAATGTCCGGTGAGCAGGTTGGCGATCAGGTCGCCGACGGTGTTCAACTGGGCGAGAAATCTCAAGGGATTGGGGCGCTGCATGCGGACGGCGTCGGCCGCGGCCGCGGCGTCCCGCGCCACGGCGTAACCTTCCGTCAATGCGTTCAGGAGGATCTCTTTGCTAGGGTACTGGCTGCGGTCGGTCGAAGGCAGTGACTCTCGGCCGAACAGCGTCTCCCATTCCGGCGGCAGGCGTTTTTCCTTCCCCAGCAGCTTCAGGAGCGAATCGGACACGAGCGCCAGATGGCCCAGTTGCCAGGCGGGATGGTTGCACCCCGGAAACGGTTGCACCGTCATGTCCTCATCGGCCACATCCGCCGCCAACATGGTGCAAATGTGAATCAACTGGGCGTTAACGGCGCGTTCGTGCTCAAACATGGGAGACCCGATTTCGAGTGTAAATGCCTCTTCGCTGATCTTGAACCTGAGGACCGGTTCTCGCTGTTTGCACAAGCCTGAACGCCAATGCGCATGCGGCTGTCAAAATCGAAACCCGATCAGGTTCCAGTAAAACATGTACGGGACAAACAGCACCAGGCAAAGAACATCGTACGCAAAGCGAACCCTTCTCGCTGCCGTCCAGTCGAGGATGCGGGGAGTCCTGGCAAGCACCATCAGCAGGGCGGCGGTCACCAGGGTGGAGACCGTCCCCAAGAGTGGAACGAACAGCAGCAAGGAGGGACAGCTCGGGTGCAGTTGGTCAACCACCAACAACGCGGTGATTGAGAACGTGCCCAAAATCAGGAGATTAAGGGCGCCGATCGCGCGTATGAAGTTCACAACCCTGGTGGACGCCGGCAATGCCATCCCCTTCTGACCGCGGAGCAGGCGGGTCGCACCGGACCGGGCACTGGCGATCATAATTGCCCCAAAGCTGATGAGAAAGAGGATCCACAGTGCGGCCTGTACTGGTCCGTTGCCATACCATCGCAGGCGTTCGTAACTTGCCAACCTGGGAAGTATTCCTGCCTCTGGGGCGATGCCCTCCTGCTTCATTTTGCCGATTTCTGTGGGGTGATCGATCGCTTGCCAGGCCCAGTCGGTCATCGTTCGCAATGCCCCCGGCGGATAGCCATGCGACTTGCTCTGAATCGCTCCCGTTTCAGAGATTTTCAGATCATGATTTGTCCGCGGCAGAGTGATGATCGTCCAGTTGTCATTGTTTGCCTGCAACAGCGAATTCTTTAAACCCGCAATGCTTTCGCCGACCGGAACATGCTGATCCAGTTGGCCCCACAATGCCAGGACCGGCTGGTTCACACCGCTCCAGGCGGGGTGTGCGTATTTGTCCGGTGCAGGATAGGTTCGGGCCGCAAAGGAAGAGAGGCGGGAGCCAGCTTGAAATGTTCGCTGCATGTCCTGGTCAACGAGATGCAATTTCTCTGCCACATCGCGCAGTCTGTCCGAAAGCCCATACCTCCGGAACAGGTTGTCACGGTAGTAAAACATCATTCCGTCGGCGACTTCCGCCCCCACGACAATCACGAATCGAATGTCCGCCGTTCGGGAGGCCGCCGCGGCGCTGATGTAGGCGCCCTGACTGAGCCCCCAGATGCCTGTCTTTGAACCGGCAACCTCGGGACGCTGCTTCAGGAGGGCGACGGCGGACAGAGCGTCATTGATCAGATTCTCGTAGGGTTCAGAACTCTCGTACGTGCCGCCGGACTGTCCTGTTCCACGCTTGTCGTAGATCAATGCGGCAATACCCTGGCTCGCGAAAAATTCGCACAGTTCCCGGTACGACTCCCGCGTTTGTCGGCCCGCGCCATGGACAAACACGACGGCCGGAACAGAGACTTCGCTTCTCGACAGGAGCAGGCTTCCAGAAAGCTTCACGTCACGGTTGTGAAACTCGACGCGGTGCTCCTCGAATCCGGATTGTCCCCCGTTCTCATCAGCATGAGCCCCCAGCCCAGCCATGCCCAACATGATCGCAATGACAGAGAATGCGGCGCGGAACATTTGTCATTCACATCATGCGAAAAGTTCATCGGCCACGCGGGCGTGCGTCACCGGTTCGTCCGTCAGCGCATCGTCGCGACCTTCGTGCGGATACGTCAGTTGCGTGTGGTCAAGCCCCAGGGCCTCGAGCAGCGTGGCATGCAGGTCACAGACGCGGATCGGATCAACCTCGGAACGATAGCCGAACTCGTCGGTCGCCCCATGCACGTGGCCGGCTTTAAAGCCCCCACCCGCGAGCCACAGCGAGAAGGCGTGGCGGTTGTGATCGCGGCCGTCCTTGCCTTGGGAGACGGGCAGGCGGCCGAACTCTCCGGTCCACATCACGATGGTGTCGTCCAGCAGGCCCCGCCGCTTCAGGTCCATCACCAGGGCGGCGGCGGGCTGGTCGCTCATCCGACACAGTTTTCGCAGACTTTCCGCATTGCTGCTGTGCGTGTCCCACGGCTGTCCGTTCAAAAACAACTGGACAAACCGCACGCCGCGTTCGACCAGCCGGCGGGCCAGCAGGCACCGCGTCCCGTACTCCTTCGTTTCCGGCTTGTCGAGCCCGTACAGCTTCTGCGTCTCCTCGGTTTCGCCCTTGATGTCGAGGACTTCCGGCACCGCGAGCTGCATTCGGGCGGCGAGTTCAAAGTTGCGGATGCGGGCCTGGAGTTCGGTGTTCTCGGGATCGCGCTGCAGGTGCGTTTCGTTCAACTGCTGCAGGAAGTTCAACTGCTGGCGGCGCTGAGCCACGGTGATTCCGGCGGGAGCGTTGAGATGCAGCACCGGCGAACCCTGGGCGCGAAACGGCGTCCCTTGAAACTGAGCCGGCAGGAAGCCCGACGACCAGTTCTTGGTGCCGTCAATCGGCAGTCCGCCCGGATCGGAGAGGACGACATAGGCGGGCAGTTCCTGGCGTTCGCTGCCCAGACCGTAGAGGATCCACGAGCCCAGTGTCGGGCGGCCGGCAAAGAGTTTGCCCGTATGAAAGATCCGCAGCGCGGCTTCGTGGTCGACCGATTCCGTGTTCATCGACCGCACCAGCAGAATGTCGTCGGCAATCTGCTTGGTCCAGGGCAGCACCTCCGACAGTTCCATCCCGCACCGGCCCGCCTTCGCGAACTGGAAAGGCGAGGCCAGCAAATTTCCCTTTTGCTTGTCGAAATGCGTCTCGAGGTCGCCCGGATGGGGTTTGCCGTCCTGCTTCGTCAGTTCCGGCTTGGGGTCGAACAGATCCATCTGGCTCGGACCGCCGTGCTGAAACAGGCAGATCACAGCCTTGGCCTTGGGCTGAAAATGCGGCGAGCGGGCGCTCCCCGAAGCTTGACCCGCTTTTGCCGTGCGGGCCAACAGTTGGCTCAAAGCCAGTCCGCCGAGACCGCCTGCGTATGCTCCGAGAAACGCCCGGCGGTCGATGTCCGGAAGGTGCCGATCAAACTGACTCATGGCTGCGATCCCCTTAACTCGGCAAGGGCGAAGCCGGACGCGACAGAGCTGACGCAACCCGGCTCAACTTGTTTGGCCTCACACCTTCGCAAACCCCGTCATGTACGGCAGCCGCTCCGCTGTTTCACGGATCTGTGGGGCAGCGTCGACGAGTTGTGCCAGAAAATCCCAGTTGCCGGTCGTGAGCGACTGCCGGGCACCTTCCTGCATCTTGCACGGAAACTTGAGCGCGCCGCTCTCGACGGTCAGCTTCATCAGGTCGACGGTGACAGTCTGCTGCGGGTTGGCAGCCACAGCTTCGGCCAGTTGCTGCAGGTGGGCGCGGTCGGCGGTGACGCAGGGGATACCGTTGGCGGTGCAGTTGCCGAAGAAGATTTCGGCATAGGATTCGGCAACGACCGCCCGCACACCCCACCGCATCAGCGCCTGCGGGGCATGTTCGCGGGATGAGCCACAGCCGAAGTTGCGGCCGGCGACCAGCACCGTCGCCCCCTGAAACTGGGGCTTGTCGAACGGATGGTTCGGGTCTTGCTTGCGGTCGTCTTCGAAGACGTGCTCGCCCAGACCTTCAAAAGTCACGCAGCGCAGGTAGCGTGCGGGGATGATGCGGTCGGTGTCGATGTCGTCGAGAAACAGCGGCACGGCACGGCCGGAGACAGCTTCAATCGTCTGCATAATGGTGGCTCAACACGGTTCAAAATCGTTTCGCGGGCGAAGCCGCGAATCATCGCGTGCAGTTTAACGCATTCGCCAACCATTGCGGAGTCAAAAGCTGGCCAATCAAATCATCACGCAGGACTGAAACGAAGTATGTACATCCTGTGACCCATGATAGAATCCAGCAAGGGGTGCTTGGCTGAGCGGGCACCAATCTCGGCGCAGATGAATTTCTAGCGAGTCACCCGAATGTCAACGGCAGCCGACCCGCGGGGGTGCTATGTCGAAGACGGCATTGTGTATCCCGATGATGACGGAGTCGAGATGGGTGACAATTCCGCGCAATTTGCCTGGATTACCCTGCTCTACGCCAATCTAACCAGCCAGTATGCCACCGATCCGAACGTGGTCGTGATTGGCAACATGAACTGGTATCCTGTGAAAGGTAAGAACCAGATCTACCGCGCGCCGGATGTCATGGTCGTCTTTGGCTGCGGCAAGGACTACCGCGGTTCCTACATCCAGTGGCGGGAAAACAACATCGCGCCGCAAGTGGTCTTCGAAATCCTTTCACCAAGCAACTCGGTCCAGGAAATGGAGGAGAAGTTCCACTTCTACGAACGACATCGGGTGGAGGAGTACTATCTATACAATCCGGCAGCCGAGACCCTGCACGTCTGGGTACGGGACGGTGCGCGGTTGCAGGAGGCCGACACTGAAGCTGGCTTCGTCAGCCCCAGAATGCGGATCCGTTTTGAGATCGGGCTGGAGGGCTTGAAGGTCTATCGGGCCGATGGAACCCTGTTCAAGGAACTCGCCGAGATTGAACAGGAACTTGCCGCCACCGAACAGGAACTGGCAGAAACTGCTCGAAAGGGCGAAGAGACAGAACGAAAACTGGCAACTGAGGAACGCCAAAGGGCAAAGGTGGAACGAGAACGTGAGGAGGCGCAGAAGAAGCGACTGGACGCCGAGCGGCAACGGGCCGAGGCTGAACAGAAGTTGACAATTGCCCGCTCCGAAATTGATGCCTTGCGGGAACAGCTCCGCCGTGCGGGGATTAACCCAGGGTCATGAACTGAAGAGTGTCGTGTGATGAACCCTGCCGACATGGCTCGGTCCCTGTGTGGGTCCGAGGCAAGTGATACGCACGACGCTCGCGTGCCAACCGGATACAATCCACGTCCAACCCCGCTCCGTCCCCCTTTCGGACAACGCCCGATGTCTCACGCCAACCTTCAAAAGCTCGTTTGCTTGTGTGTCATCTGCTCGCTGGTTGCGCTCTTCAGCGGCTGTGGCGACACCAAGAAGAAGGACAAGGGCATCATCGGGAAGAAGACCCAGGATATCGGCGTGTTCGATCCCAACGCCAAGCAGGAAATCAGCGATTCCAAGGTCAAGGCCGACGACCCGCTGCTGTACGGGGCGCAGGCCTACGGGCCGATGATGGAGCAGGTGTCCAAGCTGGGCATCGAGCACTCCGTCAACCTCTTCTACGCGACCGAAGGCCGCTACCCGAAGGATCACGACGAGTTCATGCGGCGGATCATCAAGGAGTACAACATCCAGCTCCCGGTCCTGCCATTTCACGCGCAATATCAGTACGATGTCGAGAATCACAAACTGGTGGTCGTGAAAGCACCAGAGAAAGCTCCGGAAGGCCAGGCTCCTGCTCCGTGACACCGTGAATGGCCGCGCCGGCGTCTTGCCCGATGTACTTGGCGATTGGCGATCCAATCCTGTTGCCTTTGGTTCCGCTGGCGAGTATCACTTAAAGCTTCACTGATGCGTTTTCGCAGCGCTGCGAGCGGCGTCGGAGCAGGTTGAGCCACAGGTGATGCTGATGTCGGACCTCGATTCCGGTCGCGTTTACAGTCGCCTTTCCATTTCGTGGGCGCGTGTGGCCCTGATTGTGGTGGCCTGCACGGCCGCGCTTGGTCCACTCCCTCTTCACGCGCGGCCGCCCGAAATTCGCAACGTCAACGTGCGTGGCTTGCAGATTGGTGGCACGACGGTGGTCACCGTCGATGGAGTCGACCTGCTGCCCGCGCCGCGCGTGTGGCTCAATGGCCAGTCGCTGGAAGCCACGCTTGAGCCACAGAGTACCGCCACACGGACGATCCTCACTGTTCCTCTGCCCGTGAACACGCAGCCCGGCATGGGTGTCCTGCGGATCGGAACGGCCGAAGGGATTTCAAACAGCATCCTTGTGGGTCTCGACCGTTTCCCGCAAACGGCTGTCACGAACGCTGTGGCGGCCACACCAGCCGCCCTGCCTGTGGCCCTGCACGGATCCGTGCCCGGCTCGGGCGTGAGTGTTGCCGCCTTCACCGGCAAGGCCACCCAGGAGGTTCTGGTCGAAGTTGAAGCGCGGCGACTTGGGAGCAAGTTGCGGCCGGTGCTGCATGTCTACGATTCTCACCGCCGGCAGATTGGCTGGTCGATGCCCCAGACGCTGTTGGCGGGCGACTGCCGGCTGTCCCTCAAACTGCCGAGCGATGACACCTACACCGTTGAAATTCATGACGTCCAATATGCACCGCCGGGGCCGAGTTTCTTCCGGCTGAAAATCGGCCACTGGCAATACACCGACCTCGCGTTTCCACCCGCTGTCACCCGCGGACACTCAACATCGCTGCAACTGTTTGGCAATGGGAACAGCGTGCTGCCGTTCCAGGTGCCGACGGACGCCGACCTCGCACCCGTCTGGCGTCCGCTTCACGCCGACAACGGTGGCCTGCCAACAACGGTCATTGTCAGCTCTTTGCCTGAACTCCTGCAGATCAGCTCTGTCGACAAGCCACTCCGGCTGCCGCCTCCGCCCTTCGCGGTCAGCGGGCGACTGGATGGCGGCAAGGGATCTCCCGGAGGCCAGAAGGACCGCTTCCTATTGCCGGTCACGCCCGGCCAGAAGTTGATTCTCGAAGTCCAGGCCGAGCGGATCGGTTCGCGGATTGATGCGGTGCTGGAACTGCGAAATGCCCAGGGCGGCGTGCTGGCGACCATGGACGACGGTCCCAACACCATCGATCCGCGGCTGGAGTTCACCGTTCCCGCAGCGATGGACATGCTGGAGATCATCCTGCGGAACGCTCTGGACGGCGGCACCGACAGCCACTCCGATCAGGATGTGTATCGCCTGGTCATCACCTCCGCCGATCAACCCGTGCGCGACTTTGAAGCGACCGTGAAATCCGATGTGATCAATGTGGCTCCTGACGATGCCCAGGTGCTGGAGGTCTTCACGACTCGGCAAAATTATGATGGCGCGATCAAACTCCACATTCCCGACCTTCCACCCGGTTTCGCGGCCCTGGGAACAGATATCCCCGCGGGTGCGAGCGGAGCATTGCTGACGCTGGTCAACACCGGCAACAGCGAGACCCGGCACTTCACCAAGGTCCTGGCGCAGTCCGCCGATGGGGCGCTCCTCAAGCCACTGCGGGCCGCATTCGCGCCAGACGATCGGACGCCGGCGTGGCTGCGCAGCGAGTTCGCGCTCGCCTCGGCACCGAAGGCGAGTTCACCCTTCGTCGTGGCCTGGGCGACCGATGCCCCGCCACATCTGGCCCTGGCTTCCAAACCGGTGATGCCGCTCGTTGTCGTCCGTCCTGCCTCAATGTTCGGCCCTGTGCGGCTGACACTGGTGACTTCCCAGAGCGTGCCACTGCAGAACGGGCAGCCCTCGCTGCCATTCGCCATCCGCCAGGAAAAACCGCTCGAACTGCCGGTCGATCCCGCCGTCAAAGCTGCCGGCGATGCGCTTGCGTCCCTCGTGAAGCAACATGCGGATGCCGCCCAACAGGCTGCCGTGGCTCAGGGTGACGCCAAGACCGCCGCGGACGTCAAGGTGCAGGATCTGCTGGCCAAGAAGACCGCGGCGGAGACCAGCCTGAAAGAGGCCGAGTCGAAGGCGATCTACAAAACCGATTTGGCAGTGATCATCCCTTCGGTACTCCCCGAGAGTCATTGCGACTTGTCGATTCGCGCGGAGTTGCTCAACCCGGAACGGAACACCGTCTTGCGAACCGTCTATGCGCCCGTGCGCCGCCTCCCCGTTCGCAATCCGCTCTCGATCATGGCCGCCAACACGCTGGAAGCCGCTTACGACGGAAAGACGGCCACAAGCGTCAAACTGATGGCCAAGATCGACCGGCTGGCAGGTTACGCGGGTGCCGTCACCGTCGCCCTGACCGGCCTGCCGCCGGGCGTCACCGCGCCGGCGAACACCGCTGTCGCCGCCGACCAGACCAACTTTGAAATCGAATTCAAAATCCCCGCCAACTTCGCGATGCCACAGATTGACGGGTTGAAACTAACCGCCACCGGCCCTGGTGACCCGCTGACAGCGAATCAACCTGTGAAGTCGGCGGAGGTGGAAGTGAGTATCAAGTTATCCAAGCCAGCGACGTAGGACGACGTTCAGGCGAAGCTCAATCACCTGACTGCTCTACTGGGGCGGGCGATACCATGTACTTGATGTATGCAGACGAAAGTGGGGATTGCGGCATGCCGGCTGACGGTTCACCTTGTCGGTACTTCTGTCTCTCCGGTGTTGTCGTCCATGAACTGCGCTGGCTGGACACGATCAATGAATTGCTTGCTTTTCGCCGATGGCTGAGACAGCGATATGGGGTATTCCTAGAAGCCGAGATCCATGCTGCTGAGATGGTGAACAAGCCTGGAAAGCTCGACCCATCATTGCGTCAGTTGAAAAAGCATGAGCGGCTCGCGATTGTTCGACAATTTGCCGACAAACTTGCCACACTATCCGATATTCGCATTATCAACGTCGTCGTCGATAAGCTTGGAAAGGTTCCAGACAAGGAAGAGGTGTTTCGCTGGGCGTGGTACAGCCTGTTTCAGCGATTCGACAACACCATTCGTTATCGAAATTTTCCTGGTCCGAATCATCAGCATGAACGTGGTATTGTCTTTCCAGACAATACCGACGGTGGCAAGCTCAAACAATTCCTGGCACGCATGCGTTCAACGAACCCACTGAGCCTCAGCCTGGCCGGCGGCACTGTCGTCATCAACCAGCCCATTCAAGTACTTATTGAAGATCCCGTGATGCGAGATTCACGTGAGTCCTACTTAATCCAAGCTGCGGATTGCTCCGCTTTTCTGTTGAAGCAGAGCATCGATCCATCCAGTTATATGAGAAAGAGTGGTGGAAACGCCTATTTTCAGCGTCTCCTGCCAGTTCTCTGCACTCAAGCGTCAATGAAGGATCCGTCAGGACGAGGCGTAGTTCGATTGTGAATAAAAAAATGGGGGAGGCTCTTGCGAACCTCCCCTGGGGGATCCTACTACCTGGAAAGTCCCGGGGTTCAGATCCAACTTGATCTTATCACCTTATCGGCTGGATGCCAGTCGAATATTCTCAAATATCCAGTAGACCCCCAAGGCAAACGGACATGCTTTCCCACTCCCGCTGCTGCCAACTGCTGTTCGTGGCCGCCCTGCTTTCCACGTCGCTGCATGCCGAAGCACCGGATACGACGCCCGTCGTCCAGCTCGTTCCCGCTGGCGGCCTCTCCGTGGTCCCCGCCGCGCTCAAGCTGATCCACCCGCGGCAGCCTCATTCACTGGTCGTGCACGGCCAGACGGCTGACGGTATCGCCTTGGATCTGACCGAGAAGGCGAAGTTTCACAGCACCGATGAGTCGGTGGTCACAGTCGAAAACGGCTGGGTCCGGCCGCTCAAGTCTGGGCAGGCGAAGGTGGTCGTGGAATCGGCGGGGCAGACGGTTGAGGTGCCGGTGCAGGTTGAGCTGCCGACGGCTGAGCCACCGTACAGTTTTGTGCATGAGGTGATGCCCGTGCTGTCGCGTGGGGGCTGCAACATGGGGGCGTGCCACGGGTATTCGCTGGGCAAGGGCGGCTTCAAGCTGTCGCTGCGCGGAGCCGACGCCACGGCCGATTATCAGGCGATTTTTGGCGACGCCTTCGGCCGCCGGGTGAGCCTCGTGAAACCGACCGAAAGCCTGCTGCTGGCCAAGCCCGTGGGCGATGTCCCGCATCGCGGCAGCATTCGGTTTTCTCGCAAGACACTGTCGTACGAGATCCTCAAGAAGTGGGTCGAAGAGGGTGCCCGCTCGGACACCACCGACCCGGTCGAGATTGACCATGTCACCATTTCACCTGAGCGGTTCGTGCTCACGCCCGGGATGATGCATCACCTGCAGCTCATCGCCCACTACAACAACGGCACGACGCGGGATGTCACCAAGCTGGCGATCTTCACCATCAACACCGAGGGCATCGCCGACGTCGACGACGCGGGGCTGGTCACCGCCCGCGAGTTTGGCGAATCGGCCGTCGTGGCTCGGTTCGAACGGAAGTTCGCCGCCGCCCAATTGATTGTCCTGAAGCGCAACCCCAGCTTCGTCCCCACGCCTGTCCCACAGGACCATTTCATCGACCTGCATGTCACCAACAAGCTCAACGCATTGAAGGTCGCGCCCTCCGAACTGGCTTCAGACGAAGAGTTCCTGCGGCGGGTGCACCTCGACTTGATCGGCGTGCAACCCACCGCCGATGAGGTCCGCCGGTTCCTCGCCGACGCCAACCCCAACAAGCGGACGGCGGAGATCGACGCCCTCTTTGAGCGGCCCGAGTTCGTGGACCAGTGGTCCCTCAAGTGGGGCGACCTCTTCCAGAACTCCCGCCAACGCACCAACGAGCCGGCGGTCTATGCCTTCCGTGAGTGGCTGCGCAGCGCCGTGGCTGAGAACATGCCGATCGACGAGTTCGCCCGCAAAGTCTTAACGGCCCGCGGTGGTGCCGCCGATGATCCCGCCAGCACCTACTTCGCCACCAGCAAGGACACCAACGAGACCCTCGAACGCGTGGCTCAGGTCTTCTGCGGTGTCCGCATGCTCTGCGCCCGCTGCCATCCGCATCCGATGGAGAACTGGACCCAGGCCGACTACTTCGGGCTGCACACCATCTTCAACCAGGTCTCAACCAAGAACGACCCACGGCTCGTGGGTGTTCAGAACCCGCGTGCGGTTGTGCTGCAACTGGCGGCGGGCTTCAGCACGAACCCACGAACCGGCAAGCCACAGCCACCTAGGTTTTTGGGCGGGATTGAACCGGCCCTGCCGCCGGAAACCGACCGCCGCGTCGCCTTCGCCGCGTGGCTCACCGCACCCGAGAACCCAATGTTCGCCAAGAGCCTTGCCAACCGCTTCTGGAGCTACTTCTTTCACCGCGGCATCATCGACCCCGTGGACGACCTGCGGACCACCAACCCCGCCGTCAATCCGGAACTGCTCGACGCTTTGACCAAAGACTTCGTGGCTCACCGCTTCGACCTGCGGCACCTGATGCGGACAATTGTGACCTCCCGCACCTACCAACGCAGCAGCATGCCGACCGAAATGAACCGGCATGACACGATGAACTTTTCGCACTGCGTGCCCCGCCGCATTCCGGCAGAGGCGCTGCTCGACTCACTGGTGCAGGCGACCGGCGTGCAGGAGCAATTCGGCGGAGCCCCCGCCAACTTCAGCGCGGCTCAGCTCCCTGATGCAGAGGTCACCAGTGAGTTCCTGGCCCTGTTTGGCAAGCCACAGCGGATGGAAGCGTGCGAGTGCGAGCGCGACAACGACTCCAACATGCTCCAGGCCCTGCACCTGATCAACGGCAACTCCATCCTCCGCCGCGTCACCGCTCCCAACAGCCGCGTGGCTCAACTCCTCGCCAAACACCCCACCGACGACCCGCTGATCGAAGACCTGTACCTATGGTCCCTCTGCCGCCGCCCCACGGCGAAAGAGATCGAGGTGGCGAAACTCCATGTCCAGAGTTACGGGACGGACCGCACCTCTGCCATTCAGGATCTGATGTGGGCGATCTTCAACAGCCGGGATTTTGTGCTGGTGCATTAGAAATGGGTGCCACACCAATTTAGCGGCACGGCGCAAGCCGTCCGGTAATTGAATTCGACCGCTTCCCATAGATCATCACCGGAGGGCTCGCGTCCTTGTTGATACACACAAGTCGGCAGAAACGCTGATGACGCGGTGAATTGAACGGTACCGATCCGCAGGGCGACGTTGCGGGAGGGCGAAGCTCCTGCTGAGCCGCGGTGAACGGTGTGTGTTGATTTCTTGCTTGATTCTCCGACAAATTGAGCCTGATTCGCGGCAAAAACCACGCCACTTGTTGCTCGCGGCTCGGCGGGAGCCTCGCCCTCCCACCGCGTCGTCCTGCTGACCAAGACCGAGTTTTTCGGTGTCGCCGACTTGTGTGTATCAACAAGGGCTCGCGCCCTGCCGCTATGAAGTCGGTGAACGGTGCACGCTGATTCCCCACATCGGTTTCTCAAATGCGGTATGATGCCAAGCACAGAGATTCTCGAAGAAGCTGGGAAACATCACCCACAAGCTGCATCTGTTTGCGCACTTTCATATTCAGTTTTCGACCATGAGTTCCATTCCATTTCACCTGACGGGGGATGCGCTCTGGCAGCGCATGAATCGGGCCGTGGAAAAGATCCAGGAGCGGCTTGAACTGACGGCCCGCACGCTGGAACAGGCGGGGGTTCCCTATGCCATCATCGGCGGCAATGCCGTCCGTGCGTGGGTCGCCCAGGCCGACGAGGCGGCGGTGCGGACGACGCGGGATGTGGACATCCTGTTGCGCCGCACGGATTGGGAGGCCGCCAAAGCCGCCATGGAATCCGCAGGATTTGTTCACCGGCACGCGGGCGGCATGGAGATGTTTCTGGACAGTGCCGGTGCCAAGGCACGTGATGCCGTCCATGTCTTGTTCGCTGGTGAATTCGTTGAGGCAGACCACATCACACCCGCCCCCGACGTGGCTGAAGCCATTGCCATCCAGAGTCATTCCACGTTGACGTTGGAAGCGCTCGTCCGCATGAAGTTGAATTCATTTCGGCGAAAGGATCAGATGCATCTGATCGACATGATCGACGTCGGATTGCTGGACTCGACGTGGACCCGCCGCTATCCGCCCACTCTGGCCGCGCGACTGCAGGAACTGCTCGATTCGCCCAATGGGTAGAATCCCAAACACAGTCTTACGATGCTCCGACGGCAGCTTTGTACTCCCTTCCTCGCTTGAGGGACACTTGACGGTCAATGTGGTCGATTCGATGATTTGAGATCGTTGATGTTTTGCTTTGAGAGGCACGTGCAGTGCCCAACATCTTTATCTCCTACCGCCGTGCAGACACTGGCTATGTCGCCACGATGCTGGCCGAAAAACTTGTCCAGCAGTTTGGCCCCAATTCGGTCTTCTTTGACATCGACAACATTCCGCTGGGCGTGGACTTTCGGCGGCACATCGACACCGCCATCGCCCGGTGCGACGTTCTTTTGGCCCTTGTCGGCAACTCGTGGCTCAACTGCCAGCCCGAAGATGGAACCCGCCGGCTGGACGACCCGGCGGATTTTTTGCGGCTCGAGATCGAAGCGGCCCTCCGCCGCAACATCCCGGTGATTCCGATCCTCACCCCCAGCACCTCGGAAAACTGGCTGGCGACTTCAATGCAGCCAGCGGGCGGCAAATGGCGGGTGAGTTAATGCGTCATTTCTTGCGACTTCGAAGGCGCGGCCTTTTGCCCTCACTTTCACAACGCCGACCAGTGAAGCACACAGGTTCGCAACGCACAGCGTGACTGGCCCGCCGCACGAATGCAGACTAGCTAGGTCAACCCCGGTCGCGCAGCAACCGGGTGAGGTGATCCTGCACGGCCTGCACGTCGACTTCCATGGCCACCGTCGCGTTGGTAGGACACTGGAAGAAGCGGCGGCGGTCGAACAGCGTGGCTCCGCGGGCCACATCGCCCTGGGTCTCCACGTCGACCGCCATCCGCTGCATGCGGAACAGTTGCGGCCGGGTGACGGCGACGAGTGCGGTCACCTCCCGCAGGAACAGCCCTTCCACCCCCAGGTGTTGATGATGCGCCCGGACCGAGTAGGGCAGCAGCTTCTGCAGGAACTCGCCGCACTTCAGCGGCCCCTCCATCAGCCGGTTGAAGGCGTCGTAGGTCAAGACCGCGCGGTTGGTCACGTCCAGCGGGATGATGATCTTGGGATCCTGCGCGCGAAGCACCGTGCGCGCCGCTTCGGGGCTGGTGAAGACATTGAATTCGGCCGCTGACGTCACGTCGCCGCCTTCGGCAATGCTGCCTGCCAGGCAGACCAGGCCGTCCAGAAGGCTCAAAAATTCCGGATCCCGGTCCATTGCCGCCGCGACATTGGTCAAGGGTCCCAGTGTCAGCAGGGTGACTTCATGCGGGTTGGCTTTGACCGTCTCGATCAGCAGTTTTGCGGAGTCGCGCAAGTGGTGTAGTTCGGCGACGTTGAAGTCACACCCCCCCAGCCCCTCGGGGCCATTGAGGAAGTCGAGGCTGGCATAGGAGGGGGGGACGATCCGCTCGCGACCGATGTCCTCATCCGAGGCCTGTCCGATGCGCGGCCAGCGCGGAGGGTCGACCTGGGCCACGATGGATTGGAGGTTGCGCGTCGCCGCCGCACCAGAGACACAGCCACTGGTCGCCGTCAGCGCCAGCACATCCAGTTCGGGGTCGAGGAGAGCCACGACTGCCGCGAGGGCATCGCCGATTCCAGGATCCAAGTCGATAATCAGTTTGCGAGCCACCGGAGATCCCTCACGACGCCACGACTCCTCGCCGTCGCGCGCTGCACGGCTCGGTGGTTATTGTACGGCGGACATTTTCCTGCCGTCAAACCGTTCCAACAATTGCTCAATTTTGCCACAGCCATTACGGCGTGGCCACGTCATCCTTCAAACCCTCCCGATGTTTGCGGCTGATTTCCGGCACCGTCAAAAATCCCCAGTCGAGGGCTTCGTCCTGACGGTAGCACTTCCCCAGGGTGAGTGCCGTGGCAGCCTTTGAGAGTTCATACCCGATGTAGAACGCATGGGAGGCGTCCAATGCCCCGAGCTTCTCAAACAAGGCAAACGGGTCGGTGCCGTGGTGGTAGCCATCGCGATTCATGATGTGCAGTTCACCCTGCTCGACAAAAATCCGGTAATTCGGATCCTTGAGCTGGCTGGCAAGCTGCTGCAGTGCGTCGGGGCCAAGCTCCCGCACGCGAGTGTCGCGAAGCGTCACCAGCCGCGGGTCGACGCGTTTGGGCAGCACGTGCTGCCTGACGGCGTGGGCACAGATCCTTCGGGCAATGTCGAACTCCTGCACTGCGGTACGGCACCAAGGGATGACGGAGGTCGTCAGCACACTGTGAATCCGCTGCTCCTGGCAGAAGCCCGCCAGCAGCATGTTGATCCCGGCACTGTCGACTTCAGTCAACTCGGTGACGTTGCCGATCCCCATCATCAACGAATGTTCCGGCCAGCGGCGGCGAACATCCAGATAACGGCCGAGTGATGCCGCGAAACCGAAGCCGATCGGTTCCAGGATCGCGTCGATGCGAAACTTCGCTCCCCGCTCGCTGAGCTGCTGAACTGTGTCCTCCAGCCCCGCCAGGTCATGCGGATTGTCGGGGATCGCCACCAATTCCGCCGGCAGGTCGGCAGCCCAGGCGATGTTCGATTGATTGCAGCTCAAAACCAATTCCGCGCCGGCAGCCACGGCGCGCTCCACTTCCGTGCGATCGAAGCTGTCGATGGAAATGCGGAACCCCGCCTCACGCAGCAAACGCACCGCCGCGGCCACGCCGAGCCACGGCTCGCCGGGGATGCAGCCCAGATCGATCAGGTCCGCGCCTTGGCGGCGAAACTCTTCACACTGTGCCATCAACTCCCGGTGGCTCAGCCGCGGGGCATGATTGATTTCTGCCAGAATTTCGATGTCGTATTTGGAAAGATCCGGCGGCGGGCCGGGAGGGCGGCCGAAAAACTCCGGCAGATCCTGCAGGTCTTTCGGCCCCAGTTGCACCGGCACCCCCCAGTCGACCGCGAGTTGAGCCACGTCACCCTGACACCAGCCAGGAAGGACCACTCTGTCCACGCCAGCGGGTGGCGGAAGCTTCCGGCGGACCCACTCGGCATGCATCAGGGCGGCAACACTGATGGGCAACACTGCGACCTGGCATTGCACTTCAGGGCGGCTGGCGTTCAGGCCCTCGACCACCTGCCGTAGGGCCGGTTCGGCAAGGCGGCCGGTCACCAGCAGCAGATGCTGAACCCCAGAGGCGGCAGTCACGTGACCCGTCCGATGAGCATGTCAGTGATCATCGAGATTCTCTTTTGACAAACGTGAGGTCCTGGCCAATTCCGAACTCTTAAGTGACCTGTCCCACAAAAGTCTATTCGCTGATTTCAACGCAATTTCAAATTTAAGCCAAGGTTCCACTTACCCAAGGGCTTTGGCCAGTGCAATCGTGACGCGGTCTCTATGGCCCGCCATCGTCCGGTTCGGTGTTCAGCGACCAGTTCCGATTCCGGAATTCGCTCAGCAGGCGATGATGGTTCAGGTCGAAATACAGCGGGCTGATTGTGATGTAGCCCTCATTCAAACCTTCCACATCCGTGCCCGGTTCGATGACGTGTCCGCCGGCCGGATCGGTTCCAATCCAATAATAAGACCGGCCGCGTGGATCGATCCGGCGTTCGACCACTTCGCGATACCGCTCAAGACTCATGGGCAGGGTCTTGACGCCCAACGGCCAGTCGGGCCGGGTCTCGGGGACATTCACGTTCCACAGTGACCCCGCGGGAACGTGGCTCACAAGTTGCTCGATCACCTGCACGGCGTGACGGGCCGCCAGGCGATAATTGGGATGCCGGTTCTCCGCGAGCGAGACGGCAATCGCCGTCACCCCATAAAAGGCTCCCTCAATCGCCGCGGCCACGGTGCCGGAATACAGCACATTAATACCGGCGTTCGCCCCGGAATTGATGCCACTGACAACCAGGTCTGGAGCAGGCCGGCAGAACTCCAACATCGCCATCCGCACGCAGTCCGCTGGACTGCCAGCCACCGCACGGCCAAACAACATCCCGTCCCGAAAAATCTCCTTGACCAGCAGCGGTTCCAGATAAGTGATCGAGTGGCTCACGCCACTCTGCTCCAACGCGGGAGCCACGACGTCCACCGTTCCCAGTCGCTGCAGTTCGGCATGCAAGGCATCGAGCCCGGGAGCATAAATGCCGTCATCGTTGGTCAACAGAATCCGCACGATTCGCCGCCTGTTCTTTTGCGTCGATTAAGATTTCTCACTGAAGAGGCGACGCATCGCCTACACCGGCTGCGGCCGGTCGCGATTCCGGTCCACGATGCAGAAGAACCCGAAGGGCTGGCTGGTTTCGTTGCGCAGTTGATGGACGGCCAGTGGCGGTACGTAGGCGACATCGAGTTCCTTCAACGAAAACTGCTTGTCGCCGTTGCGCAGAATCCCCTCACCACGAACACCGATGACCGTGTGAGTGTGCGCGTGCTTTTCCAGGCTGGTAAAGCCACCCGGTTCAATCTGGAAATACCGCAGATCGAAGGCCGTGGCCTCTCCGGTCTTCCCGATCAATTCGACGCGGGTGACATCACGGAACGGCAGCGTGCTGGATTCCTTGTAGGCCAGCGGATCGCGGCCGGCCCAGCGAAAATCGTCGCGAAACGGCAGGTGCTGCATCACCGCCGCCACGATCTCCCGCGCCTGCCATTCACACGCCGAGACGAACTCCGCGGGACCCACTGCAGCCTGTGGCTCAATCCGGCGGCCGGGGTACTTTTGCTGGATCTGACCGAGGAAGGCCGCCGTCCCTTCCCGAACGCTGGGGGCATGCCCGATCAAGGCACCGCCGATGAGCAGCACCGCATCGGTTCCATACACATCGCACAGGGCCGGCAGCGTGTCGAACTTCATCCCCCCGGCCGGCGCGGGAAACGCCGGCAGCAGCGAGCCGTGTGGCTTGCGCAGTTCATCGGCGATCTTCAGGCAGTCGTCCTGGGTGAACGTGAACCGCCCGCCCACATGCGGATAAATCGAAATGTCGCAGCCCATCAGCCGGAACAGCGTGCCGAGCAGAATGCCAGGGTCGAACCCGTGCCGGGGGTCGTGGAAATAGGCCCCGGTCAGCGTGGGGTGAGCCATGACAATCAGCGGATGCTTCTGACAGATCCGCCGCACCTGGTCCGGCCCCATCAGGAACGGAGCAATGAGGATGCCGGGCAGTCCCCGCGACACCACGAACTCCACCTGCCGGTCGAGTTCTTCGGCCGGAGCCATGATGTTCGGGAAGTACAGCGTGTTGCCGCCGGTGCGGGCATTCGCCGCGGCGACCGCTTCGTGGCAACGGTTCACCCGCTCGCAAAACGCCGCGAACGTCGCGTCGTGCAGATTGTGATCGTCTTTGACGATGTCGCCCCCGCCCAGCGCGAACTCTCCCGCCATGGCGGCAAGTTCAGCGAGCGAAGCTCCCTGTGGCTTCAGGGCCGTCGACAGCAGCGGCCGGTCGAAAACGCCCAGAACCTGGCGGATGCCTTCGATCCCAAAGCGCGGACCAGGGAAATGAGCCAACACAGAGGGCGGAAAATGCACATCGACGACGCGGACATTCCGCTTCATCGAAATGTTGCCGAACAGCAGGTTCAGCAACTGCGGAAACTGGTTCCCGGCGAGCGCGGCGGCGTAGCGAATCTCCACGCGAAACAGATCGACGCAGCCCTCCACGGGCTCGATGCAAGCCACGCGCCCGACAATGTTCTCCAGAATGTGGGGGGACTGGATCAGTTCCGGCGGCAGTTCGACCGACTGCTCGTACGCCACATCGCGGCTCAGGCCTTCGACTTCCGAGGCGGTGCAACCAATCTGGTAGACAACGACCAGTTCTTCCATCACTTTGCAGGGCATGCTGTCATCACAATGTTGTCTTCACGGCGAACTCCATCGCCGTGGCTCACTTCCGGCCACCCGTCTCCAATCAACGAGGGCGCTCCCATGTTCAATTGCATGATTTCAAGACACCATCGGGCATCGGCTCGCTGATGCTCGCTTCATGATCCGCTGGTGGTGTCCTGAAATCATGCAACGGCTGTCGCCAGCCGTGCTTCGTTCGAGTATCTGAAGCGTGAATTGCGAACGCAAGCTCACACGTCTGTGATGTGTCATGTGGGGCCGAGGGCCAGCTAAGGATCGCGGCAACAATAACATGGTGAAGTTGCTTGGGATGGACGCCGATTGAGGGCAGATTCATCAGCCGGCACGCGTTAGCGCGCGTTAGCGTCCGGTTCGTGACGTTGGCGTCTTCCGATCATCCTCCAACCGGGGGCTAAGGCCGGCTAAGGCCCTCCGGCTCATTGGCTGTGCGGCTCGTCAAAAATCGACAGTTATTCTTGCCGCCGTCCTAACCCAACTTCCCCAACTCGCGATTGAAATCGGAATTTCCAAAATAATCCGAGGCTGGATTTTGGCATAAGTCCTTTGCCATCGGATCTTGATCAGTGCTGTGGCGTCGAAAATCGTCGCAGACTCAAT
>JAKFUF010000077.1 GCA_021732845.1 Planctomycetaceae bacterium | reverse complement strand
GTTCCGGGCGGAGTGGCTGGCTTCTACACCTTCAATGGCCAGCTCACATCCGTTGTCCAAAACGGCCAGACGCTGACGCTGGTCAATGAAGTCGGCGATACCTCGCCGGCCACGATCAACGCCGCTGGGACCGTGATCACCGCCACGAAGTGGGGCATCACTGGCCAGGTGACCGCGGCCATGATTTCGTGGTCCAACAACACCACCTGGACCAAGTCGAACTTCACGGCTCCAACCCTCAGCACCGGCTGGACCATTGGCACCAACACCAACGCCATGATCACGCCGCAGGATGGCCGTCTGCTGCTGAAGAACGAACTGGGCGGCACCTCCGTGGGACAGTTCCAGACACCAACCACGATTCTGGCGGTGAACTGGGGGATTGTCGGCACGCTGTCGGCCAACAATACCGTCATCAACTGGTCGAACAACACGCGTTGGACCGCCAACGTGGTGTGAAGCGAATCAGTTTCGCGAAGTCTTACCCGCGAGCGAGGAACCCCGATAGCGGATGAAGCAGGTGGCGAAGCCACCCATCCGCGCCAGGGGTTCCGCAGCGAGCAAAACTGACACGCGAGCGAGGAACCCCGATAGCGGATGAAGCAGGTGGCGCAGGCCACCCATCCGCGCCAGGGGTTCCGCAGCGAGCAAAACTTACCCGCGAGCGAGGAACCCCGATAGCGGATGGATAAAGTGGCGCAGCCACCCATCCGCGCCAGGGGTTCCGTAGCGAGCAAAACTTACCCGCGAGCGAGGAACCCCGATAGCGGATGGATAAAGTGGCGCAGCCACCCATCCGCGCCAGGGGTTCCGCAGCGAGCAAAAACTTACCCGCGAGCGAGGAACCCCGATAGCGGATGGATAAAGTGGCGCAGCCACCCATCCGCGCCAGGGGTTCCGCAGCGAGCAAAAACTTACCTGTGGCGGTCAGGAATTTCCTGGCCGCCACGGCCATTTCATCGTCACGGAATGACATAGGCCAACACCGTCCCCTATGTTACAACTGCTGCCCGGCGGACAGTTTGTAGAATTGTGCAACGGTCTGATTCGCCGCGCGAGGGGGTGTTTGCATGATGCAGACCTTCCATAAACGTCGATAGAATTGAGAAAACGCCCAAGGATGTGCGGATGGCGGAGGTCCGGAGTTCCATGCCCTTGCTGCGGTTTGATCCGCTGCTGAAGCGCATTCGGTGGGGCGGAACGCTCCTCGGCGAACGGTTTCGCAAGCCCATTGGCGATGCCCGCGATGTCGCCGAAAGCTGGGAGCTGTGCGACCACCCTGCCGATCAGACCCGCGTGCAAAACGGTCCGTGGCGTGGCACAACCCTCCACGACCTGCTGAATCTGCGGCGGGCCGAAATTCTCGGGCGGCATGCCGCGCTCGGCCGCTTTCCCCTGCTGTTGAAATATCTGGACGTACAGGACTATCTGTCAGTTCAGGTCCATCCCAATGATGAGCAGGCCGCCCGCATTGTGCCGGGTGAAGTCGGCAAGAACGAAGCCTGGATTATTCTGGAGGCTCCCGCCCACTGCCAGGTTTTTGCCGGGTTGAAACAGGGTGTTGTTGAAGCCGACCTGCGGCAGGCACTGGCCACCGGACAGATCACGGAACTGCTGCATGCGGAACCGGTGCGGACAGGTGACGTGTTGCTGATTCCGGCGGGGACCGTGCATGCCCTGAGCCCCGGATTGCTGCTGGCGGAAGTTCAGCAGCCCAGCATCCAGACGTACCGGCTGTACGATTGGATGCGTCTGGGCAGCGATGGCCGCCCGCGTGAACTGCATATCGAGCGGGCGCTGGCCTGCATCGATTTCGCCCGCGGTCCGGTCCACAGGCTCCCGCCACGGCTGTTGGAAGAAACGCCATCGCGTCTTGAGCTGTTAGTCGATTCGCCCTGGTTCGTGATCCGCCGGCATACCGGCACGGTGCCTGTCCGCCTTGAACAGGATGGCCGCTTCCGCGCCCTGATGGTGCTGGAAGGGCGGGCCACCGTGCACAGCGGCACGGAGGTCGAACGGCTCCAGTGTGGCGAGACACTTCTCGTGGGGGCCTCAAGCCCAGAGCCGGCGCTCATCCCGCAGGGGCTCGCGCAGTGGCTTGAGATTTATCTGCCTTGAAGGTGGCGGGACGCGTCCACAGCACGAGTTTTCCGCATTCAGTCGCCGTGCAAGTGGTTGGAGCGCGGGCTTGACTCATCGCCGTGAGCCGCGCTGAAATTCCGCAGGCTTTGGTCCGCGTGCCCACGCCACGATTGCAAATCGATGGTCGGGAATCGATTATCCCCTGCAACGCTTCTCCACATTCATTGGGATCCCGAACATGTCTTGGAACGGTGTGTTTCCGGCAGTGACGACGCAGTTCCATGCCGACTTGTCGCTGGATCTGGAAGCCACGGCAAAGCACTGGGAGGCGCTGATCGATTCTGGCGTCACGGGGCTCATCGTCTGTGGGTCGCTGGGCGAGAACCAGCAGCTCGAGCCCGATGAAAAACGAGTGGTTGTGAAGCAGGCGATTGAAGTGGCCCGTGGCCGCGTTCCGGTGCTGAGCGGCGTGGCCGAAATGAGCACCGCCGCCGCCTGCCGCTACGTTCGCGAATGCCAGGAACTCGGCGCGGACGGATTCATGGTGATGCCCGCGATGGTCTACAAGGCTGAGCCACGCGAGGCGATGGCGTACTTCCGGGCTGTTGCCGCCGCCACCCGGCTGCCGTGGATGCTGTACAACAACCCCGTGGCTTACCCCGTCGACATTACGCCCGCCCACTTCCGGGAACTGTCGGACATTTCCAACCTCGTGGCGATCAAGGAAAGCTCAGCCAATCCCCGGCGGATCACCGAACTGCGGCTCGCGGTGGGCGACCGCTACCAGTTGTTTGTGGGTGTCGATGACCTGATCCTCGAGAGTTCGATTCTGGGAATCGACGGGTGGGTGGCCGGATCAGGCATCGCGTTTCCTCGGGAAAATCAACAGTTCTGGGAACTGACCCGCGCCGGGCGCTGGGACGAGGCCCGCGAGATGTATCGTTGGTTCTATCCGCTGCTGAAACTCGACACGCACATCAAATTCGTCCAGTACATCAAACTGGCGGTGCAGGAAGTCGGCCTCGGCAGGGAGCATGTCCGCGGCCCGCGTCTGCCGCTCTCTGGGGCTGAACGCGAGGAAGTCCTGCGGGTGATCCATCAGGGAATCGAAAACCGCCCCCGCGTGTAATTGCGTGCCAGGCCATCCGCGTGCTCTTCAACGTGCTGGCCGAACGCCGGTTCTAGTCAACGCGAAGGGGAACCACGAATCAGACGAATATCACGAATTTACAACCAGAAAGATTCCATCGCCCGCAATGCGATGCCGGTTGATCATTCGTGAAATTCGTAGGATTTGTGAACATTCGTGGTTAATTTCTAACCGTACGATCCACCGACCACTCTGCGGGACATGCCGACTTGACCAACACCTTCATTCGATGTCCCAGTGTTCGTCGACAAATGACAATCCTCTGAGTCACCCGGAAACCATCTCAATCAGCGACCCATTTGCCATTTGCCATTTGTCATTTGGATTTCCCGCTGATCCTTTCCGGCGTCAGCCACGTTCCCACCACGCTGGCAGCACAGCGTGTCTGACCGTAATATTCATCACCACCGCACGCTGGCCGTGCGGCGATAATGAATCCCCGCGCATCAATCACTCAGAGAACCTCTGAATCATGTCGACTGTCCCGCCTACCCCACCGGCGCAGCCTGCTGCGCCTGCCCCAGTGGTTCACAAGAAGGATCCCATTCCCCAGCGGGTGATCCTGGTCGCCTATCCGAAGATCGTCTTCCTGTACCCGACGTTTTTGGCGGCGCTGGCGGCGGGGATCGCCATGGCCATCTATCCGCAACTGGAGACAAATCAGTCGTATTTGATCTCGTCGATCTTCATGATCGTCCTCGCACTCAATTTGATGGTCTTCAGTTTCGACTTCCCCCGCGAAACCTCGCTCGCACTCGCGGCTTTCGTGATCGCGATCGTCTTCGGAATGATGCTGCTGCTCCGCAGTTACGCACTGCTGGGACCGTGGATTACGGAAGTTCTCGCAGCCTATCACCCGGCCGCCAATGCCACATTCTTCTTCTCGATCGCCTCACTGCTGGGGATCATCTACCTCTTCGTGCTGGTGAGCGTGCAGTTTGATTATTGGGAAGTCACCCCCAATGAACTGCTGCACCACCACGGGATGATGTCCGACATGAAGCGGTTTCCCTCGGCCAACATGCGGATTGACAAGGAGATCAACGACGTCTTCGAAAACCTGCTGCTCGGCTCGGGCCGTCTCATCCTGCATCCCCACGATGAAAACCGCACCATCGTTTTGGACAACGTGATGCGGATCAACACCAAGGAACGGAATCTGATGAAGATGCTTGGAGCCCTCAAGGTTCAGATCGCCGGCCGCTGAGTTCCTACGGATTATTCCAGACTCCAGTTCCTCGTTTCCATTCGCACCCAGAGATCCCCCATGCGTCGCACCCCCAAACTGTTGCTCGCCATTTCCCTGCTGCTGGCAGTTACTCCCTTCGGCCAGGCGGAAGACAAGGCCAAAGACAAGGCCGACGAAGGCTGGGTCAGCCTGTTCAATGGCAAGGATCTGACCGGCTGGAAGATCAGCGAGAAGGGCGACTGGAAGGTGGTCGACGGCGCGATTGTCACCCCACCGCAGCGGTCACACCTGTTCACCGAAATGGAATTCAAGAATTTTGAGTTCAAGGCCGAAGTGATGACGGAGCCCGGGAGCAACTCGGGAATCTACATTCACACCGCCTATGAAGAGACTTTCCCCACGCACGGCTACGAATGCCAGGTCAACTGTACCCACGGTGATGTCCGCAAAAACGGCAGCCTGTGGGGCGTGACGCACAGCCTCGTGCCCAATGCCAAGGACAACGAGTGGTACACAATCGAAATCAGCGTCAAAGGCAAGTCTGTGCAGACCAAGGTGAACGGTAAAGTCGTCATCGACTACATCGAACCGGAAGGGCTGACCATTCCCCGCCGCCTGGGCAAGGGATCGTTCGCGTTGCAGGGCCACGACCCGAAAAGCGTCGTCAGGTTCCGCAATCTGAAGGTCAAGCCGCTGGCGGATTGAGTGTGTTTTTGAGCCACGGGCCATTAGCGCCCGTGGCTCAGCTTTTTGACAACTGGCACCGGCAACCGGGGTAAGCAATGCTCTGTCCATATTGCCGCACGGGAGAGACGAAAGTCATCGACTCCCGCGCCAGCGAAGACTACATCATTCGCCGCCGCCGCGAATGCCTCAATCAGCGCTGCGGCCGGCGGTTCACGACCTACGAAGAGATCGAGGAAGTCCCGCTCAAGGTCATCAAGAAGGACGGAACCCGCGTCCCCTTCGACCGCAAAAAGATCCAGGCCGGCCTGGAAAAAGCCTGCTACAAGCGACCCGTGAGTGCCGGCACCATCGACCTGATCATCAACCAGGTCGAGGCCGATGTCCACCGCGAGTTCGACCGCGAAGTCCCCTCCCGCTACATCGGCGAAAGGGTCTTCAACCTGCTTCGCGAGATCGACCAGGTCGCCTTCGTCCGCTTCGCCTCCGTCTACCGTGAATTCAAAGACGTAAACGACTTCGTGGAGGAGCTGACGCCCATGATCCGCGAGGCCCGCTCGCGAAAAGAGGGCACCGGGTCACGGTCGGGGGATGAGTTGGAGCCGCGAAAGCCGTGACGGTTTGGAAGTAATGGTCGAATGCCGCAGGCTAGCGCGAATCGTTGGGTGAGTTAGATTCAAGCTTCGCACTCGTAGACTTTTCGTCGCCAGCTTGAAGTTTCCGCTCAAGCCGCTCGCAATCGACATAAAACCTACGCGTGGCCCGACGGACCAGGTGGCGGATGGTTCCTGCGATCTCGGGCGAAGATCGCTCCGGCCGTAATAAAGGCCAGTTTGGAAAACTCTGCTTCAGAACTTTCAGGAATACTACGATCGCAGGTGTCACCGGCTCACCAACTGTGATTCGATATCGCCAATTGAGAACACTTCGCATATTGTTAATGCAATCCCAACACCATTCGCGGTGACACTCGTCTGACCAACGACACGCCCCAGACATTATTTCGGGCCTTGGCTCTGCCGAGGGATCGTAGGTCAACTCGCGAGTCAGTTCGGCACAGCGCGCACAGAAGATCGCACTATCCGGGGGGAATGCCTCAGCAAGCTCACCGCTCATTTGTCACCCGATCTTTTCGCACCCTACCCACGGCCGCAAAACTTCAGGCACAACAATGCTGCCATCGGCCTGCTGGTAGTTCTCCACGATGGCGATGATCGCGCGGGTGCAGGCGACGGCGGTGCCGTTGAGGGTGTGGACGAACTGTGTGCCCTTCTTTTCGGCGGGCTTGTAGCGGATCCCGAGGCGGCGGGACTGGTAGTCGGTGCAGTTCGAGGCCGAGGTGATCTCGCCGTACTCGCCGGCTGAGCCACGGCCGGGCATCCAGGCTTCGAGATCGTACTTGCGATACGCCGGGCCACCGAGATCGCCGGTGCAGGTGTCGAGGACGTGGTAGGGGATTTTCAGGCCCTGAAAGATCTTTTCTTCGACCGCCACGACTTCGTTGTGGACCGCTTCCGACTGCTCAGGCGTGGTGAAGGCGAACATTTCGACCTTGGTGAATTGATGCACGCGGTAAATGCCGCGCGTCGCCTTGCCGTGAGCGCCGGCTTCCGTGCGGAAGCAGTGTGACAGACCGGCGCATTTGAGCGGCAGTTTGGCGCTGTCCAAAATCTGGTCGCGGAGCATGCCGCCCAGCGTGATTTCCGCCGTCCCCACGAGGCTCAAATCCGATCCTTGAATCGAGTAGACCTGCGTCTCCGGGCCGCGGGGGTTGAAGCCAATCCCTTCGAGCACTTCGTCCTTGGCCAGGTCGGGCGTGGTGTGCAGGGTGAAGCCCGCCGCGCGGACATTCTGCATGGCATACTGGATCAGCGCCAGTTCCAGCAGCACCGCCTCGTTTTTGAGGAAGTAGAAGCCATGCCCGCCGACCCGTGCGCCGCCCTCTAGGTCGAGCAGGTCGTGCTTCTCCATGAGCGTCACATGGTCCAGTGGCTTGAAGTCAAACTTGGGGATCTCGCCCCAGCGGCGGACCACTTTGTTGTCTTCCGCCAGCTTCCCGATGGGTGCGTCGGGATGCGTCATGTTCGGGATGCGGGCCTGCAGTTCGCGCAGGGCGGTTTCGGTCTCCTTGAGCTGATTATCCGCCGCCTGGGCGAGTTCGCGCAGCTCTTTTCCCCGCGCGATCAGCGTCTGCTTTTGTGCGGCGTCCTTCTCCTTGGGGATCCGCGCCGACAGTTCGTTCCCTTCAGCCCGCAGGGTATCGATCTTGACGATCCGCTCCCGCCGCTGCTGCTGCAGGGCCAGCAGTCCGTCCAGATCGACCGTGACGCCCCGGTTCCGGCAGTTCTCAGCCACGAGGGCGGAATTGTCACAAATGTATTGCAGGTCGAGCATTCTCGGTCGCTCATCCAATGGAGTGTGATAGACCACGCGCGCTTGGGAGCGCGTGACGCAGCCTGGCGATCCCCGCCAGCGTCGGCGTCTATTTTTGCAGGAGTCCGGAACACCTGTCGTGCATCCATTCGATCCGGATTCAGCGAAGGCATTCTGGAATCCCGCAAGACCGCTAAGGGTATCGTGAAACCAGAATTCATCCAAGTTCTCTGCATCTCAACTGCAAGCATGGGGGCACCGGAGAGTACGCGGAGAGTCGCAGTGGAATGGTGTCCGTCCGGCCACGGGGGAAACGACTCTGCGGAACTCCCCGTCCTCTGCGGTTCAAATCCACGTTTCGATTGAAGGCGGTTCAATTGGTTTCGTGCGACGTATGCCCCAGAATCTGTTCGGAAAACTGTCCGTAAAAAAAGATTCCGTCGTCGCGGGGAAACTCGAGGCGAAAAGTCTGCGCCGCACGCCGGAGTTCCAGCGCCCGGACTGCTTCGCGATAGCCGTCTTCCAGTCGTCCCGCAGCGCGGAGCGCGAAGCTGTGCAGATTGGAAAGAAGGGCAGAGTGGGGAAAGGCCCGGCTTGCCACGGTCAGCAGGCTCAGAGCGACGGGTGTTGCCAAGTGCGGCGAAACGATTTCGCGAATCGCCTCACTGAACGCGGCGCTCGCCGTTGCCAGTTCTTCCGGGGCCAGCGTCGGAGCGTGGGTTTCCACCAGATTTTGAAGCAGCGGAATCGCTTCGCCGAGCGGATAGAGCCGCGCACCCAGCAGGGCCAGCCCATAGTTTTCGGGATGAAATTCACGGGACTTGGCGGCCCACGCCGCACCATCCGTGGCTTTCGCCGCCTGCAGCAGCTTGAGCAGGTATTGCCAGGCCGTCAGCGAATGGGGGTTCATTTCGACCGTTCGCTTCAGCATCTCCAGGCCGTCTTGAGCGCGGCCATTGCGAAAGTGGCAGCGGGCAATTTCGGCCAGCGTGCGGGCACTTTGGGGATAGAGGTTTCTCGCGCGTTCCAAGCAGTTCAACGCCTGTGGCTGCCGCTGGTCATTCCACTGGTAGCCCAACGTCTGCAGCGCGGGCAGATAGTCGGGATGCTGCTCGACCAAATTCCGCAGGCTGTTCAACGACTCCGCGCTCGTCGGCGTCTTTTGGATCTTGGTCAGAGTCTGTTCCGGCTCCTGCGCCCGCAACTGCAGGTAGCGGCCATTCCGCTCGGCCAGAGCCAGCACCCCGGCCGAGACTTCGCCCCCGCGTGGCTCAGCAGGCAACAGCGACCGGTAAAAGTCCCAGCGGGTCTGGATGTTTTGGCGGAGCTGCCGGTTGCCGACAACATACGCATGAGCCTGCTGACGCAGCCGGTTCCGCAAGGCGGCATCACTGACGAGGCAATCCAGATGGGAAAACAGCTCCTCGTCCGTCCGATAGACGAGCCCCGTTTCGCCGTGGACCACCGAGTCGCGGTACGGCTCAAGTTCGGCATAGATCCCCACCACACCGCGCGAGGCGTACTCCAGGAACTTTACATCGGACCGGCAGCGGTTGTAATCGCTGGGCAGAAGCGGCGCGAGCCCGATGTCCAGCCGCTTCAAGAACGCCAGGTAATCGGCGAGAGATCCGAACGGTGTGTAGTGGTATCGCTCTGGGCTCAGTTGGATGAATGAGCGGGCGAACTCCGAATTCATCACCGCCAGATGGACCTGCGGATTTTTCTCCAGCCAACGCTGCAACTTGGGAGCCAAGTGAAACCAGTCGGCAAAATGTCCCGGTGAGCCACCCCAGCCAATTGTCAGCGGCCGGTTCGGCCGTGGCTCAAGCGGGGGGACCTCACCCAACTGGTTGAGAAAGGCGACCACGGGCCGCGTGGTCCGCAGCCGCCACTGCCGCGCCAGTTCCGGCATGCTGGTCTGAACGGCGTCGCACAATTCCAACCCCTGCCGGCAGGCGGCCTGTAAAGCCCGGTCATACCAACGGGTCGCCAGCGGATTCCACGACTGGATGTCGTAGTAATAATCGTTGGCCTCGAACATCGTGATCTTGCCCTGCGACCGCCGCTGTTCCACGAACGGCACCAGGTCGGCATCGAAGCCGGCGAGAATCAGCACATCGGCCTGTTGCATCAGTTCGGGCAGCCGCCGATGGTTCAGGCAGACATCAATCACGCAGACGCCGGGCAGTTCGCTCAGGGCGTGGCTCGGAGCGTGAAAGCGATGGACGGCGTCGCCATCGGCCTGAAACTCGCAGGCCTGCACAATGAGCCACTGATACTGCATATCGGATCTCAAACTTGATTTTTGGCTCCCCCACCGAGTTCATCTCGGTGGTTGCCGGGCCTATGCACTACGGGCGCAGGCTTTCGTGGTGCAACGGTCGTCAACCACTTCGACAAGCGAGGCGGGACAAAATGATCGCCGTCTAATTGTGAAATTCATCCTTGTTCATATCACAAGACGACATCATTGATTGCCAGAATAATCACCAAACAGGCGCAGGTGCGGTGAATTCCACCTGCTCGCCACTCAAGGGATGAACAAACTCCAGCCTGGCCGCATGCAGGCACAACGGCGGGTCGCCGATCGACAGTGTCCGCAATGTGCCGAGTTGCTGGTTCTGCCGGTAGATCGGGTCCCCCACGATGGGAAAACCGAGATGCCACAGATGGGCGCGGATCTGGTTGGTGCGGCCCGTGAGCGGCCGCGCTTCCAAGAGGGTTGTGCCGTCGTCGGGACGGTCCGGACCATCGGGAATGACACGGAACAGGGTGCTCGCGGGTACACCCGCTTCATCGGGAATTCGCACGCCCTCCGGCCCCGGGTCCATTTGGATCGGGGCATGACACTCAAAGGCCGCTTCGGGTGGCCGTCCATGCACACGCGCCACGTACGTCTTGCGAACTTCCCCCGCTTCAAACTGTGGCTGCAGCACGCGGGCGACCTCGCGCGTCTTGCTGAACACGACGACGCCCGATGTGTCGGCGTCGAGACGGTGTGCCGGACGGGGTTTGAGTGGTCGGTAGACCTGCTCGAGGACATACGTCAGCGAATTGCGGTTGAACCGGCCGCAGGGATGCATCGGCAGCGGCGCAGGCTTGTTGAGGACAACGATCGCGTCGTCTTCATGCAGGATCTCGATATTGGCGGCGACATCCGGTTCACTGGCCGCCGGAGTCTTGTGATAGAACCGCTCTCCAGAGCGCACGATCCGGCCTGGCAGGACCAGCTCGTCCTTCAGCAGCAGGCGGCCTTCCAGACACGATTGCCGCCAGTCTTCGCGGGTGTAGTGCGTCCGCATCGACTCCAGAAAATCCAGCAGTTCGCTGCCATCCAGACGCAGGGGAACGCTCAACGGGCGGATGTTTTCATACGGCGCGCTGCCGGGCAGGGGCGACATCAGCGCGTGAATCGCGGCCTGCCGCCTGCGCTGCAACTCTTCCTGTGTTTCCTTTGCCGACCGGTAGCACGCCGGACAGGACTGGCCTGCGACATACTTGAACGAGCGTTGGTCCATCACCGGCACGATCGCCTGGCAGACAAAGCAGACCTTGAGTTCGCGCTCCTGCAGCTTGGCGTCGAGAGCCACGCGCTGGTCGAAGACAAAGCACAGCCCGTCGTAGTGGGCATCGCCGCATTCCTCAAAATACTTCAGGATGCCGCCATCAAGCTGATAAACATCAGCAAAGCCTTCGCGTTCCAGATACGGGGCCGCCTTCTCACAGCGGATGCCGCCAGTACAAAACGTCACGACCGGCTGCTGCTTCAAATGCGCGGGCAACTCTTTGACCGCCTGCGGAAACTCGCGAAAGTCGTCAATGCCGATCGCCAGCGCCTGCTTGAATGTGCCGGTCTCGACCTCGAAGTCATTGCGGGTGTCCAGCAGCGTGACCGGCCGGCCCTCATCGAGCCACTGTTTGAGCTGGCGTGCGGAGACGCGGCGCGACGTTTGCCGCCGCGGGTCGATCCCTTCCACACCAAAGGCGATAATCTCGGCCTTGATTTTGACCAGCATCCGGTTGAACGGCTGCTTTTGGCTGTGGCTCTCCTTGACCTCCAGGTCCTCCACTCCGGCGATTGCTCGCAGCCGCGCCAGCAGGATGTCGATGCCCGCCCGCGAGCCAGCCACGAACAGGTTCACCCCCTCGTGGCTTAGCAGAATCGTGCCGCGCAGCTCCTGAACCCGCGTGAGTTCGCGCAGTTCCTCCCTCAGCTCCGGCAACCCTTCGAGAGCGACAAACTTGTAGGCGGCAATGTTGACGACGGGGAGCATTGCGTCAGTGTTTCTGCGAGCGCTTGTGCCGGATGATGTCTTCCAGAATCGCCTTCAACGACATGGTCGGCACCCGTCCCAGCAGTTCCTTCAGGCGGGAAACGTCCGGCACACGGCGGCGAACATCCTCAAAGTCCGGCCCGTAGGCTTCGGTGTAGGGAATGTACTTTAGACCGACATTTTTGCCGGCCAGTTCAGCCACGGCTTCGGCCAGTTGTCGGACGGAGACCGGTTTGTCGCTGCCGATATTGCAGACCTTGCCGAAGGCGGCGGGCGTCTCCATGAGTGAAGCCACGGCGTCGACGACTTCGGCGACATGCGCGAAGCAGCGCACCTGTTCGCCATCGTCGTACACGATCAGCGGTCCGCCTTCCAGCGCCTGGTCGACAAAGCGTGGCACAACCATGCCATAGTGGCCCACCTGCCGCGGCCCCACGACATTGAAGAACCGGCCGATCACCACTTCCAGTCCGAACTTGCGGTGGTAAGCCAGTGCCAGAAACTCGTCGATGGCCTTGGAGCAGCCGTAGGCCCAGCGCGGCCGGGCGGTGGGGCCAAACTGCAGGTCGTCGTCCTCGGTCCAGACTTCCTTGGAGTTCTTGCCGTAGACTTCGCTGGTCGACGCCAGGAAAAACCGCGTCTTCCCCTGCACCGCCAGCCGCAGCAGCAGTTCCGTGGGATAAATATTGGTTTCAATCGTGCGGACGGGATCGTCGGCGACGAGCTTCACGCCCACCGCCGCCGCAAGGTGATAGATCCGGTCGACACCGCGCGACACTTCCGCCAACAGCACCGGATCGGTAATCGACCCGATGCGGATTTCCAGCTTGGAGTGCCCCCTGACCCCCTTCAGGTTATCCGGCGCGCCTGTGGACAGGTTGTCGAGAACGACCACCTCATGACCGGACGCCAGCAGCGACTCGGTGAGATGACTCCCGATAAAGCCGGCTCCGCCGGTGACCAGACAACGCGCCATCGAAACCGCCCCATGAGTGAACTGCAAAGCATGACCCGCCATCATCCCGGTGGTTCGGGGCTTTTGCAATCAATGCGGCGATCGCATCGAGTGGCGTTCATCAGAAGCCTCAGCCCCACGTCTGCAATTCAATGATGTTCCCTTCCGGGTCGCACATGTAGATCAGCGTCAGTCTGCCGGCACCGGGAATTTCCAGCGTCACTTGTTCGCCATAATCCCGACCGCCCCACTCAAGAACCTCGGCGCGCTTCGCCGCAATGTCGGAAACTTCAAAGGCCAGGTGTGCGAGGCCGGGCCGCATCAGGCTCGGCGTCTGCGGGGCGTGGTTGGGATGAAACTGAAACACTTCCAGGGTCGGACCATGTTCGCCATGGCCTGGCAGACGCAAATGACGTCCGGTGGCATGTGCCCCAGGCGTTGCCGTGAGGCGTTCGAACTTATCCCCCTGGTGGTCACGCTCGCTGCTGACTGGTTCGCAGGCGAAGACCGTGCAGTAAAAGTCGGCGAGCTTTTGCCAGTCGTTGGCGACGACGTTCGTGTGGGCATAGCGGATGAAATGACTCAATGACCAATGTCCTAATGACCAATGGGGAAATCCAAATGACAAATGACAAATGACAAATGACAAATGACAAATTGGTCGCTGCTTCAGAAACGAGATCAACGAGGCATCGCTTTTCCATTGGTCATTGTTTCATTGGTCATTGGGTCATTCTTCAGGTATGAAGTTCCACCAGATCCCGGTCCTGCAGCACATCGTCACGGCCGACGGTCTTCATGTCGGATTTGCCGAAGGGCCAGATCTTGGCGAATTTCAGCTTTTCGCCGATTTCCTGATGCACTTTTTCTGCCAGGTCCACAACTTTGCTGCCAATGGGCAGTGTGAACGGCGACGAGTAGTCGGCAGGTTTTCCGGGGGCCTTGGTATAGCACCGCATCACGCCGAGCAGCTCGTAGATCCGGTTCTTGAGGGCAGCCACGGATTCGGGGCGATCCAATTCCACCAGCTCCCGTTGCAGGTCCTTTTGTTCTGGGCAGATCTCTTCAAAGAACGCCAGCCGATCGGCCAGGCCGGGATCATCGGCACGGGTGATTGTCAGCAGGGTGCGGACGCGGACCATGGAAAAATCGTCTTCGACGAAGCCGGTCTGGCTGGACAGCAGGGTTTTCCGGTCGGCCATCTGCTTGATCACCTCGGCGGTGTGTTCCGGGGCGTCATCCGAACTGCCGTCGAAGCACAAGAGGACCGCATCCGTCGACCGGATCAGGTTCGGCATGTACGGCTCGCACAGGCTGTCGGTGATCGGTGGTGTGTCGATCAACTGCACGACGATGTCCTCCCACGGCATCATGCCGGGCATCGGCTCGCGCGTGGTGAACGGATACGGGGCGACCTCCGGTTCGGCGTTTGTCAGTTCCTTGAGAATGCGGCTCTTGCCGCCGTTGGGACCGCCGATCAGCATCACCTGCCCCGCGCCCTGTCGCGGAAAGCGGAAGGTCTTGACCTTCTTGGGCGTGGATTTTTCAACCTGGAGCTGGGCTTTGACATCCTTGAGCCGCGACTTCAGATCGGCCTGAACCTTCTCTGACGCCTTGTGCTTGGGCAGCAGGACCAGCATCTTCTCAAGGCCGTCGACCTGTTCCTGAAGCGTTCCCGCGCGGCGGTACTCTTCCTCGGCTTTGAAATACTGCGGCGGAGCGTTGACGGCCATGGGTGCGATCGAAAAAACGGTGGAGTAAAAAGGCGGTGAGCGTTGCTCACCGAAGAATCATATCAGCCTGCCGCGCAATGTCAGAGGCCATCGTCGTCGTCGAATGCTGCTGGTTTTTCTCATGCCGGCATGACCGACACCTTGATTCAGATGACGGAGCCCGACACGGGGCGACCACCACGCCTAAGGGTCGCGGCAACAATAACATGGTGAAGTTGCTTGGGATGGACGCCGATTGAGGGCAGATTCATCAGCCGGCACGCGTTAGCGCGCGTTAGCGTCCGGTTCGTGGCGTTGGCGTCTTCCGATCATCCTCCAACCGGGGGCTAAGGCCCTCCGGCTCATTGGCTGTGCGGCTCGTCAAAAATCGACAGTTATTCTTGCCGCCGTCCTAAGAATCACTTTGTCCGATTTGTCGAAAAAAGGCTCGTAATGCGAAGGCCCGAATCCATCGAGACAAGCTCGAACGGGATGGGTGATACCCTGCGGGGACTGCTCCCATCTACCTACCTACCCAATCGAAAATCAATCATCGAAAATCGAAAATTGCCTCACCCCAACAGCCGCTCGCTGATCTCCAGCACGCTTGCCGCATGCTCCTGGATCTCGGCCGCGAGTTGGGCGGACGAGGCTTCATATCCAAGGCGCGCGGCGAGGAACGAAAACTCCTCGCTTTCGGGAGTGGGCACCGTCAGGTCGCGGGCATTGCCACGGACAATCCGCAGGGCTCCGATGAGCTTTCGCATGAACAGGTATGCTGCCGCCAGGCTGTTGAAATCAGCCGCTGTCAGATGTTTCGTGACCACCAGGGCCGACATCGCCTGCAGCGTGTTGGGGTGCCGCAGATGAGGATGGGCGTGGCCATGCGAGATCTGCATCCCCTGCACGAGGTACTCGATGTCCACCAGTCCGCCGGCGCTCAACTTGGCATTGAACCGGCCGGGGGTGACAAGCTGGCGGATCTGTCGCTCCCGCATGGCCCGCATGGCCGCCACGTCGAACGGCTTGCCGGCGTAGAGGTAGGCGTCACGCCGGTCGGACACCTTCCGCCCCAGGACGGCATCGCCGGCAATCGGCCGGAGCTTCACCAACGCCTGGCGCTCGAACGGCCAGGCGGGACCATCGGGGGCAAAGTACTCTTCGAACGCCTCCAACGAGACCGCCGCGCTGCCGGCCCGCCCATAGGGACGCAGCCGCAGGTCGATCTCAAAGATCCCTTCCCGCCGGGCGCGAATGGCATGGGAAACGGCCTCCACCAGCTTCACATAATATTCTCCTGTGGAGAGCAGATGCCGGCCCAGCGGCTGCGGTCCCACAGTCCGCCCGGTCACCGTGGCTCCAGTTGTCGTGCCCTCGCCGGCATAGACGAACATCAGTTCGATATCGGACGCAAACCCTAGTTCTCGCCCGCCGCATTTCCCCAGGGCACAGACCGCCATAGGGCAGACCGTTTCCGACACTCCGAGCCGTGGCTCACCATGCAGCTCCCGCAGTTCGGCATCCACCATCTGGACCGCCGCAGCCACGACCACTTCGGCGATGTCGGTCAGTTCCTGGGAAAAATCGCTGAAGGACTGCGAGTGCCCCAAGATGTGCCGCATGTCCACACGGAACATCTCGCGGTCCTTGAAGGCGTTCAGTTCCTCCCGTCTGTTTGCCGGAGAATCTGCCGCCGCCATCAGCGCTGCCAGTTCCTCAACAAGGTCGGCCTTGGACCGGGTGGTGGCCAGCTTGTCGATGTCCCGCACGACGGGGAACAAATTGGCATGCTGCATTCGCAGAAAATCGTTCCACAGAAAATCGCTGACACCCAGCAGGCGGGCCAGGGCGTCCAGCACATCGGAGCGTTCAAGAGTGGCGATCTCGTCGGCCCATTCCGGCTGCAGGAACAGTTGGGCTAGAAATTCGCGAAAATGCAGCAGAGCGGTTTCGGGGTTGGGAGAATGCGGCAACAGATGCGTGAAATGCTTGATGAGGACCAGCGCCGCCTGGAGTTCCCACTGGCGGTTGGCATCCGTGATTTTCTTGCCTTGCTCGTCGGTGACGTACAGCGTGTCCCGAATGTGATTGCCGGCTGACTGCACACTAACCCGCGACACATTGACCCCGTTGAGCGTCAGCGCGTTGCTCAGCTCGTAGAGAAAGCCAATCGTGTCCCGCGTTTCGATCTGCAAAACGGTGTAATGCTCGGAGGCGAGGTTGTCGATCTGGATCTGCACGGGGTACAGCGTGCCGGTGGGGGCGTCGGGGTTTTGGCGGAGCGCGGCAGCCACGCGTTTCACCAGGCTGCCCTGCGCCTCCTTGGCGTGCCCGCTGGCCAGTTGCCGCACCAGCTTCCGCAGGTCTTCGGTGTACTGCTTCCACAGTTCCGGCGTGGCGGCGCCGCGCTCTGGACGGACGGTGAACACATCGACAATTTTTTGTCGCAGGTCTGGCGAATCCTCAGGCGGAAGAACAGGGCCAGCTTCGCGGGCGCTGCGCCCGGGCCGCCGGGTCGAGCGCCGCCGCTGTTCCGAATGACCAGCGGCTTTTGGCGACTTCGATGGATGCTCCGGCTCCGTGCTGGCCGGCTCATACGTGAAGACCTGGCCGTCCAGAATATTCAGGCCATGCACCAGCATCAGGCCACAAATGTGCGACAGCTCGCCCGGAAAATCGAAACCGACGATGGTGACCCGCCAGTCTCCGGAAGTGGTGCCATCGGGCAGCGACAGTGGCAAAACTTCGACAATGATCTGCTCTTCATCGCTGATCCGCTCGGCCAGTCCGGCATGGATTTCAATGTCGGGTTCGCTGAAGGTCTCGGCGTAGGAACGCTCCAAACGGGCCAGATGCCGCGTCACCCCCGGACTGTTTCGTCCCGTCCCCGCAGGACTCTCAGCAAGCGCATGCTTCGACTCTTGGGCAAGATCCTGCGCACGCGACTCCTTCACCTTGTCGCGCGAGCCGAGGTATCGGTCGAACACCATGCGAATGGCAGTGCAGTGCTGCCGATAGTGGGCGAGGAACTCGGGACCTCCGGAAAAATCGAGCCGACGGGCGAGATACGTCAGCTCTTCGGGCTCCTGTGGGAGTGCATGTGTCTGCTTGTTGTGCATCAGTTGCAGTGAGTGTTCGACGGACCGGAGAAAGCAGTAGCCGTCGGTCAGCAGGCGGTATTCGTCGGCATGCAGCATCCCCATGTCCGTCAGCCGCACCAGCGCATCCAGCGTGTTGAAACTGCGAACTTCCGGCACCTGTCCGCCGTGTCGCAGTTGCAGGTACTGGCAGACAAACTCGACATCGCGAATGGAGCCCTCGCCGAGCTTGACCTCGCCCCACTGCCGGCCCTTCTTTTGCAGCCCCGCCTCGATCTTGAGCTTCATGCCCCGCACACTTTCGCGAAGCACATCGGCGGGTTCGTTGAACACCAGGCCTTCGGCTTCCTTCAAAAATGCGCGGCCCAGTTTGCGGTCCCCGGCAATCACGCGGGCTTTCAAGAGAGCCTGTTTTTCCCAGCTTTGCGCGTTGCTTTGCAGATACGCCAGATAGCTTTCCCGCAGGCTGACCAGTTCTCCCGAGGCCCCCCACGGCCGCAGACGCATGTCGACGCGATACAGAAACCCGTTGCCCGTGGCTGTGGTCAGTCCTTTGATCAGCCGCTGCGCCAGCCGCCAGTAGAGCGGGCCGTTGTCCTCGGCCAGAAACACCAGGTCGATGTCCGAGCTGTAATTCAGCTCTTCGCCCCCCAGCTTGCCCATCGCCAGAATTGAAAATCCCCCCTCCGGGGCTCCCGAGTCCTCCCGGGCGACGTTCAGACAAGACTGGACCAGCGCATCCGCCAGCAGCGACAGTTGCACAGTCACACGCCGCAGGTCCAGCAGGCCAAAGAAGTCGCACGTGCCGATCCGCAAGAGTTCCCATTGTTGGAACCGCCGCAGGGCGTCATGCCGCTCATCAAGGGTGGCACAGCCCTGCATGGAGGCTTCGGACTCCTGGGTCAACTGCTGAACACTTTTGATTTCCGACAGCCGCTGATGCTGGGTCAGGCGTTCAATGTAGCCAGGGTTGCGCAGCACGATTTCTGTCAGGAACTGGCTGCCGACAAACAGCCGGACCAGAATCTCCACCGCCCGCGGATTCTCGCCGAAGTAGAGAAACAGATCGGAACGCGAACTGACCGTCTGCGTGAGCCGCTCGAAGTTCACCAGCGCATGGTCGGGCTGGGCATGCTCCGAGAGCAGAATCAACAGGACCTGCAGCGTGTCGCCGAACAGGACACGTTCTGTGCCGTCACCAGCAATCCGGTGAAACTGGGAGTGAGCCTCGCGCAGGCGCTTGAAGCCGACCAGCTTCAACGTTTCGGCGACGAGCGGATCCCCTGGCGGCAAGTCCAACAGGGCCGGGAGATTTGGCAACGACAGCATGAAATCAACGCAGGGAGGAATATCATCCACTCCCTGCGTTATATGCTCCCCGCCGCTTGAAGGCGAGAACCCGGGTGGACGTTTCTTCATCCACTGACGCTGTACGCGGGGAAGCTGGTGTACCCCTTCGCCCCAATCGGCGAGTACCAGTCGGACATTTCCGCCGGTGGAGAGAGCGGCCAGCCGTGCGCGAACCGTTCCACCATTGGCATCCGGGTTTACGACTGCGGGAACCGGACGCCAACGCGCGCCAACGCGTTCCGGCTCATGGATTCGTTCACATCTGCCAGCCATCGCGCAAGCAAAATCCCCCTGATTGTTGCTGCGATCCTTACCGCCTGTTGCGGCGGTGCTTTCACAAATCACACAGGTCATTGTTCTACGGCTTGACGCTCTGAATCCACTCTTCAATCAGCTTGACCGCAGCCTGATCGACGACCGACGTGGCCAGCGGGGGCATCTGGCCGCGGCCGCGGGTTGACAACCGTTTCAGCAGCACCGATCGTGCAGGATCGCCAGGGGCCACCAGACGTGCATTCTCAATCTGCAGCTTGTCATGCAGCGGCGGAACATCCAGGAGTTTCGTTTTCTCACGGGCGGTGAGAAACGCCAGGTCGATGGCGGAGTTGCCGCCGCCGGCATCCACATGACACTGCGCACAGTTGGCATGCAGATACGAACGGACGCGGGTCTCGAGGGCGGCCGCAGGATCCTGCGGATCGGGGAGTCTTGGCAATTCTGCCACCGCTTTGGGGAGTGGAAACGCCGCTATTGTCTTTGCCGGCTCGGCGGCCTTGGCCCCTGGTGCTTTGAAGACGCCGATATGGGCCAGCGTCCGCAATTGATTGTCAGTCACCGGGCCGTAGGCATGGGCGCGGTTCATCTGCGCCGTGGTGAGCCCCAGGACATAACTGGCCGCCCGGCTGTGGCAGACCATGCACTCGGTCCGGCTGGGGAAGTGCCAAATCTGCATTCGCTTCCCATTCGACGCCGTGGGATCCGCCACCTCGTAGGCCTGATCCCGTCCGGCCGCATCCACCAATTCGGCGTCGGTCTGCGCGGGATTCCAGACGTAGGTGTAGCCCACCCACTCATTCTGCTGGAGCACCATCAATCGGGTCTCGATTCGGCGCAGCGCGCCGGCCTCACCCGTGGGAAGCGAAAACGTCTTCACCAGCACCGTGCGTTCTGGAAACTTCCACGCGGCACTCTCATTGAATTCGATCTGCGATAACTCCGGCAGAGCGAGGAACCGCTCCTTGACCGCTCCGTCGGACCACAGCGGCGAGTTGACCTCATAGGGAATCAGTGCCGGCCGTGGCTTGTTGTCCCCCACCGATTCAAACAACCCCGTCTGGCTGAGCAGACGGGGAAACTCCTGCACGGAGGTCTGCGCGGGCGCGGGCTCCAGCGTGTGCAGCCCGCCGTTGTAGTCGGCGAAATACAATTCGCCCTGCGGGTCGAGGCCAAAGCCAATCAGTGAAAACGGCGTGTCAGCGATCTCGCGATGTTCGGTGATCGTGTCGCCGTCGACGCGCACCATCCAGATCTTTCCCGTGCCGTAGTCGCCGTAAATGTAGGCGTCCTTGAGGGGCGGAAACTTTGAGCCACGGTAGGTCACGCCGCCGGTGATGGAACGGGCAATGGAATGCGGATGAGCAATCAGTGGCTTGGCAATCGGCGTGGGTCCTGTCTGCCGCTCCAGATAGAACGGATGCCCGCCCTCGACGACGCTCCAGCCGTAATTGTCGCCCTTTTTCACAATCTCGATCATCTCCCACTGGTCCTGGCCAATGTCGCCGCACCACAGACGTCCAGCCGGGTCGATGTGAATTCGCCATGGGTTGCGAAAGCCATAGGCCCACAATTCGGGCCGGGCCTTGGGGATGTTCAAGAACGGGTTGTCCGGCGGCACGGCGTAGTTCTTGCCTGGTTCTGGGTGGTCGACATCGATCCGCAGCATGCCCGAGACGAGGTCGGAAATGTCTTGGCCGGTAATGTTCGTGTCAGAATCGCTGGTTCCGTCGCCAGCGGAAGCATACAGCATCCCGTCCGGTCCAAACGCCATGTCGCCGCCGTTGTGACCGTTCGAAACCCATTCGATGACAATCAGTTCGGATTTAGGATCGGGCCGAAAGGGGGCTTCGCGGGCGACGGTGAACCGCGAGATCCGGTTGAGTTTGCTTTTCTCCGAATTCGGCCCATTGCTGAAAATGTAGACGAACCGGTTTTGGGCGTAGCCCGGATGAAACGTCATCCCGTACGTGTCCCGGTCGGCGAGTGTGAGCCACGCTTCGGCCACCTTCACCGCCGGATCGTTCGGGAATTCGAGAATCTTCCCTTTCTGCTCAATGACGAACATCCGGTTGGCCCCCGGTTCAGCCAATACATACAGCGGGTGGTCGAACTTGATCGCCGCGAACACCGGGGCTGAACGGTACGGCAGCGGTGGCTCAGGCGATCCCACGACCCGTGAAGTGGTCCAGGCAATTCGCTGGGACAACCCGTAGGGCGCTTCCGGCTCGGCGGCTGCCGCTGAAAGGCAGAGCCACGCGACCATGCCAACCGTGATCAGGCAACGGATACCACGCATAACTTGTCCCGAATGAAGAACCCAGCAGCACGCATCGAACGCAGTCGATGGGACAATGGTACCGGGTGGGAGGTCGATTTTCGATTTTCGGTGGTTGATTTTCGCTGGACTGTGTATGGGAAGCTGTACCGCCTCTGCGGGATTTGTCGATTGTTCCGAGCCTTCCAGATGTGCCGCGGATAGCAGTTGCAAGGGTGGGTCGTTCCGTCTGTAACGCCTGTGCCGGACGAGCATTCGGAACAGCATGCCAATGCGCTCCACGTGGCATGAATAGGGTCAATCGCACCCTCCCTTTTTGCCGAATTTTGACACTGTCTGGCAGGTCTCAACCTCACGACTGAAACCGGCCTCCATGCCGGGACTTCTCAGCGGGCAGCCAGCGGATGGAGCCCGGAGGTCACCTGAACGCCATGTCGTTGCGGTTGTTTTGCCACCGCGAGGGCTGTTCCAGATTCTTCAACAGACCGAATCAGACCCAGGGAGGGTGCAGATGTCACGCCTGTTGTGCAGGGTATCCCTGCTCGCCGCTTTGATGGTTCCATGCAGCCTGGCTCACGCGGGCGATCCGGGGCAGTACCAGGGTTACAATGCCTACGGCCAGCCCCTGGCCTACGGACCAGCCCACACCGGAATGGCCAATGCCTGGGTTGGCGTTGAGCCTCATGGACACGGCTCCACCCGCCTGGACCCGCCGCTGTACCCCTCGCCGGTCCAGTACGTCCCTCGCGAGGTTGGATCGACAATGGTGACCAATCCCGCCTTCAATCCCCAGGAGATGCTGTGGTCCCATGAGTATCACGCCCTCTATGGCCCGTTCTACTTCAAGCGGACCGGCCTGTTCCCGTGGCTGCGGTGCAAGAAAACCGTGATGTACTACCAGGGCGATCCCGCCTGTCGGCGGCGGCTGCCCCACGACGTCCGCCTGATCGGCACCGAAGTCAACGTGAAGTACCGCTCACAAGTGCCCCTGTTCGCCGGCTGGCTCCCACCCAACTAGTCCTCGCGGATCACAAGGACACCAATCAACCCCGTCGCAGACAGCGTGAGTTTCAGGTTTCGCACGTCAAATTTCACAGTGGCTCAGATCGCTTCGGATTGAAAATACCCCGGCGAATCGCCTGTCCAAGAAACGATGACCTCACGAACGACTTCGTACTGTGAAATTTGAGATCTGAAATTTGAAATTGGCTGGCGCCACGCGATTCATCCCGCCGCCTATTGACGCACTCCATCGTGGAACCCTGACAGCGAGTCATAGACCAGATCCAAACTTGGGCCGTGGCCCGCCACTCGAACCCGCATGCACATCCGACATTCAGTTGCAGGATTTGGCACAGTTCTGGACCCGCCACAGGCGCCGTCCAGCGTGCCAAACCGGCAAGGTTAATTAGCAAGGAAATCCCATGACGCGTCCAGGATGGAATGTGGGGACGATGGCGGCCTTTGCCATCTTCCTCACCACGTCGGCTCTCCCCGTGATCGGGGGAGAGTATCAAGGGGAGGTGGTACAAGGCAGCTACGCCTGTCCTCCCGGCGGATATACCACATCGGCTGACGGATCGTGGTGTGACAATGGCTGCCGTTGCACGCTGGGGAGCTGGTTGAAGCGGATCTTCTACTGCCCGCGCCTCGTGGCGGCGACACCCGGCTACGTCGACCCCCGCGACACCGTCTATTACTCGGCGCAGGGATATGGCGTGCCCGTCAGCGTGCCGCTCGCGCCGGTGGTCCGCCACCAGTACAACTACGGCTGGGGCCTCCCCTCGTCGCGGCTGACACGCGTTTACGACGTGTATGACCGCTACCAGCCGACCACCCCCTACACGATGCGTGGCACGGCCGACGCCTCGGGGCCGCAGCCACCGATGGTCTACTGGCCGACTGACACCACCCAAAAAGGGTTCTACGGACGTCGTGTTCCAACCTGGCAGCCGATGACCCCGCCATTCTAGTCCAGTTCGATTCGATGAGTTCGACCTTGGCAACATTTCCATGAACGTCATGGAAATGTTGTCATTTGGCCATTCAGCCAATCGCCATGATTCCATCTGCTGGCGGTCCGCCAAGGCGATGCTCTACCATCGGGTTGACGCTCATCAAGCCATACCGCTGACGGAGTTGAGGCATGCCGCGTGTTGTGGATGATGACGATGCGGAGTGGGATTCCGAAGATGACAGCATGGAAACCGTTCCCTGTCCGTATTGCCGCCGCCAGGTTCCGGAAGACGCCCCGCGCTGTCCCTACTGCCACCGCTACATTTCTGACGAGGACGCTCCGCCAGAACGCAAGCCGTGGTGGGTCATTCTGGGTGTCATTGCCTGCCTGTACGCGGTCTACCGCTGGACGGTCGGTTGACTCGCCCCGCCTCGACATGCCAACAATTGACCAGTGGGTGTCGACACGCCCCACACCAGTCCCTGCCAGCGTCAGACCACGCCCGCAGCCTCTTGCGGAGCGAGAGGCCACACAAAGTTGCCGAGTCACTCCGTGACTCGCATCTTGGCTTGTTCGATGGCGAGCGATCCAAAACAAGCGGCAGCGCGAGCCCTCCGGTGAATCTTAAAGCCGTCCACGCCCGCCGCAAACGAAAAGTGTTCGTAGAATGGCCTTCCTAGGCCGTTCGGTGGGCGGTTGACGCCCTCTCGCCGAAAAACGTTGGGATTTGCCAAATCGATGGGCGAAGGGAACATCAACCGTTCATCGGGACGGCCTCGGAAGGCCATCCTACGGCTTCGAAAGTGACCGGCGCACGTGGCTGCGTTTTTTCGTTGAGAGGGGCCGCACACGCCGTTTTCGGGTGCGGTCGCGGGATTGAGGTTTTTGTTGCTTGCGCTTCGGCGAGGGCGAACACTTGGTGGGCGCGCTGTTTGGAAGTGGTGCGGCGTGCAAAGTGGGCGCTGGTTCAAGGGTGGGCGCGAACGGTTCAGGCGCGGTCGCCGTGAGGAGCGGCGCGGCGGTCGGCAGTCGAGAAGTGGAGTTGCGCGTGAACCCGACATCCAAGGTGGGCGCGAAGTCGTGGCTCAGATTCTGTCCGTTCACTGAAACAGTGGGCGCTGATTCTATTTCGAGGGTGGGCGCGGAAACCAGGGGCTGTTGAGCGTGTGCCGAAGAGGTCAGCGCTTCTTCCTGGCAAGCCGCCTCTGACATCAACACCGACGCGGGCGAAGCGTTTTCTTGCGCGGTCTCGACGACTGTTGTGGGCTCGTCCGCCGGTCGGTTGTCCGACGCCAAGACAGGCGGCGCAGCTTGCGTTTGGCGTTGGTCTGTCCCGCGGCCGCGTTCCGCATCAAAGACCGCCTTCGCCAGCTCGGCCGCGACCTCATCAATGACGACTGGTGGTGCCACGGGCGGAACCTGTCCAACCGTGGCTTCCGCCTTTCGGCCGCAGGATTTCTTCGCATACCGGCCGCGCGGGTCCAGATGGTTCAAACAGTACTTGACCGCCCACGGCTCCCCGCGCTCCACCGCGCGGATCAACCGCCGCAGCGACTTGCCCGCCCGCTCCGGTTGTTCCTCGACCTCCTCCGCCTCCTCCAGTTTCGGCTCGCGCGGAGCCCTGTTGGCCTGCGCTTCCGTCGGCGGCTGTGGCTCGTTGAACGGCGTCCAGAGCTGGTTCTCGCGGCACATGACGTAGTGGACCGCCCAGTCAATCCCCGCGTACAGTGCCTTGCGCAAATGGTAGGTCGCCCGCGACAACAGCATCCGCCGCGCCCCATCGCGCGCCGCCTGCAGTGCGGGCGCGCGGTCGATCCGCTTGTACAGCGCCGAACGGTTGATCCCCACCGCGATCGCCACATACGACAGGACTCCGAGATGAGCCACGATGGCGTGGTACAAACCCTCGTCCGTCACCTTGCAATCCGCCCGCTCCTTCCGCGCCCGCCCCTCGCTGGACGGAGCCACGCCTGGAGGAGTTTGGGGGGCCACCGAATCCTGAATAAAAACATCCATAATTCATCTCGCAACAAGCAATGTACCCACGTATCAAATACGTTACCGGCCGGTCCTGTCGAAGTCAAACACAAAAACGGCAGAATTTGTATTTCGTCATTCACTTTTGGCGGCTGGGCGCGAGCCCTCCGGTGAACCACAAAGTGCGAAGCCGATCACCGGACGGCTCGCGCCGTGCCGCCATGATCTTTTCGACCCCACCGAGTTCATCTCGGTGGTGAACGGGCCTGTGCACTACGCCGCGTGCCGGCGTTCGGCGTAGTGCACAGGCCCGAATCCACTGAGGCAAGCTCAGTGGGGTTGCGGTGTCGCACAACCGGCACGGGGCCGCGGGGCACCCTGAAAGTAGCGGCTGGGCGCAAGCCCTCCGGTGAACCACAAAGTGCGAAACCGATCACCGGACGGCTCGCGCCGTGCCGCTATCAAGACTGCGTGAACCGGACCACGCCCGCGTCCTCTTCGACGGCTTGCCCACCAAAGCGCGCGGCAGGGCGCAAGCTCTCTGGTGAGTCTCACAGTCGCCCAGTCACTCCGGCTGGGTTCGAGTCACGGAGTGACTCGCCTACTTTGTGACTCACGGCCGCCGCAACCGGTCCTTGCCACGCCTGTGTCCTCCACGACCCCACCGAGTTCATCTCGGTGGTGAACGGGCCTCTCCACTACGCCGCGCGCCGGCGATTGACGTAGTGCAGAGGCCCGAATCCACTGAGGCAAGCTCAGTGGGGTTGCGGTGTCGCACAACCGGCACGGGGCCGCGGGGTACCCTGAAAGTAGCGGCTGGGCGCAAGCCCTCCGGTGAGCCACAAACTGCGAAACCGATCACCGGACGGCTCGCGCCGTGCCGCTATCAAGACGGCGTAAACCAGACCATGCCCGGGTCCTCTCGCAGAGCGAGAGGCAACACAAAGTTGCCGAGTCACTCCGTGACTCGCATCGGGGCTTTCTCGACGGCTTGCCCTCCAACGCGCGCGACAGGGCACAAGCTCTCCCGTGAGTCTCACAGTCGCCCAGTCACTCCGGCTGGGTTCGAGTCACGGAGTGACTCGCCTACTTTGTGACTCACGGCCGCCGCAACCGGTCCTTGCCACGCCTGTGTCCTCCACGACCCCACCGAGTTCATCTCGGTGGTGAACGGGCCTCTCCACTACGCCGCGCGCCGGCGATTGACGTAGTGCAGAGGCCCGAATCCACTGAGGCAAGCTCAGTGGGGTTGCGGTGTCGCACAACCGGCACGGGGCCGCGGGGCACCCTGAAAGTAGCGGCTGGGCGCAAGCCCTCCGGTGAACTACAAAGAGCGAAGCCGATCACCGGACGGCTCGCGCCGTTCCGCTATCAAGACGGCGTGAACCGGACCACGCCCGCGTCCTCTCGCAGAGCGAGAGGCAACACAAAGTCGCCGAGTCCGTGACTCGCATCGTGGCCTCTTCGACGGCTTGCCCTCCAATGCGAACGGCAGGGCGCAAGCTCTCCGGTGAGTCTCACAGTCGCCCAGTCACCCCGGCCGGGTTCGAGTCACGGAGTGACTCGCCTACGGTGTGACTCACGACCGCCGCAACCAGTCCTGGCCACGCCTGTGTCCTCCACGACCCCACCGAATCCACCGAGGCAAGCTCAGTGGGGTTGCGGTGTCGCACAACCGGCCGCGGGGCACCCTGAAAGTTGCCGGCATCGGGGATTTCATGGTGCCGACCCATAGGGCGACGTGGCGGGAGGACGCGGCGGGCGCGGCTCCTGCCGAACCGCGAGCAAGAAAACACACGGTCTTTACGGCGAATCTGGCCCCGTTCGTGAGGGAAAGGCGGCGAGAAGCGGGCACGCACTGTTGACCGCGGCTCAGCAGGAGCTTCGCCCTCCCGCCACATCGACATGGAATCAAAACCTACCATTTGCCGCGTGGCCAATGCCCCTGTCGACTTGTGTGTAACAACGAGGGCCAAGCCCTCCGGTGAACTACAAAGAGCGAAGCCGATCACCGGACGGCTCGCGCCGTTCCGCTATCAAGACGGCGTGAACCGGACCACGCCCGCGTCCTCTCGCAGAGCGAGAGGCAACACAAAGTCGCCGAGTCACTCCGTGACTCGCATCGTGGCTTGCTCGACGGCTTGCCCACCAAAGCGCGCGGCAGGGCGCAAGCTCTCTGGTGAGTCTCACCGTCGCCCGGTCACTCCGGCTGGGTTCGAGTCACGGAGTGACTCGCCTACTTTGTGACTCAAGGCCGCCGCCACCGGTCCTTGCCACGCCTGTGATGGTCGCCGCCTTACGGAGTTAAACTCGGTGGGGGCAGAAATCACAGGCTCGGAGCAAAAGACGACTTTACGCTGTCCTGACAACATTGGCTGGCACATGCATCTGGAGTTGCTCTTTGCCTCGCTCCCGATCCGGCAGCCGAACCAACAGCATTTATTCGCGTCACTTCGCGTTCATTCGCGGTTTCTGCCCGCATGTCTGTTGACCGCTGTCGGCCAGTTGAATTTCGGAACCGCGAATGAACGCGAATCGACGCGAATCGGCTGCCTTGGCAGGCGAGACACATGTTCTTGTCATGTACCCCGTGGAACTCGTCCGCAGTTCCGCCGGCTTGTGTGAAACACCGGAGGGCGCGAGCCCAGCCTTTTGAAGGTGTGAAAACAGCGGGAAACTCCGGGTTTTCTTAAGAGTCCGGCCACCTGGATCCAGCGTCGAAAGACGCTGAAGTCCGGAATTCCCGGTGTTTTTCACGACAATGCACCATCAAAAGGTTGGGCGCGAACCCTGCCGCTTCCATTTTAGCGGAACGGCGCAAGCCGGTGAGTGTGGATCGACCCGCGTGGCTCACCAGACGGCTTGCGCCGTACCGCTTGTTTGGGGACTGCCAGCCGTCAATAAAGCGAAGCTTCGAGTCACGGAGTGACTCGGCGAATTTGTGTTGCCCCAGTCGTTGTTGTGCAATCCTTGCCAGTGGTTCTAAACAGTTTCGTGCTCTTCGTGCCTTTCCTGGTTATTCGATTCCCGTCTGCAATTGATGTCGTGCATTTGACTCCACGGCGCGTGCCAGTTTGTTAGACTCGAAGAAACTGTCTTCACGCTGGCCGGCGAACTGAACTGTGTTTCTTCCCTTCTTCAACCCACTGATGCTGCTCGGCCTGGCCGGCGTGGCTCTGCCGCTTCTGGCGCACCTCATCAGCCGGCGGAAATACGACGTGATCCAGTGGGGGGCGATGCAGTTCCTCGAACTGGGTTACAAAACCCGCCGCCGCATCCGTCTCGAAGAGTTGCTGTTGCTCCTGCTGCGGATGGCGATCATCGCCCTGATTGCCGCCGCGTTGGCCCGGCCCTGGATTGCCGGCGGGGTGCTGGGAAACTGGTTGGCCCGGCAGTCGCGGGATGTGGTGATCGTGATTGACGGTTCCTACAGCATGGGCTGGGAAGGGAAAGCCATCACTCCGCATGCGGCCGCCGTGCAGTGGGCGCAGCGGATGCTGGATGATCTGGGACCGGGCGACACGGTGGCCCTGCTCGACGCCCGCGACCAGGTGCGCAACGTGATCGATCCCCCCGTTCACGATGTGGCGTTGGCCCGCCGGGAACTGGACGGACTCCCGCCGCCGACGGGAAGTTCGGACCTGTTGGAGGCCTTGATCTCTGGAATTCGCGTGGTGGCCAAGGGAACGCATCCCAGCCGCGAAGTGGTGCTGCTCACCGATGGGCAGCGCCGGGGCTGGTCGGCCGACGATGCCGGCCGGTGGGAACTGCTGGACGATCTGCAGCAGCAACAAACGGTGAAGCCCCGCATCTGGGTGATCAACGTCAACGACGCCGACGCGGGGGCCGGCGACCGCACGAATTTCAGCCTCGACCGGCTGCAGTTGTCGCGCGAGTTCGCCGCGGTCAATCTTCCCGTGCGGATCAAGACCAAGCTGAAATACTCCGGAGGCGTGGCTTCCCTCCAGCGCGGAGTTCACCTGGAGGTCGATGGCCAGCGGCTGGGGAATGCCACCGTCAATACGCCGATGATGCCACCCGGCGGAGAATTCAGCCTGGAGTTCGAACACCGCTTCACCACTCCCGGTTCCCACCTCTTGAGCGTGGTGATCGATGCCGACAATCTCCCCGGCGACAACCGCGCCGATGCCGCGGTGACCGTTGCCGCGGCGATTCCCATCGGGCTCGTCGATGGCGACCCGCATCTGGACCGCACACGCAGTGAATCTTTCTTCGCCCAGGTGGCGTACAGTGCCACGGACAACGATGCGCCGCTGGTGCAGGCCACCGTGCTGACGGCCGCGGACCTGACGCCCGAGAAACTGGCACCGCTGCAGGTGGTGTGCCTGATGAATGTTCCCGAACTCAAGCCGGCCCAGGCGGATGCCGTCATGTCGTACGTGGCGGCGGGCGGCGGCCTGCTGGTGGCTCCCGGCGACAAGGTCCAGGCCAAGTCTTACAACGACTTGCTGTTTGGGACCGGCCAGCGCGTGCTGCCGGCCAAGCTGGAAAAGATCGCGCTGGATGAGTTCATTCCCAAAAAGGATGAGCCACCGCCGGCGGGAGTGACCATCCAAGATTCCAGCCTGACGCTGCCCCTGGTCACTCAACTCAAACGGGAGAACGACGGCGGCTTTACGGATGCGCGGTTCTCCAAGTGGTGGCGGCTGTTTCTGGCCGGACCCGCCGACGAACCGGCGGGGGATGCCCCCAAGGCGTCCGAGCCGATTGTCGCCGCCCGGCTGACGACACTCGATGCGGCCATCGTGCTCCGAAATTATGGCCGGGGCCGCGTGGCTCAACTCGCCTTCCCCCTCGACTCCGACTGGAGCACACTCCCGGCGAAGTCAGACTTTGTGCCCCTGCTGCACGAACTGGCGTTTCATCTGGCGGGCGGAGCCGCGCCTTCGCGCAATGTTCAGGTGGGCGAACCACTGCTGCTGGCCATGCCCCCCGACAGCAAGCCGGACGCATTTGTCATTGAGACTCCGCAGAAACAGGAGGGTGTCCCCGCGCTCAGCGGCGACGACGTTCATCCCGTGTTCGAGTACGGCGAGACCAGCCTGCCGGGCGTCTACACGCTGCGGCCCAAAGCCGATGCGGGCATCAAGAAGTTGGAACAGTTCGTGGTGAATTTCGACCGTGCCGAGTCTGACCTGACGCCCTTGAAGGATGTCGACCGCACGCTGCTCGCCAAGGAAAAGCGGCTGACGTTTGTCCAGACAACGCCGGAACTCGCCTCCAAGATGTCGACCGATGCCCCCCGCGCGGAAGTCTGGCGGTTTCTGATGCTGGCGCTGCTCTTGATCCTCGCCGCAGAGCTGTTTGTCACCCGCCGCATGGTCAAGGGTGGACATCATGCGGTGGAGACGACGGACATTTTGGACGAAGCCGACGCAGTGGCGGATCTGGGCAACTGAGATCCGCCCCGATCGCGGACATCCTCAACGCAGCCCCCAGGTGGCGATGCCTCACGGTTCAAACCGCAACTGGGCGGGCTGATTCAACGGGGCGGCGATTTGAAACTCGCAGTCGGCCCATGCGCCATCCGCCTGCAACTCGTGGCACAGTTGCTCGGCCGATTTTGGGTTCGGCAGCACCGTGAAAATCATCGGTCCCCAAGAGGACTGGGCGGTGCCGTGGAGGTGGCGGGTGCGGAGCCACGCGGCCAGTTCCCGCATGCGGGGAGCGGCGATGACATCACCTTGAACGGGCGCGAAGTAGCTGCCCTCGGTCTGGCCGAAATCTTCCAGGGCAGCGCTAAAGGCGATGAAGTCCTGCTCCCGCAGTGCGGGCAGCAGTTCCATCAAGAGGACTCGGCACAACCGCTCGGTGGTGGCCGTGGGCATGGGGCCGAGTCGCGTGAACCCCTGACATTCACTTTCGCCTGAGAGGCCGGCACCGGATTTTGGCCGGGACAGCAGAAACCGCCACTCTGCGGGAAACGGCTGGCGGCAGATCAACGGGCTGATTTGGTCGAGGGTCCGCTTTCCGCCTTCGACGAGCAGGCCGCCTTGGAAAAACCCATTCAGGCCGATGGCGGAGCGTGAGCCACGCCCGACGCGGGCGGCCAGGGCCAGCGGATCGACGGTCACCTGCCGGGCTTCTCCGGAAAGCAACGCGAGCCCGGCGGCCACCGCCAACCCGAGTTGTGTGCCGGAGCCCAAACCCGTGTGACTTGGCGCGGACCTTCGCAGTTCAATCCGAACCTTGTTCAGCGGGAATCCAGCGGGGCTGTGAGCGCGATACCGATGGACAAACTCCTGGATCCGGCCCGACCAGTCTGCGGGAGCGACAATTTCGTCCGCGAAGGCCTCGGGTGCCGCTTCAAAGCGGACGTCAAATCCGGGGTTGTCGATCATCACCCCCGCGCCGCCGAAGCTTCGTCCCACGGGTGGGTCGACGGCGAGCAGCCCGAAATGCAGGCGGGCACCGGTCTGGATCACATATGCCGGCATGCCTGCTCATCCCGCCGAGACATCAATGACCGCAATCCCCGGGCGTCCATTCCGCCAATGATCCAACATGGCCTGAACTTGTGTGGTGACAGCGGCGGAGGTCTCCTGGGGGCACCACGCCACGCCTGTCAGGTCGCCATTGGCCAGTGCCTGGCTGCCGCGGTGCATCGCCTGTTGCCAGGCCGCGGCCGAGGCCGTTTCCCGCAGGACCAGGACCCCGCCCAGGCGGGCCATGAGCCGCATCGCCCACGTGCCGGGGGCGGCCGCCGATTCGATGACCACGAGCTGGTTGTAGCGGTCGCCCGTGACCGAGATCTGCAGTGCATCCAGCACCGAGCAGACCCTGGCGGAGACGATCACCGGTTCGCGGGCGGGCAGATGTTCGCAGCCACGGACCGCGGGAGTTCTCCAGCAGGAACGGCGGATCCACAGCGCGGTGCGGAGCAGCAGATCCGGCTGCCGCAGGCACAACGCGATGAGCATGAGCACGGTGAAGCCACAGGTCATGAACATCAGGACGCGGGGCACACGCATCTGGGCGTCAAGTTGGCCAAACACTCGTTCAAGGACAAATGTAGACACATAGAACAGCACCACTGCCACCAGCCCCGCGCAGACATAGACGAAATTCGCGGCGGCAATGACGTTCCCCTTGCTCTCCTTGGGGGCGCGATGCTGCAACTGGGTGTAGAGCGGCACGAGCACAAACCCGGCCGAGGTGCCCAGCAGGAGCAAGACCAGAACCAGAGTCTTCGGGGATGCCATCCACAGCGTCATCAAACCCGTCAGGATGATCATCCCCACGGCCCCAGGCAGCACCATGCCCAACTCGACATGATCCCCAGAAACGTAACCGGCGGCGACGCTGCCAACCCCCACGCCAAATCCGACGATGGCGATCAACAGCGCGACCTGCAGTTCCGACTCTTGCAGAGCCTCGGTCAGTTTCTCCCGCCAGGTCAGTTCTTTGCCGACTTCGACTTTGCTTTTTCCCCGCCCCTTCTTCGCGGTCGTGACCGTTTTGACCGGAGGCTTCGACTTCGCCTCGGCCTCCGCCACGATGCGGGTCTTCATGTCCTGAATATCCTGCCGCAACTCGGCTTCGTACAACAACGTCTGCCGCAGGAACAGGGTCATGAAGGCCACGAACGTGACACCGATCAGCGCCAGGGTCAGTGGCTTGGCTCCCAGCAGGATTCCAAGATTAGTGCGTAACGGCCCCCACCATTCGCGGGTCATCTTCTGGTCGGGTGCCGCGGCCGCAACGGGGGCCATCAGTGCGGCTGTGCCCGTCCCAATCATGGCCAGAATCAGCAGCAACAGGCCGATCACCCATTCTTCGCCGGGAACCATCGATCCTGGCGAAATCTTGGACTTCAGGAAGGCGTACAGGATCCCTCCGGCAGAGGTGCCAAAGATCTGCGCCATGAAACTGGTGCCTTCGAGAAATCCATTGCCACGCGAAAGGACTGAGGGGTCAAGGATTTCCGGCATGATGCCGTATTTGGCCGGCACGAAAAAGGTGCTGTGCAGCCCCATCAGGAACACCGTGGCGATCATGATCACGGCGGCCAGCGTGGCCAGCGCCGGGCTCGGTCCGGGCTCGCCGACGAGGGCCGGAATTGCGAGTCCGCCCAGAGCCAGGACCATCACGAGAACTTCGAAGACCTTCCAGAAAACAATGATCGACCGCTTGCTGTACCGGTCGGCCAGTGTCCCGGAGAGCGGCGACAGCACGAAAAACGGTGCCATGAAGCAGGCGGTGACAATCGCCACCACGGCTTTCTTGTCGATGAACGGCGACTGAATATAGCGCGTGAGCAGATCGGAGGCGAAAAAAATCGCCACCATATGCGTCGCCTGGTCATTGAATGTCGCGGTGAACTGGGCGAGCAGCAGCCCGATAAAGGTTCTGGAACCCAGCGTCACCGCCGGATCGCGCGTGGTCACGCCCGGCATCCCTGAAGCAATTCCTGACAAAATTCACCGTATGAGGATCGTCGGCAGGCCCAATCAACCCTGATCGAGTCCCGCGTCACTGCCGTAAGCTGGCAAGTTATAGCGAATCCTGAACTTGACGCGAAGTGAGTGGTGAGTGTTGGGGGTTTGGTGGCTTGAGCGCGCCAATTGCATGACGGACGGTTGGGCCTTACTGTTGTTTCACCGCAAGAGCTTCCCATGCACGAACTTTCCATCGCCCTGAGCCTGATTGATGTCGCCACCGAGGAGTCGGATAGGCGCGGCGGCGCGGCAGTGCTGGCAGTACATTTGCGATTGGGTCCGCTGGCGGGTGTGGTCCGCGAGGCCCTGCTTTCCGCGTTTCAACTGGCACGCGAGGACACTCATTTGGCGGAAACTGAACTGGTCATCGAAGATGTGCCGCTGCTGGCCTTTTGTCCGATTTGTCAGCAGGAGCGGACAATCGCCAGCGTGCAGGAATTGTGCTGCCCGGTGTGCGACACACCGTGCGGCGACGTGCTTCAGGGACGCGAGTTGGAAATCCTTGCCCTGGAAATCGTGGAGGCAGAGACCGACGACCGCACTGTTGCTTCAAACCAGGATTGCCAAAAACTTCAATCTGACATTTTTCTTGAGCCATGACGGGTCTGAAATTTGAACTCCGGAAACTTGAGCCATGTCCACGCCGCCCCCTTCGGCCAAAAGTCAAACACGGATGGTCGAAGTCCGAACCAAGATTCTGAAACAAAATGATCTGGTTGCCCGGGCTTTGCGGGAACGATTTCAGCGGCACGGCGTCTATGTCGTGAGCCTTGTTTCCAGTCCTGGAGCGGGCAAAACGTTGTTCCTCGAACAGACCCTGTCACGGCTCCGCACTCAATGCCGCGTGGCTGCGCTCGTCGGAGACCTCGCCACCGACAACGACGCCGCGCGGCTGGCCCGCGCCATGGTCCCCGTCAAGCAAATCGTCACCGGAACCGTCTGCCACCTGGAGGCCCAAATGGTCGAGGAGGCCCTGGCCGACTGGAACCTGGATGATCTCGATATTCTGTTCGTGGAGAATGTCGGCAACCTCGTCTGCCCGGCGTCGTATGACTTGGGCGAAGATCTGCGGCTGGTGTTGTTCTCCGTCACCGAGGGCGAGGACAAGCCCCGCAAATACCCGACGATTTTTCACACGGCGGACCTCGCGGTGATCAGCAAGATTGAACTGGCAGCGGCCGTCGAATTCGATCTGGAGGCAGCCCGCCAGAGCATCCACGCCGTCCGCCCCGGCATGCCGATTTTGGAACTCTCCGCCAAAACCGGCCAGGGGATGGAGGCGTGGCTCAATTTCCTTGAGACCAGAAGAGCGGCGGGCACCCACTAGTTTTGGACCCGCATTCAAGCTTTACGTGACCGATGAAAATAGACCTCCATCCTGTCGCTCAGTGTGCCATTTCACCCGCATGTTTGTTCGGTTCACGGTGCCCGTAGAAGCTGTACAGAAGGGGAACGAGATTGAACAACATCAGCGTCGTCATCATGCCGCCCACCACCACGATGGCGAGCGGGCGTTGCGACTGCGAGCCGATCTGGGTGGAAAAGGCAGCGGGCAACAGGCCGAGGATGGCGGCCAGGGCGGTCATCGTCACCGGCCGCACCAGCTTTTCTGTTCCTTGCAGGATCGCCTCCCGCAGCGGAACCTGATGGGCACGGAGGCTGTTGTAAGACGAGACCATCAGCAGGCCGTTCATCACCGCCACACCGAGAATGGAGATGAACCCCACCGCCGCCGAGATGTTGAAGTTCAGCCCCGCACCCAATAGAGCCCACAGCCCGCCGAGCGACATCGCCACCACGTTGGAGTAGACGAGCAGGGCGTCCAGCAGCGAATAGAACGCCAGATACAACAGGACGAAGATGAGAATCAGGGCGATCACCACCACGACCAGCATGCGGTGTTCGGCTTCCTGCATCTGCTGAAATTCGCCGCTCCAAGTACTTTCGTACGGGGCCTTGAGCAGCGGCCCGGTGGTGGCTTGAGCCTCGGCAACTGTGCCGGCCAGGTCGCGATCACGCACACTGAATTTGACGGCGATGAGCCGCCGTCCCTGCTCGCGGCTGATGACCGCGGCTCCCGGTTGCACGAAGCTGCCTTCGGGATCGGGATAGCCATCGGCATCGACGGGCGTCACCAGGTCCCGCAGGCGACGGCGCGGGACACGGGCGAGGTCGTTCAACGTGGCGTTCTCGCTGCTGCCCGTCAGGGCGGGCATTGAGAGGCTGGAACCGGTGCGCGACAGTCCGGTACTCGCTCCGCTTTGCGGCGTCTCGTTGAGGCCCGCCAGGTTGCCGCTCATGGTGTTTTTGACAACCTCGACAGGGATTTCCAGGATCTGATCGGCATTGCTTCGCAGCCGTGCGGGCCAGCGCAGGGCGATTCCGAACCGCTTCTCGCCTTCGATCATTTCGGTCAGCGTGCGGCCGCCAACCGCAGTTTCGATCACATGTTCGACATCGTCGACGTTCACATTCCATGTCGCGCACTTGGCGCGGTCAATGGGGAAGGCGAGGCTCGTCTGCCCGTTGATGCGGAACACGCCCGGCTCCCGCACGCCTTGAATCTGCCCTAGTGTCGAGCTGAATTTGGCGGCCAGCCGCTCCAGCTCATCCAGATCGGGGCCGAAGATCTTGACCGAGTTTTCACCCTTCACACCCGACAAGGATTCCATCACGTTGTCGCGGATGATCTGCGAAAAATCCCAGTTCACACCGGGAATCGCCCGTGACAGTTCGTCGCTCATCTCGGCGACTAGCTCTGGCTTGGATCGTGACCGGCCCCGCGTGGCGATTTTTGGCCATTCCTGCGGATTTTGCAGCGGGACGAAGCACTGGACCTCATTGAAGCCGGTGGGGTCGGTGCCATCGTCCGGCCGCCCCACCTGGCTGGCCACCAGCTTTGTCTCGGGGTACTTGCTGATGATGCCACGCATCGTGTGGGCGTTGCGCGCCGCTTCCTCCATCGACATGTTCACCGGGAAGGTCGCCCGGACGACCATGTTGCCCTCTTCGAGTTCCGGCATGAATTCCCGCCCGAGGTAGGGCAGGACACCAGCCGTGATCCCCACCAGCAGCGCCATGAAGCCCAGCCCGACCCACCGATGATCCAACAGGAAGTTCAATTGCCAGAGCACCGAGTTTTTGAGCCACCGCACCATAAAGTTGTCTTTGGTCGGTTTGAGCTTGCGAAAGAAGATGCACGCCAGCACCGGAGAAACAGTCAGTGCCAGCAGCAGGGCACCACCCAGGGCAAAGGCATAGGTGTCGGCCATCGGACCAAAGATCTGGCCTTCGGGACCCTGCATCGTGAACAGTGGCAACAGGGCACAGACCATGATGAGGGTCGAGTAGAACAGACTCTTCTCGACTTCCCGGCCAGCCCGCAGAATCCGCTCCTGAAATGGCAGTTCGGCGCTGTCGCCGGAACTGATGCGGCGGAAAATGTTTTCCACCATGATCACCGTGGAGTCGACGATGATGCCGAAGTCGACAGCACCGATGGAGAGCAAGTTGGCGGACTTGCCGCGAAAATACAGCACCCCGAAGGCGAACAGCAGGGCCAGCGGCACGTTGATGGCCACGATCAACGCACTCCGCACATTGCTGAGAAACATCAGCAGGATGACCGTCACCAGGAACATCCCCACGACCAGGTTGTGATGCACCGTGTGCGTGGTCACTTCGATCAGTGAGGCTCGGTTGTAGTATGGTTCGATCTGGACGCCGGGCAGCAGCTTGCCGGCCTTGTCGTTCAGTTCCGCGATTTTGGCCTGGACGGCTTCCAGCGCTGGAATCGATTTTTCGCCCTTACGGAGCAGGATGATCCCCTGCACCACGTCATCCTCGTCCACCAGTTTGCGGGGCTCGGCACTGACGACCGCGTGCCCTTCACTTTCGGCTGCTTCGCCAACAGGGCGGGTGATCCCCACCTGACCCTGCCGCGTCTGATAACCCACCACGACGCCATCGCGCCCCAGTTCGTCGTCCGACCGGACGGATCCACCTTCGACGAGCTGTCCCACCCGGACGGGGATGTTGTCCGTCGCCGCCACAACAATCTGGCGGATCTCACGAATGCGCCGCTGCTCCTGTTTGCGCAGGTAGGCGGCGGCCGCCTCCGACGTCGACAGGTTCATGGCGCGGACCATGGGATCATTGCCGCCGCCGATCAACCCGATCCCGCGGACGACCTGCACATTGGCCCCCTGGACCACGAAGTTGCCGCCGACGTTCGCATTGCTTTCGGAGACAGCCTTCTCAAGCTGATCGAGAGTGATCCCAAATTCCCGCATCCGTTCCGGGTCGGGCCGGATCTCGTAGATTTTGACGGTGCCACCCGAGCTGACCACTCCGGCCACTCCAGGGATCCGCAGGAACTCGCGCTCCAGTGTCCAGTCCTGCAGGGCCTTCAGGTCATTGAGGGCATAGATCGGCCGGCCCAGTCCGTCACGCGGGCTCTTGAGGATGTAGCGGTAGATCTCGCCGATGGGCGACGCGGGGGAAATCTGAGGGTCGACCCCGCTGGGAAGTTTGACACCCGCCAGCCGGTTCAGGACCTCCTGCTTCGCCTGGGCATACTCGATGCCATACTCAAACTGGTTCCGCAGGTGGGCCAGCCCGAACATCGATTTGCTGCGGGTGTATTTGAGCCCCGGCATCCCTGCCAGGGAGATTTCCAACGGGATGGTGACCTGGCGTTCGACCTCTTCGGCGGAGGCCCCTGGGTATTGAGCCACGACTTCGATGATGGCTGGGGCAGGGTCGGGATAGGCTTCGATGTTGACGCGGGTGAACGCGTAGCCCCCGACGACAGCCAGCGTGACCGCCATCAGCACAACGAGAAACACGTTGTTGACGGCCCAGTTCAGCAGGCGACCGAACATGGCAGTTCTCCCGAACAATTCCGCAATCCGTGCGGATCATCAAAGGGTACGAGCGCGCGGCGATGACAACAGCCGCATGAAGCGTTGTGAGGAAGCAGCAGTAGGAGTTTCACGCTGTTCAGCGCACCGGAAGGCGGCGCACTCAGCCTCTCCGCCGGGGAACGCACATCGCGATTCGACGCAGTGCGTCCCAGGTGGTCCGCATCGATTGATCGTTGGACGGGGTGACAGCGGCCGCTGCCGCGGGTGCCGGTACGGCATCGCTCGGCCCTGGGGCTGGGCTGGTTGCCGGTTTCACCGCGTTCGCCTTCAACCGATCGAGTTCGGCAATCATCTCGACCGCCCCGCGAACAATAATCACGTCTCCTTCATGCAAGTCCGGGGCTGAAGTGGCCGCCCCGTTCAAGCAGACTTTGCTCTCGCAGCGACGCGTTGTCGAGACCCGCGTGAGACGAAATTGCAGCGGCTGTTCCGCCGACTTCACGAGTACGTAGTTCTCGCCATCCTTGTCGACGACGGCCGTGGCCGGGACCGCCAGTTCGCCGGAAACGTGTGGCAATTCAATCCGGGCGGTGATGAACTGTCCGACCCTCAGCCGGGCCTGTGAATTGTCGACAGAGCCCATCACCAGCGCGGTGTGCTGACTGGGGTCGATAATGCTGCCGATGCGGTTGAAGCAACCACGAAGCGCCAGCGCCTTCGGCTCGGACTTCAACTGGATCGTCCAGTGCCGCTGCTGCGACGCGAGGTTTTCGAGGTCGGGCAGATCTTCTTCATAAACGTGAGCCATCACATCCAGCCGTGACAGGTCAGCGATTTTGAACAGCGTCCGATCACTGGTCATCTCACCCACAACCACGTTCTTTTCCACAATGGTCCCGGCGGCTGGGGCACGGATTTCGACCCGCCCCCAGTTCAGCTCTTCATCAGGGTGTGAGACCCAGTTTTTCTGCCGCATCTCGTCGGCCTCTTTTCGCAGGCCCTGCATGTCGGCATCGGCCATGCCCCAGGAACGGAGCGTTCGTTCGGCGCGTGTGGCCGCGACCTCGGCCCCGGCCAGTTCGCGGCGTGACTCCAAGACGCTTTTCTCCGGGACCGCCTGCTGTTTAAGAAGCTTCTCCAACCGCTCCAGTCGTTCCCGCGTGGTCTGCAGCGACAACAGGGCATCCACAAATTCGCTTTTCTTTTCGCCGAGATCCTTGCTGGAAACAATCAGCAGCAGTTGCCCCGGCTTGACGATGTCGCCATAGCGCAGAGATCGCATCCGCACAGGTTGCCCAGCACTCTCGTCGCCGGGGTCGTTGTCAGCCACTTCTCCCACGGCAATCACATCGCCATTAAAGCGGCAGCGGACATTGACCATCCGGTTCGCATCAAGAAAGAGCGTTCCGTCCAGCCGGAGCGGCTCGGGGGCCGGGGCGGCGGCGACCTCAGTCAGCTCCAACCCTAGCTTCTCGGTCGCGCCGGGGACAAGCTGCAGTGTATCCGGTGCCGAAGCCAGCACGACCAGCGGTGGCTCGACGGGCAATTCCTTCGCAACAGCCACCTGGGTCTCGTGTGCCTGCCACCAGCCATGCACGAGCGGCACCGCTTTCAGCGGTGCCAGAACACAGGCGATCACGAACGCCACGGTGGCAATAATACGTACAGCTCGAGGAATGCGGGACATGGCAGTTCGGATCATTGCGAGGGGTAGGCCTTTTTTGGCAGATCTCGAGAGATCTGGACCGGACATCCATGTCCGGCTTGGATTTCGGTGTTCAGACACTAATGCAGGAGGATCCACCAAAACATCAGTGCAAGAACAGCACAGCTCGCCACCAGAATGTTGAGCGACCAGCGCAAGTAGCGCTCGCTCCGCCGTTCTTGGTCGAGCCACTGAGCTGAGATCTGAACTTTTTTGGGGGACGCTACTTTTGTGGACTGTTCGTTCATGACTTTGACTCCCCCCGGAATCGAATGCGGAAGCAACCGCGCGAGGACTGAACGGCAAAGTGCGTGCCGATGTCTGAAGCGACTGATCCGCAGTCGTTGACAAATCGGAAAGCTTGATGAAACGCGCGGTAAACGCAGGCGTGCGAAGGTGTTTATGAACACCGCGCAGTGCACTGGATTGAAACGCCCCGGTTCACTCGTCGCGACGGTCACGCGGAGCATTGTGCAGATTCTGGACAGGCTGGGCAGAATCTGTCAGCACCTGCTTGGACACGGTCAGGCCGAGACTGGCGAGCTTGTGGCGCAAAGTCGTCCGCGAGATGCCAAGAACTTCACTGGCCTGCACTTGGCTGCCCTGCACGGCGGCCAGCACCTCGCCCAAAATCACCCGGTCCACCTCAGCCATCACCTTCCAATAAATCTCCTGCTCGCCAGCGCGAATCAGTTCGCCGACTAATGCTTTGACATCCAGGGACGCGGGCGATTCCGTGGCTGACTCGATCGTCGGCGTCCAAAAGGTACTGGGCATCATCTCCCGCGTCAGGACCGGTCCGGTTCCCTGGATCAGCGCGGATTTGATCACGCCCTGCAACTCGCGAACATTCCCCGGCCAGACATGAGTCTCCAAGAGCCGCATCGCTTCCGGAGCCACAGACTGCACGTCCTTGTGGAGCGACACGTTGTACATCCGGACGAAATACTCGACGAGCAGCGGCAGATCTTCCATCCGCTCGCGGAGGCTGGGCAGGCGGATGATCACATCGTTCAGGCGGAAGAACAGGTCGCGGCGGAACTGGCCCTTCTCCACCATCGATTCCAGTTGCTGATTGGTGGCGGCGATGATCCGCACGTTGGTCTTGAGCGTGTGGTTTCCCCCCACGCGTTCAAACGTCCCATCCTGCAGGATCCGCAAGACTTTCGCCTGCGTGGCCAGTGTCATGTCACCCAGTTCATCGAGAAACAGCGTGCCGTGGTTCGCCTGCTCGAATTTCCCGATGCGCAGGTGGTCGGCCCCTGTAAACGCTCCGCGCTCGTGACCAAATAATTCACTTTCCAAGAGCGTTTCGGGCAGCGCAGCACAGTTGAGGGCGAGGAACGGCGTGGATTGCCGCTGGCTGTGCTGATACAGCGCGCGGGCCACCAGTTCCTTGCCGGTGCCGCTCTCGCCCAGGATGAGTACCGAGACATCCTGCGGAGCCACGCGGCCAATGGTCTTGTAAACCTCCTGCATCGCGGCCGATTGGCCGACGATTCGTTCGCCTCCGGGCGTCTCTGGATCCTTGCCAAATGCCGCCGGCACATGCCGCAACCGGCTCAAGTCGAGCGCCCGCTGCACGACTTCTCGCAGTTGCTTCAGGGCCACCGGCTTGAGCAGGTATTCAAACGCGCCGCGCTTCATCGCCTCAATGGCGGTCTCCGTGGTGGCGAAGGCGGTGACAACAATCACCGGTATCTGCGAGTCGATTTGCCGAATGTGAGCCAGCGCCTCCAACCCCGACATGTCTGGCAGGCGCACATCCAGCACGACCGCGTCAGGCCGCTGGCTGCGGACCTGTTCGATGCCCGCATGGCCAGTCTCCGCGGTGATGACGGTCACCGTCTCCGACTGCAGGCCCTTTTGCAGCGAATACAGCACGTTTGGTTCATCGTCGACCACCAGCAGCTTCGACATCACGTCTCTCCCGAAGCTGTATCCCCGGCATCCGCCAACGGTAGCCACACGACAAATTCCGCACCGTGGCCCGGCCCTTCACGAACCGAGATCCGCCCTCCATGAGCCTCGCTAATCCGCTGGCAAACTGCCAGACCCAGTCCCAAACCTGTCGTCTTCGTACTGAAAAACGGCTCAAACGCCTTTTCGGCCACCGCCGGGGTCATCCCAAGGCCGCTGTCGGTGACGCTCAGCGTGGCTCCGGCGACCGCCGCATTTTCGCCGCCGAACTCACGTCGCAGGGTGATGGTCAACCGCCCGCCATCTGGCATGGCATCCAGGCTGTTGAGCACCAGATTCAGCATCTGCTGCCGCAACTGTCCGGGGTCCGCTGAAACCCACAGTGGCTCAGCCGGAAAGTTCGTGACCAGCGTGGCACTCCCGCGGCGGATCTGAAACGACAGCAATTCCAGTGTCTGCTCTACCAGCGGCTGCCACTGGACCCGCCTGCGGTTGGGTGTTGGCGGGCGGGCAAAATCCAAAAACGACTGGACGAGACCTTCCATGCGGTCCATCTCGTCTTCCAGCACCTTCAGATCCTTGCCCTCCAGCACCCCGGAGGGCACCTCTTCGGCGGCGGCCTGCACCAAAATCTTCATGCTCATCAGCGGGTTTCGCAGTTCATGGGCCAGCCCGGCGGCCAACTGCCCAAGCGATGCCAGTTGTTCGGCGTGAAGGGCCTCTCTCTGGCTTTGCTGCAACTGCCTGACGACGGTGGTCACCCGGTCGGCAATCCCGTGCATGACCGCCTCCAAATCGTTCAAATCCGGCGAGCCCTCCACGGTCATGGGTCCGACGACTTCTTCCAGAGTTCCGGCCACATCACGAATCGGTACCGTCAGCCGTACAATCCCGCGGCTCAACCCCCGCGCGAGACCATAGCCCGCGGAAAGCCCCGCGACGCAGCCACAGGAACCCAGCAGCAGCAACCCAAGCACCAGACGGTCCGCCAGCTTCTGATTCTCGACATTGCTATGGGCCAGTTCCCGCTCGTTGAAATCCAGGAACTCTTTGGTGTGGACCAGAATCTCGTTGGGCATGAGATCCAAGGCCAGCCTGCGGGCTTCGGCCCGGGAAGTTCCATGCCGAGCCTCTTCGGGGAGTTCGTCAATCTCGCGGTAGAGATGCTGCAGACCTTCTTGAATGCTTCGAATCAGCCGCTTTTCCTCTGGCGAGATGGAGGCCCGTTCGGCCTCGCCGAACCATTGCTCCGCATCTTTCCGCAGACTCGGCAGCGCATTGAGGTGATTCATGTCTCCGGTCAAGAGGAAGCTGCTGACAACCGAGCGGATCTCGCGGACGCTGATTTCGAGTTCTTCAGCGGCGCGGATGCTGGCGACATTCACCGCCAGGATGGTGTTCGATTGCCGCTGCAGCCGCTGCACATACCATGCTCCTCCTCCGCCCACCGCCAGCAGCAGACTGCTGACAATGATTGTCGGCAGCAGAATACGAAAGATTCCGGGTTTCAGGCTCATCCGTGCAATGCTCTCCCAGACTCGGTCGGAACGGTCGTCATCCGTTGCGAGGCATCCGCCAGCGAAGATCTATTCCCCTCGAAACAGTTTGTTCAGAGTCGCCTCGCGGTTCGGTTTCATGTTCAACACGTCCAGTTTCAACGCCCGAAACCGCACGGTGAATGGTTCGCCGGAGTGCAACTGCAGCGCGAAAATTCCCGACCTGGCTCCCTTCGGATCGCTGAGATCGACACACAGGTTGCCGTTGATCACTGTGCGCACATGGTCGTTTTCGCACTGGATCTCATACTGGTTCCATTCATCCGGCTTCACATGCGCGTCGCCCGGCAGTTTCCACAGCAGGGCTCGGCCGTTCTCTTCATAGAGCTTGCCCCACCATCCTGCCCCGATGTCGGCCTGATAACCCTGCATCTCGCCGTCCGGCAACGGCTGGCTGCGGAACTGAACGCCGCTGTTGCCGGCATTGGGGGTGAGTTTCACCTCGAATGTGAGGCGGAAGTTGTCTCCCAAGAAGTGGCTCCGCAGAAATTCATTCCGTTTGAGTCCGGGGCTCGTGCCAATCAGCTCGCCGTTCTCGACCTTCCACAGCGACTCGTCCCCTTCCCAAAACTTCAGGTCGCGGCCGTTGAAGAATTCGACGGCATTTTCCGCCGTTGCCCGCAACGGTGTTTGTGTGGGACTCGCCAGGTAAGCGACCAGCGCCCGCACCTCTTGTTCTGAAAATGCCTTGAGCAGGTCATCCGGCATCATCGACTTGTCCGAGATCTTTTGCTCGTCAATCTCGGACTTGGGCAGCACGAGAGTCTCGGTCGCCGTCACAATCGTGTACGAATTTTCGTCCCGCATCTTGATCAGCCCAGTGATCGTACGGCCATTGTTCGTGGAAAAAATCGTGGGCTGATAGTCCTTCCCCACGACGGCGCTGGGGTCGAGGACGTTCGACAGCAGGTAATCGAGGTTGCCACGATTCGAGCCGGTCAGCTCCGGCCCCACCTTGGAGCCAACGCCGAACAACGTGTGGCACTGGGCGCAGGTCTTCTGAAACAACGCCCGGCCGAGAGCCACGTCGGGCGGTGAGCCACGCTTGCCGAGACGGTCTTTGTACTCGGCAATCAGCTTGGCCTTCTCTTCGGGCGTGTCGCGCAATACGCCCCAGTGCTCGGTAATCAGCGTGTCGAGGGCCGGCTGCTTCAAGTTGCGGACCTGCCGGACGAGATCGGCCGTGAGGTCTGTTGCCAGAATCTGCTTCCGGGCGACCGCTTCCAGCATCGGCTGTGCGTAGCTCGCACGGGAGGCGAGCGTATTCAAGGCACTCCGCCGTTCGTCGCCGGTCAACTCGGGATACTTGCCCAAGATGAGCGAAGGCGTTTCGGCATCGTCGTAGGCCGCGAGAGCCCGCAACGCGTCATTCCGCATTGGCGGCTGATCCAAGAAGGCCTTCAGCAATGGCAGCAGCGACGCATCCTTTGCCGCCAGCAGCGTGGCCAGCGCATCCTTCCGCTGATCCAGGGGTGTCGCCGTGTCGGCCATGCGCGTTCTCAGCCGGGCAATCGCCGCCGGATCGCCGAACGTCACCGACAGGCCTTCAAGCATCCGCTGGATCTCTGGCGAGTCACTGGTTTTCAGTTTTTCGACGGAGGCCTCCCAACCCGCCGGCATGGGTACCTGCCGCCTGCCGCGAAGGCCTGCCTGCAGACCATTGAGAATCCGCTCGGGTTCGCCCGGTTCCCCGGGACGGGCCAGTTCGGCGACAATCGCGGAAAGCAATTCGGGGGTGCCCATTGCCGCCAGCCGTCGTACCATGTGGGTCTTCACCACCGGAACGAATCCGTCCAGTGCCAGTTCCAGGGCCTTGACCGGTTCACCCACCGCCAGTGGCTCAGCCGCATACCAGAGCATCAACGGCAGATTATGGTCGGCCGCATCCTCACCGTGGCTCAGCAAGCCGACCAGAATTTCCCACCGCTTGTCGACAGGAATTCGCTGCAACGCGCTGGCCAGATACAGCCGGACAACCGGCGAGACATCGGTCCGCGACATCGTGCTGAAATGCCCCAGAATCTTGTCCGAGGGGACACCTTTCTCACAGGCAAACTGGATGGCCCAGGCACGCTCGAATTCGGTTTCGTGTTCAAGCGCGCGGTCCAGCAGTTCTTCCGTCAGCCCGCTGGTGACATGCAGTGCCCACAATCCACGCAGACGGCGGGTTTCGTCTTCATGGCCGAAGGCGAGTTGCGTCAGTGCCTGATGCGTGTCCTTGTCGAGTTTTCCCGCGGCGGCGCGTTCCTGCAGCACGCGGCGTGAGCCACGGACAAACCAGTCGTTGGGGTGCAATTGATTCTCAATCAGCTCGCGGTCGCTCAGTTTCTGCAGATCCACGGGCTTCCAGACGACGGATTCCTCAACAGTCTTGGGCTCATAGGTGATCTTGAAAACTCGCCCGTTGGTGCGGTCGTGGCCGTCGGTGTTGCGGTGATGGCATTGGTTGGCGTCGTACCAGTCGATCATGTAGACGCCGCCGTCGGGTCCGTACCGCAAGTACAGAATCTGCGACCAGCGGTCATTCGCGTAACAGAAGTCGGGGGCCGCATCGCCCACATAGCCGGATCCATCGCGAAGCAGCACGTCTTCATTGATCCTCGCGCCATGGATGTTGTTCATGAACAATTGGTTGCGATACTGCTGCGGCCAGCGTCCGCCCAAATAGATCATCGCTCCCGCATGGGCGTGGCCACCGCCGTTGGCATCCGATTTCGCCCGGTCACCTTCGTTCCATTGGTTTCCCACCCAGTGCCGGTGTTTGGCAATGGTGGGGATGTCGGCGTAGGTGTATGGCTGCATGTGTTCGCCGGCCTGCCGCTGGTACCGCGCGCCCTGGATGACGTGGAACAAGTGGGGAATCACGCAGCAGGACAGGAAGGCCTGGCCATGGTCGTTGAAATCAACGCCCCACGGGTTGCTGGTCCCGTAGGCAAAGACTTCGAATTCGCGCCGCGTCGGGTGGAAGCGAAAGATCCCGGCATTGATCTCCTTGCGATTTTCGGGAGGGGTGCCAGGCCTGCCCACGAGAGACTTGGTGAACACGCCGTGGCAGCCGTACAGCCACCCGTCCGGCCCCCAGATGAATGAGTTTAAGGTCTCGTGCGTGTCTTCCATGCCCCAACCGTCCAGGATGACTTCGGCAGGACTGTCTGGAATGTCGTCGCCATTGCGGTCGGGGATGAACAATAACTCGGGAGCAGCGCCCACCCAGGCCCCGCCAAAGCCGACTTCCAAGCCACTGATGAGGTTGAGCTTCTCGGCGAACACCGTCCGCTTGTCGAATTTGCCGTCGTTGTCGGCATCTTCGAGAATCACGATCCGGTCGCGCGCCTCGGCGGCCGGAACCTTGACCGGATAGGAGTAAGCCTCGGCGACCCACAATCGGCCGCGGTCGTCGATCGTCATGGCAATCGGCTGAACGATATCGGGTTCGCCGGCGAAGGCGGTGACCTTAAATCCTTCCGGAACTTTCATGGCCTTCGCCGCATCGTCGGGGCTCAGTCCGGCGAACTCCTGCAGTTCGCCGGCAGACTTGGCTTCGACCTTGGGTTTGTCGGTGTGGAACTGGAAATCGTCAAAATTGACATGCCCCCAGTGCCCGCTGTGCCTGTCGACAACGCGGATCAAGATCTCCTTGCCGATGTATTCCCGCAAGTCGACGGACACCCGGTACAGCTCTTCCGACTCTCGCCCGGAGGCCCGCAACAGGAGTTTGTTGTCGACCTTGCTGACGATCTCCACACAGGTGGTCTCGTGCGGTCCGCCGGCAACCAGAAAGCTCGCCCAGGGATGCGTGACTTTGAACGGCACCGAGGTCAACGTCCCTTGCGGTGCATCCAAAAGCTGTTCGTAGCCACCGAGCCAATACTTCCCCTGGTGGCCGCTCTTCATGTCCTGCCGCCGCTTGGCGACCGTGTCGCCCTCGATCGGTTGTTTCGCAAACGCTTCGCCCTCGACTGTCCAATCGCTGAGGTCGCCCGCTTCGAAATCGAGGTTGAGCGGCTTGCCCTCGCTGTTGAGCGGGCGGAGCAGGATGGGGGGCTGCCCCGCTCCCTTTTCGGTGGCCGGAGCTTTTGGATCCTGCGCCGGAGCTGCCAAGGCAAAGGCCAAGAGGAATAGAGAGACTGCAGCCACCAAAGCCGTGGGAATCGCGCGCATGTGTCGACCTGGGGATCGAGTGCCGGACAAGATGCCGCGATTCTACACGAATCCGCGCGTTTTCACAGAAACAGAGGCTCAGCGTGATCTTCGAGTGGGATCAAAACCGCAGTGGCGTGTGGATTTCGAAGGACCGCTGTGAGATTATTTGTTGATCAATGCGATTTAAAGGGGCCTCGCATGAAACCAGATCTCCGTCGGTTCATCAAAAAACTTATTCAGAGCGGCAGGATGAACAAGCCTCAGCTCGACGCATTTCTGGAGACGCTCGGCGATCCAGAGAATCTGACGGCGGAGGCAGTCGCCATTGCCCTTGCCCGGAAGCACAATCCGGAAATTTCTTTCGCACAGTGTCGAAATTGGACTCCTGAGGAGATTGAACTCCTGTCGAAGGCTTTTTCCAAGATCCGCTAAAACAGGCAGGCTTTCGTCTGGGCTGAACATCTCAGCAGTGTTCGAAAGTTGCAGTTAATGCTCCCGAGTGTGTGCGGTTCTAACCCAAGGCAGCGTGCCACGCCGACTCGGGAGGACACTCCGTGCAGACAACCGAATCCAAAACCCAGACGCGGGAAGTTCCAGTTCGCGAGTTGATCAAAGCCGCCCGGCGGTTGCATGAGATGACACTCGAAGAGGCCGATCTGTCGCGGCACACGCTCACCGGGGAGCGAATTCCCTACTTCGATCACCCAGACTTCAAGTGCCCGCAGCGCTCCCAGGAACTGCTTGGGCCGCTGCCGGTCGTTCGCGATTCCACAAAGGCTCCTTCGTCAGCCCTGCCAGCCTATGTCGCCAGCCTTTACACCGTTCCGCTCTTGGGAAAATCCGAAGAAGCGGAATTGTTCCTGCGGATGAATTTCTTCCGGCTGTGTGCCGAACGACTCAGGTCGTCAGGAGCAGGGACACTCAAGACCGCCAGAGAGCAGGCTGCCCGCCAGTTCTTGTCACTGTCCGAACTCGTTCGGAATCGAATCGTGAGGGCTAACCTGCGCCTTTTGGTGGCGATCGCCAAGAAGTTTGTCACCACCCGACACGGATTCGACGAACTCGTCAGCGAGGGGCACCTGCCGCTGATCCGTGCCGCCGAACTCTTCAATGTCGGGTTGGGAAATCGATTCAGCACGTACGCCACATGGGCGGTGCGCAACCACTTGGCACGCTTTGTCAGCCTGCAGGCGCGCGGCGGGGAACCGATTGGGCTGGAGGAGCATGGTGAACTGGCGCAGCCATCACATGTGGCTGGCAGCGAGGCGACACATCACGAACTCGAGCGGCAGCGGCAATGGATGACCGAGTTGCTGACGCGGCTGGCCCCCCGCGATCAACAAGTGATGCGGGCGCGCTTCGGCCTCAATGACCAGGGCGCTGCGCAAACACTCTCGGAAATTGCCGGTGATCTCGGCCTCAGCAAGGAACGCGTCCGGCAATTGGTCCTGCACGCTCTTGATGAGCTGCGTGACCTGGCGATTGAGTTCAAGTCGCAGGGGCAAGGATCTCAGATTTGACCTGTCCTACAAAAGTTCGATCTGGTGTTGATGTGAATCTCAAATCGGCGATTCCCACAAAAATCTTCCCGGACGCGTCAAGTTTGAGACGACTTTGACGCATCATTCTTCGTTCCCTTCGTTTCCTTCTGTTTAAAAATCCTCAGGTGGGCATGCCAACCACAATTGCGGTGGCTATTACCCTGGCATGAAAGAATCGCACGGCGAAATCGACCCGGGAACCTTTAACCTGAACTCGGCGCTTTCTCATTCGAGGAAGATTGTGTGACTCGCGGTTCGACCTTTCGTGTTCTTCGTGCCTTTCGTGGTTCAGTTCACCAAGTGAACGAAATCTCGACCATCATTCCGTGAAGGAATAACCACGAAAGGCACGAAGAACACGAAACCGCGCGAGGACGACCGATATGACTTTGACTCAAGCAACGTCGGGGCCGCATCGGGAACTCCGCAGAGCCGTTCTGATCGCTCAGCGGTGAAGTAAGTAAATTTCATGCCGAGGTAATTGAATCAACATCAACCCTAGCTTTTGTCGGACACATCGATCATCCTGCGGCCAAATAAAAACAACGCCAAGTTCCAAGGAACATGGCGTTGTCCGATTTTGGTCTGCTCGCATTTCTCCCGCCCAAAGGCGGTCGAAATCAGGCCTTCGGAGCAGCTTCAGGCGCGGCAGCCGGAGCGTCGTCCTTCGGTGCCGGAGCGGCTTCGACTTTCGGGGCTTCGATGACGCCAGGTGCAGCAGCGGGAGCCATCTCTGGCTTGTCGCAGGCACCGCCAGCGCAAGGAGCGGCACCGCAGCAGGTGGCCTGAGCGCCACAGGCGTTGGTCTGGCAGCAGCTCGCGACTGGAGCGCAGCAGGTCGGAGCGGCTGGGGCACAGCAGCTTGCAGCGGGAGCGCAGCAGCTCGCTTGGGCACCGCAGCAGGTTTTGCTACGACGGACTTTGCAGCACTTGCCAGCTTCAGCGGAGGTGGTCACTGCCAGAGCCATGGCAACTGCTGCACACACAACCATCAAACGATTCATTGACGTAACTCCTGGGTTATGGGACGTTCATTCTCCAACGACTTCCATGTGGCGGCCTGCGATTGACGCAAAACCGGACAGAAGTGATCGACTGATCGCCCCTGTTCCGGTTTTTGCCACCATTATGAACCGAATTGGAAGATTTCGGTGTACTCACATTGCCGCGGAACGCGACAGATTCACGGGATCAATTGCAGCAGACAGTCTGAGCACAGTGACGGCGTGCTGGCTTGCAGCAAGTCGCCACGGGAGCACAGCAGGAAACTGGGGCCGGAGCGGGTGCACAGCAAACTGGCGCGGCGACGCAGCAGGGAGCCGGCGCGGCAACGCAGCAGGGAGCCGGAGCAGCAACACAGCAGGGAGCCGGAGCTGCACAGCAGGTTGGTGCGGCGTTGCAGGTGTTGCAGCAGTTCCGACGGTGCTTCACGCGCTTCACCTTGCCACACCATCCACCGCCACACGAGCCACAGGAATCACAGGCGGAGATGCTGCAGGAATTGCAGTTGCCCCAGCCAGCCTGAACGCGGGTGTCGCTCATCGTCACAGCCATGACAGCCACAATCGCCGCCACCACAAACATCAAACGATTCATCAGTGTCTCCGAAGAAGTAGGTTCGCCTGCGTTCCAACGCAGTTTCCGGGTGAGCATAATGCTCAATTGGCAAAAGCGCCACGCATGTTGAAATAGAGAGTCTTGAGGGGATCTGCCGATCGCGGGAGCTAGAATACCAGTTGATTGTTGGATGTCAAACGACGCAGGCAAAAACTTTTCCTGATGCAGGGACTTTACCGACTATGACGCCGCCGCTTGATTCCGCCGCGAACCAACCCGAGATCACTCGCACCTGGCGCCTGGCGAATGCGGAACTCATCACGGGACGATTCCCGTTGATCATGGGCATCGTGAATGTCACCCCGGACAGCTTTTCCGATGGCGGTTCATTCATCGAATTGGACAAGGCCCTGGCGCATGCCCGCGAACTCGTGGCTCAAGGGGCGGACATTCTCGACATTGGCGGCGAGTCGACGCGTCCCGGCGCCGAACCTGTCGACGAAGTCGAAGAACTCCGCCGGGTGATCCCCGTGATTCGAGAGCTGTCACGGCAGGTTTCGGTACCGCTCTCCATAGATACCACCAAGGCTCGCGTGGCTGTCGCCGCCCTGGCCTCGGGAGCCACCATCGTCAATGACATCTCCGGTTTAACCTTCGACCCCGACATGGTGCGGGTCTGTGCTGGCTCCGACGCCGGAGTGGTGTGCATGCATATTCAGGGCACGCCCCAAACCATGCAGGCCGCGCCAGCCTATGATGATGTCGTGACGGAAGTCATTGAATGGCTGTCCCGCAGGCTGGACGAACTGGCGGAACGGGGAATTGAACCGCAGCGCGTTTGCCTCGACCCGGGAATCGGCTTTGGCAAGACGGCCGAGCACAACCTCGCCTTGCTCTCGCATCTCGGCGCGCTGCGCGCCGTGGGGCGTCCGGTCTGCATCGGTCATTCCCGCAAGCGGTTTCTCAAGTCGATTCTCAAGCGTCCTTTGGACGAACGCTCCTACGGAACCGCCGGCGTATCCGTCGCCCTGGCCCAACAGCACGCCGACATCATTCGCGTACATGACGTCGCCGCCACGCGCGACACCCTGCTGGCGTGGCATACGGTGGCACAACAGATTTCCACCGTGCCCACTTAACCTGCGCGCGTCGCCACCTGGGACTTCCGATTGCTGAAATCGTGAAACCTTTCCAGGTTTGCCGTGTCCCATGGCCATTGATGGCTGAAATGGCGACGCCGCTTGATTGGCTTCCACCCCTTCGCCATGATGCAGTTCCCGAGCGGACACCCGTCTCGGGGATCGCAAACCCAGTTCACGAACCCTTTGAACCTTTGCATACATCGACGCAAGCCGCTTCGCACTGAACAGCTTGGGGCTGTAGCTCAATCGGTTAGAGCAGCGGACTCATAATCCGTTGGTTCTCGGTTCAAGTCCGAGCAGCCCCATTTCATCTTCGCAGACCCCACAGTTTCGACGGATCATCCCCTTGCCTCGGTTTTTGGGTCTCAGACATCTGTCAGTATGAAGGAATTCACGATGGCGGCGGCGCAGGTTCAGGCGTATTTGTTTTTCAATGGCCGGTGCGAGGAGGCCCTCGAGTTTTACCGCACAACAATCGGCGCGCAGGTCGACATGCTGATGCGGTTCAAGGACAGCCCGGATCCCACACCTCCGGGGATGCTGCAGGCAGGCTTCGAAGACAAGGTCATGCACGCCTCGTTTCACATCGGTGCGACCGCACTGATGGCGTCGGACGGATGTGGCGAAGGGCCGGGATTCAACAGCTTCAAGCTGTCTCTGGCCGTGTCCACTGAAGCTGAGGCTGACAGGGCATTTGCCGCGCTGGCCGAAGGCGGGAAGATCGACCTGCCGATGGGCAAGACGTTTTGGTCGCCCAAATTTGGGATGCTGACCGATCGCTTCGGACTGGCGTGGATGGTGACGGTTGCCACGCCACCAGCCTGAGTCACTTCTCAGAATACATCCGCCCAAGGGATCGTCGCAGCATCTTTGGCGAGTCCAGGATCATGACGCCTCGATTCGAAGATTATTCTGGCGCCGCACCAATTCTGCTGTCGCAGAATGTTTTGAGGCACTGGCAGGGGTTCTTTTTGCCAACCCAAAATTTAAGCCCTGACCTGGAAGTGGATGGGCAAGCGTATCGCATCTGCTCAGATTTTGACTTTGAAAACCCAAAGACGGATTACGATCGGGCGTGCGCCGCGATTGGTGCCAAAGCTTTCGCACTGATCCCAGTTGGCAAGGGTCAGGGGATGGTCATTGGAACAACACTGGACTCTCTTGGCTGGTGGGAAGAAGAAAGGATGGTCATCAACGGCGGACGACTTCCCGATCTGGCAAAGCTCAAGCAGGTTGAGTGGGAGCGAGAGTTGGTTTGGATTACGGAGGATTCGGAATTTGTGCTGCTCAACGCCTGTGATCATGGCGGGGCAGGACGAAAGCCAGACTGGTTTGAGGTCCGACTTGACCCCGGAACTTACGGGTTAGAACACGGGACTTACGGTTGGAAAGATGACGAAGCTTGTCTCTCCTTGTTCCGCTTCGTGCAACTCACTTCATGCTAAAAGGTGAGTGGTTCGAAACCAGATCAAACGAATTGAGAAGCAACGAGAGTTAACCATAAGAATAAGAGGGATTACCTGCCCGGGGTGGAATCCTTTCCACCCCATTGGGCAAGGCAATCACGATGCGACCGACACGCGGTCAACATCGCCTTCCTGGGCGGCTTCCGTGCCACCTGTATCGCGCTCCGGTGCCAGCGGTGCACGAGTCCACACTGAGTGCGTCGCCATCTCCCGGCTTCAATCGTTAGGGATTGAAGGCCCGGGAGGCCATTTCATCGAATTCCGCGCTGTTCTTCGCCAGGAATTGCTCCCAGGCGCCGGCATCCCAAATCTCTGCGTGGTCATGCACACCCAGCAGCACGATGTCGCGCTGCAGGCTGCCAAACTCGACCAGTCGTTCGGGGATGCGAATTCGCCCCTGGCCGTCCAGATCGACTTTTTCTGATCGTGAGTACAAGAGACGCAAATAGTTGCGCACATCGACCCGTGTGGTGGACTGCTCCGCCATCCGAGCCGTCAACGTCTCAAATCCGCGAGGTGAATAGAGCGATAATGACTTGTCCGTACCGGGGGAGATGTAGAGGCTGCGGAGATCGGTCTCGCCAAACTCCTCCCACAGTCGCTTCGGCACTGCGACACGCTGTTTTTCGTCGAGCGTTCGCGTATATGTCCCGGTGAGCGCCATGCTTCCACTTTTCCCCACTGCTCCCCACAGGTCCCCATAATCACCTTTAAGCGACGGTTGGTCAAGCCTCTTTCCTGTCTCTTCAGCCGTGCTGGTCGCGCGCATCGGCGCAGGTCATAGTCCTGTAAGAAATTGGAGATTGTTGCAAAATTTTCTGCGGTCCAATTTCAGGGTGCGGCTTCCAACCCGGAGGCGAGTTCCTTGTACAAATGATCATAGGCGTAAGACGCAGCTTCGAGCGTAAAGTCTCTCTTAATAATTTGTTGTGACTTTTTCCCGAATTCCATGGCCTGTTGTGAAGAGGCGGACCAGGCCATGATGGCGGCGGCCAGCGCGTCTGGGGAGCGCGCCGGCACGAGCCACCCCGTGACCCCCGGCTGAACCAGTTCCGGCACCCCTTCCACACGTGTCGCGATGACCGGGAGACCGGCGGCCATCGCTTCCAGAATCACGTTGGGCATCCCCTCCCACCACGAGGACAGCACGAGGCCTTGGCAGGCCTTCAGCAGGGATGGAACGTCGCTGCGCCATCCGGCCAGATGCGCCCGCGCATACGCGGGCACCGCCAGCCGAGTTTCGAGTTCCGCCCGTTGTGGGCCTTCGCCCACCACCAGCAGATGAATGTCGGGGTTCGTCGGCCACAAGGTCAGCATTGCGTCCAACAGGTCGAGCAACCCTTTCTGGGGATCGAGACGGGCGACGCAAATCAGTGTCTTGGCATTGGTGGGGATGCCGAACGGCGACAAGTCCGCGGGCTTCGCTTCGCTGAACCGTCGCACATTGACCCCGTTGGAAATCACCTGCACCTTGTGGGGATTCAGTTTTCCGATTTGAATCGAGTAGTCAGCCACGGCTTGGCTGACGCATACATGACGGTCCACCATCCACTCGGTCCATCGATCGGCGCGCAGCCGCCACAGTCCACGGCGGTCAGCCACGCGGATTCCCGAGACGATGTGCGGTACCCGCGCCAGCGTTCCCGCCAGGCGTCCCAGCATGTTCGCGTGAAACAGGAACGTCTGCAGCACAACCGGGCGAATGCGTCTAAATTCTGTGTATAATTTCAGCATCACAGCCGGCAGGTTCCAGCGTGTGATCGCCAGGCACATGACGGGAACGCCGGCCTGCTCCAGGTCGTCGACGAGTGAGCCACGCCTCGACAGGCAGTAGACATGTGGCTGCCAGACCGCCCGGTCGAGCCTGAGGACGATTTGCACCAGAGCCCGCTCCGCCCCGCCGGGATCGAGGTCGGTGATGCAGAAGGCAATCGGCCGGGCGCGTGGGGGTGCCGGTTGTTGGACCACGTCAGCCATAGTCCCTCCCCTTCTTGGCGCGGCCGCGGACGATGGCTGCCAGGCCGGTCTCTCAAATCATTAGGAGGCGGCTTTGACAGCGGAGTTCGTGCCGAATTGTTGCACCAAATTGTCACAGAATGCCAGGTCCGGGGACAGGCAGGGGTGCTTGTACTGCTCCAGGCTCGCGCCCGGGCGCGACTGCCGGGAGCGGGCAAACCGTTGCCAGGTGCCATCGGCCAACACGACGGGGGCGAGTGGAGAGAGTCGGCCGGAACGGCGTTTGTCGCCGTACTCGCAGTTCATCTGCTGCAGGGCGGTGTCGACATTTTGGGCGAGCCACGACCCCATCGACAGATTGCCGAGGTCCCGGCCTTCGACCAGCAGCTTGTAACCTGGTGGGCTTCCCCAGTGCGGGGCGACCGTGAAGAACGACAGGCGAATTCCCAAGGGGTGAGCCACGCTGCGGACGGCGGAGACAACCTGCGATTCACTGAGTTTCTCGCCGGTCAGGCTTGAGATGTGCGCCCCCTTGTTGAGGAACTCCAGGGTGGGCGTGGTGCCGAAGAAGCCGGTGCAGCGCACGACATCGCGGATGTTGTAGCGATACAAACCCGAGGACGTGGTCAGCAGGATGAAGTAGTTGCGACCCGGCTCCAGCTCATGGGCCTCCAACACCACCGGACGGGTCGATTCGGCTTCTGCTTCGGGAATGAACTCGAAGTAGTGTGTCCCCACATCCAAAATGCCGTCCGTCGTGCCGTCCGCACAGGGAATCGTCATCCGGCCTTCGCTGGCTGACAGCCCATGGTCGCGAATCGGCACATCGCCATAATACTCTTTGAGATCCGCGAGGTAGCACGCGGCGCTGCCGCCCATCCACACGGCTTGCAGAGCCAATCCCGGCCAGTAATCGCGAGGATAAAGCCCGCCACTATGGCTCACCATCCGCTCCAATTCCCGCGCACGCCGCGGGTCCTTCCGGCGAATCGACGAGAGCCGGCACAATGCGGACGGAAACTGATACTTGGAATTCAAGGTTCCATCGGCAATGTCGCGAATCAACTCGGCCTTGTGGGCATCGCCGAGTTTCGCGAGATGAACCAGCGTGCTGGGGTTGGCGGTCATCACCATGCCCACCCGCGGATTGGCCACCGCGCAGCGCAGGGCCGTGTAGTACCGCGCGTCAGGATCCTTGATCTTGGCGACCAGGTCCGGCACGGTGTACATCGTCTTCACAAGCGGATTTTGGATTGCGGAGACGAGTCCCGTGATGTTGCCACAGGGATGGCCGCCAGGCGTGTTGTACTGCTGGTGATCGCCCACCAACTGGACGATGTCTGACACGAACAGCGCCGGGTGGGCGTCGTAGGCCTGGATGCCCCAGATCTTCCAGCCACGGCGGTAGTCTTCCAAGAACCGCTGTGTGATGGGGATCGACTTGCTGTCGGCGGTGGTTCCGCTCGTCAGGGTGAACATCAGCAGCTTTTGCTTCGACCCGAGCAATGCCGAGACTTCGCCCTGTTTCAGGCGGTCAACGTACGGGCGATAGTATTCAAAATCCGCGACCGGCACGTGCGCACGAAGGTCCGAAGAGGTTCGGACTTCGGCTAATTTATGGGTTCGCGAGAAATCGCTGTCGGCATTGAGCCGCAGCAGGTCCGCGAGTACAGCCTGCTGGGTTTCTCGGCAATCCTGAGTTTGGCGGCGAAAGTTAGCCACTTCGCGGCGCATTTGCTGCCGGATGAAGACACCGCCGAAATACCGCAAAGTCGCCAACATCGCAGACCGCTCTCCAAAGGGAAGGGCGTAGATCACCGCAGTGTTAGATTAGGAGTCCTGGGTGCCATCGGCAACTAGAATTCTCTTTAACACTTGGGAGACTGCGATAAATGGCAAAGATTCGCCGAGTACCAGAATTGAAGATCCGCAGGCGAGAGGCCTGCGGAAAGCTCCAAATCATGGCTGTTCGCGGACGTGATCCATCACTTTTTCGCGGGAGCCTTGGCGGCAGGTGCTTTGGCGGCAGGTGCTTTGGCCGCTCCCTTCGCACCCTTGGCGGGCTTGCCTCCCGCAGCTTTATCGTCTTCCGCTGCCGCTTTCTTTTTCTTTTTCCCGATGGCCGCCTTGATGACGCGGGTTTTCGCCAGCCCGATGGGGCTTTGGCCGTCGACCCACTTGTCCTGCGACTTCATCTGCGCGATGCGTTCCACACGCTTCAGGACGTTGCGCGAGCGGGCGAGGCGCCCCTTGCGTTTGAGACTGCGATCAATCGTCACGGAACTGCTCCCAACTGTTCGCCGGGAATTGCCCGGCGACTGAACCCAAATTCTGCGGAAACCAAGAGTTTAGAGACTGTTTCGAGGACAAGCAATGCTGACTGCAAAGTTGCCACATCAAGTTTGCGGGCAGTATACTGGGACAAGACCAACCCTGCTGGACCGGAAATTTTACATGGAGTCCGCCGACACGATCTGTTACTGCTTCCATGTGACCAAACGCAAGATTCTGAACTTCATCCGGCTGCACCGGCCGCGTGTCGCGAGCCAGATCAGCGAATGTGGCGGTGCGGGAACGGGTTGTGGATGGTGCGTCCCGTATCTGAAGCGTTATTTTGAGGATGCGGCCTGTGGCCAGGCGGCTGGCAGTGAATCGATGACGCCTGCCGAATACTCCGCGCAACGCGCGGCCTACATCCAGGCGGGCCACGGCACGCCGCCGCCGGGGGCGATGCCGTCATCCCCCAAGGCTGAGCCTCCTTCCTCCGTGTAATCCGCTCTTCGTCAGTGGCTCCTGGAATTCGACGAATGGCCCAGAAGTCAGCACTCAATCAGGTGTTTTTCGATGACCGCTGCCGTGCGTGCCGCTGCCAGCTTTACTTTGATCGTCCTCTGCAGTCTGCCGGCGATCGTGCCTGAGGTGCATGGTGAGGACGCGGTGCCACCCAGTGCCGTTGGTCCGGTTCTCAAACTGTTTCAAAGCGGTCGGCTCCCGCCGGCCCGTCTGCCCGCCGTGGTGGAGATGATCTGCACCCGCGGCAACGAACACGACCTGCGCGTGGTGTACGACCAAGCTCTGAAGAGTGACGGATTTCCAAATGACCTGCGAATCAAGGCGATGGCGTGGCTCACGGAAGCAGCCACGACGCGCAAGGTCAAGCCGACGGGCAGCCTGGCCTCGATTGACCAATTCGTGACGGACAAGGATTCCAAGCTGCAGTTGGCCGCCATCCGCCTCGCCTCGGTCTGGAAAGAGGCGGCGATTTCCAAGGCACTTGAGGCGCTGCTGGCCGACGAGAAGACTCCTCCGGAACTCCAATTGGCTGCCATTGACGGGCTCTCGGCAGTCGGCGATGCGGGCAGCCAGGCAACCCTGTTGAAGCTGGCGGGCTCTACGCGACCGATCGCGCTCCGCGCGAATGCCGTTGCGGGACTGGTGGCTTTGGACGCAAGAGTCGCGGCGGTTCAAGCGGCAAAAGTCCTGGGTGAAGCCACGCCGCAGGATGAATTCAGTGCGATGCTGGATGCCTTTTTCAACCGCAAAGAAGGTGTGGACCTGCTCGCCGCAGCCTTGAAAGAGCAGAAGCTCGCGAAGGATGTCGCCAAAACCGCGTTGCGGTACATGTATTCCGTCGGCCGCAGCGATGCGGAATTGTCGGCGGTGCTTAGCGAGGCGGCAGGCGTCGCCAGCGACCCTGTCCCACCGACTCCCGCCGAGGTGGCGGAACTGGTGAACGAGGTCATCGCCAAAGGAAATGCCGCCCGCGGCGAAAAGATCTTCCGGCGGGCGGATGTGAGCTGCATGCGCTGCCACAGCGTGAGCCGCGCCGGCGGGCAGGTTGGCCCGGAACTCAGTGCGCTGGGCGGATCGTCGCCGGTGGACTACGTGGTGAACTCCATTCTCAATCCGAACCTCGCCGTCAAGGAACAGTACGTCACCAAGATCTTTGCCCTGGCCAACGGAACCGCGCTGACCGGCGTCGTCATCGACCGCGACGAGAACCGTGTCCGCATCCGTGATGCGCAGAACAAGACGGTGATCATTCCCCGCGCGGACATTGAAGAAGAGGTTGAAGGCAAGTCGCTGATGCCGCAGGGTCTGACCAAGTTTTTGACGCACGAGGAAGTCATCGACCTGGCCAAGTTCGTGTCGGAACTGGGCAAGCCGGGCGAATATGAAATCCGCAAGATCCCGACAATTCAGCGCTGGCATTTGCTTGTGAGGCCACCGACGGAACTGACGGACGAAGTGCCCCATCTGGAGCATATCCGGCAGCATGTTCTGGGCAGCGAACCCACCCACTGGGCGTCGGTGTATGGCAAGGTCGGGGGAGGATTGCCCCTGGCCGAGCTGCGTGCCGGGAACACGCCCGCCGTCCAGATTCTGCAGGGTGAACTTCAAGTGAACGAAGCGGGCAAAGTGGCCTTCAAAATCGACTGCACCGAACGCTTGCAAGCCTGGCTGGATGCGGAAGCGTTTGAGACCCAGCGGGAGTTTGAACTCCAGCTCGAACCGGGACGACACACCCTCACAATCCGCGTGGAAGTTTCAGACCATGAAGCGCCGGAATTGAAGGTCGAGGTGACCAAGCCGGAGGGTTCGGCCGCGCAGTTTGAGGTTGTGGGGGGCTCGTGAATAAGACCATCGAGTTCAGACCGGGATTTCGCCTGTCCCCTTGGACCTCGCAGCGCTGATGGCCGTGGTGTGGCGTGAGACATGGTGGACCGGATTCATCGTGGCTTTCGTCGTCTGTCACTTCTTCCTGTTTTGCAACGTCGTTCGCGTGGCGCGGTCGTTGGAACTGGCCTGTTCAGCGGTTTTATCGCATTGGCTGTTTCGACAAGGCAACGTCGAAGCGTTCCCCTCGCCTGCGTCACTTCGCCACATCCTCCCCCGGAAGATAATACTCCACATACCCTAAGTGCATTTCATCATACGTCTGCGGACCCCAGCGGACGGTTTTGGAGGGGTCGGGGTTGGCGGGGTTTTTAGCGCTGTTGTCGAACCAGGCGGTGAAGCGGAGGGTTTCGCCAGCGGTAAGGGGGAGGGGGGCGGCGTATTTGTAGAGGAGCTGCCAGTTGAAGTCGTAGCGGGGGATGTCGAGCAGGGTTTCGGCTTGGCCATCGCGGAGGACTTCATAGCGGCACGCTTTGCCGCGGAGGTGCATGTGGGGCATGAAGCCGAGGACCTGGGAGTTCAGCGGGACCCGCAGGGTGGCGACTTCCTGGTGGTTGTCGGCACCGGGCGGGATCCGCAGGCGGGTGTTGACGATGCCAGCCACGCGGACTTCGTGCTTGGGCGGCTGTTTGGCGAACACCAGGCCGATCCGGGTGCGGTCGGTGGTGGCGGTGCCGTTGGGGGTGTAGTGCATCTGGAACCGCAGCGTGGCTCCCTTGGGCAGCCGCTTGGCGAAGCCGGGCGGATAGATCTGTGAACTGTTGCCGGGCACGTAAATGGCCCAGAAGCCATCCTCGGCACCCTCGTGTTTGGTCCGGTCGCCGGGAGCCACGGCAAAGACGAGGACGTGATGGACGACGGCGCGGTCGCCCGGCTGGACTTCGATCGCCTGCACCCATTTGTCTTCGTCCAGATTCGTCTCCACCTGCACGTGCTGGTACGGCATCGTCCCTGTCGCCTTCACCGGCTGTGGCTCAGCGAATTCAAACACCGCGTCCGGCTTGCCGATCATCCAGCCATCGGCAAACACCCGTGGCTTTGGTGTCTCGGCCGGATCGCCCTGGGCCTTGTCGCCCGCGATCCACGCCAACAGTTGTGCCTTCTCACCGTCCTCCAAAGTGCGGTCGTTGGACCAGGGGCTGTGCGTGGCCGAATCGTTCTTCGCGGAGTTTTCGCCGGTCTTCGTCGCGACCGGTTCGACGGCGAACCAGGGGGGCATGGATTTGCTTTCGATGACCTGGGCGATCATCGGGGCGTGAGCCACGACTTCGTCGTAGGTCTGCAGGGAAAACGGCCCGCCGCCGCCGGGACGATGGCATTCGACACAATGCCGCTGCATGAAGCGGGAGATCTGGTTGTGCCACGTGATTTTTGAACGTGTGACGGTGGCTTCAGTCGCCGCGACCGCCAACGCACAACCCGGCGCCGCCGTGGCTTCCACCGTCAGCAGCCGGTTCTCGAACAGCGCCGTCAGGGCGTCCTCCAGATACCGGTTCCGGGGAGCATCCAGGGAGTACCCAAAGCCGTACTGGTCGTCGATGGCACCATGATAAATCACGGTCCGCGCGGCATCGAACACTATGGCGTCGGTCGTGGTCGTGGCTCCAACCGCCCGCGCCAAGCTGCCATCCTTGTCATGCACATAAATCGCGGCATCGCCCAGACGCGCCGCAGCGGCACGCATCTCGTCGTTCACATCAGTGGCGACGGGATTCACCACCACGAACCGCACGCCACGCGGCTGCCAGGCCTTGGAGAGTTCAACCAGGGTTGGCAGGTATTTTTTGCTGAGCGGGCAACTGGTGCTGGTCATGACCAGGACCGTGCTAAGTTTTGCTCGCTGCGGAACCCCTGGCGCGGATGGGTGGCTTGCGCCCCCTTCTTCATCCGCGGTCGGGTTTCCTCGCTCGCTGAGCCTATAAGACTTTCCCGCGAGGTCTTTGAACTCCCCGTCGGGAATTAGTCGGCCGACACCGTGAGCCACGGCTTGGAGAGGACGCGGTCCCTGGCGGACGGGAACCACGGGTGGGGCGGTGGGATTGTTGGTGCCCGGTGTCGCCGGGTCAGGCTTCGCGCCCTCCGTTTTGGAAGGCTTGGCACCGATCGCGCCGAGGGCCTCGTCGAGGGTGATGATGCCATCGCCCGTGGTGTCAAACCGATTGAAGATCACCCTTTGCGGCAATTCTTCACGGGTGACCTTGCCATCCTTGTTGCGGTCCAACTCCTTGAAGCGGGCCTCAATGTCCGCCGCCTGCTGGCCCGTGGCCGGAGCGGCGATGAGGAGCAGGGTGATGGCAAGTGCGGCGAGGCAGGGTCTGGACGGCATGGCGCTTTTGGGAATGGCGGGAGGACGGTTGTCGCCCAGTATACCCGCAACGGGGCGGGAAGGATTCAAGTCAGCGGCAGTTCTTCGGGCTGGATGTGACATTGCGGAGATCGCGGAGGGCCGCGGAGCTGACCGAAGGCTGATCTTAGTTAGTTAGACAACGAGAAGGGGGACGGTGAGGTTCGTGCCCGGGGGCGTGCTGGGAAGCGTGAGTCGAAATGATGGGCTGAAGCCCATGCTACGGGGGGGTTACAGGATCGGCGAAAACAGGCGGATGGCCTGTTCGGCGATTTTGGGGATCATGCCGCGTTGGTTCCAGGTGGCGGGGTCGATCTTTTTGGCCCGCAGGCAGTCGCGGACGAAATGGTCTTCCAACTGCTCGGCGAGTGCCGGGCTGTCGAAGGCGACGGCCACTTCGAAGTTGAGCAGCACGCTGCGGCTGTCAAAATTTGGGCTGCCGACGAGCGACCAGCGGCCGTCGATGGTCAGCGTTTTGGCATGCTGGAGGCCTTCCTGGTACTCGTAGATTTCGACGCCGCTTTCCAGCAGGGTGTCGTAGAACGCCCGGCCGGCGGTCAGCATTCCCCGAATGTCGGGCTTGCCCGCCAGCATGAGCCGGACGCTCACCCCACGGTAGGCCGCGGTTTCCAGAGCGGTGACGAGCGGTGGCGTCGGCACGAAAAACGAGGTGGCGAGCGTGATGCGATTCTCGGCTTCGTTGATGGCGGCGAAGAACAGGTGATGGAAGGCGTCGGCCCCGCCGTACGGTCCGCCGGGAACGACCTGCGCCATGTGGTCGCCCATGGACTCGGGGATGGGGTACCATTCCGGCCCGGAGAGTTCCTCACCCGTGGCATAAAACCAGTCTTCGGCGAACACCTGCTGCAACTGCAGCACGGCGGGACCGCGAAGGCCCAGGTGGGTGTCCCGCCAGAAGCCGATGCGGGGGTTGAGCCCCCGGTAGTCGTCGCCGACGTTCATGCCGCCGGTAAAGGCGACCTGGCCGTCGCAAAGGACAATCTTGCGGTGGTTGCGAAAATTGATCGACCAGCGCTCGCGGAACGACGCTCCGGGCATCGCCGCCGCCGTGCGGATCCCCACGTCGTGCATCGGCTGCAGGAAGCGGCGGCGGATCCGCATGGAGCCAAAACCGTCATACAGGAATCGGATCTGCACTCCGGCTTTGGCGCGTTCGATCAGCAGATCGCGGAGCCGCGTGCCGGTGCGGTCGGGCTGCCAGATGTAGTATTCGAGGTTGATGGAGCGCGTGGACTGGCCGATCGCCTGCTCGATCAGCCCAAACGCCCGGTTTGTGTCGTTGATCAGCTCGACCCGGTTGCCGGCGCTCGCCTTGTTGCCGCCCACCCGTTCAGCCAGCCGCGTCAGCCGCCGGACCTGGGGGGCCACCTCATCCAGCATTAGTTCATACTGCGGGATGCCTGGCATGTAGCGGTTGATTTTTGCGGCCGCATCCCGCTTGCGCTCCTGCCGGCGGCGGACGTTGTTCGTGCCAAATATCAGGAACAGGAAGCCACCGACATACGGCAGCATGATGATCGCCATGATCCAGGCGAGGACCGCGGTCGAGGTCTTCTTCCGCTGGAAGAAAACCCACGGCACCAGCAGCAGGGTGAGCAGGTAACCTTCGAGAACCAGAAATCCCCAAAGGCTGCTCATGGAGTCCGGGCGGTTGAAGGCGTGGGCTGGGAGGCGTCTGGGGCAATGCTTTTGGGGGCCAGATCGAGCAGCCGGTTGCGGATGTTGGCATGGATCCGCGGATCCCACTCGGCAGCCACATGCGCGGGAAAATTGAAGGGTGAATCGTAGGCGGGGCCGCCCTTGGAGAGATACCCGGTGTCGGGATGTCCCAGATCCAAATTGAGAATCCGGTCGCTGAGATCATCCTTGATGGTCCCCCACACGAAGGCGTTGCGCGTGTGAAAATTCACCGCCGACCCGACGTTGGCCGGCAGTCCCTTGGGCCGCTTGCCGCGGCCGGTCGAAGAGGGGTCGAGAAACACCACCAGATCCAGTTGCAGCGGAGTCGCGCAGTCGTGCAGACGGCAGACGGTTTCCAGGGCGGTGTGCCCGCCCCAACTGTTCCCCACGATGGCGACCCGATCGCGTGGCTGCTCGCGCAAAGAAGCGCGGATCACGCTGGCAATCGGCTCCGTCCGCGGCGGGTGCGGATCGCGGATCTGACCCGCCCGCGTCCCGTTCCAGTTGAAATACTCACAGCGGACATTGGGCTCCTGCAGATCCTGCTGCAACTGATAAAGGCCGCTGTTCCCTTCGCTGCGCTTCGCCGTCCCGGCGATCTGGGCGGCCGTCGGGTCCGAATCCATGCCGCCGATCAGGACAACCAAAAGCTGCGGTGCCCGGCGCGGCGCCGGAGCTGTCCCTTGCGCGTGTGCGTTTGAGCCGGCCACACACGCCAGAAGGCAACACAATACCCCCATCAGGAGGGTGCAGGAACTCCGGTGGCCCATGAATCCATCCTTCGACAACGGAGGCGACAGTCACGATCCACAGCTTCAATTCAACGCCGGTGTGTACCACCGAACGTGGAATTGTACCAGTCCGGCTGTGTCTTGGTCGCACCGATGAAGCCGTCGGCAGGACGCCGATGGCGCGAAGAGTGGGCTCTTCTCCGGGCCATTGGCACCCACGAAGGCGTTCCCGTTGAAACAGGGACTGGTCAACCGTGAAGTTTACTTCCGCGCCAGAGCGTGTTTCAGCGGCAGCCACTGGCCGTTGTTGCGGCTGCTTTCCACGCACTGCTGGATGAAGTACATCCCTTCCACACCGTCCTGCACGTTCGGGTAGATGGTGTTGACGGCTTCGAATTGTTCCCCGGCGGCGCGGGCCACCATGTCGTCGAAGGCGAAGCGGTAGATGTTGGCGAAGGCTTCGAAGAAGGCTTCGGGATGGCCGCCGGGGAGGCGGCAGGCGGCGGAGCCCCATTCCGTCATGTACGGGGCACCAGGGTTGCGGGTGTATAGCGCGTGGGGCGAGCCGTTGCGGCGCACGGTCATGACGTTTGGCTCTTCCTGCCGCCACGACAGCGCCCCCTTGGTGCCGTCCACCTCGATGAACAGGTCGTTCTCGCGACCGTGCGAGATCTGGCTGGCGGTCACCGTGCCCAGCGCGCCGTTCTCGAACTTGATGACGGCATGGCCGTAGTCTTCGAGCTTTCGGCCCGGTTCAAATGTCTTGAAGTGGCAGGAGATTTCTGACGGCAGCAGGCCGGTCATGTAGCGGGCGAGGTTGTAGGCATGCGTGCCGATGTCGCCGAAGCAGCCGGAGGCCCCGGACTTGGCCGGGTCCGTCCGCCAGGCGGCCTGCTTCTGATCGCTGGTTTCCAGCCGCGTCCGCAGCCAGCCCTGAATGTAGTTCGAGCGGAACGCCTGGATTTCGCCGAGGTCGCCGTTTTGGATCATCTGCCGGGCCTGGCGGACCAGCGGGTAGCCGGTGTAGTTGTGGGTGACGCCAAACACCACCCCCGTTTTCTTGACAAGGGCCGCCAGCTCTTCGGCCTGCTTGAGATCGAACGTCATCGGCTTGTCGCACATCACATTGAAGCCGGCCTCGACCGCCGCCTTCGAGATGGGGAAGTGCGTGTGATTGGGGGTGGCGACGGTGACAAAGTCAATCCGCTGGTCGGCGGGCAGTGCCTTCTCGGCGGCGATCATTTCATCGACCGAGCCATACGCGCGGGCGGCGGGGATGTCGTAATCGGCGGCGGAGGCCCTGGCCTTGGCGGCATCGGACGAGAGCGCCCCGGCGACCAGTGCCGCCCGGTTGTCGAGCACTGCCGCCGTCACATGCACACGACCGATGAACGATCCGGCCCCGCCGCCCACCAGGGCCATCCGCAACTTCCGATTCAACGTCCCGTTTGTCGCCATCGCGCGTGACTCCAGATCCTGCCGAACAAGGTGCAACCCATTTGGTCCGTGAGAATACAGGTGGCCAATGGGAAAGACAACTTGAGGCTTCGCGCTGGCGCTCCCGAACGGACACCCAAATTACAGTGCCGCCATCCGGTGTGGCTCGCGAATGTACAGCAGCAGAATCGCGATGTCGGCGGGCGTAATTCCGCTGATGCGGCTGGCCTGGCCCAGGTTTCTGGGTTGAACTCGTGCCAGCTTCTGCCGGGCCTCGGCCCGCAGTTGTGGCACGGCGGCAAAATCGAAATGTTCGGGAATCGGCAGCGCGTGGACCTGTTCCTGCTTGTCGATCATGGCAGTTTGCCGGCGGATGTAGCCGGCGTACTTGCTTTCGATGGCCAGTTGCTCCTGAGCGAGCGGGGGAACCTGTTGTTCGGCAAGCTCGGGATTGAGAGCCACGAGGTCGGCCCATGTCGTTTCAGGGCGTCGCAGGATCTCTTCCAGGGTCTGTCCATGATGATGATGGCTGCCGAGCCACGCCTGGCCGCGGGCGAAATCGGCTTCGTGGCGCTGCAGCTTCTCCCAGCGGTCGGCGGTCACCAGCCCGATCCGCTGGCCGAGCGGGGTGAGCCGGCGGTCGGCATTGTCCTGCCGCAGCAGGAGGCGGTATTCGGCCCGGGAGGTAAACATCCGATAGGGCTCGTCGACGCCCTTGGTGACAAGGTCGTCAATCAGCACGCCCAAATAGGCCTGCGATCGGTCAAGAATCAGCGGCGGCTGTCCGGCGACATTGAGGGCGGCGTTGATCCCGGCCATCAACCCCTGGCCGGCCGCTTCTTCATAGCCGGTCGTGCCGTTGATCTGCCCGGCGAAATACAGACTGGCGACGCGCTTGGTTTCAAGCGTCGCCTGCAACTGCGTGGGCGGGGCGAAATCATATTCCACGGCGTACCCGTAGCGCATGATCTCAGCGTGTTCGAGACCGCGGATCGACCGGACCAATTGATCCTGCACATCCCTTGGCAGGCTCGTCGAGATGCCGTTGCAGTAGAACTCCTGTGTGTTGCGGCCCTCCGGTTCCAGAAAGATCTGGTGCGACGGCTGTTCGGCAAACCGCACGACTTTGTCTTCGATGGACGGGCAGTAGCGCGGCCCGGTCGACTCGATCTGCCCGCTGTACATCGGTGCCCGGTGCAGGTTGGCACGGATCAGTTCGTGAGCCCCGGCGTTTGTGCCGGTCAGCCAGCAGTCCATCTGGGGCTGCGTCAGCCGCTCCGTCATGAACGAGAACGGCTGTGGCTCGGCATCACCCGGCTGCCGCTCCAACACGGAATAATCGATCGTCCGCCCATTCAGCCGACACGGCGTCCCAGTTTTGAACCGCTGCAGTTCGAACCCCAGTTGCCGCAGCGTTTCGGAGACCGTGGTGGTGGTCCCCTCCCCTGCCCGGCCGCCGGAGGTCTTGGCTTCGCCGGTGTGCATGATGCTGGCCATGAAGGTGCCGGTCGTCAGCACCACGGCGCGGGCACGGTACAGGGCCGGCCCGCGGACCTTCACCCCCCGGGCCACGCCATCCACCACCTCCAGGCCTTCCACAAGCTCCTGCCGCAGTGTCAGGCCCGGCTGACACTCGACGATGTTCTTGAGATAGAACTGATACGCCTTTTTGTCAGCCTGGGCGCGGGGACTGTGCATCGCCGGACCTTTGGTCCGGTTGAGCATGCGGAACTGGATGCCGGTGGCATCCGTCGCCTTTCCCATCTCGCCGCCAAGCGCGTCAATCTCGCGAACAATCTGGCCCTTGGCGATTCCTCCGATGGCCGGGTTGCAGCTCATCGCCCCCACGGTGTCGCAACTCATCGTCAGCAGGGCGGTTTTCGCGCCCATGCGTGCCGCGGCGAGCGCGGCCTCCACGCCCGCGTGCCCGGCCCCCACGACGACGATGTCAAACTGGTATTCCGTGTTCATTTATCAGCGCTTCCAGGGAGGTGTTTCTGGAAGATAAGTGTCGAACTCGGCGATCAGTTTGGCCTCATGGTCGCCCGCGTAGGTGCCTTTGAGGAAGCGGTCGCACGACTCGTTGTAGAACCGCTCCCAACTGGCGTCTTCGGCACCGGGGTTGATCGGATAGAACAGCGATCCGGCCCCGCGGGCGGCCTGCAGGTCCCCGGGGGCGTCGCCGATCATCAGGACTTTGTTGGGACCATAACCCAGCGCGGTGGCCCGCTGCAGAATCTCCTTTTTGCTGCCGACTTCCTGACCGCAAATCGCACCCACATACTGGGCGATATTGTGCTCTTTCCATTCCGTCCGCAGTGCGGCATTGGGAGTGGCCGAGCACACGAGCATGTCCGCGACAGGTTGGAGCTTTTGCAGGGATTCGCGAAGGAACGGGAAGGGGGGCACCCCCTCCACCATCTGTTCGATGGTTTTGTTGACGGCGATCGACCAGGCGAGGGCGCGGGTCAACGCGGGATCGTTTGTCGCGGCGACTTCCTTTTCCAACTGCGGATTCGCCAGCTTCGTTTCCCGCTTGATCCAGTCGCGCAGCCCGGCAATGTCCGGCAGTTTCGTCCCACGCTTGGAGACTTCGCTGCGGTCCAGCAAGAGGTCGATGGTGTTGACGAGGGCGGGAAAGCGGTTGATGCCCCGCCACTTTGAGTACAGGTTGACGAACTCGGCCGCCTCACGGGCGTATTTCGAAACTGCCTGCAGGCCGAAGTGCTGAATGGTATTGGGGATGAAGCACTCTTTGTGCTTCACTTCCATCGTGTCGAACGCGCAGCCGTCCGAGTCGATCCCGATCAGAAACTCCTTGTGCTTGGCGAACGACTCGAGCGACAGGTCTGACACGATGCGGGGCTCCGGTTGCAGATGGTGAATTCAGCCCCGGATTGTACCGTCTGCAATCCACGCGAACAAACGGCCCCAAGGAGATGTGTCGTGCTGGAATCGGTGGATTCGTCCTCCATGCCGCGCCAATTTCAGCCACTCAAGGCAGCATGAGTGGCGAGGTGGAATCTGGATTGATTTCGAGCCACGATTCGTTGATCCGCCACTGAGCCGGCACGCGTTATTAGCGCGCGTTCGCGTGCGGTTTTACCGTCGTTGCTTGTCGGACGTTGAATGAATCTCACACCCGTTGGGGCTCCCGTCCGCGCTCCAACTCGGCCCCAGGGCTTGTCACGGCGATCCTTACCCGCGTCCCGACTGCCGCATTCCCAGCCGATGGTTGAGATACCGCGACAGAACGGCATCCAGGTTCTCACTGGTGCGGATCGTTTGATAGTCGATCACACTGCGGGCGCATTGGCGGCGGACTTCATCCAGGAATGACTGAACCTCCTTGAGATAACCTTCGCGCAGCGAACGCGGGTCGCACAACAGGTCGCCCATCTCCTCCATGCCTTCGAACTTGGTCGTGCCGGCATAGTTGAAATCGAGTTCCTCGTCGTCCATCACGTGCAGAACCATCACGTCATGCCCGCGATGCCGCAGCATTGTCAGGCCGCGGAACAGGCTCTCGCGCGGGGCGAACAGGTCCGAGACCAGGACGATCATCCCCCGTTGCGACTGTTCCTCGGCCACCTGCGACAGCACCTTGTACATGTCGCTTTTTTGGGACGGGTTTCCGGTGTCGAGGGCATGCAGAATCGCATGCAGGTGGTTCCGCTTGCTGCGTGGCGGGACCGTCGCCTTCACCGTTTCGTCGAACGCCATCACCCCGACTGAGTCCTGCTGCCGCAACAGCAGGTAGGAGAGGCAGGCGGTGATCGCGCAGCCATACTCGTACTTGTTGAGCTTGCCGGTGCCAAACCGCATCGACTCGCTGACATCCAGCAGGATCGTGCAGCGGAGGTTGGTCTCTTCTTCGTACTGCTTGATGTAGTACTTGTCCGTCTTCGACCAGGCCTTCCAGTCGATGCGGCGCGGATCGTCGCCCTTGGCGTATTCGCGGTGCTGCACGAACTCGATCGACTGCCCGAAGTACGGACTGCGATGCAGGCCGGTCAGGTAGCCTTCGACGACGTTGCGGGCGAGTACTTCGAGCCGCGAGACGCGGGCGATCGCCTCAGGCTGCAAAAATCTTTTGGAATCGCGGGTCACTCGTCAGTTCGCCTTCTTTGGACGGGGTTTCAGTGAGCAACCGTTCCACAACCTTGTCGGGAGTAATGCCATCGCTTTCGGCCGCGAAGTTGGCCACGATGCGGTGCCGCAGCACCGGCGCCGCCAGCGCTCCAATGTCCGCCGTCGACACGTGGCTCCGCCCCTGCAGCAGCGCCCGGGCCTTGCCGCCCAGCAGCAGGTACTGCACCGCGCGGGGGCCGGCCCCCCAGCTCAGCCAGTCCGACACGAACTGCGGAACACCGACCGAACCGACTCGTGTCTGCCGCACCAATGCCAGCGCGTATTGAATCACATGGTCCGAAACCGGCACCTGGCGAACGATGGCCTGCAGCTTAAGGATGTCCTCGGCGGAGAGCACCGGCTGGATGGTGTCCTTCTGCACGCCAGTCGTCTGCCGGGCAATCTGGAATTCCTCCTGAAAGGAGGGATAGTTCACAAACACCTTGAACATGAAGCGGTCCTGCTGCGCTTCGGGAAGCGCATAGGTGCCCTCCTGCTCGATCGGGTTTTGGGTCGCAAGCACGAAGAACGGATTGGCCAGCTTGTGCCGGACGCGGCCGACGGACACCTGGCGTTCCTGCATGGCTTCCAGCAGGGCGGCCTGGGTTTTGGGCGGGGTGCGGTTGATTTCGTCGGCCAGCACGATGTTGTAAAACAGCGGCCCTTCGAGGAAGCGGAATTCCCGCTTGCCAGTCAGCTTGTCTTCTTCCAGCACGTCGGTCCCGGTGATGTCGGCGGGCATCAGGTCGGGCGTGAACTGGATGCGGCTGAACGACATCGACAGGCAGCGGGCCAGCGTGCTGATCATCAGCGTCTTGGCCAGTCCCGGAACACCCTCCAGAATGCAGTGACCCTGGCTGAACAGGGCGATCATCAACTGCTCGATGACCGCCTCCTGCCCCACGATCACCTGCGACATCTGCGTGCGGATTTCCTTGTACGCCGCTTGCAGCTTGTCGATGGATTCCCGACTGTCCGGAGACTCAACGGAGGCAGTTTCAGCCATGTTTTGCAGTCGTTCCCGCGGCGAAAAAATCTCAAACGCGTTCCGAACCGTTGGCCAGGCCAGCGTTCGAAAGACGCAGACTCCTCGCATCTTAACCGGTGTGACGGCGAAGAGCGATTCTAAAGCGGTTGAAATCTGGCCGCGTGCCACATCTGGCCGGCGTGACGACAAGGGCGTCGAAGGGAGCGACTCCCAGCTCCCAGGCTCCCAGGCGGTGCGACATCGACGATCCGCCGTCGCTTTGCATACAGTCTTACGGAATTGGGCAGGACTGCCGCACGGTCTGTGAAATCGGAGATCCCATGCAGAGAGTGATTCTTGCCGCCGTGTTGATCTTTGCCGTGGGCCAGCCGGCGTTCGCCGCGCGGCCCAATGTGGTCATCTTCCTGGCGGACGACGCTGGTTGGGGAGACTACGGTCGAAATGGCAACACGACCGTTCGCACCCCGCACATCGATTCGCTGAGCCGCGACGGAGTGACACTCGACCGGTTCTTCGTCTGTCCCGTCTGTTCGCCGACGCGCGCGGAGTTCCTCACGGGCCGGTATCACCCACGCGGCGGAGTTCGGGGAGTTTCAACCGGACAAGAGCGGCTGGATCTGGAGGAGCGGACCATTGCCGACGCATTCAAGGCGGCGGGGTATGCCACGGGAGCGTTTGGCAAGTGGCACAACGGCACGCAATGGCCCTATCATCCCATGGCCCGTGGCTTCGACGAGTACTTCGGCCACTCCTCCGGCCATTGGGGCGAATACTTCGATGCGCCGTTGGAAGACAACGGCCGCATGCTTCGCACCAAGGGCTACATTGTTGATGTCTGCACGGATCGCGCGCTGGACTTCATCGACCGCAACCGGGCAAAGCCCTTTCTCTGCTACGTGCCGTTCACCACGCCGCACTCGCCGTGGGCCGCGCCGGACCAGAACTGGCAGCAGTACAAGGACAAGCCGCTAACGCAGCGAGCCACGCTGGCAGACCGGGAAGTGGCCGATGAAACCCGCTGCGCGCTGGCGATGATTGAGAACCAAGACGGAAATGTCGGCCGGGTGCTGTCGAAGCTCAAGGACCTGAATCTCAACGAAAACACGATCGTGCTCTATTTTTGCGACAACGGACCCAACAGTTGGCGCTGGAACGGCGGCATGAAAGGCATCAAAGGAAGCACCGATGAAGGCGGTGTGCGTTCGGCGGCGTTCATTCGTTGGCCGGCCAAACTGCCCGCTGGCCAGACCGTCACGCAGATCACTGGTGCCATCGACCTGTTGCCCACATTAACCGCGCTGGCGGAGGTGCCGCGGGTGGGCGACAAGCCACTGGATGGGCGCGACCTCAGCCCGTTGCTGTTGCAGCAGAAAGTGGATTGGCCCGACCGGATGCTGTTTTCCACCTGGGCCGGCCGGGTGAGCGTCCGCACCCAGCAGCACCGGCTCGATGACCAGCAAAAACTGTTCGACATCGTGGCCGATCCTGACCAGAAAACGCCGATCAACAGCCAGGATCCGGAAACGGCCGCGCGGCTGGCGGCGGCAGTCGCCGCCTGGCGGGAGGAAGTGTTTGGCACGGTCACGGCGAAAGGGGGCCTCGCCGGGAATGCTGTCGATCCACGTCCGATCCCCGTGGGCTATCGGGAGTTTCCCATCACGATGCTCCCCGCCCGCGACGGTGAGCCACGGGGTGGCGTGAAACGCAGCAGCCCTGCTCCGAACTGCTCTTACTTCGTGAATTGGACCAAGGCCGGCGACAGCATGGTGTGGCTGCTCGACGTTCATACCTCAGGCCGCTACGAAGTGAGCATCGACTACACCTGTCCCGAAGCGGATGCCGGCTCGCTGGTAGAACTCAGCTTTGGTGCCAGTCGACTTGCTGGCAAAGTCGGCCCCGGCTGGGATCCGCCGCTCTACACCAATCAGGACACGCTGCCGCGTCCGCACGGCGAATCGCGGATGAAAGAATTTCGACCGCTCAATCTGGGGACGATCCACCTCGAAAAAGGCCAGGGGTCGCTCATGCTGCGCGCCGTGGAAATTCCCGGCCAGTCGGTGATGGATGTGCGTCGCGTGACGTTGACCCTGACCGATTGAAAAGCGAGCCGATAAAAATCTGACTGTTTGCCGACACGAAAGTTCAACTCTGGAGCAGACCCGACGATGAAACGCATCAATCGACGGCATGCCATCAAACTGACGGCGGCCGGTCTGGGAGCACTGGCGCTGCCGCCCGGCGAACTGGTTTCGCAGGAAACTCCGCAGCCATTCGGGCCGGAATTCCCTCAACTCGATTCGCTGACGACCGGCCCCTGGTGGACCAAGGCGGCGATCCAAGCCGGAAAGCCGCGCACGGGCGGACAACCGCCTTCCATGGATGTGCCCCGCGCCGAAGTGGTTGCCTTCGCGGTGTACACACATCACGACAAGATTTTGAAGCTGACCGCGCAGTTGTTCCCCCTCAAACCGGGCGAGCCACGCGTGGCTCGGCTGGAATTCCAACGGGATGGCCAGTGGACGGAAGCGGCCCAGGCGGAGGTGCTCTATCCCGGTTGGGATGCGCACTATCGCATCGAAGACTGGGACGGTTCGCAATCTGTGCCGTACCGGGTGCGCCATGGTGAGCTGGCGCAGTTCGAAGGGTTGATTCGACGCGACCCAGTGGACAAAGAAGAAATTGTCGTCGCCAACATGTCATGCAACTCGAGCCGCACGACGGGCGAACGTCCCGAGATCATTGAGAACCTGAAGCGGCAGGATCCCGACTTGCTGTTTTTCGGCGGCGACCAGACCTACCGGCACACCGAACACACCGCCGGCTGGATTGAGTTCGGACTGCAGTTCCGCGAGATACTCCGCGACCGGCCGACGATCACGATCCCCGATGATCATGACGTTGGGCATGGCAATTTGTGGGGTGAGAACGGCAAACGGTCGACGCTCAGCGGCAACGCAGACGGTGGATATTTCTATCCCGTCGATTACGTCAACCTCGTGCAGCGGCAGCAGACGTGGCACCTGCCGGACCCTGTGGACCCGGCTCCGGTGGAACGCGGCATCACAGTCTACTTCACACGCCTCCGCGTCGGTGGCGTCGACTTTGCCGTGCTGGAAGACCGCAAGTTCAAGACCGGTCCCGCCGGGAAAATCCCGCAGATGGGGCCGCGTCCCGACCATGTCAATGACCCGCACTACGACCCGAAATCGATCGATCTGCCCGGCCTGCAGTTGCTCGGTGACCGGCAACTCAAGTTTCTGCGCGACTGGAGCCAGGACTGGGCGGGTGCCGAAATCAAGGTGGCTTTGTCGCAAACCGCGTTCTGCGGCGCGGTGCACATGCACGGCACACGCGACGGCCGCCTGCTGGCCGATCTGGATTGCAATGGCTGGCCGCAGTCGGGCCGTGATCGCGCCCTGGAAGAACTCCGCCGCGCCCGAGTCACACATCTGTGCGGCGACCAGCATCTGGCCGTTGTCGTGAAGCATGGCATCCAGGAGTTTGGCGACGGGCCATACGGCTTCACCTGTCCGGCACTGGTCAACACGATCTACGGTCGCTGGTGGCATCCCGCCGATGAGCAGCCGGGGCCAAACCCTGTGCCCCAGAGTCCGCTGCCGTGGACCGGCGAATTCAAGGATGGGCTGGGCAATCGCATTTCAATGCTGGCCTATGCAAACCCGGCCGACATCCGCGACGAGAAGCAACGCGCGGATGGTTACGGCATCGCGCGGTTCAACAAACGCACGCGGCAGATTGTGTTCGAATGCTGGCCACGGTTCTCGGATGTCACCCAGGGAGATCAGGCCCAGTTTCCCGGTTGGCCGGTCAAGTTTTCGATGGACGACAACGACGGCCGACGGCCGGTCGGCTGGCTGCCGGAGCTGATTTTTGAGGGGCTCACAAATCCTGTGGTGCAAGTGATTGAACAAGCCACCGGTGTGCTGGTCTCCACGGTCCGCGTCCGCGGAGATCGATACCAGCCTGCGGCCTTTGTGGCAGGGAAGCACATCGTCAAGGTCGGCCGCGACAGGCCGGATGGATCAACCCATACCGACTTGGAGCCACGGGAGAAATCAATGGCCGGAACACTCACGATCAAGGGGTAGAGGCATGCTGCGGCCGCTGACGGTCTGTGTCTTGGTCTGTGGGAAAAGTGATCCGGATGAACTGCAGGATCTGAGTGCCGATCCCGCCCATGCCGAACGGCTGCGACAGTTGCGGTGGCTGTTGTTGTCAGGCCTCCACGGCTTTCTGCAAATCGAGCTTCACAAATTCCAGCAGTTCGGCGTCGTCCATCTCGGTCAACAATGCCTCGCCACCCTCCAGCACCGCGCCGGCGACGGCAGATTTCTCCGTCATCAGTTCGTCGATCCGCTCTTCGAGGGTGCCGCGGCAGACGAATTTGTGGACCAGCACATTCCTCTTCTGGCCGATGCGAAAGGCGCGGTCGGTGGCCTGATTTTCGACCGCGGGGTTCCACCAGCGGTCGAAATGGACCACCTGTGAGGCGGCGGTCAAATTGAGCCCCGTGCCGCCTGCCTTCAGCGACAGCACAAAGAACGGCGGGCCGTTGTCTTGCTGGAACTGCTGCACCAGTTCGCGGCGGGCTTTCACCGGTGTGCCGCCGTGCAGGATCAGCCCCGGCCGCCGGAACACTTTGGCCAGATGGTTCGCCAGCGGTTCGGTCAGCTCTCGGAACTGCGTGAAGACCAATACCCTCTCCTGCCGCTCGGCCATCTCGTCACAGAGTTCCGCCAGCCGCTGGAATTTGCCGCTGTGCTGTGGGTCGTAGTCGCCGTTGCCGAGCCACTGCGCGGGGTGATTGCAGATTTGCTTGAGCCGCATCAACTGCGCCAGCACCAGCCCCTTCCGCTGGATGCCGTCGGTTGCGGCAATCCGTTTCGAGAGTTCCCTAACGGCCTGTTCATAGAGCGCCGCCTGCTGGCGGCTCAGGCCACTGTAGGCGCGGACCTCGGTCTTTTGCGGCAGGTCGGAAATGATCCGGGTATCGGTCTTCAGCCGCCGCAGGATGTAGGGCTGAATCAGCGTCCGCAGTGGCTGGTACGATGAGCCACGGTCGCTGCTGAGCTGCTTGACGAGATTGGCGAAAGTTTTGGCGCTGCCCAAGAGTCCGGGGTTGAGAAAATCAAACAGCGACCAGAGATCGGAAAGGCGGTTCTCGACCGGTGTGCCGGTCAGGGCGATCCTTCCGGCCGAGCGCAGTTCCTTGACCGCCTTGGACTGCCGCGTCCCCGAGTTCTTGATCGCCTGCGCCTCATCCAGAATCACCAGGTCCCAATGCCGCTCGCGGAGCCACTGGAGCCGTTGGAGCATCCCGTAGGTGGTGATGACCACATCCGCCTGGGTGAGATCCGCGCCATGCTCCATGTCTGGCATTTCGGAGGGATGGACGATGACCGAGCTGAGCGTGGGGGCAAACCGTTGAAGCTCCGCCTTCCAGTTTCCCACCAGCGACGCCGGGACCACCAGCAAGTGTGGCTCACGTTTCTTCTCTGTTTTCCCGGTGCGCGACTCCCGCAGCTTCAGGAACAGGGCGATGACCTGGATGGTCTTTCCCAGTCCCATGTCGTCGGCGAGCAGCGCCCCCAGCCCGAGTTCCGTGAGAAACCGCAGCCAGTCCATCCCCACCCGCTGATAGGGGCGAAGTTCAGCCTTCAGACCTGCGGGACCTGTCGCTTTTTCACCGCTGGTCGCCTCGGGTGCCCGCAGCCGCTGGAGTGTCTGTTCCAGAAACGGCCCCGCCGACAGGCCCGTCCACTCCCGCGTTTCCGCGGTCAGGGCACCAGCGGTGTCCCGTTCCAGCGGCGCTCCCGAGAGCAGCCGCATTCCCTCAAAGAACGACAGGCCGTCACGGGTGCGGCGTTCCACCTCTTTCCAGTGTTCCAGCGCCGCCGCCAGTTTTTCGCGGTCGACTTCCACCCACTTGCCTTTGAGCCGCACCAGGCCCCCGACCGACTCCAGCGCCAGTTCGAGTTCCTCTTCACTCAACTCCTCGCCGTCGAGCGCCACGCCCACCTGAAAGTCGAGGAGCGCGTCCGCGCCGAGCACGGAATTGCGGACGCCGCCCACCTGGACGCTGACCACCGGCCGGGGCGGGCGCGTCGCCTTCCACCAGTCGGGCACGCGGACAATCAGCCCGCTGGCTTCGAGGGCGGGGATCTCCTGCAGAAAACGGTGTGCCTGATGAGGTGTCCAGGCCAGCGGATGAAACACATCGCCACTGTCGACCAGTTCCTTGGCGAGCGGGCTCTTCTCCGTCGCCCGTTGCATCGGTCCCAACAGGGTTAGCAGTGCCTCGCGGTTCTTGTCGCCGGCATAGTGCTGCAAGGCCCGGCCCAGTGGCTCATGCAGCACCTTCCCCTGGGCCGAAAGCTGCCGGCTGTAGGTTGCCATGAAGGCGAATGGCGAATCGGGATCGCGCTTGTTTTCCGCCAGATGAAACGTGACCCGCCCCATCGTCCGCCACAACGGGCTCTTCTCGGCGAGATACGCCTGTGGTCCGCCGGGATGCCGCGCCGCCTCGGCCCGGACCAGTGCATCCAAGTCGTGCCACCAACCCGCCATGAGTTCCGGTGTCAGATACTCTTGCCCCAGCATGGGCGGGGCCTGCAATATCAGCGTCGCCAGTTCCGCCGGAGACGGTGGCAGGACGGGAGTCTTGAGCGCCGTACCGTCGTCGTTCGGTCGATGGCAGAATTTTGTCAGGTACGCGGTGCCAAACTGCCGGGCGAAATCGAAACTCGGCCCGAACGAAGTCTGCAGGGCACTCGTGGCCAGGTACAGCAGCCCATGCGATGGGCTTTCGTCAAAGGCCGCCTGCAGCGCGGCAGTTTTACCGCCCGCCGCCATCGGCTCTTCGCCGGGTGCCGTCTGTGCGGCTTCAGACCGGCTGACCAACCGCCCCAGGGCGGTGATTGTGAGCTGGAGTGTTGTTTGCAGTTTCGCCATGGAGGCGAATATTCGCAGGTGACCGCCGTTGTCTCAAGCACCGCCGCCGTTGGCTGTTTCATGGACGATCCGGTCTTATGATGTGCCTATCGCCTCCGACGAAACCTCCACCACAATCGAAATTCCGTCTTCGAAAATCGAAAATCAGCACCGTTGAGAACCCGTCGCCCATTCGACCCGAGTTCCCCACATGCCCTTGACTCATCTGAGCGTCCAAAAATATCGCTCACTGCGCTTTATGGAACTGCCCCTGCGGCAGTTGAACGTCATTACCGGGCCGAACGGTTCGGGAAAATCGAACCTCTACCGCGCCCTGTGGCTCGTTGCCAAAATCTGCGAGGGGAGCTTTGCCCGCTCGATTTGCCGCGAGGGCGGGCTGCCCTCCGTGCTGTGGGCGGGACCGAGGCTCAGCAAGAAGCCGGTCCGCATGTCACTTGGCTTTCGCACGGAGGACTTTTCCTTTGAACTGACCTGTGGCTTTCCTTTGAGAGGTGAAGGCGCTTCGCAGAGTTCCTTTTGTTGCGATCCCGAAATTAAGGAGGAGGCGGTTTGGCATGGCCCGCGGCGGAAGCCAACCACGACGCTGCTGGAGCGAGCAGGCGGGATCACCAGGATTCGGGATGTCGAGGGGGCGCGGGTGGAGTATCCACTGATTTTGGACAGCAACGAATCGGTCTTGTCGCAGTTGCGCGAGCCACACCGCTTTCCGGAACTGTTTTCGCTGCGGGAAGCGGTGCGTGGCTGGCGGTTCTACCACATCTTTCGGACCGACGAAGAGTCGCCGATGCGCTCAGCCCAGGTGAGCGTGCGGACGCCGGTGTTGAGCCACGACGGTGGCGACCTTGCCGCCGCCCTGCAGACCATTATCGAGATTGGAGACCGGCACACGCTCAACGAGATAATCGCCTCGGCCCTGCCGGGACGCACACTGGAAATTCTCCAGACCGAAACTAGCCTGTTGATCGGCATGCGTGCCGAAGGTTGTGACCGGCTGCTGCTGGCCCATGAACTGTCCGACGGGACACTCAAGTTCCTGTGCCTCGTCGCCTGCCTGCTCAGCCCGCGGCCGCCGGCACTCATCGCCCTGAACGAACCCGAGGCCAGCCTGCATCCCGACCTGCTGCCCCCGCTCGCCCAACTGATCGTCGAGGCTTCAAAGTTCTCCCAGGTCTGGGTCAGCACGCACTCGACGCTGCTGGCCGACGCCATCCGGAAACTGTCCGGCGTCAGCCCGCTGTGCCTGCGGCTGCTGAATGGCGAGACTGTAGTGGACGAGTGACGAGCGGTTTGGCACAGTGATGAAGAACGCAGCGAGTTCATCTTGAAACCTGTCCGCCTCCGGAAGAACCAATGCTATGCCCCGCGATGCCGGCTGAGGGTGACATAACGGCGGCCGAAAGCAAATCCGGTCAGCGTCACCGACGACTGCGCCCTTGGCAGTTGATCCTGATGCCCGTCCTGTTGATCCTGTTGACTGTGGTTGCGCTGGTGATTGGCGAGTCCTTTGTGGAACCACAGATCACCGTGAGCCGCGAGACGACCTATTTCATTGAGCCACTGGATGAGAAGGGCCATGTCGACTACGCCGGGGCACTGAACCGAAAGGGGAGCGCCGGAGTGACCCCGGTGAACAATGCGGCGGTGCTGCTGGCGCGGGCGGCCCTTCCAGCAGGACTGACAGGTGAGGTACGGTCGAAGTTCCACGAGTATGGAATCGAGTTTCCTCGTTCGGGCGAGGCCTTCTTCAAGGAGTTCACCGGCAAGGATGCTGCGGAAGAACTGAAGCGGACCGAGCCTTGGACTGCGGATGAGAATCCGGCTCTGGCTGCTTGGATTGAGTCTCAGGAAGCACCGTTTGAAATCGCGGAAGAGGCCTCGCAGCGTTCCCGTTATTTTGAACCTGTGGCAAGGGATCTTTTGTGGTCCGGATTCCTTGCGGATGAGGTTCTCAAACTGAGCCGGGGACTCGCATGTCGTGCGGCTTTGCGATTGGGCGAGGGAGACGCTGCTGCAGCCTGGGCCGATTTGCACACGGTCCTTCGCCTTTCCCGCCTGGCCGGTGCATGGCAATCGACATCAAGCATCATCATTGCGATGGCCATGCATAACCGGGCGGTGAATGGAACTTTGGTCCTGGTGCGGTCGTCACTCATCACTGAGCAACTCGCGATGCAGATGCTCCAGGATCTGCGGGAAGTTGCACCCCTTCCACGCACAATTGACGCCCATGAATTTGAGCGCTGCAGCCACTTGAAAATCGTTCAGTCGGCATTGCGCGACCGCCACAATTTTGTCTCAATCGAACACGGACGAGATAATCCCGCATGCATGGTGCCATTCTGGCTCACTCGCCGCGCCGTGAACTTCGATGACGTCATGGAACGCTCAAATGAGTGGCATGATCGATGGCAGGCGATTGCGGCGAATCCGTCGCGAACAGGTCGTCGTGCAGCCTTGCAGCTCTTTTGGCACGATCTCCAGGACACTCGCGTCGATGCATTGGCGGCAGCGGGGCTGCGCGGGAGTCACGAAATGGCGGACAGCGTGATGCGAAGTATCGGCACGGGGGGGCTGCTGCACATCCGGGGAGACGATGCTTCTTGCGCTCTGTGGACTGTTCTACAGGCCCAATTGGCCACGAGACTGTGGCAGATGCGGCATGGCTCTGACCCGGCAAAGTTGGAGGATCTCGTTCCAGACCTGTTGCCAGTCCCGCCTATTGACCCATTTTCTGAAATGCCACTCAAATACCTGCATGTAGGCGATGAACTCCGCATTTACAGCCTCTGGTTGAATGGCGTCGACGATGGCGGAGAACGGGTTGAGGAACAAGGGGGGAAGGATGATCTCACTGCGTCACTGAAATCCCAAGCAATCCTCCAGCCCACCAATCCCTGAACTTACAAGCCACCGTCGCCTGTCGAACTCAGTGAGTTTTGACTCTGATGCTGCCGTTTCTGGAATAACCAATGCAACGTCCCGCGCTGCCGACTGAAGGTGAGAGGGCGGCAGCCAAGACCCGCCCCGGCTGGCGAGGCTGGCTGCTGCGGCCGCGTCAGCTCATCCTCATGCCCGTCCTGTTGATCCTATTGATTCTGGCGGCGCTGGTGATTGGTCTGGCATTTCATGAACCTCAAATCACAGTCAGCCGCGAGACGACTTATTTCGTTGAGCCACTGGATAACAAAGGCCATGTCGACTACCTCGCAGCCCTGAACCGCAAGGGGAGCGTCGGTGTCACGCCAGGAAATAACGCGGCGGTCCTCTTGGCGCGGACGGTGGATCCGACACTGATTGCGGGCGACACCAGAGACAAGTTTCACGAATTCGGGATTGAGCCACTTCGACCGGGGGAGGCGTTTTTCAAGGATTTTGCTGGCAAGGATGCCCGGAATGAGGTGGAACGCACGGAACCTTGGACGGCGGACCAGAATCCAGCTCTGGCCGCGTGGATTGAGTCCCACGCCAGTCAGTTCAACTTGGTTGTCGAGGCCTCGAAGCGACCGCGGTTCTTTGAACCGGTGGTTGATGCCACACTCGATTGCCCAGAATTCTTACTGACACCCACTTTCAACTCGTGTCGGGGACTGGCCTGCCGTGCCGCGCTACGACTGGGCCAGGGCGATCTTGCAGCAGCATGGGCTGATTTGCTGGCAGTGCATCGCCTTTCCCGCCTCATCAGTGCGCGCCAATCCACGTTGAGTGTTGTGTTTGCCAGCGCGATCCATACCCGGGCCGTCGTAGGGACGCTGGTCCTCGTCCGTTCGCTGCCAGTGAATGAGCCGCTGTTGCAGCAGATGCGCGAAGACCTGCAGGAGCTTTCCGACCTTCCACGCTTCATCGATACCCACGAGTATGAGCGCTGCAGGTATTTGAAGAGCGTTCAAATGGCATTTCGTAATCCACAAGCGCTGAGCGACTTAAGCCAAATCGATCCGATCGCAGCCCAGATGCCACATTGGATCAAGAGGCGCGCCGTGAATTGGGATGTTGTCTTGAAGCGTGCGAACGAATGGGCGGATCGATGGGAGGCGATTGCCGCGCTTCCCTTGCGGCCAAGTCGGCGCACGGCGCTACAGCATTTTGAAAAGGACCTCGCCGCTGCACCGTCAGGGGCTTGGGCCGAAGTTGGGTTGCAGGGGAGCCGCGCCATGGCGGACAGCGTGATCCAATCCTATGGCGGAACTGGCTTTTATAAGTCGGACGACCGTTCCTCCGCAGGCTGGATTGTGCTGCAGACGCAGTTGGCCGTTAAGCTCTGGCAGTTACAGCATGGCACCGACCCGGCGAAGCTGGTAGACCTCTACCCGGACTTCATGTCGGAACCGCCGATTGACCCTTTCACAGAGCTCCCGCTCAAATACCGGCATGTTGGCGATGAACTCCGCATTTACAGCGTCTGGTCGAATGACGTCGACGACGGTGGCCTGCGGGTTGAGGAATCCGGTGGCAAAGACGATTTTTCTGCGACAGTGCCGGAAATGCCACGTTCAACGCTGAACCAAAAGTGAATGCCCTCGACTCCGAATGAGTTTGACAACACATGTCCGAGGAGCGCGCCATGCGAGTGCAGTTCTCAAATTCCTACATCGAACTGGCGCAGGGGGACATTACCCGGCAGCAGGTCGATGCGATCGTCAATGCCGCCAACTCGGCGCTGGCGGGTGGCGGCGGGGTGGATGGGGCGATTCATGATGCGGCGGGGCCTTCGTTGATGCAGGAGACGCGGCGGCGGTTTCCCAATGGCTGCCCCACCGGTTCGGCGGTGCCCACTTCGGCCGGGAAGCTGTCGGCGAAGTTCGTGTTCCATGCCGTGGGGCCTGTCTGGCGTGGGGGGCAGAAGGGGGAGCCGGAATTGCTGGCGAGTGCCTACCGCCGCTGCCTCGAACTGGCCGTCGAAAACCAGTGCCGCTCGGTGGCGTTTCCGGCGATCAGCACGGGGGTCTATGGCTATCCCCGGGATCTGGCGGCAGAGACGGCGATTGAGGCGATTCGCGAATTTTTCGCCAAGCTGCCTCCGAGCCACGGCGGGCTGGAGGTGCGGGTGGTGCTGTTCGACGCCGGCTCGTTCGGGGCCTGGGCCCGTGTCTTGGAGCGGCTGGTGGCTCCTGGTTCGCATGCGGCGGCGCGATGACTTGGACACCAGAAACCGGCGGTGAGGTGGAGATCATCACCGCGTCGGACGGCTACCCGTTGCATCTGCGACGATGGCGACCGGCGGGCAACAGGCGCGGGCAGATTGTGGCGCTGCACGGCATTCAGAGCCACGGGGGGTGGTATGGCTGGTCGAGCCACCGGTTGGCGCTGGCCGGCTGGGAGGTCATTTTCCTCGACCGGCGTGGCTCAGGTCTCAACGAGCCTGACCGGGGCCACGTGGCTCACTCCGACCGCCTCGTCTACGACGTTTTGCAATCTATCGGTGCCGTCCGCTCGCCCGCGCTGCCATTGGTCCTGATGTCCGTGAGCTGGGGCGGCCGGCTGGCAGCAGTCGTTGCCCAGCGGCGGCCGGAATGGTTCAACGGACTGGCACTGCTGTACCCGGGAATCTTCACCCAGCTCGAAACCCGCTGGGACCAGCGGCTCCGCCTGGCCTTGGCCGAGACGATGGGTTTGACGCGGCGGAAAGTGAAAATTCCGCTGTCCGATCCCGCGTTGTTCACGTCCAATCCGGAGGCTCAGGCGTTCATCCGCTCTGATCCTCTGGCGCTGCACGAAGTGACGGTCGGGTTCCTGCTGGCCCACTTGGAATTACAACACCAGTCGCGCCGCGCGCTCGGAGAAATCCGCCGGCCCAGCCTGTGCCTGCTGGCCGGACGAGACCGCATCATCGACAACCAAGCCACACGGCGGGCACTGGCGGCATCGCCCGGCACGCCGTGGACGATCAAAGAATACCCAACGGCGGAACACACGCTGGAATTTGAAGACCGCCGCGAAGAGTTCTTGAGTGACCTCTTAAAGTGGCTGGAACAACTTCCACTTCACTGCGTCATTAACGGCATGACGGGTTAATCTGACTGTAAGCCCATGGCAGAACTCAGTTTCTCCAAAAATGAGCTTTCGCGTTTTCTCAACAGCAGTTATGTTGCGCGCGGTGGCTCTGGCGACGGACCGCGAGCGCGGACTGCGGGAGCCTGGGAAACTACATTCAGGGGAGCAGACGTGTTTACGAAGGCATGGAGGCGGTGGGCGGCGGTGGTGATGGTGGCGGGAATCTGTCTGGCGGTGGTCGCCTCGAGCGGACTGCGGGCAGAAAACGAGAAGGAGAAGGAAGAGGAAGAAGCGTCGATGCCTGGAGTGATCGGCGGGCTGGGCATCGCCTATCTGTTCGAAACCCAGCAGTCGCTGGGAATGCTGGGAGATGCCAAGGCCAAGGGTGTGTATGACACCGAAACGGCCACCTCCCTGGTCAAGCAGACGATCGGGTTGTCGGCCAATGTCGCCAAGCAGCTCGAAGCGCTGGCCGATTCGGAGAAGCTGGAAGAAGCCGACGCCAAGGTTGTCCGCGAATTCGCCGCGATCTCGCTGATGCTGAAGGAACAGGGCGAGACGCTGGAGAAATTCTGGAAGAAGTCGGACGCCAAGACCGCCAAGCACTGGGACAAGCTGCGCGAAGAAACTCGCAAGCGGATTCTGGCGATTGTCGGCGGCGGCGAAGAGAAGGCCGACGACGACAAGACCGAAAAGGAAGAGTAGCCGGCAATTGCCGAGGGAAACAAACACGGGCGGGCCGGCTGGGCTCGCCCGTTGTCATTTCCTGTGCGGTAGTCACCTGTCAGTCGGGCTGGGCAGGCGGGCGAAGATCATTCGGCCGGCACTGCTCTGCAGGACCGTCTTGACGATCACGTCGGCCTCTTTGCCGATCAGGCCCGAGCCCTCCTCGCAGACCACCATCGTCCCGTCATCCAGGTAGCCAACGCCCTGCCCGACTGACTCACCCTGCTTCATCACCTTGATGGAGAGGCGTTCGCCTGGCAGGTAGCGTGGCTTGAGGCAGTTCGCCAGGTCGTTCAGGTTGATGACATCCACACCCTGCACGCTGGCCACCTTGTTCAGGTTGAAGTCGTTGGTAACCACGCGGCCGCCGAGCGCCTTGGCCAGCACCACCAGCCGCTGATCAACGGACTGGCCCTTGGACTCTTCGGGCTTGGCCTCGTACAGCTTGACATCGACATGCGTGTTGGCCTGCAGACGCGACAGCACATCCAGCCCGCGGCGGCCGCGGTTGCGCCGCAGCTTGTCACTGCTGTCGGCAATGTCCTGAAGTTCCGACAGCACGAATGACGGCACGATCAACGGCGAGTCGATGATCCGGGTGTCGATCACATCGGCGATCCGCCCATCAATAATCGAACTGGTATCCAGCAGATAGGGGCGGCCTCCGCGGACCTCCTTGTTGAACTCGATGTAGGGGATGATGAACCGGAAGTTGTCCTTCGTCTGCAGCAGCAGAGAGACGCATAGATAGGTCATGGCCAATGTTGACAACATCTGGACCATGGCCTTCACCGAGTGGATCATGTCCTCCTTGATGGTGAAGTCGACGAGCGGGGCGATCGCCAAATTCAGCAGATAGCTCAGCAGCGTTCCAACCAGCAGGCCAAAATAAACGGCTGAAATGATTTCGATCCGCTTCTTGCGGATCAGCCAATCGAGAACCGAGGCCACCTGCGTCAACGAGAGCAGCACGACGAAATAGGCGAGCTGGTTGCTGCCAATGAGGGGCATTTCGGGAAGACGGTCCGTGGTGCGGACGAACGCCACGACGGCGCCCGCACACACGACTACGTAGACCAGGCGAATAATCAGCAACAACTGCCCATCCGAACCACGCAGTCGCTCAGGGAGCGTGGCGACATCCGGAGGAGCATTCGAATTCGACATTTGGAGCGTTCCAATATCAAAGACCAAAAGGCGTCAAATCTGGCCAGGGCTGGCCGGATTCCGAGGTTGCCAGAGGCGCACTCACAAACAAAATTCAATTGCGCGACTGGTTCACGACCACCCGCGTGCGGATTTTGGAGCGCACTGCCGCGCGTCCATGCATCCATCACCGGTCGGACCACATGCTAATCTGCACAATTGAAGCCGCTTCTAAGTGTGCGCTGAGTCCGCAATTCTCGGACTTGGACCGGCCAGTGGGGTGGATGTGGCCCGCTCCACCCCGCCAACAGCTTCAGGCTGGCCTGACAGGCCCATTCTTTCGGGTATCCATGAGTTTAGCAACTTCGCGGAACCGTCGCATAGACGCGAGTCGACAATCTCCAAAAAGGGGCGCGCATCAGTTGGGGTCCCTGCCTGTTATCGGCCCACGATGCGCGTCTCATCGTCAGCCGCGTCCGCCGACTCTTTGTACGCGGCGGCATCACGCGGCTGATCAGCAGGTCCCGGAGGGGATGCGTTGTCCTCGGGAGACAGACTTTCATGCGGCACCAGTTCAAATTCCGCCATGAGTTCATTCAGATTGGTGTGGCGAACATGCTCCAGTCCGGCAAACGAAGGCACTTCATCCGCGGTCTGACGTGGCGGAGTCGCCAGCGAATACCGCCACGCCGCCACGCCGAACATCAGCCCCAAAATCGTCACCGAAGCGAAAATGTAGCCTGCCGCCCGCGCGGGGGGAGTCTGATGCTCCGTCGGCGGATTCCAGCGGGGCCGCGACCCAAGAATCAGCGGGGCGGTATTGAGCCCCAACTGCGTTTCATAAGAGGTCCGCTTGAAGACATATCCGCTGAATTTGACGGGCAGCTTGATTGACTCGCCCAGCGGCATTCCCGGTGGCAGGCTCGTGCATTGAATTCGAATGGGATGCCGGGCACCGGCCTCGGTAAACAGCCAGCCTTCATAGAGAGTCTTGATGCCCAGCGGGTTGTCTTCGGGGGCTGGAATTGCCTCCAGCCGCCGCAGGTCACCTTCCAGCAGCACCAGCTCACCGCGATGCCTGCCGATGTCGTTGTAGATCTCGGAATAGGAAATCCGCTTGTTGGCGGCCTGCTCCAAAACACGCAGGGGCATGTCCTTGATCCGCCCCAAAATTGCGTAGTAAGCCGGCAACTCCTGGGTCCGGATGGTCAGCGTGTCATCTCTCGTGTTGGCAAACAATTCCGGCGGGAAATGCAAGTCAAATCCCACCGGGTCGGACGGATTTGAAGGTTTGCCGGCCCCGGCCTTTTGCTCGGGCATCGCCGCGTCGGGAGCGGAGGGAAGACGAAACGCTCCCGGTGCCAGGGGCTCCCGTTCAAGATTGATCGGCTTGGTGACATCCTTTGGCCGGCGAGGGGTGAGGCCTTCGTTGGTGAGCCACACCCAGCTCTTGGGATCCGCCGCCTTGACCGCCAGCAGAACAACAACCACAAAGAAAAATACCAGCCAGACCAGCCGTCGTTGCTGTCGCTGCAGATTTGCCAGATGTGATGAGGAGGGCCGCTGTCGCATGCGGTGAGTATAAGCCGGGCTCGGGGGAGCAGCAATCCGCAGCGGAAACGGTCGTAGGGCGCGTGTCCATCTGCCTTTGAGGGTTGGCAACCGCTCCCGCAATGGGCTGCGGCTCACGGCGAATGGGTGCGATTCACAGCGAATTTCGCTGCGCGGACAAGTCATGCTCGCGTGGCTATCATGCGGCAAATCTTCTCCAACATCATTCCGGAGTGCTTTCCGTGCTGGCCGGCCGCTTTTCCGCGAAGCATCGCATCGAACTGGTTGACGTTCCCGAACCGACGCTCGAAAAGCGGGTTCCCGGAGCCACCGGCCCGGGCGACATCCTTTTCCAGCCGGAGGTGACCTGCCTGTGTGGCTCGGACCTGCCGTACTTCAACGGGGAAGCCCCGGAGTTTCCCGGCACCATCGGGCATTCGCTGCACGAGATGGTGGGCACTGTCCTGGGGACCACTGGCACGAAGTTCAAGGAGGGTGACAAGGTGCTGGCGGTGCCAACGAACCAGCGGGGGCTGTTCCAGCGGTTCGTGGTCACGGAGGCCCAGGCGATCCCCGTCGACCTGCGGCTGCCGCTGGACAAGGCGATCATGGCGCAGCCACTGGGAACCGTGATCTATGCCCTCAAAAAGCTGCCGACCGTGCTCGACAAGGATGTGGTGATCGTGGGGCAGGGGCCGATCGGGCAGATGTTCAACGCCTGCCTCCGCAACATGGGTGCCCGCGAAATCATCGGCATCGACAAGCTGGAAAGCCGCCTCAAGATGTCGCCCCGGATGGGGGCGACGCACACGATCTGCAATGCCAAGGACGATCCGGTCGAGGCCGTGAAGCGGATCACCAACGGGGCCATGGCTGATATCGTGATCGAGGCGGTGGGACATGCCGACCAGGCGTTCAACCTGGCGATCGCGCTTTGCCGGCGGCTTTCACACCTGCTGTTTTTCGGCGTGCCTCCGGAGACGATTGACGGTTTGCGGTGGCGCGAAGTGTTCGTCAAAAACGTGCAGGTTCACACGAGTGTCGGTCCCGATTTTGAACGCGACTTCCCGCTGGCCATGCGGTGGCTGGCCGAGGGCCGCATGGACCTCTCGCCGCTGGCGACGCACCGCTTTCCGTTGAAGGACATTCAGACGGCGTTCGAAACCTTCCGCGACCGCGTCGACGGCGCGCAAAAGGTGCTGGTCGACTTTCTGTAGAAACCCGGATGTATGTCAAACCGAATCCTTCACGGACCTTTTGACGTCGGAGACCTGATGATGCGCTGCCTGCGAGCCACGGTGATGTCGTGGCTGTTGATCGTCGGTCTTGGTTCCCTGGTCAGCGCGGCGGATTTGCCGACGGAACTCCGCGTTGAGCTGCAGCGGACCGCAGACACGCTGGCTGAGAAACCGGTGGAGGCGGGGATTTTCAGCAAGGGGCTGAAATGGGCACTGAGATACGACCAGGATTTCACACCGGCCGATCTGGCTTTGCTGAAAAGCGCGGTGACCCGTCACACGCAGCGCAGTGCGGCTGAGGCCATCACCTCCAAACCGTGGCTCGACAAACGGGGCAAGCTGGCTTTGGGCTACAGGTCCAAAGTCGACGGTTCGGTGCAGCCGTATGGGATCATCGTTCCTGCGGGCTACGATTCCGCCAAACCGATCCGTCTGGACGTGGTCCTGCATGGCAGCACGCGACCAGTGGGGATGAGTGAGCTGCGATTCATCGCCCGGTTCGATGAAGGGGATGCGGGTGGCGCAGCGCCTGAAGTTCCCTACATCGAGTTGCATCCGCTCGGCAGGGTGGAGAACTGCTACCGCTGGGCGGGCGAGACCGACGTGTTCGAAGCGATTGAAGATGTCTGCCAACGGTACAACATCGACCGCGATCGGATCGTGCTGCGCGGCATGTCCATGGGAGCATCTGGAACATGGCACCTGGGGCTCAAGCACCCCGACAAATTCGTCGCGCTCGGCCCGTACTGTGGCTACGTGGACACTCACCGCTTCTCGGAAACACCGCTGCCGAATTTCGTGAAGGTTGGTCCGCTCCCGCCCCACCAGGAACTCGGACTCCACATGCTGGACTCCGTGGACTATGCCGCGAATGCCGGTGTCGTCCCGGCCATCGGCTGCATGGGCGAAAAGGACGTGTTCTTCGACGCCCACGTCATCATGGGGGCCGCGATGGAACGCGAAGGGCTGAAAATGATCAATCTGATTTCGCCCGGCACCGGCCACACCATCGATCCGGTCACGCATGCCGAACAGATGCGACAGATCGGCGTGCATGTCGAACGCGGACTGGATCATCGCCCCAAAAAGATCCGCTTCGTGACTTGGACCCTGAAGTACCCGCGCTGCCACTGGGTTGAGCTGCTCGGGCTGGAACAGCACTACGCCCGGGCTGAAATCCAACTGCAGTTCAGCGAAGGCGAGGCCGGGCTGCTGGAGATCTCCAAGTTGGAGAACATCTCGGCCTTTCGGCTGCGGGCGAGTCAGCTACCGATGTTGGTCAAATCGGTCCGGTTTCCGACCGGCCTGGTCCCGGTGATGGGCGACGGCGATTTGGTCTTCGCCAACGGTGGCGGCGGATGGCAGCAGGTTGGTTCACCCGCCGAGATTGCTGCTCCCAACCGGCTCGGCAGCAAGCGGCCGGGAATGCAGGGACCCATCGACGATGCCTTTACAACTCCTTTTCTCTGTGTGCGTGGAACGGGCACGGCCTGGAACCCGGCGGTTCAAGCGTACGCGGATGCCAGTTTGGCGCGGTTTGCGGAGGAGTGGCGGCACTATTTCCGTGGCGAACTGCCAATCAAGGCCGACACCGAGGTCACCGACGCCGACCTTCGTTCGCGAAACCTGATCTTGTTTGGCGATCCCGGCAGCAATCCTTGGATCGCCCTGGCCCTGCCGCACCTGCCACTCGTCTGGACCCGCGACACCGTGCAGTTCGGTGGCCAGAGCTACCCTGCCACCGAACACGTGCCGGCGCTGATCGCTCCCAATCCCTTGGTGTCCGCCGGCGACCGGTATCTCGTTTTGAACAGTGGTCATACCTTTCGCGAAGCAGAGTTGAACAAGCTGAACTACCTGCTGTTCCCCCGGTGGGGCGACTGGGCGATGCTCAAAGTGCAACCGCACAATGGAGCCGCCCCGGCCGAACTCGAGTCCGTTCTTTCGGCGGGATACTTCAATGAACGCTGGCAACCGGGCGACCGCTGAACCCCGATGAGGGTGCGCTGATGAGCACCTCAGTGATAAAGTCTCTTCACTGGACTTGGGGATCCAGTTTCGCGCAGTCGAAAGAATCCTAAGTATCGGCGCTGGCTGAACAACGGCAGTGAATGAAATCGCGTCGCGCTGCTCTCTGGGCATCCAAGGACCGCATGTCGCGCCGCGGACTTTTCGTGATCTGCGACAGATTCTGCAGGCAATGTGACTTCGGCGCGGAGTTTGCTTTGCCCTTCTTCCGCTCTGCAAAGTGGATGATGAGCCGCGAGCGGAATGGCGGGGTTCTCTAACCCATCAAAGCCAGCCGCGCGGCGGTGCAGGGCTGCCTCAACCCAAAAACCTCGGCAATGCCCAGGCTGCCCTTACAAGGACCCTTTCATGAAACTGCTCATTCCCTTCACCGTGCTTGGTAGCGCCGGCATTCTGAGTCTGCAGATGGCTGGGTTGATGCCGGCCCCCGAGAACACGGCCCATCGTAACGCGCCACAAGTCCGCAGTTCTGCAACCGAGGAACGCCTGAGCTTGGGAGACACCGCGAAACAAGACGCGGTGTTGACCGAGAACATCGCGGCGCTGAAAAAAGGGATCGCGTTTTTGAGCGACAAATCCGGTTACACCTCCACGTTTCGGATGCAGGAATGCTTGAATGGTTCGCTTCGCGATCTGCAAGAGATTGATTTGCGGGTTCGGAACGAGCCCTTCGGAGCCCACTTGAAGTGGCGCACCTCGAAGAAGGAAGTCTTGTTCCCCAGCGAGGCTGGCAGCGAAAAATTGCGCGTGCATTACAACGGGATCAAGGGGCTGCTGGGCGATGTGACGGTCAACCCCGACTCCGCCCTCGCCCGCACCGAGGGGCGACATCCAGTCACGGATCTCGGCATCCTCAATTTGGCGAAGTTGATCCTTGAGTATCGGGAACGGGATCTGAGCCAACCCGGCGTCAAGCTGACACGTGCCCCGGGTGAATCGATCGGCGACCGTCCCTGCGACTGCTACATCGCCGAGTATGCCGATACAAGCATCGAGCCGACGTTCCGCAAGGCGGTTTACCACATTGACCGCGAGCTTTCGATCCCGCTGAGCTTCCGTGGCTACGGCTGGGCCGAGGGAGAGAATGTGGCCAATGAGGCAACCCTGCTGGAACGCTATGAATACCACGACGTGAAGTTCGCCAACTTCAGCGACGCCGACTTCGACTACCGGAACGAAGCCTACTCGTTCAAGCAGTAGGCAGCAGGCCGATCCACCGAGCCCGCATCACGAGTCGAGCGATGCCGGTTGTTGTCATGGAACGAGAGTTCCTGGCAACAACCGGCATTCTGCATTGGCCTCACATGACTCGACCCCAGCGACCTCTTCGCGAATCGCCCGTGGCTGCGGCACACGAAACGGGTAAAACCAGATCCCGTAGGGTGGCATGGAAATGGGAACGGGCGGATCGAACCGCAGGGGATGTCTCAGGTGCCAAACCTGCTGCCCCAGCAGCAAATCGACGGAAACCTGAGCCGCCTCGGCGTCGGTCGGTTCACTCGGTCGGCAATCACAGATCTCAACGCTGCCGACAATCCTTCCGCGCGGCAGCCGCGCCACTTCGACTCCGTGGCGCTTCGCGGCTTCGCGAGCCTCTGGCAGATCCGAAATCCTGCGGGAGGCATACAGATGGATGACACCGCGGATCTGGGTTTTCTGCGACCGGACTTCGATCGTTTTCACGCCGCGTAGAATCAATTCGGCCCACGGCTGCCGGACACCCAACGCCAAGAGGTGTGGATCCGGCTGAAACGGGGGCGGGACCATGATCTGATCTTCAAGTTACGAGGAGGCAGGGGCTGCGGCCTGCAATGGCGCGAAGCGGGCGACGATGGACTTTGCCGACCGCAAACCATCGACGGCCGCACTGATAATGCCTCCGGCGTATCCCGCGCCTTCACCCACGGGATACAAGCCACCCACTCCCGGCATCTCGCGCGTCACGCTGTCCCGCGCCATCCGCACGGGCGAACTGCCGCGCATCTCGGGACCCAGCAGATGCGCATTGCGGAGGAAATCGCCCCGCCACTTCTGGTCCATGATCGGCAGGCCGCTGCGGATCGCTGCGGCAATCACGGGAGGCAACAGTTGTGATAACTCCAGGGAGCGGGTTCCCCGTTGATAGGACGAGGGATACTGGTCGCCAGGCTGAGGCGCACGACCTTGAATAAAGCTGTGGGCGGGCTGAATTGGTGCCAGGTATTGCCTTCCTCCCAGTGCGAACGCGGCGGCCTCGAACTGCTGCTGGACCCGCACGCCAGCCAGCGGATGGGGGCTTCCAAATTCACTGGGGTTGAGCGTCACCACCAGACCGCTGTTGGCGAACGTCGTATCATGGCGCGAGTTGCTCATGCCGTTGGTGCAGAACATCTCCGGTTCGGAGACGCTGGGAATGACTGAGCCACCAGCGCACATGCAGAACGTGAACAGATCCCGCTGGCCGTGGGCAATCAGCGTGTAGTCTGCGGCTCCGAGCAGCGACGCCGCCTCCGGGTTGCCGTATTTGTGGCGATTGACCTGCTCCTGGGGCTGCTCGATCCGCAGCCCGAGTTGAAACGCGCGGGCCTCCATCGCCACGCCCTGCTCATGCAGTTTGAAGTAGGTGTCGCGGGCGCTGTGGCCAATGGCCAGAACGACCACACTGGCGGGAATCAGGCCACTGGAGGTCTGCACGCCCCGAATGTGACCGTCGCGAATCTCGAGGCCTTCGACGCGGCAGCGAAACTTGTACTCGCCGCCCCACGCTTCGATCTTGCGGCGAAAGTTGCGAACCAGCATGGGCAGGCGGTTGCTGCCCAGGTGCGGCCGGTGTTCATACCGGATCTGTGGCTTGCCGCCGCATTCCACAAACCGGTCCAGCGTCCAGTCGATGTCCGGCCCGCTCAGCCGGCACGTCAGCTTGCCGTCGCTGAAGGTGCCCGCGCCGCCTTCGCCGAACAGGTAGTTGTTCTCGGCATCAAAGGCACCGCCCCCGTCGAAGGCCCGAATGGCCGGGACGCGGAGCTTGACCGGGTCACCGCGTTCCAGCACCAGCGGCCGGTAGCCGTGCATCGCCAGGTAATAGGCCGCCAGCAGTCCGGCCGGACCGGAACCCACCACAACCGGCCGCTCGGGCAGGGGCGCGTTGCCGGGTTGGGGGGCTTCGAACGCCGGGGGCAGATACGCCTCGATCTGCGGGCTGGGTTTCAGCTTCCGGGCGGCCTCTTCCGGCAAGTCGACCACTGCCGAATACACGAATTTCAAGGACCGGCGGCTGCGTGCGTCCAGACTCTTGCGGAGGATCCGCCAGGAGCCGAGGTCGTTTTCGCGCACACCCAAAACGCGCGACAACACCCCTGGCAGGGTGTCCTCAGGCTGGTCGTACGGCAGTTGAATATTGCTGATTCGCAGTGGCATGCCACCACTTTAACAGGTTTGGGCAGGCACGTCGAAATTCACCGGGGTCATTCCAGGCTGGCCAGTTTTCAAAAAGTGAGCCGGAACGCGTTAGCGCGCGTTAGCGTCCGGTTCCGAACCACGCGCGATCGTTGATTTTCAGTGAGGCCGGAACCGGGGCCTAACGGCCTCCGGCTGATTCAAGCTCCCTAACCTCAGAAACTGGCCAACCGTTTACTCATTCTGCCGCCTGTTTCCCCGTGTTCACGCTCCCCGCGCCCAAAAGTTTCAGGTTGAGCGAACCACCGCTGAAGAGCATCTCGTCGAGCGCCTGATCCACATCGGCATGACTGATTTCGGTGGCACCCGTGCGCTCGATGTGGAATTGAATGATGCGCCGCATCAGTTCCTTGATGAACGCCGCGCTCACGCCGTCGGTTCTGCGGACAATCTCAGTGACCACCTCTGCTGGCAGAGGTGCTTCCTTCGCATAGAGGATCACCAGCTTTCCCCGCCCGACCTCATCCGGCACGGGAAACTCAATCGCCTGGTCGACGCGGCCCGGTCGCGACGCCAGCGCGCCTTCCAGTGCTTCGGGGCGGTTGGTCGTGAGGATGAACAGAATGTCCGCCTCTTCCTTGAGTCCGTCCATCTCGTTCAAGAGCTTGTTGAGCAGGGCCTCTTCGCAGGGACTGTCCATCTTGTCGCGGTCGCGGGCGATCAGGTCCACGTCCTCCATGACCACAATACTCGGCTGCAGCAGGCGTGCCAGCGTCATGTATTCCGCCAATAATGCCACCTGCTCGGCCGAGATCAACAGCGTCGTATGGCCTTCCAGCGCCCGCGCGAGGTAGTGAATGGTGTGAGTTTTTCCCGTTCCCGGCGGGCCATAAAAGAGAATCCCCTTCTTGGTTGCCTGGTGAAATTCCGACAGCCGCCGCCGCTGCTTCACGAAGTGAATGACGTTGCGCTCCAGCAGGTTCAGGGTCGAGGCGGGCAGGATCACCTGATCCCGAGCCACCGCGCGAAGCTTGTGAACCGTGATCCCCGTCGACTCACCCGAGTAAGAGTGTTCCGACTTCTCCAGCGAGAGAATCTTTCCGCGATAGGAGGCTCCTTTGAGAATCGCCAATTCGAGGCATCTGAAAAACTCCTGGACAACCGCCGTTCCTTCGGCCGAATTGGGGGTTCCCACCTGGAATTGCATTCCGGAGACCTGTCCATAGCAGCGGGCAGGCGACATCAGCAGGGCAAAGCGGATGCGGTTCCGTTCCAACAGCCACAAGCCGCTTTTCAGGGCGCGGACCGGCAATGCCTCTCCGATGTTGATTTCTTCATATTCTGGCGGCACCGCCACCGCCTGATTGTGGTCGGTTTCGATGATGCAGTCGGAGATTCCGAGCGCCTCATGAGGGTATTCCCGCCGGACACCACAGAAATGCAGGATCTGCGTGTGGTCGCCAAATAATTCTTCCAAGGCCCGCTGCAGGTCCGCCCGGACGCGAATTGGAAACTGGCGCTCGGTGATGGTGATGTTGTCGGTTGGCGTGGGATGAAAATGTGCCCTCAACAGCGCCGCGATGGGTGACCGGGGCTTCGCCTCCACCACCTGTCGCCGCTTGACGGCGAGCATGCCTCCACAACCCGCCACAATCCCCACCACAAGGCCGACAAGCAGCATCTCGGTGCCTGGCATGAATCCCCTTTAATCAAGTGAAACCGGCGATGGACCCATCAGAAACGGCGCGCAAGCGCTACGCTCCGTCGCCGTAGCTCAAAGGGGTTGGGACACACTGTGACCTGCAAGGTTCACGCAAAACTTCGATCGTCAATGGTAAGTCTTGCTCGCTCTGGAACCCCTAGCGCGGATGCGGTGGCTTGCGCCACCTGCTTCCTCCGCTGTCGGGGTTCCTCGCTCACTGGTCCTTCGGATACCAAGGGTCGATTTTCCAGCGTTCGCAGTCCGCGTAGGTCTCAAGTGGTCGGCTGGGCATCCCCTTGATGATCTTCCGCGCGGCGTACACCTGGTCCAGTTCCCAGAGCGGAATGTTTTGGACATCCGCCCAAAGCTGACGGTGAATGCGGAACAGCAGGCTTTCGGCGGTGGGCCAGTCGCTGGCGGAGTCGAGTTGCAGCAACTGTTCACGGAGCCACGGGGGGACATTCCGCAAGGCTTCCACCTTGGTGCCGGCCGGCTGAGTCAGGCACGGCCAAAGTTCGACCAGCGGTTCGGCCAGGCTGCAGGTGCGGTAGGCCACATCCCAGGTCGTGGTTGTCGGCGGAACCACGGTCACTTTCAGTCCCAGCCGCTTCCAACTGTCAACGATCTGCGCTGCCGCTTGCTGGAGAGCGGGCTCTTCCGGGACCATCAGTGTCAGACCCGGCAGCGCTTTGCCGAATTCCTTGTTGGCCGCAACCATCAGGGAGACGGCCAGCACGGGGTCATACTTGTGCGGAAGCACCGACGGGCTGTAGGCGTAGCTTTGCGTGGGCATGGGGGCCGAGGTCAGCCGGCCATGGCGGCTGGCGGGGTCGTGCAGAAACAGCTCATTCAGCATTCGTGAGCGGTCAAGGGCGTAGATCAGTGCCCGCCGCAGCGTCCGGCTGGTGGCTGCCTTGGAGTTGGGATGAAACTGAAGAAAGTGAGTTCGTGGCAGTGCGTAGCGGTCGACCAGCAGATCGGCCTGCTTCTGCAGTGCGGGAACATTCCAGGCAGGGACCTGCGAGAGCAGGGATACTTCGCCGCGAAGGAGGCCCTGAATGGCCTTGTCGTGATTCTGGTATTTGACCTCCACCACCTCCGCCAAATGCCAGTCGGCGGGAGCTGGCGGCTCCGCGAAGGTCCGGTGATACACCGCCTGTTGTTCGTCGATTTTCACCCGATGAAACGGGCTGGTCGTTCCCGCCTGCTCGCCGACAGAAAAGGAAAACAGGGCCTCTGGACGCAACGGCACGGTGCGAAACCGGACTTCAAATTCCCCCGGCGTGCGCACGCCAATGGACTCGACAATGGCTGCCATCCGCTCATCGAAGTCCGCATGGCGGGGGTCAAGCCGGGATCGCAAGGCGGCTGCCACCTCCCCAGATGTCAGCATCGGCCGAGATTCCCAGCTTTTCCGCTGGAGTTGCATTGTCAGCCGGACGCTGTGCCCCAATTCGGTCGGTTCCCACTCTTGAAGAAATGGAGATTCATAGCGGATGGTTTTGACCCCGGTGCGGTCTGGGCGAAAAAACCGCCGCTCTGTCAACCATCGCACGCGACGAAGGGCCTCTGGTTGATCAAACTCTGACTGGGACTGTGCGACTCCGGGCGCTGGCGCTGTTGCATCGCCCGCTGCTGCTGGCCCCTCCCCCGCGCCGCCGGCTGGCGCCGGAGATGTCTCCAGCGCAACAACACCCACGTGCAGCCGCTGCCAGCGGTTGCAAAGCCGCGAATGGGCGGACTTGAGTTCCGGGGTGGCTGGCCAGATGGCCGCCCCGCGCTCCATCTCATCCACGGCGGCAGAGAACTCTCCCTTCGCTTCCAAGCCCGCGGAAAGTTTCAGGGCTTCGCGGGTCATTGCCAACAGTTCGTCGCTGCGCCGCTGAGCCACGCTGTGCGACGGCTCGCGGGCCTGCAGGCGGCTGATGAAATGCCGTGCGCACCGATAGTCGTTCCACTGCAGGGCTGTCGAAATCAATTCGTCGGTCACCTTCCCCAGACGATTGAAGAGTTCGGGGTACTTCGGTTCAACGGCGTGAAGCTCCTCCAGCAGTGTCAGCGCATGCTCGGGCAGACCCTGTTTCAGCTTCTGATCGGCTTCCACCCAGATCAGCCGCCGCTGCCGCTCGGTCCAACCGGGCCAGCCCTTGTGCCGCGCATCCAGGGCGATCAGCAACTGCTGGGCACCGGCGACATCACCCACCCCGAGCAGAATGTCGATTCGCTGCAGGTAGAGATCTTCGAAGTGGATGATCTCCTTGACGAGTTCAATATTGAGGCTGTACTCGACCCCCTCTTTTTCATTGAGCAGTGTGAGCCGCAGTTGATACAGCTTTTGCCGCTCGGCCACCTGTTCGGCGGTTTCGTTGAACGGCTTGTTCTTCAAGGCCGCCTTGATCTTGGCGTTCATCTGCTCCAGCGTGCCCGGGCGCGGGTTGACCGGTTCGCTGATGATGACACGGTCCGCCCGCAGGACAATGCGGTCGAAGGCCGGACCCTGCAACAGCTCCTGGGTCGTCGGCACCTGCAAATCGGCCTTCAGCGGCAGGTCGCGCTGCTCGCCATCACGCTCTTCGGCCTCCGCCGGGGCTTCAGCCGGCTGAGCCGGTTGTGGCGGGTTGGCAGGTTGTGCCCACGCCGGGGAAACGCAAGATGCCAGCAGGCCGATGGCCAGCATCAGGGTGGAGAGCCCATGGCGCATGCGAAATCCCATTCGTGAGGTATGCGGGATTATTGTGTCGGCTGGGGACCAAGAGGTTATGGAAAGGGTCGCCCTCGCAGATCAATTTGATTTCAAATTTCAGATTTCAAATTTCACAGTAAAATACTTTTTCACAACATCAGCCTTTTGGGCGAGAGCTTTTCTTTGCTGTGGAGGCATCGCCGATAGTTCGATGTCGCCGCACAGTCTGTTCAGCTACACCGAACTGTCGACTGAGCTTCAATGGCGCGAATGTAACTGTTGCCCCACAGTGTGGATGCTGCGACAAAGTATTTTACTGTGAAATTTGAAATCTGAAATTTGAAATTGCGTTGGAGCCAGCAAATGGACTTTTGTCGGACACGTCAAATTTGAGATTTACCACTCAGGGACCCATCAGAGCTGAGCCCTACTGCAGTCGCGGCCAGTTGGAACTTCCTAAGCTTCCGCCGTGGCTCCGCCACCACTTTCCAAGGCGTCCAGCCGCTTGTTCACGTCGCGGTAGCCATAGTCGACTTCCATCACCTGCTGGTAGTGCTCGATCGCTTCGTCGGTCTTCTTCATTTCCTCGCAGAGCCGCGCGAACGTGTAGTGCAGGTCTTTGAACAGGTCCTGGTGCTCCATGCTGTTGACATCCGGCAATGCCGAACTGAACTGCTTGTAGGCGAGCTGGGCCTTGCCATCGTGGTAGAAGCATTTCCCCAGTGCCAGCAGCGATTCCCCTCGGATGCGGGCGTCACCCCGCGACTGCTGGAACAGCGGAATCGCCTTTTGCCAGGCCTGCACGCGCATATGCCGCTGTCCGAGTTCGAACTTGAGCCGCATGTCCTGCGGATAGCGCTCAACCCGGCCGCTGAAGATCTCGATCTCGCGGCTCAAGAGTTCGCGGGCCAGTTCGCCGGTCTTCTTTTTCAGATCTGGCTCATCGGGGTTGGCGGCGGCATTGTTCTTGGCCGCTTCGATGTTTTGCCGCAGCATGTCGAGCTGCACATCCTCCAGCCGCTGGCGGATGTCGACGTTGTTGCCGGAGGCCTGCAGGGCGATTTTGAACTGCTCTTCGGCCTTCTCGTATTCGCCCTCGCGAATGTAGAAGTCGCCGAGCTTGATGTAGTTGTCGACGACCTTGGGGTCTTTGCGGATTGCCCGCTGCAAATCTCCTTCGGCCGAAGCTCCCGGTCCGTCGACGCCGTTCTTGTTGAGGCGGTCGGCAATCTCATGCGCGGAGAGCTGGCCCTTGGTGCTCGAAGATTCAAACTTGCCCCGGTCGATCGTTTGGCGGGTGCTGAGATCGGTGATTTTCTGCCGGGCACCCTGATACAGCGAGTCCAGTTTGAGCACTTTTTCCCAACAGGCGGCCGCCTTCATGTATTCGCCGCGGTCTTCCAGGATGTGCGCCAGCGAAGCCAGATTGGACTTATTGGCAGGGTCCGCCTTGATCGCCTCTTCGTAGGCGAACATGGCCACGTCCAGAAACCCCAGCTCCCGGCAGGCATCGCCCAGGTCGGCATTGAGCTGTGCATCCCACGGATTCAATTCCAGGCCATCTTCGGCAGCATCCGCGACCTGTGCCCAGTTCTTGGTCATGCGCGATTTTTTGATCTGCCCGCGGGTCCCCATCAGACGCATATTGGCCATGGAAGCCCCCTTGCCGTTATTGCCGAATTTTTTTTGTTCGGCTCCGCGCAGGGACTGGCGGTACATCAGGTTGTCCGGCACCAGTTTGACAGCCTTCTTATAGCTGCTGATTGCATAATCCCAGTTTTCGGCGGGAACGGCCTTGTTCCCGGCCAACCAGCACTGTGCGGCAATTTTCTTTTCGTTTTCACTGGCCATGGATCAACCTGAAATACCTGAGAGCCAGACTGGAAGGCACTGGTGAGAGCTACGGATCAACTGGGTCATCAACACTCAGTTCTGAACTGTTTCCGACCAGAAATCAACCCGTGGCAGATGTGTCGGTGCCGGGGTGAAGTTCCAATATACCATTTCAGGAAGCAAGCTACAGTTGTTTTGGCCGAATCCTGGGCAATTCCCGCATTTCTCAACCCGAAAAGCTCTGCCGGAGACTATAAGCGGGACACCGACATCGACAGGGCTGGCCACTTTTCGAAAAATCAGCCGGAACGCGTTAGCGCGCGTTAGCGTCCGGTTGCCGAGCTTGCGCAATCACCGCCTTTTAGAACGATCAGAACCGGGGCCTAACGGCCTCCGGCTGATTCAGGCTTCGCCATCGTCAAGAACTGGTCAGCCCTGCCGACATCGACAGGCAGCATTGACCGGCAAGTTGCGGCCCGCGAAAATGTTGGGAGAGAGTGGGCGCATCAGTAAGGATGCCACGTGAATCTGCAGGTTGTTTATTGCAATCACCACACGGCCGACCTTGCGGTCCGGTCGCGGCTGGCGTTCGCGCCCCAGGATCTTTCCCGGGCGTACGACCAGCTTCGGTTGAATTTTCCCGGCAGCGAACTGGTGGTGCTCTCCACCTGCAACCGGGTCGAAGTTTACACAGCGCACGAACAGGCGGACCGCGGGCCGACGCACAGGGACCTCGCCGATTTTCTGGCGAAATTCCACAATGTGCCGATGCAGGAGTTCTTTGACGAACTCTTTGAACGGACCGGTCCAGACGCAGTCCGCCACCTGTTTCAAGTGGCCTCCAGTCTCGACAGCATGGTGCTTGGCGAGCCACAGATCATCGCCCAGGTCAAAACCGCCTATACCGAAGCCCAGTCGCACGCTGCCACCGGTCCGCTGACCCACGCCCTGTTTCAGCGCGCGTTGAGCGTCGCCAAACGGGTGCGGACGGAGACGGCCCTGGCCGAAGGCCGCGTCTCCATCGCCAGTGTGGCGGTGGGTGAGTTCGGCAAGGGGATCTTCGACCGCTTTGACGACAAGGTGGTTCTGGTCATCGGTGCCGGCGAGATGGCGGTCGAAACGGTGCGCTACCTCAAAGAGGAGGGGGCACGGCAGATTCTGGTGACCAACCGCACCCGCGAGCGGGCGGAGGCGGTGGCTGCCGAATGGGGCGGGGAGGTGCGGCCCTTCGAGCAGTTGGATGAATTGATGATGCGGGCGGACGTGATCGTGTCCACGACCGGGGCTGAGCCACGGCTGGTGGACAAGGCGCGGTTTGCCAGGGTCCGGGCAAAATCCGGATCCAAGCCGGTGTTCATTCTGGACCTGGCGGTGCCCCGCGATTTTGACCCCCGCATCAGCGATCTGGATGACAACGTCTTCCTGTACTGCATTGATGACCTGGAGGCCACCTGCGAGCGGAACCGCGTGACGCGGGCCAAAGAGATTGAACGTTCGCTCCAGATCGTGGACGACGAGACGCAGCGGTTCATGAGCGAGGTGTACCACCGCGCCACCGGGCCGATCGTCAAGCGGTTGCGGGAACAGTGGCGGCTGGTGGTCGATCAGGAAACCGCCAAGCTGTTCACCCGCCTGCCCCATCTGGAAACCGACCGGCAGGAAATTGAGCGGACCATCGAGCAGATGGTCAACAAACTGCTGCACCCGCCGCTGGAAGCTCTGCGTGACGAAGCCCGCGAAGGGACGCCGCACGGTCTGATGGATGCATTGAAACGGCTGTTCCGCCTCCGCGATTAACGTCAACAGTCGTTGATCGGTGTTTCGCACCGCGGTACCATGCGTCCATCGTGGCTCCAGCGGAGGCGAGTGCATGTCGGTCAGGCTGAATGAGACCCTTTCCCGCCGTCAACTCGTTCAGGCGGGCGGAATTGCCGCACTGGGGCTGACACTGCCGGAACTCTTGTCCGCCGGTGCTCCCCGGAAGGTGAGCGGTCCCGAACGGTCGTGCATTTTCATCGTGCAGTATGGCGGGGCGAGCCACATCGACAGCTTCGACCCCAAGCCCGACGCGGTTGAAGAGATTCGCGGTCCGTACAAGCCGATTGCCACGCAGACACCCGGTCTCCAAGTGGGAGAACTGCTGCCGCAACTGGCTTTGCGGTCCGACCGCTACACCGTCATTCGCTCGATGACCCATGGCAATGGCGGTCATGATGGCGGGATGCACGTGGCGATGACCGGGCACTCCGTGCCTCTGCCCGAAACTCCCTATTTCGGCTCGATCTTGTCCCGCGTGCGGCCGGCGCTGACAAACATGCCGTCCTACGTGTGGCTCCAAAATCTTGCGGGTGACGTTGAGCCACGCTACTTGCGGGGCGGATTTTTGGGCTCCGCGCACAGCCCGTTGCGGGTGGGGACCGATCTCGACAACCCCAGCTCAGACAAATTCCGGTTTTCTGCCTTTGACCCACCGGTAGGAACCACAGCCGCCGCGATCCAGGCCCGCCAGCAACTGTTGAACCGGCTCGATGCCAGCGGACCGTTGGCGGCTGAAGTGTCTGAAACCCCGAGTCTCGAGGCCAAGACGGCGGGCTTTCGACGGTTCCAGGAAAAAGCGTTTGATCTCGTGGGAGGCACCGCCGCCCGCGAGGCCTTCGAGCTGAGCCACGAGTCGGCGAAGGTTCGGGAGCGGTACGGCCGGAATCCCCTGGGGCAAAACCTGTTGATGGCCCGGCGGCTGGTTGAAGCGGGAGTGCGGCTGGTGAATGTGACCGCCTGGTGCGGGCTGGCGGAGGGCGAGTCGTTCACCAACGTGCAAACCTGGGACATGCATGGCCCCGTGGCGGCACACATCGGCAGTATTTTTGGCAATGGATCGTACGGTTTGGGGTTTGCCTTGCCGCGCATCGACCAATCTGTTTCAGCTCTGCTGGATGACCTCGCTGAGCGGGGGCTGCTGGAGAATACGCTGGTGGTGATGGTGGGTGAGTTCGGCCGCTCGCCGCGGGTCAGCAAACAGGGTCGCGACCACTGGCCGGCCTGTTATTCGGCATTGCTGGCAGGGGCCGGAGTGCGGGGCGGCAGCGTGTATGGGGCCTCCGACAAGCAGGGAGGCCAGGTGCAGTCCAACCCTGTCACGCCGGAGAATTTCGGAGCCACGCTGCTCCACACACTCGGCGTCGACCCCGGCACGCGGCTGGGGCTGGACGGGTTCACCCGGCCGGCCAGCGCCGGACAGCCGATCTTCGAACTGTTTTGAACGAGATATTGTGTGTTACGGACGGGCTTGCTCGGCCTTCTCCAAAGGCATTGCCTTGATTTCCTTCGCCCGCTGCCGGCAGGCGGCGGCGGCCGTGCGCCAGGCGGCGGCGAGTTGTGGCTTGCCCAGTTCCTCGCAAACCGCTGCCAGACGGTCACGCACCTTGTCATCCTGCGGTCGCTCAATCGCCTCGACATTGAGTTTTGCCAGGTCCAGCTTCAAACTGACCAATCGGGCTGACTTGCGGGCTTCAGCCTCGGCTTCGGGAATCTGTCCGGTCAACCGCAGGGCCTGTGCCAGATGATGCCGGCTTTCGTGATCCTGGGGATCACGCTTGACCACCGCGCGCAGTGGCTCAAGCGCGGCCTGCGGCCGGCCGGCGTCCAGCTCCATGCGACCGAACAGCCGCAGGGCTTCCAGATCCTCCGGATCGAGTTTTCGTGCCTCGGCCAGACGCGTTTGTGCCTGCGCCTCATTCCCGAGACTCAGGTGGCATTCCGCCTCCAACGACAGGGCCTTCGCGGAGGGACTGGCCTGTGACAGAGTTTTTAACGCCCCCGCGTAGTCGCGGGTCTGCATCTGGCACCGCGCCAGGCGCGGCAGCATCTCCGCCAGCACATCCGCTGTCGGATTCCTCCGTGCCGCCTGAGAATACGCTTCAATCGCTTCGCGATACTGTTCGAAATCCGCGTGAATCTGCCCCTTCAGGATGTAGGGCCGGTGGTCGGTGGGGGTCAGACGGGAAACAATCCCCAACTCATCCAGAGCCCGCGTCATGTCGCTCAAGTCATAGGCAATGGCAGCCAGCCAGCGATGGGCGTCGAGATGGCCGGGATGCTCGGAGGCGACAGTGAGAAACAGGCGGTCCGCCTCGGCCAGCCGGCCGAGATGATACAGTGCCTCGCCAGCGGCCAGCAGCGCTGGCTCCCGCAGTGCCCCCTTGGGGCTGGTGATCAGGTCCAGCTCCTGCAGAGCCGCCTTGGGGTGATTGTTCTTGAGCGCATGCAGGCCGCGCAGCAACTGCTCCTGGTCCGCATGGTCGGGATGCCGCCGCAATTGATCGGCCGCACGGAGCGCCGCCGGCCAGTCGCCGCGATCCAGAGCGGCCATCCCTGTGGCGAACATCTCATCGGGCGTGGCCCGCGACCGCAGACGGAGTGCCACAACTCCTGCCACCATGACACAGAGAATGCACAAGAGGACCGGCCCGAGCCACCGCCGCTTCATGGGTTTGGCACCTGGTTTGGGGACGGTTCATGGATCGTGTGCCGCTGGTTGACACCCAACCCGGCCAGCACTTGTGTGATCCCGGATGGCCAGGCGACCTGCACTTCTTCGATCCGGTCCGCATCGGCCAGGCCGAAGTGCAGGCAGCGGTCGCCCGAGGAGGCATAGCTGCCTCCGCCTTTGATCTGACGGAGCTGCGAGCCCTTCATCGTGCGAACCGTGACTCGGGCTCCCGAGGCGTCGCGGCTGCTGGTCGTTCCCACCAGGCTGATTTGCGTCCAGTGGTTCGAGCGCGGCGTTTGATTGTCGATCACGGCCACTGGCCGATTGACCAGGGACACGACGAGATCGAGGTCGCCATCCCGGTCGAGGTCTCCGGCAGCGCAGCCACGGCCTGGGTGGCGGCTCGCCATCCAGGCACCTGTGGAGGGGGCAATGTTCTGGAAACGCCGGCCTGCAAGATTCTCAAACAGCAGCGGAGTCTGGTCGACCGTGCCTTGCGCGGGAAAATGCACCACGTGGCCATTGGAGACGAAGACATCTTCGTCTCCGTCCGCGTCGACATCCAGAAAGACCGTTCCCCAGCCCACAAAACCATCGCCCACGGCGGTGATGCCGGTGGCCAGGCTGACATGGCGAAAGACGCAGTTGCCAAAGTTCCGATAGAGGGCAAAACTCTCACGTTCGTAGTTCGAGACCCACAGGTCCGGCAACCCGTCCAGATTGAAGTCCCCCAGGCCAATCCCCATGCTGCCGTCGGGCAGGCCATGGTCGTTCACCGCCGTGCCGCTGGTTTCGGACACATCCTCCAGCCGTCCATTTCCCAGGTTGCGGTAGAGGAAATTGGGAACCGTGTCATTGGCCACATACACATCCATGCGACCGTCGAGATTCACGTCCTCCAGCAGGACGCCCAGCCCCTTCCCCTTGGTTGACAAACCCGCTTCTTTGGAGCCATCCCGAAAGGTGCCGTCTCCCACGCCGAAGTAGAGGATGTCGGGAAGAGGCTCAAATCTTTTGGGGGGACAAACGTCGCGGCGGTCGCCGCTGAGGCTCATGCATTGCGGGTTGTTCCGGGGCGACCAGTCGACGTAGTGGGCGACATACAAATCTGGAATGCTGTCTTGGTTCAGATCTCCCCAGGCAGCGCTGCTGCTCCACAGGTGGTCCGTCAAACCGCAGACCTCGGCACACTCCTTGAACGTGCCGTCTCCCTGGTTGCGAAAAAACAAGAGGCCACCGAAGCCGGTCAGCAGCAGGTCGGGAAAGCCATCATTGTCGGCATCAGCCACCGCGGTGCCATGCGTGTAATACTTGGTAGTGGTGATCCCCGCGGTGCTGCTCACATCCTCGAATTTCCAGGCACCGGTTTGACGAAAGAGCGCCGCGGAAAGACCTGTCACTTCGCCGCTGGTGGCAAAGCCACCGCCTCCGGGAAAGAGCAGGTCCAGACTGCCGTCCTGATCGTAGTCAAGCAGGCCCACGCCACCGCCGAGCGATTCAAGAATGGAGAGCTGTGTCGCTTCTTCCCCGTTTCGATAAACGAACTTCACTCCGCTGTCGGCGGCCTTCTCAAACAAGGCCACATGGGAGGCAGTCGCCGGACGCTGTGCGGCATTCTCGGGAATTGTGACGGGGGGGGCAACAGGGGCGCTCGTTTTGGGAACCGACGCGACAGGTGTGGATTTTGCCTCGCAGCCCGCGCACCCCAGGCCGGCACAGATCAAGAACACACCGAGCAGCAGGGCATCCCGGAAAATTCGGTGGCACATGGGAACCATGGGGCTGTAAGCCAAACCGGCCGCCTGAAGGGCGGCCGGTTTTCAGTTCGATGGGATTGCCACAGTCAACTTTAAAAGTCGCCGATCGACTTCGCGTCGTGACGGTCACCCAGTTTGTTGTAGGTCAGGTAGTCGATGTTTTCGCTGAGATAACGCACCGTACCATCACCCAGCACGAAGTTCGCCCCGCCGGTATGCACCGACTTGTAGCCCATGGAGGTCATCCAGTTGTTGGTGGCATTGCAGGGCAGGCCCGAATTGTTTTGCGGGCAGGTCATGAAATTGATGGGAGCCGTGGTGGTGATCCAATGGGCGTTCACGGAGGCCCAACTGCTCTGCTCGTGGTCGGAACATTCCGGGCGTGTCTCACCCATGAAGATCGTGTTGGACAAACCATCGGGGACTTCGCTGAGCTTCGGATACCATCCGTCGCGATGATAGATGCCAGGGATCGACGCCCCTGTCCGGCTGGTGTCGTCGAACGTGCCACCGTCGCCGAACACGTTTCCAGGATAGGCGGTGCAGCCATTGGGGCTGATGCCGACAATTGGCCCAAGGCAGGGGGCGTAATTCGTCACACCCTGTCCGCCGTAGGTCTTCGGTCCAGAATCACTGGGGCACTGCAGCGCGCTGAGGAGCACGTTTTGATAGGGGATTGGTCCTGAACTGAGCAGCGGGAAGCATTTCGCCACACCCCCGCAGGTTGAGGACCCGGCACCCATGTTGATTGAATTGTAGAGCGGCGTCTGATCGAGGTAGGGCAGAAGGCCGACCAGGAAACCCGCGCCGCCTTCGCAGCAGGGGAAGTAATTGTTCGCACCTGGCAGGCGGTTGAAGGTGTCGTGATACATGTGCAGTGCCAGCCCAAGCTGCTTCAGATTGTTCTTGCAGCTTGCCCGCCGGGCTGCCTCGCGGGCCTGCTGCACGGCTGGCAGCAGAAGTGCCACCAGGATGGCGATGATGGCGATCACCACCAGTAATTCGATCAACGTGAATGCACGACGTCCGGATTTCCGCATGTGACACCTCGAAAAAAGTTTTGGGAAGAGGCCCAAAAACGAAAACACTGCGAAATTGCTCCGCAGTCGAAGGGGGATCCTGTCTATGCACCAACCTCGAAATTCTCTGGACAGACTTCGAGAATGTCAAGCCGAGGCGGCGTTGTGCGGCGTTTCCAATTCTACCGGATCGGCTACTTATGAATGCCAGACCACCCCATTTCTCAACTCATTTGTGGATTTCGAGGATCGAAGCCTCCAAGGCTTCGATCTGTGTGAGAAGTTCCGATTTTTTTTCCCGGGCTCGCTTTTTGGCAAAGTCAACTGTGCGGCGGGCTTCCGGCAATCGGTCCAGATCGCGGTAGATTTCCGCCAGGGCCAGGAGCAGTCCGAGATCCTCGCCCAAGGTGGCTTTCACCCCCTCCACGGCATGGGGAAGGGCTGCGGCGGGAGTCAGGCGTTCCCGCAGGACGGCCCGCAGTTCGGTGGCCGCGTCCGCAAAGTGTGGGTCGATGGTGAGGGCCCGTTGGAACGCTGTGACGGACTCCTCCCAGCGGCCGGTCTTCGCCAGGCAGCGGCCGAGCATCCATTCGATCCGCTCGCTCCAAGGCTCAATCGTTTGCGCAGTCTGGTAGTGCTTTGACGCCGATGCTGGATTGCCCTCTAAAAAATCGAGCCACCCCAGCATCACCTCCGCGCCGGGGTCGTTGAGGTCAAGCTGTCCGGCCAATTCCAGGTGCTTCCGTGCCAGCGGCCGCCGGTCGATGGCGGCGTACAGCGTTCCCAGTTCGTAATGAACTCTTGCCGACTTTGGCTCAAGTTCCAACAGCGATTGGAATGTGCCGATCGCTTCCTGCAATTGCCGCGTCTGCTTCTGGTGGCTGCCTTCGAACCACAGCCGGTTGGACTCCTTATAATTCCGCGTCACGTCGGCAAGTCGTGTGCGAACCTCGTCCACTTCACCAAATCGCAGTGCGGACCGATAGGCGTCAATTGCCACGATCCAGCGCTGGTCGGCCTGGGCGGCCACTCCCGCCTGCCTCCAATGGTCCTGCAGTGCATGACCCAGTTGCCGCAACTGCTCCGTTGATTCCGCGGTCTCCTGCCCGCGATGCCATTCATGCATCGCCTCGCGCTCCGCTTCGGGATAGATGGCAATGCGGTGTTCGTAGCGTGGGGCGGGAAACTTAATGCCGCCATCGGCGGTCTCGAAGTTCACCTGGACCTTGTTCCGCTTTGGCATGTGGCATGTGGCACACTGGTCGCGGACCGGCTCTGGCAACCGCTCGCGTGCGCCGCACGCCTGTGGTTGATGGCACGTCTTGCAGGATTGGTTTGAAGCACTGGCAAGCCTTGTTCGCTGCGGAACCCCTGGCGCGGATGGGCGGCTTGCGCCGCCTGCTTCATCCGCTGTCGGGGTTCCTCGCTCGCGGGTCAGTTTTGCTCGCTCCGGAACCCCTGGCGCGGATGGGCGGCTTGCGCCGCCTTCTTCATCCGCTGTCGGGGTTCCTCGCTCGCTGGTCAGTTTTGCTCGCTGCGGAACCCCTGGCGCGGATGGGCGGCTTGCGCCGCCTTCATCCGCTGTCGGGGTTCCTCGCTCGCTGGTCAGTTTTGCTCGCTGCGGAACCCCTGGCGCGGATGGGCGGCTTGCGCCGCCTGCTTCATCCGCTGTCGGGGTTCCTCGCTCACTGGGATTCGTGCGGTTCGGCACGTGATGCGGATCGTGGCAGGTGATGCATGTCAGCGTTTCAGTCTGCTGGTAGCAGCGGCTCTCCTTCAGCCCCTGGACCTGATTGGCGACCCGGTTTTGCTCGGGATACTTCATTTCCAGCACATGAAAAGACTCTTCGAGCACTTCTCCAGGGCGGTAGCTGAACGGCGGGCGGCGGTGACGCACGGTGTTGGTATGGCACTGCGCGCACAAATCCATCAGCCGTTCGCGGCTCAGCCGGTTCGGTCGCACAATGTCCTCCGCTGGCGGCTCTTCAGTGCCGGCTTTTGCCGCTGGATGACCACGATGCCAGGCGACATGTGTTTCGGCCGGCCCGTGGCATCGTTCGCAGGTCACTCCCAGCAACTGTGGCTCAAGCGGGCCATACTCGTTCAGCGAGCCCCGCTGATAGTCGACCCAGACCGTGTGGCACTCGAGGCATTGGGGAGACAACGGTCGTGAACGGTCGCCCGTCACATGCGGATTGAGCAGGCTGGTTCCCCAACAATCCTGCTGTGACAACCAGACGACCGGCAGTTCAAACAGCTCACGATCATGGCGCGTGAAATAGACTTCATCCGTTCCGGCCCCGGACCCATAGATGAAGTCGATGGGCGCGGTGGACGGACCTGCCCCCGGAGGCTGCGGCACGACCTTGACGGTCGGCTTCGGGGCCAGCGCCATTTCGAACCGCACCGCGGCACGTGGCGGCTGGAAAATGTTCGCGCCGGCCTGAAAGCCACGCGGCAGCGTTGCCTCCTCCGTCAAGACCAGGGCTTGGAAGTGCCGCGTCTGCTGGAATTCTTTGACCCGCGCCGCGTGACACTCCCCGCAGGCTTTCCAACCCACATAGCCGGGGTTGCCGGGAGATTTGATGTCGAAGGGCAGGGTGGAACCACCCTCTGCCAAAAGCGGTGGCTGCAGCGAATTGTCGCCGCCGCAGCCAGTGACGCACCAGCATCCCGCCACCAAGAACAGCAGCACGCACCAGCGCGGGCAACAACCAGACTGGCGGCACTGTGCCAACGGGCGCGGAAGCATGTCGCGATTATTCCAAATCGATTGCCTTGTCGGTGGTGCCGCCCGCCACGACCTCGTACTTCAATGTGGTGGTTTTCACATCCGCATACTTGGCGGGGATCACGTCGGATTGCATGCCAGGCTGCAGGGCGCCGCTCATGCTCATTTTTGCCATGTCCTCCGGCTTCAGATCCGCGGCGGCCTTGCCGGGAACGGCGGTTGTCGACTTGACCACCGTGACCTTGTTGGACCCGACAAAGGCCCCGTCATTCGTGTCATACGTCGTCAACTTGAACCTGCCTTCCGCATCCGTCATACCCATCGACGTGCGCGGCATCCCGTCCATGATGAACGTGACTGAAGCCCCTTCCACCGGCTTGCCCTTGTATTTGACGATTCCAGAGTAGGGGGCCAGGGGAGGACGGGCTTTCGTGGCGTCGCCTGTGCATCCCGCCAAGAGCAAGGATGCCGCGAAGACCGACACGACCAACTGACGGGGACCATGGACCATTTTCGACTGCTCCGGGATCAATGCGGGGTGTGGCTCAGAAAGCGAAGTGAACCACATTTTGGCGTAATTCCTGCTACATTCAGGGTTTTCTTGAACGGTGGTTCTATTATGCTCCGGGCCGGGCAGTTGTCAACCAGCCGCTGCGGCTGCCAAGCTGGCCAGTTTTCGAGGTTGCCGAAGGGCGTTCAGACTTTTTACGCCCCTGTGATCTGGGCAGCGGAGAACAACCCGACGATCAACTTGTTTTTCGAATATCAGGATGAACTCTGCGACCGCATTCGCCGTTCGCCATGGCCCGAGATCGGGCGATGTCATCCGGCCTTCATTCGAACGCACAAATCTGCCAGTATGTGACGTGTTCGACAAAAGCCAATTGGTCGAGGAGGCTCAAGGATGAACGACGACGATCGAAGCGCGGTGTCCGGGTTCACGATCTCGCTGATCTGCGGGATTGTGTTGTTGCTCGCGTACGTTCTGAGCCCCATTCCCGTCTACCTCCTGCTGTATTTCGCGGGATTTGAAGACAATGAATGGGTGCAGTCGGCCACAGAGACAATCTATACCCCGATCTCGTGGGCCGCGGACAACAGTCAGACTGTCAATGGGTTTTACGAGTACCAAGGTCAGCTTTGCGAGCAACTTGGGATTGTGCCATAGCCAGCAATTCAGCCACGCCGCAGTCCACGACAGAGACTCGGCGGGAGAGTCGACATGAACGAAGGATGTCGTGGTTCCGCGTCTGGGCTCTCGACTGCGGTGACGGGCGGGATTTTGATTCTGCTGGCCTACGTTTTGAGCCCCGTTCCGGTTTTCGTCCTGGTCCATCTGCTGGGATTCGCGGAAAGCGAGTGGGTGCTTACGGCAGTCATGGCCGTTTATTACCCACTCTCGTGGATCGCGGAGCAGAGCCCGACCGTCGAGGCGTTCTATGGGTATCAGATGGAATTGTGCAAGCATTTCGGCTTTTCTCCATAATGTGCCTCGGGGCGAGATGTGGTGAACGCTGTTGCGGTTTGTGGCAGGCCACACTCATGCCGGGCATTTCCGCCTCGGTGACCGATGCTGCGTGTCTGTGCGGAATTCCGGTTCACTTGCTGGTCACCAATGCTGTATAAACACCGGACAGATTGCCGGCGTTCGCTGCGGCCGTCAGGAGGATGACCCATGGAGAATGTCGCCCGGTGACCAACCCCGCTTCGACGGTTCTGCTGCTTTTGGCGGCCGTCACTCTGCTCGCTCTCGCGTCACGCAAGTTTCTGATTCCGTATCCCACGCTGATGGTCATGGCCGGAGCCACGCTCGGCTGGATTCCGGGGTTGCCGCATCTGGAGTTTGATTCCGAAACGGTGCTGCTGGTCTTCCTGCCGCCGCTGCTGTATGCGGCAGCCTGGCAAATGTCGTGGCGGGATTTTCGTTCCAACCTTCGGCCCATTTCCCTATTGGCCGTTGGCCTGGTGCTGGCGACGACCGTTGTCGTGGCCATTTTGGCGCACGAGTGCATCGACGGAATGTCGTGGCCGCTGGCCTTTGCCCTGGGTGCCCTTGTGGCTCCGCCGGACGCCGTGGCTGCGGCCGCGGTCACTCAGCGGCTGCCGCTGCCACCGCGGCTGGTGACGGTCATCGAGGGCGAGAGTCTGGTCAACGACGCCACCGGCCTGGTGTTGTATCGCAGTGCCGTTGCTGCCGCCGTGACGGGTGTGTTCTCGCCGAGCGAAGCGGCCATGCATTTCCTGCTGGCACCGGTGGGCGGTGTCGCGGTGGGGATTGCCATCGGGTGGCTGGCGGTGTGGGCTCATCGGCAAATCAAAGACGCGACCATTGAAAGCGTCTTCACGCTGCTGACGCCGTTCGCGGCCTACATCCCGGCGGAACTGATGGACGTTTCGGGTGTGCTGGCCACGGTCGCGGCGGGGATGTACGTCTCAAAACATGCCTCGACGATTTTCGCGCCCAGCACCCGGCTGCATGCCACCGCGACCTGGGATGTGCTGGTGTTTGTGCTCAACGGCCTGGCGTTCACGTTAATCGGCCTGCAGATTCCGCTGGCGTTCGACGCCGTGTCGCAACGGCCGCTGGCCGAATTGCTGCTGCTGACAGGGCTGGTGTGCGTCACGGTGATCGCTGTCCGCATGCTGTGGGTCTTTCCCTCGGCGTACATTCCCCGGCTGCTGTTTCGCAGCGTGCGTGAAAGTGAGCCACGGCCGAGGGCGCGCGACCTGGTGGTCCTGGGTTGGGCCGGCATGCGGGGCGTGGTGACAATTGCCGCGGCACTGGCGCTGCCGCGGCTGACTGCCGACGGTTCGCCCCTGCCGAACCGCAACATTGTGGTCCTGGTCGCGTTCGCCGTGGTGCTGTGTACGCTGATTTTGCAGGGCCAGACGCTGGCGGCGTTGATTCGGTGGCTGAATGTGGCCCCCGAAGCCGAGGAGCATTCCAACGCTGCGACCGAGGCCCGGCGGGAAATCCTGTACGCGGCCCTGCATCATCTGGACTTGGAGGCAATCCGGGCGGAGAACGCCAAGGACCATGATGTCGAGGGGGCGGTCGGGCACCTTCGAGAACGTTACTGGCGGCTGCTCGCCGCCGAACTCGCGCCGGAAATCACGGGAGATTCGACGCCGCCGGTCGACTCACTCTGCCACCTGACCCTGGAGGTCTTGACGGTCCAGCGCCGCAAATTGTCTGAACTCGCCAGGCACGGACTCGTCCCCCAGGAGATCTGCCGTCAGATTGAACGGATGCTCGACCTGGAGGAAGCTCGCGTGCAGGAAGCGCTGGAGAATTACAGCGAGTGAAGCGTGCTGAAAGCTCAATCCGACCGGCCTTTTGAGTGACTTGAAAGTCGATGGGACGAACCAATCGTCTGGCTTCGCAGGCTCTACGAGTCCCAGACCCATCTCCTCATGCAGATCGGCTTTCATCACGGCCAATGTCACGCGCGAATGGGGGCGCACGCCCTTGCACGGACTCGCCCGTCTGATGCCCTGTGAGACGGCGCGGGAATGGCTACAATCGGCCCGTTGGCTTCTCACCGATCGACCTCACTGAAGGAATGTCCCATGCTGCTGAAGCGTGTCTGGCTCCTGGCGTCCCTCGCCCTCATTTCTGCCGCGGCGTTCTCCGCGGTCAACGCCGAAGAGAAGAAGGACAACACCCCGCCCGAGGGGTATACGGCGGTGTTCAATGGCAAGGATCTGACCAACTGGAAGGGCCTGGTCGGCGACCCGAAGAGCCGGGCGAAGATGTCCAAGGAGGACCTCGCCGCAGCCCAGGCCAAAGCCGACGAGAAGATGGCGGCTCACTGGAAGGTCGTCGATGGCGTGCTGGTGTTCGATGGCAAGGGCGACTCGCTCTGCACGATCAAGGACTATGGCGACTTTGAAATGTACGTCGACTGGAAGATCCTGCCCAAAGGCGACAGCGGAATCTACCTGCGCGGCAGCCCCCAGGTTCAAATCTGGGACGTGGCTCTCAACAACATCGGCTCGGGCGGGCTCTACAACAACCAGAAGAACCCGTCCAAGCCCGACAAGACGGCGGACAAACCGATCGGCGAATGGAACACGTTCCACATCAAGATGGTCGGTGAAAAAGTGACCATCAAACTGAACGGCGAACTGGTCGTCGACAATGTGACCCTGGAAAACTACTGGGAGCGCGACAAGCCGATCTATCCGACCGGCCAGATCGAACTCCAGAACCACGGGAACACACTGTACTTCAAGAACGTCTACATCAAGGAACTGCCCGCGGCCAAATAGTCGCGCGATGAGCCCGACAGCCCTGCGGCATGCCGCAGGGCTGTTTTCGCTCTTGCGAGTCTCTGAAGAGAATTTCAAATTTCCTCTCTCATCCTTTCAATCCTGTTCATCCTGTTCAATTCCCTGTCGCCTGGTTCCCGCATTGATTCACGACAAGCCGCCTGCATCTCTGATCTCACCTTGACCAATTCATGCCATGTTGACGGTTGACGAGGCCCTCGCCACGATTCTGAGCCACGCCAAGTCTGGTGGCACAACGCCTGTGCCCTTGGCCGGAGCGCTGGGGCACGTCCTGCGCGAGGAGATCGTCGCCGATACCGACTCGCCACCGTTTGACAAGGCCTTGATGGATGGCTTCGCCGTTTGTGTGGCGGACCTTGCTGGCGGCAAGGTTCGGCTCGCCCAAATCGAAGAGGTGACTGCCGGCCGTGTGCCCACCCGAGCGGTTTCACCCGGGCATGCCACCCGCATCATGACAGGGGCTCCCCTGCCAGACGGGGCCGATGCGGTCGTGCCCATCGAAGTCGTGGAAGTCATTAAGGAAGGCAATGCCATCCATGCTCAGATCGACGCTCCACAGTTCATCACTGGCCGGAACATTCTGCGCCGCGGTCAATCTACGCGGGTTGGCGAATCTGTGTTAGAGGCAGGTCGTTTGCTGCGGGCACAGGAACTGGGATGTTTGGCGGAGTTGGGGCGGGCAACCGTCGCGGTCGAGGTTGCTCCACGCGTGGGGGTGTTGGCGACCGGGGATGAACTGGTTCCCGTCGACGACACACCGGGTCCCGGTCAAATCCGGAATTCCAATGAAACGATGCTGGTCGCGCAGGTCCATCAGGCCGGAGCCACGCCGGTCCCGCTGGGCATCGCGCGGGATGAGATCGGGCATTTGAAGGAGAAAATCGCCGCGGGGCTCGAATTGGATGTCCTGCTGTTGTCTGGAGGAGTTTCGGCCGGGAATCTCGACCTTGTTCCCGGAGCACTGCAAGATCTCGGTGTCGAACAGGTGTTTCACAAGGTCCGGGTCAAACCGGGCCAGCCTCTGTGGTTCGGAGTCCACAGGCGCAAGGGCGGAGCCACGCTGGTTTTCGGCTTGCCGGGAAATCCGGTTGGAAGTATGGTCTGCTTCGAACTTTTCGTCCGTCCGGTCCTAAACTTGATGCGTGGCTTGGCTGACATTACTCCCAAATCGACTTTTGCCCGCTTGACCGAGCCGTTTACGCATGTCGGCAGTCGTCCCACCTATCATCCGGCGCAGCTCTCCTTCACACCAGCAGGCCCCCTGTGCCAGTTGGTCCCTTGGGTCGGTTCGGCCGACCTGTCCGCCACCGTGGAAGCCAACTGCATGGCTGTGTTTCCCGCGGGGGACGCAGTGCATGCGGCAGGGGAAATGCTGCAGGTGATTCCGTGGTGAAAACGGAATTTCAAATTTCACAGCAAAACGACTTAAAACAGCGTTGTCTTGCAAATGAATCCCAGGATGAACGGTGCCGTAAAAGGTATTATTACTGTCAGTTTTAAGATTTGGCATTTGAGATCCGTGCAGCCCAGCGACAACGCTTTTGAATCGGCCACGACCAAGACTTGTTGAAATTGAACGCGACGGCCTCCCTCCGCAGTTGATGTCGCCGCACATGACGCACCACCTCAAGCTGCTCCAAGGATGGAGATATGGCGACCGCGACAATGACTCGCCCCGCTGCCCTCGTTCCGAGAACGTCTCGTGACGCCACGCCCGCTGAAATCATTGCGGCCGCCCGGACGGCGCCCGCCTCACGGCTGGCATCGCTGACCGCCAGTTGCCTGTCGGCAGTGCTGATGTGGGGCGCGTTTACGCCGCTCGACTGGGGGCCGCTGGGCTGGATCTGCCTAGTGCCTCTGCTGGCCCTCATCCGCATTGAGCGGCCGACGGCCAGGATGTACCGCTCGGCTTATGTTGGCGGGCTTGTGTTCTGGCTGGCGTCTCTGCAATGGATGCGGCTTGGCGATCCCACGATGTACATCGCCTGGGTCGCGCTCTCAGCCTATCTCGCGGCCTATTTTCCGATCTTCATCGGCATCTCGCGGGCCGCCGTGCATCAGTATCGCGTACCGCTGATGGTTGCGGCACCTGTTGCCTGGACGGGGCTGGAATTGCTGCGCGCTCATCTCATGACCGGCTTCCCGTGGTACGACCTGGGGCACAGCCAGTATCGCTGGGTGGAATTGATTCAGATTTCTGACATCACGGGTGCGTATGGGGTGTCCTTCCTGCTGGTCCTGACGTCGGCGACACTCGTGGCCGTGCTGCCACCTGGCTGGTTTCGGTTTTGCCAGTTGCTGCCCGCTGTCTCGGCTGGAAACGACCCCGCCATCGTCTCCCCCCGTCGTCCGCTCGTTCAAATCCTGGCCTGTCTGGGAATTTTTGGGATTGTGCTGTGCTATGGCTTCTGGCAGCGGAGCCACGCGGCGTTCGCGCCCGGACCTCGTGTCGCGCTGATTCAGGGAAACTTTCCGGCGTCGCTCAAGCACGACCCGGTCATGCTGCAGAAGCAGTATCTCGCTTATGACTACCTGACTTCGCTGGCTGTTCAGCAGCAGCCGGACTTGATCGTCTGGCCGGAGGGGATGTTTCCCGCCCCATTGCTGTCGACGCCGGGTCACGACCGGATCGCCGCATTGGATGCCAAATATGACGGGTTCGGAATCCGCCAGTTGCACCAGCAGAACTCCGAGAAAATCCTGCGTGACATGAGCCAGAAGGCCGGTGCCGCCACGCTGATCGGCCTGACGACGGTTGAAGCCGACATGAAGCAGATGTCCGTTTACAACTCGGCGGCATTCTTTCGGCCAGACGGCGTGGCCGGCCGGTACGACAAGATTCACCGGGTTGTCTTTGGCGAATACATCCCGTGGATCAATGACTTGCCGTTCATGGAGGGGATGACGACCTACCGCGGAGATTTCGGGATCAACAAGGGGAAGGCCAGCGCGGCGTTTGCCTTTCGCAAATTCCGCTGCGCGCCGGTCATCTGCTTTGAAGACACGGTGCCGCACTTCGTGCGGGGCATCGTGGCAGCGACCCGCCAGAAGAATGCGGCCGGAAAACTGCAGAAGGTCGACCTGCTGGTCAATCTCTCCAACGACGGCTGGTTTCATGGCTCCAGCGAACACGATCAGCACCTGATCACCGCCGCCTTCCGCAGCGTCGAACTCCGAACTCCGCTGGTCCGCGCCGCGAACACCGGCATCTCCGCCATCATTGATGGCGACGGTGTCGTCCGCAGCGTGGCTCAGGATTTGAAGGGGACGGGAGCGTCAAAACAGGTGGACGCCGTGCTGGTGGACACCGTCCCGCTCGACAGCCGGGGCAGCCTGTACCTTGTCGCGGGAGACTGGTTCTCTGGCTTGTGCCTCGCATGTTGCTTTGGGATCACGATCGCCCCCGTTGCCCGTCGCGCGGCTCAGCGCAAGCCACAGAAGGTGGCCGCGCTCGGGACATAGGATCGCGGTAACAACAGGTCGCGGACCCGCTCTTTGTCGCTGACGGAATTCACCCCCGGCGTTTTGGAAAGAACGCCCCAACGCTAAAATGCCGCTCGCCATCCGCGGGACCGCGTATAATCTTTGGCCATTCGCCGCGTTCTGAAAAATCGTGCTCGTCTTTCGTGATTTAGAATCGACACCATGCACCCAGCCGCCACGCGTTCCAGTGCCGACACCATTTCGCTGTTTCAGCAGCATGTCATCCCCAATTACGTTCGCTATCCGATCAGCCTGGTGCATGGCGAGGGCTCCTCTGTCTGGGATGCCGAGGGGAAAAAATACCTCGACCTGTTTCCCGGCTGGGGCTGCGGAATCCTCGGGCACTGTCCGCCGCGCGTGGTCAAGGCGTTGCAGGAACAGGTCGCGCACCTGATCCATATCCCGAACACGTGGTACACGGAGGCTCAGGGACGGTTTGCCGAGGCACTCTGTTCGCGGAGTTTTGGGCAGGCGTTCTTCTGCAACAGCGGTGCCGAGGCGAACGAGGCGGCTTTCAAGCTGGCCCGCGTGTGGGGCGCACCCCAGGGCAAGTTCAAGATCATCACCTTCTCCAACAGTTTTCACGGACGAACCTATGCCACGGTGACGGCGACGGCGCAGCCGAAGTATCACGAGGGGATCGGCCCGCTGATGCCCGGCTTCGAGTACGCGCCGCTGAACGACTTGGAGGCGGCGAAACGTCTCGTCGACAAAGAGACCGTGGCTCTCATGCTCGAGCCGGTCCAGGGCGAAGGCGGCATCAACCTGCCCAACGAGGGCTATCTGGCCAGCCTGCGAAAAATTGCCGACGATGCCGGTGCCCTGTTGATTTTCGATGAAGTCCAGACCTGCATGGGCCGTACGGGAACGTGGTTCGGCTACCAGCAGTGGGGCGTCCAGCCGGACATTTTCACCATGGCCAAGGGGCTGGCCGGTGGCGTGGCTTGCGGTGCCATGATCGCCAAAACAGAGATCGCGGCGATGCTCAAACCGGGCAAGCACGCCAGCACTTTTGGCGGCAACCCGCTGGCGATGGCCGCCGGACTGGCGACGGTCGAAACGATCGAGCAGGATCACCTGCTGGAGAATGTGAAGGTGATGTCCGCCCGCTTCCGCGAGCACTTCACCAAACTGCAGCAGGAGATCCCGATCATCCGGGAACTGCGGATCCGCGGGATGATGATCGGCCTCGACCTGACGATCACCGGCACGCCCGCCGTGGCCAGGTGCATGGAGCGCGGGGTGCTGATCAACTGCACGCACGACACCGTCATCCGCCTCTTGCCCGCCCTGAACATCACCGCCGAACAGGTGGACGAAGGTGCCCGGGTGGTGTGCGAGGTGCTGCGCGAGATGGCCGCCGCGCAGTGACTGTGAAACGTTGGCATCGCCACGTCGATTCCATGTGATTAATTTTGAACAGAAGGAAACGAAGAGTATTGAACTCAGAGTCTGTCGTCGCTTCGAACCGGGTGCGTCATTTCCGCGAGGCAGGACGCATTTTTTGCCCTACAATGCGGTGTTAATAAAAACATTTTACTGTGAAATTTTAGATCTGAAATTTGAAATTCCGTGAATCAGAGACGCCCGACTTTTGTCGGAGACCTCAAATTTGAAACTGCTTTGAATCGGGCGTTCGAACTGTCTCCTCGAATTTCAGGCGAGCCTCCTCCCATGCCGGATGTCGACCATGATCAGCGTCATCCCCACCGCTCCCTGCTGAAGCAGATGCTGTCGGAGCGCAACCAGTATCAAGAACGGGCCGCCGAGATTGACGCGGCGATCGTGGAGAAATTTGGCCGCCGGGTGGCCATTCTCGCCCTCGACATGTGTGGCTTCTCGCGGCTCACGGTCCAGTATGGCATCATCCATTTTCTGGCGATGGTCCATCAAATGGAACAGTCCGCCGGCCCGGCCGTGGAAGCCAATGGCGGCACCGTGATCAAGCAGGAGGCCGACAACCTGTTCGCCATCTTTCCAGAGCCTGTCCAGGCGCTGGAGGCCGCACGGGACATTTTTCGGGCCTTCGAGGCAATGAATGCCGTCCTGCCAGAGGGCCGCGACATCTTTGGCAGTATCGGCATTGGCTATGGCGACTGCCTGGTGGTGGGTAACGAGGATGTCTTCGGCAACGAGATGAATCTGGCCTGCAAGCTGGGCGAAGACCTGGCGGCGAAAATGGAAATCCTGCTGACGAACGCCGCCTTCGAGGCACTGCCTCCCAATCGCTATGTCCTGACCCCGGACGCCTTCACCATCAGTGGCCTGGACCTGCATTGCCACCGGTTTGTCCGACCGATCTTCCTCGTGGGGGACGAACCGGCCGGCGGCTCTGCCGTCATGGCTTCTCCGCCAGTTCTTTTGTGAAGGTCGCGAAACGCTGTTGTAACACGGTGCGGGTGGCCGGTTCGCTTGGCGTCACCAGCACGCGGTAACGCATCCGCAGCGGCTTGTCCGCGGCCAGCGTTGTTTTGAAGAAGGCTCCAAACCGGCCATAGGGACGTTCCGAATAGCGGGATGGCTTGGGAAGCGACGGGTCCTCGCAGTATTGAACCGAGTAGCGCTTCCCATCGATTTCATAGGTCATCGCCAGCCAGCCCAGGTTGATGTGGCCTTCGGGATCCTTCTTGTCGTCGACCTCGAACGCCCCGGGCTGTTGCGGAAAACTGTCTGGGCGGACATAGCGGGCACCATTACTGACAGCCACGGGCTGGTCGGCACGGTATTGAAAGCCCGAGTGCTGGCGGTCGCCATCCAGAGTGATTTCGCCCCGCTGGCTTGCCAGTGACGTGCTCCAGTCGAACTGCCAACCACCGCCTTCGATGGGTGTCGCCCGCAATGTCCGTGTTTCAATGATGACCGGCTTGCCGGCGGCATCGTTCCAGTGAATCTCCGCCGTCATTTCCCCCTGGTGTTCATCGCCAGACTGCGAGACGAATTTGGCGTGCTTTTGATGGGCTCCTTGCGTGCAATGCCAGAAATCGCTGCTCTTCCCCTCGTAGCCGGTCTTGTTCCAGGCGACGAACATCCCGCGGTGGTGCGTGTACAACCCACCCGGCCCCTTGGTGATGATCTGCTGGGTTCCCGGGCCGAAGACGTGATGGTAGACCTTGTACGTGTCATGCAGCGTTTCGGGAGTCGACGGGTCGTATTTGAACATGTACCGCACGACCGGTTGATCACCCCAGCGCAGTTCCGACGTGCCCGCCTTTTCATCCGTCTCCCAGTGGAATTTTTCTCCGGCAGCCACTGAGCCCGAGAAAACAATCATCGCCAGCAGTGAAGACACAATCGAGAGGAGTTGCAGGCCTCTGGAGGTACGCAGCATGGTGGGGACATCTTTCCGGTTGGAATCAAAATCGCTCTGCACGGTGACAGGCCGCTGATTTTCACAACTGCGTTTCCTTCGTTTCCTTCTGTTCAAAATCGAGTCGAAGGACTCGCGTTCAGCAAAGCTTAGAGATGAACCGCCTTAAAATTGAAGTGATTGACAGAAATTCTCGGTGACATTTCAGAATTCCTGCGGCAGCATGTTTCAGCGTGTTCTGTTCGCCGGCATTCTGGCATAAAATGTTGACAAAAATATTATTGGCAAAAAAGTTCTCCATTCCGCGCGGCCCCGCGGCACGGAGATTTCTGCCAGTCGGCATTGTGTCATCACATCCGCCCATTCAACGCGCCCTGTCAGCCATCGGACCAACCATGAACACTCCGAAAAGCGCCACCGCCGTCATGCTCACCATCATCGGCGTGCTGACCGTGACCGTGCTCGCGCTGCTCATCGTGATTGTCCTGATGGCGCTGAAACCAGCGGAAATGAAATCCTCGTCGCTGCCGCCAGGCTTCGCGCCGGGTGTCGGCCGGGACTACGAGACGCCCGCGCAGATCCGCCAGGCCGACTTGGATCGCCTGCGGGTCATGGAGTCGCACGAAGAGACGTTTCACACGGGCAACCATACCCGCGACATCACGGGGCTGCGGACAAAGCTCGGTCTGAAGCCCGGCCAGCCGATTCCCGACAAATGAGCGGTTCGTCCGGCAAAGCTGATGTCCCCCCGTCCTTCGCGGCGAAAAAGTTCATCTGCCTTTGGGCGAGCGCGCCTTTTTCGCCGCCGTCTTCTTCACCGCTGCCGCCTTCGACGCCTTCTTCGCTGCCGACTTTTCGCGCGCCGGTCGTGGGGCGGGTGTTGAAGCGTTCCGCGCTGCCAGGTAGAAGTCCACATGAGCCTTGGCAGGGACGCGCCGGATGGCTTCGGCAATGACCTCCAGTGCCAGGTCATCGAGCGTCTTGAAGCGGATGCAGGACTTGCCCATATCCAGTTTTTTTCCGGTCTGCTGCCAAGCCTCGCGAAACCAGCGGCCCTCCTGTTCGACCATGTAGTGGCACATCAGGTACAGCGACATGTGGTTCTTCTGCGACGCCAGGCCGGCAAACGGCAGGGGCTCCGCCGGATTGCAGTGATACCCGGCCGGGAAAATCCGATGGGGGACATAGTACCCGATCATCCCGTACTGCATCCCCTCCTCGAAGTCGGCGTCCAAATTCGCCAGGATCAGTGAGCGAACTGCCTGCACCGCCGCCCGCCGGTCGTCTGGAAGATTGGAGAGATATTCCTCAACGGTGGTCGCCTTGCTTTGCATCGAAGTCTCTTGAATTTTGGACAGGATACGAAAGGAAAGATCCGTTGCCGTTGGACCGAGCTGGCCACGATAACATCCTTTTTCATCCATTCGTATCCTGTCCAAATTCGGACATTTCCCAAATTGAAACGGTTCGGCCTTTCTACGCGACCTGGCTCATCTGTGGTAAGCTGTTCCGGCAACAAGTTCGTGTGGGAAAACCCTTTTCTCCAAATCCCCAGACGCAAGGCGACCACATGGATTCCCCAACCGCTTCCTCCCCCGATCGCCGGACGTTTCTCAAAGCCGTGGGAGCCACGGCACTGCTTGCGGGGGCACCCGCGTTTGTGGGTGCCACCGACAAGGCCGGCGTGAAGCCCGTCGTGATTGGCGAAAAGGACCATGTCTACGAGTGCCAGCACGGCTGGGGCGAGCTTCCAGCCCACATCAAGTGGGGAGAAACCCATGGCGTGGCCGTCGACTCCGCCGGACTGGTTTACATCAAGCACCGCTCGCACACGCCAGAGCCGATGGATGCCGTGGCCGTCTTCGATCCGGACGGGAAGTTCGTCCGCTCCTTCGGCAAGGAATATCATGGTGGCGGGCATGGAATCGACATCCGCCGCGACGGCGGCGAAGAGTTCCTGTATCTCTGCGATGTGAAAAACCGCATCGTCACCAAAACGACGCTGCTGGGCGAGCAGGTCTGGAAGATCTGCTATCCGTTCGAAGCGGGAACGTACCAAAAGGTGGGACAGTTCAGCCCCACCAATGTCTGTTTTGCTCCCGACGGCGGCTTCTATGTCGCCGATGGTTACGGCTCGAACTACATCCATCAATATGACAAATCGGTCAACTGGGTGCGGACCTGGGGCGGCACCGGAGCGGAACCGGGCAAATTCAAAACCCCGCATGGCCTGTGGCTCGACAACCGGCCCGGCCGCGAACCCTCCATTGTCGTCGCCGACCGGGCCAATGCCCGGCTCCAATACTTCACCCTCGACGGCAAGCCACTGGGCATTGTGGAAGGCGTTTCCTTTCCCGCGCACTTCGACATCCGCGGCGAGGAACTGTTGATCCCCGACCTGCACGCACGGGTGACGATTCTGGACAAGGACAACAAGGTCATCACGCACCTGGGGTACGACCCCGAATGGACCAAGCAGGTCCTGGAAGGGTTTAAGATGCGCACCCAGCCGGAACGCTGGCAGGCCGGCAAGTTTGTCCATCCCCACGATGCCTGCTACGACAAGGACGGGAACATCTTTGTGGTCGAATGGGTCCTCTCTGGTCGGGTGACGAAGCTGCGAAAGGTGTAGGCCAACTGTGCCAAACTCCGGCACTGTCGCCTGAATCCAAAAATCTCGTTGCCAGTCATCACGGCCGCATGTTTCAATTTCAGGTCGGATTCCCTGTTCTCGCATCCTCCAGGTTGATATTCAGATTCCCTTTGAACCGTCCCTCTGCGGGGAACGTTTCAACGGGCAACGAACACGCCGCCTTCGGCGAAGGGCAGCAGGGCAAGTCGATTGAACAGCTAACCGGTTCCTCCTTCCGCCGGTTGTAAATCCACTCTGGAGCGCATTTGTGACCATCGAATTCAACTGCCCCTCCTGCAGCAAAGTCCTGAAGACAGCCGACGACAAAGCGGGACTCTCCGCCAAATGTCCTGGGTGCGGGCAGGTTCTGGTTGTTCCGGCATCCAAGAGTGAGGCGATTGAATCGGAACCGGCGCGGGAATCGAAAGCCAAGGACGGATGGGATGACTGGAATGAGAGTGAGGGTCAGGCCACCGACAAGGAGGAATTCGCGCCGCCGCAGCGAAAGAAGCGTCCCTGTCCGATGTGCGGACAGGAAATCATGTCGGCAGCGCGGCTCTGCCGGCACTGCGGCGAGCGGTTTGACGATGGAAAATCCGTTCCGGCGGGGAGCGGAAAATTCGCCCCCACCACGATTGAGGCCGGTGAAGTCCTCTCCGTCGCCTGGGGCACCTTCAAAGAGAACATCGGGATGGCCATTGTGGGGATGATCATCCCCGCGGTGATCACCTTCGTTGTGCAGATGATCGTTAGCACGGTGATCTTCGCGGTCATGTTCGCGATGATTCAACAGGGCATGAAACCCGACGATTTTCAAATGGCGTCGATTCAAGTGGCATCGAACGGGTCGGACGTTTTGCTGCGCTGGCTGATGGGCACATACTTCGGTCTGGGGCAGGCGATCTTTTTCCTGAAGATGTGTCGCGGTGAGGAAGCCACTGTCGGCGATCTGTTTGGGGCCGGCAAATTCTATCTGCGCGGCCTGTTGGTCATGCTGCTCGTCGGCCTGATGGTGATGGTGGGCTTACTCGCGGTGTGCATCGGCGCGATTATCGTGGGACTTGTCATGTCGCCAGTCCTGTATTACCTGGCCGACCGCGATAAAGGGGTCATGGAAACAATCAATGGCACCTACAAGCTGGCCTGGCCCAACCTCGGCTCCATCTTCGTGCTGGCCCTTGCCAACTTCGGCATTGCCGTTGCAGGGACTCTGGCCCTCTGCGTCGGCCTGATCCCAGCCATTCCGCTGACCATGGTGATCAACGCCACGGCCTACCTCATGATGTCGGGGCAGCTCAATTCGAGGACACCCGATGTCGCCTAAGGATCGCGGCAACAATAACATGGTGAAGTTGCTTGGGATGGACGCCGATTGAGGGCAGATTCATCAGCCGGCACGCGTTAGCGCGCGTTAGCGTCCGGTTCGTGGCGTTGGCGTCTTCCGATCATCCTCCAACCGGGGGCTAAGGCCGGCTAAGGCCCTCCGGCTCATTGGCTGTGCGGCTCGTCAAAAATCGACAGTTATTCTTGCCGCGGTCCTAAGCCGCGTTCACGATGAAAAACGGAATTTCACCGGAGAGAGACCGGAGAGAGCGCAGAGGTTGAAGGCCGGAGCAATCTCAAGATCCACAAATTGGTCCGGACCGCCATGGCGACAGAAATTCGGTTTTCTCGTTGTGTTCAGACTCCGGTTTTCGTGCTGAATACCGTTTGACATCTTCTGATTAGGGGCGCGTTGTCTGGCCGGTTTTCCGGCCGAGGAATTCAGCCAAAAAACTTTCGGCTGGATTCTCAGGCGGGGGCTGTCATAATCAAGGCGGATGTGGACGCAACGACATCGACCTTGATTCCTTTTGACCCATGGCCCGTTCCGACAACCCCATCAACCGCCGCGAATTTCTCGGCTCCAGTGCGAAAAACGCTGCGGGCGTGGCTGCTGGCGTGGTGGGGGTCGGTGTCGGCGTGGGACTGGTGAAGGCCGGGACTGGTCCCGGAGACACCGTCAACTTGGGAATTATTGGCGTCCGTTCGCAAGGCCGGTCCTTGGCAACCGCTTTGGCCCGGTTGCCCGGGGCTCACATCGCGACATTGTGCGATGTGGACGACTCCGTTCTGGCGACCGCTGTGCATGCGGTGGCTGCCGAACAGGGCCGGTCCCCCGCAATGGAGCGAGATTTTCGCCGCCTGCTGGACGATCCGGCGATTGATGCGGTGGTCATCGCCACCCCCAATCACTGGCATGCCACAATGGCCGCGATGGCCCTGCAGGCTGGCAAGGACCTCTATCTCGAAACCCCGGTCACGCACACCCTGGCAGAGGGCCAGATGCTGACGGCGGTGGCCCAGTCTTCAAACCGCATCGTGGCCGTCGGGCTGCCGCAGCGCAGCGGCCAGCAGTTCTTATCGGCAGTCGACTACCTTCGCAGCGGCCGGCTGGGCACGGTGCATCTGGCCAAGGCTTGGACCGTGCAGCAGCGCAAACCAATCGGTCGGCACGCCGACACTGCGGTCCCTGATGGCGTGGACTACGACCTGTGGCTCGGACCCGCCC